>CAVEOA010000003.1:0-192609 GCA_963617205.1 Alloprevotella sp. | reverse complement strand
AATAGCTACCATTTCCGGTGGCAATGACGGAGAGGTCCCACCTGTTCCCATACCGAACACAGCAGTTAAGCTCTCCAGTGCTGAAAGTACTTGGCTGGAAACGGCCCGGGAGGATAAGTCGCTGCCGGATTCCCTTTACCCCCTCGGCTTGGTTGTCGAGGGGGATTTTTGTTGTGTGGGGAAAGCCGAACCGACAGCTCTCCCATGCAGGTTTCTGCGCGTTCGTGCATGCTTGTGCCGTTTTATCCTGCCGATGTGTCAAAAGAAATGATTGATTTTTATTTGTCAATGTGATACTATAGAAGTAGAACAAACCGAATAGGCTGAAAATTGCTTTTTTGATGCGGAGCAATCGCTGTTCGGGACTTGATTGATAAGGAGGATGTTCATCATGGGATTTTTGACGGGTAAGACGGCCATCATCACTGGCGCGGGCTATGCCAAGCTGAGCGACGGACGCTGCGGCTCCATCGGCTACGGCATCGCGACGGCATATGCCAAGGAAGGCGCGAATCTGGTCATCACCGGCCGCAATGTGCAGAAGCTGACCGATGCGAAGGAAGAGCTGGAACGGCTCTACGGCATCAAGGTGCTCTGCGTGCAGGCGGACGTGAATGATGCGGCGGATAACGAGGCGGTCGTTGGCGAGGTCGTCAAGCAGGCGATTGACGCGTTCGGCCATATCGACGTGCTCATCAACAACGCGCAGGCGTCCGCTTCCGGCGTGCCGCTGGCGAATCACACGACGCAGCAGTTCAATCTGGCGCTGTATTCCGGTCTCTATGCGACCTTCTATTACATGAAGGCGTGCTATCCGTACCTGAAGGAAACGAAGGGCACGGTCATCAACTTCGCGTCCGGCGCGGGTCTGTTCGGCAACTACGGTCAGTGCGCCTACGCCGCCGCGAAGGAGGGCATCCGCGGTCTGACGCGTGTTGCGGCAACCGAATGGGGTCGCGACGGCATCAACGTGAACATCGTCTGCCCGCTAGCGTGGACGGTTCAGCTCGAGAACTTCGAGAAGGCGTATCCGGACGCGTTTAAGGCGAACGTGAAGATGCCCCCGATGGGTCATTTCGGCGACGCGGAGCAGGAAATCGGTCGTGTGTGCGTGCAGCTCGCATCGCCCGACTTCAAGTTCATGTCCGGCGAGACCATCACGCTGGAAGGCGGCATGGGTCAGCGCCCCTAAGCATCAAGGCAATGAAAAACGCACCATGGGCAAGTCGCCTGTGGTGCGCTTTTCTTATTTTCCGACGCAGAAACGGCTGAACACCTGATCAAGCAGCTTCTCCTCGATGCAGTCGCCGGTGATTTCGGACAGCGCCTCCTGCGCCTGCTGCAAATCGACGCTTGCCAAGTCCACCGAGAACAGCTCGAGCGTCTGCTCTGCCTGCCGGAGCGCGGTGACGGCGCGGCGTGCCGCCTCGATGTGGCGCGGCTGTGTCAGCACAAGGGTGTCGCTGACCTTTGCCTGCGCTGAGAGGTACTGCTTGAGCGGCGTCAGGCTCTCCGGATGGCTTGCGGCGACCGTCAGGCACGGCGTTCCTCCGGCAAGCGCGGCGATGTCCGACTCCTTGAGCACGGGCGGCAGATCGCTCTTATTCAGCACCACGCAGCCGGTTCGCGATTGCAGCAGCGTCAGCAGCGCATGATCCTCCTCCGTCAGCGGACGGCTCATATCCAGCACGGCAAGCAGCACATCCGCCTCGTCGACTGCGCGCCTTGCCCGCTCCACGCCGATTTTCTCGACCGGGTCGTCCGTTTCGCGGATGCCGGCTGTGTCGGTCAGGCGGATGACGCAGCCGGACAGCGTGATGCTGCCCTCAATCAGGTCGCGCGTTGTGCCGGGGATTTCCGTGACGATGGCGCGTTCCTCGCCGAGCAGCGCGTTCAGCAGGCTCGACTTGCCCACGTTCGGCTGACCGCAGATGGCGACGCGCAGTCCGGTCGACAGCAGCCGAGCAGCGCGTTCATCGCAGGCGCTTTCAAGGGAATCGGCAAGCGCGTGAATCCGCGGAGAAATGTCCGATGTCGCCTCATCGTCCGATATTTCCTCCGGATAGTCGATGCATGCGGCAACGCCTGCCTGAATGGCGTACAGCTCGTCCGACGCCTTGCGAATGAAGGCGGACGCGCCGCCCGAAAGCTGGCGAATGGCTGCCCTGCGGCTTTGCTCGCCCTGCGCGGCGATGAGGCTCATGACCGCTTCTGCCTGGCTCAGGTCGATTCTGCCGTTCAGGAAGGCGCGGCGCGTAAATTCACCGGGCTGTGCAAGCGCAGCGCCCTCCCTCAGGCAGAGCGCCAGCACGCGCTGGGCGATATAGCCGCCGCCGTGCAGCTGCAGCTCGGCAACGTCCTCACGCGTGTAGGATTTCGGTGCGCGCATGAGCACCGCCATGCACTCGTCGATGATTTCCTCGCCGTCGACGGCATGTCCGTATGTCAGCAGATGGCTCTTGAGCGGCTGCACGGCGCCGGCAGGACGGAACACACGCGTCAGGATGGCTTCCGCCTTCGTGCCGGACAGGCGCACAATCGCGATGCCGCCCTGACCGGGTGCGGTGGCGATGGCGGCGATGGTGGTATTCATCATAGGGATTTCCTCATTTCCTCCCAGTATTCGGGCGTGGTGCAGCGCTCGCGCCATGCAAAGGTTCTGTCGGCAAGCTGCCACGCCTCGCGGTCGCCCAGCGTCAGCCCCTGCTTTTCGGCAACGCTTCGGACGTGGCGGACGAGGTTCATGACGCCCTGATATTCGCCGGTCAGCATCTCCTGCATACAGGCGCGCGTCATTTCCGGCGCAGCGTCAACGAAGCCGTTCGCGAAATAGGCGCGGAGGTTTTCCAGCGTATCGTAGGGAACGCTGTGCATCGTCAGCGAATCGCCCTCCCAGACGGCAAACATGGCGGTGCACGGCGTGCCGGTTTCATTCATGCCCGCGCTGCCGGGATTGACGGCGCGTTTTCCCCCTGCTTCAACGTCCCAGCGAAGGTGATTGTGTCCCGACAGCAGCAGGCGAACATCATCCGGCAGGGTTGACAGCACCTGCGGCAGCTCCGATGGCAGGATGAGATGATACGGGTCGCCGGGAGTGCCGTGGGTCAGCAGCGCGTCACCGATGCGCACGTCAACCGGCAGCGAACCGACGTCTACGCCGGACAGCTGCCTTGCGGTGCAATGGAGCATCGTCCAGTTGTAGCCGCCGAAATCGGCAAGGTGCGTCAGACGCTCCTCGTGATTGCCCAGCAGCATGACCGCATCGAGCTGACGGAGCGTATCGATTACGGCACGGCTTTCCGGTCCGAAATTCACCTGATCGCCCAGCGAAACGATCCGGCGGCAGGAACGGGCCTCCGGCGTGGACAGAATCGCCCGAAGCGCCGCGTGATTGCCGTGAAGATCCGTCAGCAGCAGCGTTTTCTCCATTGCGCACCTCCGTTTTGATTTCCGCCTCTATTATATGCGCTTTTGAGGGGGAATGGCAAGAAAAATTTCGATTTCCTATTGCATTTTTATTCATACCGATGTATAATATGCCCGTGCTCAAAAAATGGGGCATGAAAAAATGCAAAACAGAGCGCCAACGCCACCGGCACGGCGCTGAATTAAAGGAGTCGATTGAACATGGCAAAGATGCGCGTGCTGCTGGCGTATTCCGGCGGTCTGGATACCTCGATTATCGTCCCGTGGCTCAAGGAGAATTATGATTGCGATGTTGTCTGCGTGGCTGGCGACGTCGGTCAGGGCGAGGAGCTCGAGCCCCTGCACGAGAAGGCAAAGAAGTGCGGCGCCGAGAAGCTCTACATCGAGGATCTCCGCAAGGAATTTGTTGAGGACTTCATCTGGCCGACGCTGAAGGCGGGTGCCGTCTATGAGGGCAAGTACCTGCTGGGCACGTCCTTCGCGCGTCCGCTGATTGCAAAGCGCCTTGTGGAAATCGCCCACAAGGAGAACTGCACCGCCATCTGCCATGGCTGCACCGGCAAGGGCAACGATCAGGTTCGCTTCGAGCTGACGATTAAGGCGTTCGACCCGAATATGCAGATTATCGCGCCGTGGCGCATCTGGGACATCAAGACCCGTGAAGAGGAAATCGACTACGCCGAGAAGCGCGGCATCCCGGTGCCCGTCAAGAAGGATCGTCCGTACTCCATGGATCGCAACATCTGGCACATCAGCCATGAGGGCGCTGATCTGGAAAATCCGTGGAACGAGCCGCCGAAGGATCTCCTGCTGACCATGGTTACGCCCGAAAAGGCGCCCGACGAGCCCGAGTATGTCACGATTGACTTCGAGAAGGGCGTGCCGGTTGCCATCAACGGCGAAAAGCTGGAGGCCATTGACCTGCTGACGAAGGCGAATGAGCTCGCCGGTCGCAACGGTGTCGGCTGCGCTGACCTCGTGGAGAACCGCCTCGTGGGCATGAAGTCCCGCGGCGTGTACGAGACCCCCGGCGGAACGATGCTCTACGCTGCCCATGCGATTCTGGAGTCCATCACCCTTGACCGTCAGACGAGCCACTACAAGGAGCTTGTCGCGAGCAAGTTCGCCGAGCTGGTCTATGACGGCATGTGGTATACGCCCCTGCGCGAGGCGCTGTCCGCCTTTGTTGACAGCACGCAGCAGGCAGTCAACGGCACCGTCAAGCTCAAGCTGTACAAGGGCAACTGCATCAATGCGGGCGTGAAGTCCCCCAACAGCCTGTACATGGAGGAAATCGCGACCTTCGGCGACAGCCACGACCTCTACAGCCACAAGGATTCCGCCGGCTTCATCAACCTGCTCGGCCTGCCGCTCAAGGTCAAGGCCATGGTTGACCAGAAGAACAAGCAGTCATAATAAGGAAAATCAGAAAGCGCCCTCGCAGGGAGAAATCCAAGCGAAGGCGCTTTTTGTTTGCAAGAAATCGCGACGACGCACCGCCAGCGGTCAGCAACCTGCGCCGCTGCGTCCCTGTTCCGCGGGTTACTTCATCAGGTGCGCCTTTTTCAGATGATTCATGACAAGCGTCGCACTGATGCCGGTCAGCGCGCCGAAGAGAATCCCCGAAAGCATCAGCACCGCCATATAATACATCAGCTGCATGGTGTGCAGGACAAGCATCGCCATCAGAATCTGTCCGGCATTGTGCGCGATGCCGCCGACAATGGATACGGTGACGGGGTGAAGCCACTTGACGCGTGACAGCAGGCTCATGCACAGCAGCGACAGCACGCCGCCTGCAAGCGCGTAGGGAAGCGCCGCGACGCCGCCGAGAAACAGCGCAGAAAGCAGCACCTTGAGCAGCATCAGCACCCACGCGGTCGGCAGCGACAGCATGTAGACCGCGAAAATCAGCACGCCGTTGCTTAAGCCCAGCTTAATGCCGGGAATGCCCATCAGCGGCGGAAAGAGGCTTTCCACCCAGCTGAGCACGAGCATCAGCGTCAGCAGCATGCTGCAAAGCGCCAGCTGCCTCGTAGAAAACCGCGGCTTACTCATTCGCAGTGTCCTCCTGCAGGTTCTCGGTCATCCACTCGATAATCTCCTCGCGGCTGAAGAGCTGAAGTGAAATCTGATTCGGCAGGCAGATAATCATGTTGGAGAGGATGCGCGTGTCCTTGTTCTCCAGCGTGACCTCGCCCTGCTCAATGCAGTCCTGATTATCGCAGTTCGCCTCGTGCATGTTGATGCTCGTTTCCGTGACATGCACGATGTTGACGCCCGTGCCGTTGGTCAGCTTGTAGTATGTTTCGCCCGTCAGCGGGATAGGCGCATAGACGTTGTTGCCCATCGTGACGAGGAGGAACGCCTGCGCATCGTTGTCGAGGATGGCTGCGACGGTTTCGTTCGGCACCTCAGTGGTCGCTGCGAGCGCCGTTGCAGTGGCAACAGCATCATCCGGCACGGCGGTTTCGGCAGGCTCAGGCGTGTCGGTCGGGACATCGGTCGGCGCTTCGGTCGTTTCGGCAGTCGGGTCGGGCGTTTCCGTCGCGACATCCGCCACTTCCAGCGCAAGCGTCGGCGAATTTGCGTCCGCCTGAATGGTGGTTTTCCGATCCAGCACGAGCAGCATCACGCACACAATCAGCACGAGCACTGCGATAATGATGGCATTTCGCCGGAAAATCTGCTTCTTCTGTGCAGCGGACTGATCCGCAGACGGTTGCTTATTCATAACCTTTTTCGTCCATTCCCTTCTGGCTGTATCAGGCATCGGAATGTGCGAAAATCCACGATTCCGACTATCTTCATGATACAACGATGTGTCAGATTCGTCAAGGGATAACGCGAAGCGATTGTTAAATTTTTGATAAAACGGCGCTGCCGCAAAACGCTTTTTTCGATTGGAAAACGCCACGGACATCGACCAATCCGGTTGAATATCCGTGGCGTTTTTGTTGTTAAGTGGGGAGATGGTTATTGATTTGGGACAAGCGTTTTTGGGTGACTGGCAGGGAAAATTGCTGCCTGCGCCAGAAGGGTTGAGGTCACTACATTACGATTCAATCATGGATTTCCAAGCGGCTGTTCGATGAGAGCAGCTGTTTTTTTAGTTAGTTGTGCTGCGCTGAAAGCGTTCCGCGGACTTCGTCCGCTTCTCTGTTCAGCGCTCGTGGGGGCATGGGTGGTGACTTCTTCGGTGTTGACTGTGTGATTTTGGTTGGGGCGTTGCCCCAAGCCCTACAAGGGAGGCTGTCCCTTGACCCTGCAAGGGATAGGAAACGGGACGAAGTCCTCCCTTGACCCTTTTCGCGATGGAGTTGAGCGCGTCTGCATACAGGCTGCGCGTGCTGCGCTTTATTCTCCCATGAACCGCTTGATGTTGGTCAGGCTGCGCGCAAGGCAGTCAAACGGGCTTTCGCCATAGCAGTTATCCTGCTCCACGAATGCATATTCCGTCTTGCCAAGCGCCTGCAGGTGTGCAAGAATCCGCTCGTAGTCCATATTGCCCTCGCCGACAACCGCCATGCGCTGTTCAAAGCCCTTGACCGCCATGTCCTTGAGATGCACGCAGGGAATGCGGTCCTGCAGGCTGTCAACCGTCGCGAGGACATCTGCGCCTGCCGCCTGCACCCAGTACATGTCAAGCGTAAGACCCATCAGCTCCGCCGGCATTTGCGTCAGCATGACGTCGAATATCTTTCGCCCATCGCGCAGGCGTGTCCACTCGAGGTTGTGGTTATGGTACACGAGCTTTTTGCCGGCGTCGCGGATTTTCTTCGCGGGCGTCAGGAAGTCCGCCGAAAATCGGTCAATCCACTCGGCGGTCTGGTATCTGGGCGCCATCATGCCGATGCCGATGTAATTGCAGCCGAGCAGCTCATGCTCGCGGATGACGGCGTCGGTGTCGTTGATGATGCGGTCGGGATTCGTGTGGGTCAGGGCAACCTGCAGCCCGTACTCGCCGCAGCTGTCGCGCTGTGCCTCAACCGGAACATCGCCCACGCCGGACAGCTGCACGCAGGTGTAGCCGATGGCGGACAGCCGCCGCATGGATTCGCGGAAGTCGCGCTCATTCTGCATGTAATCGCGGATGGTAAACGTCTGTGCACCGATCTTCATGGTGGATTCCTCCTTATTATCAACAGGCAGAGGCGCGTCGCCCTCTGTCAGTCGTCAAACGGGATATAGGACCCTTGCTTGAACATTTTCCGGGTAATGCTTGAATGCGGGTAATAGCTCCAGTCGTCGCCGGTGGAATGCGCGGCGGTCGTGTTGACGATGGTGTTGGGCAGATGCTCCTTCAGGGAGGCAACGACATCCGACGGGACCCTTGCGGTGCCCGCGTAGGTGCCGCTGTTGTTCAGCCACAGGCGCTGAAGCCACGTCATGCTCTCCAGCGGCGACCAGTCCGTGATGCTGTTGTAGCACAGGTTCAGGTCAACCAGGTGCGTCAAGCCGGTCAGCGGCGTCAGGTCGGAAACATGGTTCATGAACAGTTCCAGATACTCCAGATTCTCCAGCTTTGCCAGCACGGAGATATCCGTGACATTATTCGCGGCGATAATCAGCACCTTGAGCTGCGGCAAATCCTCCAGAAAGGACAGGTCATCCACGGCGTTATGCCCGATATCCAGCGCGAGGAGGTTATGGCAGTACTTGAGCACGGAGAACGTCGTGCTCGTGTGGAAGTCGCTCTGATACGTGTGGTGCGTGGAGAAGGCGGTCACATCCGTGCGGACGAGGTGGTCGCCGACGTACATCGTCCAGCCAAATTCAATCTGCGGGTAGCGTTCGGAGAGCATCTGCATATCCGCACGCTTCATCTTCGTGCCGTACATGTCCAGCTTTGTGAGGTTCGGCATCTGGTCGATGAAGTCGCACAGCTTGTCGAAATCGGACACGACCGTTTTCCCGAGGTCAACGTAATCCGCATTGCGGTCGAACGTCATTTTTGCGTAGGTGACGGTCGCGCCGGACGTTCCGGTGGGTTCGGGGGTTGCAGTGGGTTCGGGCATCGCGGTCACATCGGACGTTCCGGTTACATCGGCTGCATCGGACGTTTCGGCTGCATCGGACGTTCCGGTTACATCGGTCGCATCGGATGTTTCGGACGGTTCGACGGGGTCGGGCAGCGACTCGTAATCCGTCTGCGTACCGGGGAAGGGCGTGTATTCGCCGGAGCGGAACATGGTGTACAGGATGTTGTAGCGCTCATGCTCGCGCCAGCCGCCGTTGGTGGAATACGACTTGGAATCGATATGCGTGTTGGGCAGATGCTCCTTGAGCGACTGCACGACCGCCTTGGAAATCGGGTCGCTGTCCATGTAATTGTTCGAGTTATACACCCAGAGGCGCTCCAGCTGCGTCAGCCCCTCCAGCGGTGACCAGTCCTTGATGTAGTTGAAGCAGATATTCAGGTCAATCAGGTTCGTCAGGTTTGCCAGCGGCGAAATGTCGCGAATCTTGTTCTTGAAAATCTCCAGATATTCCAGCTTTGTCAGGTTTGCCAGCGGCGAAATATCCTCGACGCGGTTGCACGCGATAATCAGCACGCGCAGCTCCGTCATTTCCGAGAGGAAGGAGAGGTCGTCCGCGGCATTATGCCCGATATCCAGCGCCATCATGTTCTTGCAGTACTTCAGCACCGAAAAATCAGTGCTTTTATGCGCGGTGCTCTTGTTGTTATGGAGCGTGGAAAAGACCGTTGCGTCCGTGCGGACGAGGTGATCGCCGACGCACATCGTCCATCCGAAGGTGATGTTCGGGTAACGTTCCGCGAGCATCTCAATATTCGCCCGGCTGATTTTGGTGGCGTACATATCGAGCTGCGTGAGGTTCGGGAGCTGGTCGAGGAAGGCACAGAGCGCATCGTAATCGGAAACGACAAGGTCGCCGAGGTCGAGCGTTTCAACGGATGTATCGACCGTGAGCGTCATGAAGGCGGCTGTGCCGGATTCCGCAAAAGCAAGGGTGCACAGGAGAAGGATGGTCAAGAGGAAGAGAAGAATTTTCTTCATGGTTAGCTCCTTTCAAGCAGGAGGGTTTCCTGCAAAAGCGCGTAAATTGCATGCTTTGCCGCAAGGGTGCGAATCCGCTCCCTGTTTCCGGCAAGCTGCAGGCGGAATGCGCGCGTCCCTTCGGCGGTTGAAACGCCCACGCACACCGTTCCGACGGGGCAGTCCTCCGTGCCGCCGTCAGGCCCCGCAACGCCTGTCGTGCTGACGGCGATATCCACGCCGAGGCGATTGCGCGTGCCTTCCGCCATGGCTCGGGCGACCTCCTCGCTCACGACGCCGAAGCGCTCGATGACGTCTGACGGGACGTTCGCCAGAATCGTTTTCGTGTCCGTCTGGTACGTCACCAGCCCTGCACGCACGACCGCAGACGCGCCCGGAATGTCCACGAGGGACGCAACCACCTTGCCGCCGGTCAGGCTCTCGCAGGTCGCGCAGGTCATGCCGCGCCGGTGGAGGGTCTCGACTGCGGTTTGCGCAAGGGAACCGGTTTCGTCCTTCTCGATGGCGTAAATTACAGGTCCAAGGCGCGACCGAATCTGCTCAAGCAGCGGATTCAGCAGAGCAATCGCCTCATCCTGCGTCGGTGCGGAGGCCGTGGCGCGCAGCAGCACCTCGCCCAGCGAGCAGTACGGCGACAGCGTCGGGTTTTCGCCGAGCTCAAGGTCGTGCAGGCGCGTGTCCACCTCCGATTCGCCCATGCCGAAGATGCGCACATACCGGCTGACCAGCACGCGTCCGGACAGCTGCTGCAAATACGGCTCGACCGAGTCGCGGAACATCGGCTCCAGCTCGCACGGCGGTCCGGGCAGATGGATGACGATTTTGCCGCCGCCCATGGGGACGATGGCGCCCGGCGCGGTGCCGTTGGGATTCAGCAGGAGGGTCGAATCCGGCGTGAACATCGCCTGCGAGAGGTTGTTGAGCGTCATGTTCCGGTGATACTGGCGGAAGCGCGCCGTGACCATCCTTTCGGCCTCAGGGAAAACGACAAGCTCCTTGCCGGCGACCTTGGCCGCGATGCGCTTGGTGATATCGTCGACCGTCGGACCGAGCCCGCCGGAGGTGATGACGATGTCGGCACGGCTGAGCGCAAGGCGGTACGCCGCCTCCAGCCGGACAGGATTATCGCCCACGACGGTTTGATGCTGCTGGGTGACGCCGAGGGCGGAAAGCCGCCGCGAGAGGAACTGCGCGTTGGTATTAAGAACCTGTCCCATCAGGAGCTCAGTACCGATGCAGAGGATTTCAGCAATCATCCTAATTCACCTCGAAAGACAGGCTTCGCCTGATTTCTTTTCAGAATCAAGTTTGAGAAAGTGCATTGCGAAGGGGCACGGGGCGACCGCGGGCTTCGCCTGATTTCTTTCCGGATTCCTTTACAGTGCGCTGCCATGGTGCATGATTTGTAAAGCGGCATTTTCAGGGGGCTTTCCGGTCGCCCCCTGAAACCCCTTCGGGCACGCAATTTTCAACTCCATAGATGATTCTCAACGTGGCTATAAAAGCTACAAAGCAAGTCAAGTTGGGAAAGACGCAACGCGAAGGGGCACGGGGCGACCGCAGGCTTCGCCTGATTTCTTTCCGGATTCCTTTAAAGTGCGCTGCTATGGTGCATGATTTGTAAAGCGGCATTTCAGGGGGCTTTCCGGTCGCCCCCTGAAACCCCTTCGGGCACGCAATTTTCATTTCCATAGATGATTCTCAACGTGGCTATAAAAGCCACAAAGCAAATCAAGTTTGAGAAAGTGCACTGCGAAGGGGTTCGGGGGCGAGCGCAAAGCCCCCGAAAAAAGCCACAAAACAAATCAAGTTGGGAAAAACGCATTGCGAAGGAGTCCAGAGGGCGACCGCAAAGCCCCCGAAAAAAGCCGTGCAGGCTTCGCCTGTTCTATAGCCCCCGAAAAGCCACAAAACAAGCCAAGTTGGGAAAAAGTGCAAAGCACTTATTTCCCCAGCTTGCTGACCCCCGATGCCTTCGCGCAGTCCATGACCGCCTTCGCAACGGCGGGCGCAACGCGCTTGTCAAATGCGCCGGGGATGATGTAATCCTCCTTCAGCTCGCTGTCGGAAACGATGCCTGCAATCGCCAGCGCGGCGGAGCGCTTCATGTCCTCGGTGATGTCGGTCGCCTGCGCATCGAGTGCGCCGCGGAAAATGCCGGGGAAGACCAGCACGTTGTTGATCTGGTTCGGGTAGTCGCTGCGACCGGTCGCGATGACGCGCGCGCCGCCCTTTGCCGCTTCCTCGGGCATGATTTCAGGCGTGGGATTCGCCATGGCAAACACAATCGCATCCTTCGCCATCGTTGCGACCATGTCCGCCGTGACAATCTTCGGAGCGGATACGCCGATGAACACGTCCTTGCCCTTCATGATTTCGGCGAGCGGACCGCGCTCGTTGCGGCGGTTCGTGACCTCTGCCATGGCACGCTGCGCCGGATTCAGCCAGTCCTCATCCTTGCTGACCGCGCCTGCACGGTCGACCAGCACGATGTTGCCCGCGCCGAACTGCAGCAGCAGCTTTGCAATCGAGATGCCTGCGCTGCCCGCGCCGTTGATGACGATTTCAGCGTCCTCCATTTTCTTGCCGACGAGGCGCAGCGCGTTCAGCAGACCGGCAGACACGACAATCGCCGTGCCGTGCTGATCATCGTGGAAGACCGGAATGTCCAGCTCCCTGCGCAGGCGCGTTTCAATTTCAAAGCAGCGCGGCGCGGAAATGTCCTCCAGATTGATGCCGCCGAACGTCGGGGCAATCGCCTTCACCGTGCGGATGATTTCCTCGACATCCTTCGTATTCAGGCAAATCGGGAACGCGTCCACGTCCGCAAATTCCTTGAACAGGATGGCCTTGCCCTCCATGACCGGCATCGCCGCCAACGGACCGATGTCGCCCAGACCCAGCACCGCCGTGCCGTCCGACACGACCGCGACGAGGTTGCCCTTCGCGGTGTAACGGTAGACGTCGGCGGGATTCGCGTGAATGCGGCGGCAGGGCTCGGCAACGCCGGGCGTGTAGGCGGTGGACAGGTCGTCGCGGTTCTCAACCTTGACCTTGCTGCGAACGGCGACCTTGCCGTGATTGGCTTCATGCATTTCAAGTGCTGCCTGATTATAATCCATTGTCTTGTTTACTCCTCTGCTCGATGCTTGAAGCGCGGTCAGGGGCAGTCTGTCCGCCCTGAAAACGCCTTTGTGACCCCTTCAGTTTAGCACATTTTCGGCGAAAATAAAAGCCTGAAGGAAGGATTCCTTCTTGACAGGGGGAAGGAATTATGGTAAACTGCTAACTGCATTTTGGTTTACGCAAAGGAGGCTTTTCCTGTGACAAAATCCGCGAAATCCGCACCGAAAACATATACCATGGTCGCCGTTGCTCTGATGACGGCGATTACCTGCATTCTTGCGCCGCTGTCGCTGCCCATCGGACCTGTGCCAATCAGCCTTGCGACGCTCGTGCTGTTTCTGTCTGTGTACGTGCTCGGCTGGCAGAAGGCGGTCATCAGCGTCTGCCTGTATATCCTGCTTGGGCTGGTCGGCGTGCCGGTATTCAGCGGCTACACGGGTGGCGCGGAGAAGCTCGCAGGCGCAACAGGCGGATTTATCATCGGGTATGTGCCGATGGTTGCGCTCGGCGGATTTCTGATGAGCCGGAGCGAAAAGCGCTGGGTGCACCTGCTGGCGATGGTTGCCGGCGAAGTCGTGCTGTACGCGCTCGGGACGGCGTGGTTCTGCGTGCAGGCGGGGAAGAGCGCAAGTGCCGCGCTTGCAGCGTGTGTCTATCCGTTTATACCGCTGGATCTGGTGAAGATGGCGATTGCTGTCACCCTCGGACCGATGCTGAGGAACCGCCTCCAGCAGGCGCACCTCATCTAACGCATCACGCGCAATCAGTATGCAAATGTGCTCAACGCCGCCGCGAAATGGGTCAAGGGGGGACTTCGTCCCGTTTCCTGTCCCTTGCAGGGTCAAGGGGGACTTCGTCCCGTTTCCTGTCCCTTGTGGGGTTTGGGGCAACGCCCCAACCAAAATCGCAAGGTCAACACTGAAGATGTTACCACCTGCACCACACGAGCGCTGAACAGAGACGCGGACGAAGTCCGCGGAACGCTTTCAGCGCAGCACAGTAACTAACGCATCAGCGCAGCACAGTAACCATAGAAGCAGCTACTTCCGAGCAGCTGCTTTTTCTAATCCATAATCGGCGCGGTTTCGCTCTTTGGCGCGACCACGGGACAGGAAAAAGGAACAAATTCCCCATGCTCCCTTTTGCAATTTTCCTCATTGCCCCAATGACGCAAACATGCTATAATAGGAAAAACAACATCGCAGGAGGCATATCAACGCATGAAGCAGTACGGACTCATCGGCGAGAAGCTCGGACATAGCCTGTCCGTCCCAATTCATCAGGCCATCTGGGAAAAGCTCGGCATTTCCGCTTCCTATCGCCTGATTGAGATCCCCCGCGCTGAGCTCCGCGAGCAGGTGAATGTTCTCCTTCACACGCTGGATGGATTCAACGTGACGGTGCCGTATAAGACGGATGTGATGCCCATGCTCGATGCGATTGACCCGTTCGCGGCGCAGGTGGGCGCAGTCAATACCGTGACGACCGGTGATCAGAGCTGCGGCTATAACACCGATGCGCCCGGCTTTGAGGCGATGCTGCACCATTTCGGCATGGAGGCGGAAGGAAAGCGCGTGTTCATCCTCGGCTCGGGCGGTGCGATGCATGCGTGCCGCTCTGCCGTCCTGCATATGGGCGCAGGCAGCGTGCTGATTGTGTCGCGCAGCCCGAAGCAGCCGGATGAAATCACCTATGACGAATTTTATGATCGCTTTCCGGATGAGGGCGGATTGCTGATTAACACGACGCCGGCAGGCATGTATCCGCATCAAGACGGCTGCCCCATTGCGGCGTCGGAGCTGGAGAAAATCGTGTCCGCGGCGGATGGCGTGGCGGACGTCATCTATAATCCGCCGGAAACCGTGCTGACCGCCGCCGCAAAGCGTGCCGGAACGCCCGCCGGAACAGGGCTGTATATGCTGATTGCGCAGGCGGTCGCGGCGGAAACCATCTGGCAGGGCTATGACATGCCGGCGAAGCTTGCCGAAACGCTGATGAAGGAGCTGCATTTGCTGTGAGCGAGACGAAAAGAAAGAAAATCCTGATTCTGAACGGCCCGAACATCAACCTGACCGGTCTGCGCGAAACGTCCGTGTACGGCGCAAGGACGTATGACGACCTGGTTGCGCGATGCCGCGAGGAGGGCGAAAGGCTCGGCGTTGATTTGACCTTCGTGCAGTCCAACCACGAGGGCGACCTCATTGACGCACTGCAAAAGGCGTATTTCGACGGCTTCTGCGGCGCGGTGTTCAACCCCGGCGGATACACGCATACGTCCGTTGCCCTGCATGACGCTGTTGCTTCCGTGCCGATGCCCGTCATCGAGTGCCACATGAGCAACATTCACGCGCGCGAGGAATTTCGCCATCGCTCCATGACGGCAAGCGCCTGCCGCGGACAGATTGTCGGCTTCGGGTTCTACGGGTACATCATGGGCATCCGCGCACTGCTGGAGGAATGAAGCGCATGAAGGTCTACCGTCCCGATACGCGCAGAATCCCTGAGCTGGACGGCTTTCGGGTCATGCTCGTTTTCCTTGTCGCCTGTTACCATTTCTGGCAGCAGTCGTGGCTGACGCCCTCCATCGGCAGCTATTCGCTGGATTATCTGCTCCGCGCAGGTTATATGCCCGTGGATGGCACCATCCTGCTGTCGGGCTTCCTGCTGTTCCTGCCGTATGCGCGCGCGATGCAGCTCGGCGAGTCGATGCCAAGCGCGAAGGTGTTCTATCAGCGGCGAATTTGCCGCATCGTGCCGAGCTATTACGCGCTGACGCTGCTGATGCTCTTTGTCGTGGCGATTCCGTGGAAGCAGTTCGGCTCGACCGCCGACCTCATCCGCGACCTTGCCGCTCACCTGACCTTCACGCAGACGTTCTCCTATGCCACCTACGTCGCGACGCCGCTGGGCAATTCCTCGTGGACGCTCGCCATCGAGGTGCAGGCGTATCTGCTCTTTCCGCTGCTTGCACGCGGCGCGATGAAAAATCCGCTCGGCACGCTGATGAGCATGGCGGCGGTCACGTTCGCCTTCCGCGGCTGGTGCCTCTGGGTGATGGACGATTACAACATGGTCGTCAATCAGCTGGGGAACTTCCTCGACGTGTACGCGATGGGCATGGGCGCATCGATGATCTACGTTCGGCTGACGCGGCTGTATCCGGCGGAAAGCAAAAGGAAATGGCTGTGGCAGGGCGCGGCGACCGTGCTCTTTGTGCTGTCCTTCTGGGCGATGCTGCGCGTCTTCCGTGCGCAGGCGTACACGAGCGGTCAGTCCGCATTGCAGGCAGGGCAGATGATGCGCCGACCGCTGCTGTGCCTGACGATGATGGGCGTGATGCTCTCGCTGCCCTTCGCCGTGTATCCGCTGCGCTTCCTCTTCGGCAATCGGCTGATGCACTGGCTGTCCGCCGTTTCCATGAACTTTTACCTGCTGCATGCGAATGTCGCCGTGCACCTGAAGCGCCTCGGCATTCCGGAATCCGTCAGCGCGGAGCCCCATAAGGCCGGCGAACGCGCATGGCAGTACAAGTACCTCGCCCTGTGCTTTTCGATTTCGCTGCTCGGCGCCATTCTCATGACGCTGCTGATTGAAAAGCCGTGCGCCATGCTCCTGAAAAAGCTGTTCAATCGCAAAAAACATCAAGGCAACATTGCAAATCAGAAAGGATGATTTCAGATGATGATTCTTTATCCCTACGGTCTGCGCAAGGCGCTGACGCTCTCCTACGATGACGGCGTGGAAACCGACATTCCGCTTGTCCGCCTGCTCGATGAATACGGCATTCGGGCGACGTTCAACCTGAACAGCGGCCTGTTCGCGCCGGAAGGCACGGTTTACCCCAAGGGACAGGTGCACCGCCGGATGACCGCCGCCGCCATCAAGGAGCTGTTCACGGACAGCCAGCACGAGGTGGCGTCCCACTGCCTGACCCACGCGTCGCTCTCTGAGCTGCCGCCTGCGCGCATCGCCTATGAGGTGCTGGCGGATCGCGAGAACCTCGAGAACATGTTCGGCAAAATCGTCCGCGGCTTCGCGTATCCCTACGGCACGTACAGCGATGAGGCGGTTGAAGCGCTCAGAAACTGCGATGTCGCCTATGCGCGCACCGTCGTGAGCACCCATCGCTTCAGCGTCCCGACGAACTGGCTGCTGCTCCACCCGACCTGCCATCACGATGACCCGCAGCTTGACGCCCTCTGCGACCGCTTCCTCGCGAGCAAGGCGCCGTTCAACCTTGAGCTCTTCTATCTCTGGGGACACAGCTACGAGTTCGAGCAGCACGACAACTGGAACGTCATCCGCGCCTTCTGCGAGAAGATGAGCGGCAAGAAGGACATCTGGTACGCCACGAACCTCCAGATTGTCGATTACCTGAACGCCAGCCATCAGCTCCGCACCAGCGCCAACGGACACATCGTTTTCAACCCCACATCCACGGACATTTGGGCGGAAAACAACGGCGAAATCATCACGATTCACGCCGGCGAAACGATCAGCATCTGAGAAAACTCCCCTGCTTCGGCATCGCGCTGAGGCAGGGGGATTATTTTGATGGCGCGGACTTCGTCTGATTCCTTCTTGACCCCTTCGGATTCCCCATGGTTGAGTTGTATTGTTACTTATTGGGAAAGCTACATTTGCAAAACAAGCATGAAGATATGCATTGCGAAGCAGTCCGAAAGGAAATCAGGCGAAGCCTGCGACCGCAAGGCCCTCTGGAAGTTTGAGGAGAAATCAAGTGTGAAGGGACAGATTAGAATCTTTTCGATGACACGCTTAGTTGCTCTTACATTGATGATTGGAAGCATACTGCCAAGGGGCTTTCCGGTCGCAGACTTCGTCTGTTTTTTTTCTTGACCCCTTCGGATTCCCCATAGTTGAGTTGTATTGTTGCTTATTGGGAAAGCTGCATTTGCAAAACAAGCATAAAGATATGCATTGCGAAGCAGTCCGAAAAGAAATCAGGCGAAGCCTGCGACCGCAAGGACCTCTGGTCGCCTCCGCAGAGGCGAAAGCTCTGCGCAGCTTCAGGGAGAGATAGAACAGGCGAAGCCTGTGGCGTTTCATTGACAAGCTTCACGCAAATCAGTATAATTATCATGGTTGTTCAGACCTTCCGCATGGCTTGCAAATCCCCAATGCGGCTGGTCAACCGACAGTCATCAAAGAAAAAACGAACTCCATGCAGGCGCTTTTCGGAGGTGGCGGCGAAAAGCAGCTTGCGGATGAGGTACTGGGTATGGAAACAAAACCTTGTTATTATGCAGGAATCGATATCGGATCGACCACCGTCAAGCTGGTGCTGCTCGACCGTGACGGAAAGATGCTCTGGGGCGAATACCGCCGCCACTGCGCGCATACGCAGGAGACGCTCGCCGATATGATGCGTGCCGCCCGTGAAAAGCTCGGCGCGTGCCGCGTGCAGGTGCGCATGACCGGCTCTGGCGCGATTTCGCTGGCGGACGCGCTGCACGTCGGCTTCGTGCAGGAGGTTGTGGCTGTGGCGGATGCGCTGCAGCATGATGCGCCGCAGACGGATGTCGCCATTGAGCTGGGCGGCGAGGACGCGAAAATTATTTATTTCACCGGCGGACTTGAGGAGCGCATGAACGGCGTCTGCGCAGGCGGCACGGGCTCGTTTATCGACCAGATGGCGGCACTGCTCAAGACGGACGCGCAGGGGCTTAATGAGCTGGCGAAGAGCTATGAGGAGCTGTACCCCATCGCGGCGCGCTGCGGCGTGTTCGCCAAGAGCGATATTCAGCCGCTGATTAACGAGGGCGCGGCGCGGGAGGACCTTGCGGCATCCATCTTTCAGGCGGTTGTCAACCAGACGATTTCCGGGCTCGCGTGCGGCAAGCCCATCCGCGGACATGTGGCGTTTCTGGGCGGACCGCTTCACTTCCTGTCGGAGCTGCGCAGGGCGTTTATCCGCACGCTGCATCTGACGGATGAAACTGCGATTGTGCCGGAAAATTCGCACCTGTTCGCCGCGACAGGCGCCGCCATGGCAGCCCTTGCAGAAGGTGAGGACGGCGCCGTCCCGATGGACAGCCTGCTGGAGCGCCTTCAAAATGGCGTGATGCTGACCTTCGGGCTGAAGCACCTGCCGCCGCTCTTTGCCAATCAGGAGGAGTACGCCGAATTTGTCAACCGGCATGCGCAGGCGAAGGTGCAGCGCGGCGACCTGTCCACGTATGAAGGCAAATGCTATCTCGGCATCGATGCCGGCTCCACCACGACAAAGGTCGTCCTCATCGGCGAAAAGGGCGAGCTGCTGTACAGCTTCTATGCCGGCAATTCCGGCAGCCCGATCGAAACGGCGCGGATCGCCATGCGCGAGCTGATGGACAGGATGCCGGAGAAGGCGTACATTGCGCGCTCGTGCTCCACCGGCTACGGCGAGGGACTGCTCAAGTCCGCCTTCCGGCTGGATGACGGCGAGGTCGAAACCATCGCGCACTGCACCGCTGCATCATTCTTCGACCCGAAGGTCGACTGCGTGCTGGACATCGGCGGTCAGGACATGAAGTGCATCAAGCTCAAGAACGGCTCCGTCGATACGATTCAGCTCAACGAGGCGTGCTCCTCCGGCTGCGGCAGCTTTCTGGAGAATTTCGCAAATTCCATGGGCTACACGGCGGAGGGCTTCGCGGCGGAGGCGCTGTTCGCACCCGAACCGGTCGACCTCGGCACGCGCTGCACCGTGTTTATGAACTCCAACGTCAAGCAGGCGCAGAAGCAGGGCGCATCCATTCAGGACATCAGCGCCGGACTTGCCTGCTCGGTCATCAAGAATGCGCTGTTCAAGGTCATCAAGCTCTCCGACCCGAAGGAGCTCGGCGCGCACATCGTCGTGCAGGGAGGCACCTTCCACAACAAGGCAGTGCTTCGCGCGTTTGAGCAGCTTGCGGGCGTTGAGGTCATCTGCCCGGACATTTCCGGCATGATGGGCGCGTTCGGCGCGGCGCTGATCGCCCGTGAGCACGATGCGGACGTTGCCGGCGAGCACCGGTCGAGCGCCCTGCCGTTTCAGGAGATGCTTGACCTGCGCTGGCAGACGCGCACGGCACGCTGTCAGGGCTGCACGAACCACTGTATGCTGACCGTCAGCCTCTTCCCCGGCGGAAGGCGGCACATCACCGGCAACCGCTGCGAAAAAGGGCTCGGGCAGACCGTCAAGGGCGACAAGGCGCCGAACATCATGGCATACAAGCTCAAGCGGATGTTCGATGTTGAGCCGTTGGAGGCTGAAAAAGCGCCGCGCGGCGAGCTTGGCATTCCGCGTGTGCTGAACATGTACGAAAACTACCCCTTCTGGGCAGCGATGCTCAAAAAGCTCGGCTTCCGCGTTGTGCTGTCGCCCGTGTCGAGCCGCGCCGTGTACGAAAAGGGCATGGAATCCATCCCGTCGGAGAGCGAGTGCTATCCGGCGAAGCTCGCGCACGGGCATGTGCAGTGGCTGATTGACGCGGGAATCAAGACCATCTTCTACCCGAGCGTGTTCTATGAGCATCAGGAGGACATGCACACCCAGAATCACTTCAACTGCCCAATGGTCATCGCCAATCCGGAGAACATTGCCAACAACGTCGAGGACGTCACCGAGGGGCGCGTGCGGATGCTCAAGCCCTTCCTTGCGCTGACGAGCGAAAGGGTCGCCGCGGACAATCTCGTGCGCTTCTTCCGCGAAGCGTACCAGATTCAGGAAAAAGACGTGCGCGCAGCGGTGCATGAGGGCTGGGAGGCGCAGCGTGCCGCGAAGGCGGATGTCCGTGCGGAGGGCAAAAGGGCGCTCGACTGGATGGCGGAGCATGGCAGAAAGGGCATTGTCCTTGCCGGACGCCCGTATCATGTCGATCCGGAAATCAACCACGGGATGCCGGAGATGATTGCGTCCTACAACCTTGCGGTGCTGACGGAGGACTGTCTGCCGGATGATTTCGAGGCGGAGCATCCCCTGCGCGTGAGCGACCAGTGGGTGTATCACTCCCGGCTGTACCGTGCGGCGCAGTTTGTAGCCAAACGGAACGATTTGGAGCTGATTCAGCTGAATTCCTTCGGCTGCGGGCTCGATGCCGTCACGACCGATCAGGTGTCGGAAATCCTCGAAAAGAGCGGCAAGCTGTATACGCTCATCAAGATTGACGAGGTCAACTCGCTCGGCGCGGCGCGAATCCGCGTGCGGTCGCTCCTTGCGGCGATGGGTCAGCGCGAAAAGCAGCACATGACTGTCCATCCCTGCTCCGCCGCGTATCACCGCGTCGAATACACGCGTGACATGCAGCGCGAGGGCTACACCATTCTTGCGCCGAACATGTCGCCCATTCACTTCCGCCTGCTTCAGCCGGTCATGGAAAAGGGCGGCTACCACATCGTCATGCTGCAAAACGATTCGCGATCCGCCATCGATACGGGTCTGCGCTTCGTCAACAACGATGCGTGCTATCCGTCCATCATCACCGTCGGGCAGATGATGGAGGCGGTGCTGTCCGGCAAGTACGACACGAACCGCCTTGCGCTGGCCATGACGCAGACCGGCGGCTGCTGCCGTGCAAGCAACTACGTCGGGTTCATCCGCCGCGCGCTGGAGAAGGCAAATCTCGGACACATCCCCGTCATTTCTGTCAACGCCAACGGTATGGAGACGAATCCGGGCTTCCGCTTCTCGGTGCCGATGCTGCTCGGCGCGGCGCAGTCCATCGTGCTGGGCGACCTGCTGATGCGCTGCCTGTACCGCGTCCGCCCGTATGAGCTGGAGGAGGGCAGCGCGAACCGCTTAGCCGAGGAGTGGTCGGAGAAGTGCATCGACTTCCTCGTGAACGGCAACGGGCATTACGGCGAGGTCTGCCGCCAGATGGTGAACGCTTTCGATACGCTGCCCATCCATGAGGACATGAAAAAGCCGCGTGTGGGCATCGTCGGCGAAATCCTCGTCAAGTACATGCCGGTGGCAAACAACCATCTCGTTGACCTGCTGGAAGCAGAGGGCGCCGAGGCGGTTGTGCCTGACCTGATGGACTTCATGAACTATTCCGTCTATAACGGCAAATTCAAGCACGAGTACCTTGGCAAGGGCTGGACAAGCGAGGCATACGCGATTTTCGGCGTGAAGGGCATCCGCATGCTCCGCCGACCTGCGCTCAAGGCGCTTGCAGCCTCAAAGCGCTTCGAGCCGCCCATGCCGATTGAGCAGATTGCCGACCTTGCCGAGCCGCTGCTGTCGCTGGGCAACCAATACGGCGAGGGCTGGTTCCTGACCGGCGAAATGGCTGAGCTGCTCTGCACGGGCGTGCCGAACATCATCTGCATTCAGCCCTTCGCGTGCCTGCCGAACCACGTCGTCGGCAAGGGCGTCATCAAGAAGCTGCGCAAGACCTATCCGCAGGCCAATATCTGCGCGGTTGACTTCGACCCCGGCGCCAGCGAGGTCAACCAGCTGAACCGCGTCAAGCTGATGCTCTCCGCGGCAAAGAAGAACCTGTAAGCGGATTCGCCTCTTGCTCCCTTCGGGCAGGCGAAAATCGGATTGACAAATTGCCCGAATTGTTCTATAATAGGCACGGTTCATCCGGGAAAGCCGATGAATCCTGAATATTTGATGACACAAAATGTCGCTTCACTGCTGTCTTGACGGTGAGGCGGCATTTTTGCGTCTATAAGGAGGAAAAAAACATGCCCCAGACAAAGCCGCAGTCCGTTTTCTTCACCGCCATCACCGCGTGGATGATGGTATACGTCATGACCGTGTATAACACCGCCATGGCGATGGGTTCCTTCACAAACGGGACGTTCCTCATCGCCCTGAGCGATATGTGGCTCGAATTTGTCCTCATCGCCCTGTGCGCGTACTTCATTTCCGGTCCGATTGCCAAGAAGCTGGCGTTCAGGGTCGTGAAGCCGACCGATCGCCCGATTGCAATCATCCTCGCCATCCAGACGTTCACGGTGATTTGTCAGGTCGCGCTGGCGAGCATCCTCGGCGTATGGCACGGATACGGCTTCACGGCGAATTTCATCCCGGATTACCTGACCTGCTACTGCAGGAACTTCATCATGGCGCTGCCCGTGCAGCTGATGGCGGTGGGACCGCTGGCAAGGAAGCTTTTCCGCACGGCGTTCCGCGTGAAGGCGTAACTGAAAAGAAACAGGGAGCGGTTCAACCTGAGCTGCTCCCTGTTTTGGTTGATAATTTTATGGCATATCGATCGTTTTTTCACGTAAAATTCGGTTGAAAAGCAGATGAAGATGTGGTAAAGTATTTGTGTATGTGATTTTTCTGCGGCGGACAGACGGGCTGACCGATGCAGGCAGCCTTCACTGGAGGAAACGAATAACCATGACCATCATGAATGTCTTTGCCCTGTTCGGCGGCTTGGGGCTCTTCCTGTACGGCATGCAGATGATGAGCGATTCGCTGGAAAAGGCGGCAGGCACGAAGCTCAAGCGCCTGCTGGGCATGATTACGCATAACCGCGTGCTGGCGATGCTCGCGGGCGTTGCCATCACCGCGCTCGTGCAGTCCTCCTCCGCAACAACCGTTATGGTCGTCGGCTTCGTCAATGCCGGTCTGCTCTCGCTGACGCAGGCAATCGGCGTCATCATGGGCGCGAACATCGGCACAACGGTGACGTCGCTGCTGCTGTCTGTTCAGATTGATTTTGGCGCGATTTTCACGTGCATGGGTCTTGTGCTTTCCATCCTGCCGGAGAAATACAAGACCGCGAAGCAGTTCGGCATCATCTCGATGGGTCTGGGCATCCTGTTCATCGGCATGGACGCCATGTCCGCCTCCATGGAGCCGCTGCGTGAATACGAGGGCTTCCGCAATGCCATCGCGTCCATCAGCAATCCGATTGTCGGCGTGCTGATTGGCGCCGGCATCACGGCGATTCTGCAGTCCTCCGCCGCGAGCATCGGCATTTTGCAGACGCTTGCCGCCCAGGGACTCATCGGGCTGGACACCTCGATTTTCATCCTCTTCGGGCAGAACATCGGCACGTGCGTGACTGCGCTGCTGGCGTGCCCCGGCACGAATGCCACGGCAAAGCGCGCCGCACTGGTGCACCTGCTCTTCAACGTCATCGGCACGGCGATTTTCGTCATCCTCGCGTGCTGCCTGCCGCTTGCCCGCTGGGTGGAGGCGCTTTCGCCCGACAACCTCAAGCTGCAGATTTCCATCGTCCACATCATCTTCAACATCACGACGACCGCGCTCCTGCTGCCGGCGGCAAAGTGGCTGGAGAAGCTCGCCTGCCTGATCATCAAGGGCGACGATGAAAAGCAGTCGGAGAGCATGAAGCTCGTGTATTTCGACTCCCGCATGCTCAAGACGCCCTCCATCGCCGCGACGCAGATTTTCAACGAGGTGCAGCGCATGGGCGCCATCGCAAAGACCAATTTCCAGCTTGCGATGGAATGCTTCAGCGCATACGATGAGAAAAAGGAAAAGGAACTGATGCGGAACGAGGAGGTGCTTGACTTCCTGAACCGCGAAATTACAGATACGCTGGTCGATATCAAGGGTCTTGACCTGCCGGAAAAGGACGCGCATCTTGTCGGCTCGCTGTTCCACGTCGTCAACGATATGGAACGCATCGGCGACCACAGCCAGAACATTCTGGAAGCCGCGCAGCTCAAGAAGCAGGACGACGTGAAGTTCTCGCCCAAGGCGATTCAGGAGCTTGACACCCTGTCGACGCTGGTTGGCGCACAGCTCCAGCGCTCGCTTGATCTCTTCAAGGCGCAGGCAACCGACTGCAAGCTGATTAACGAGGTCGAGGGCGTTGAGGAGAACATCGACGTAACGACGGAAGCGCTCCGCACGCATCATATGGATCGGCTGAAGAACCATAAGTGCTCCGCGAAGAACGGCATGATTTATCTGGATATGCTGACGAACCTCGAGCGTATCGGCGACCATGCGGAGAACATCGCCACCGCCGCAACGAAGGCAGCGGTTGCCAATTAAGGCGATGCTGAAGGTGCCCTTTGCGCCATCTGAGGCGACGACGACGGCTTGTCCCTGACAGGGGTTATCACAAAACACTTTTTCGATTAAAAAGCGGCACGGATATCGACCAAGGCTGGTTGAATATCCGTGCCTTTTTTGATGGGCGCATCGATGAATCGGGACGTCCCTGCTGATTTGAGACAGACCCTGCTGCTTGCGGAAATCCCGATTTATATCCGGCAAGCCTTCGATGGCTGCAATCGCATCCGGCATGGAAGCCGCCTTGTATCGGACGACCGTGACCTGCCGCCCCTGCATCGGCTGCGCACCTTCCGTGTGCCATGAAGGACGATGCGTTCTTTGTGGGCAAGTCATATCATGGCAGGAGAGAAAAGCGCAGTCATGCTGGAAAGGCGTTGACGGGAAACAGAAAAGAGACCCGCCGGACAAGCATCCGATGGGTCTCTGCGGGGTTGATTACTGCACGGTAATGATGACGCGCTTGTAGGTCTTCATGGGCGTGGCGTTGTCGTCCTTCGCCTCGAAGATGAGATGGATGGTCTCGCCTGCCTCGGCATCCGCAGGGATGGTGACCGTCAGGGTCGCATCCTCGGTGCCGGACATGGTCAGACTGCCGTCCGCTTCGCCGTCATAGGTGTCAGCTTCGAAATACTGCCACCAGGCGTAGGAGAGGTTGTCGCCGTTCGGGTCGTAGGCAACGCCCTTGAGCTCAAGCGTCTCGCCGGCGGAGGCCGTCAGGTCAAGACCGTTCATGACAGCGCTCTTGGGGGCAAGGTTGCCGTCCTTGGTGACGGTCCACTGCGCACGCGCGGTGAAATCCGCCTGAATGTCCGGGAACCAGCGGGTCTGGGTGTAGTTGGCATCCATGCCGGGGTCGCCGGCTTCGCTGCTGCCCCAGCCGGACTTCACGCCGTAGGGGTTGTAGTCCTCACAGCCGCTGTCCGTCCAGTAGGTGTCGCTTTCCTTGACGAAGCGTCCGCCCCAGCCGCCATAGGTGGGATCCTCGTTGCTGCGCAGACCGTTGCTGAGCAGGTAGAAGAAGGAGGGAGAGTCGCCCTCGGAGATGAAATAGCCATCTTCACCCACGGTGTAGTTCGACTTGGCGGTGCCGTCCTCGTTCCAGCAGACGCCGTCCGGGCAATCCTCATGCACAGGCATCGCGTTGCCGCGGTTCTCGTTCTCGCCCCATGTTTCGATGATCGCTTCGTCATCGGCATAGGCGTTCAGCGCGTTGACGGTCGGGTCGAAGAAGGCCTGCGTGTCCTCGGCGTTCTTCCAGGTGTAGAAGATGTTGTTCTCGTTGAAGTCAGCCTTCACGCCGATGTGGCGGAGCTCCCAGCCGGTGCCGTTGAGCAGGTACATGCTCAGCAGCGGAGAGCCGATGTTGACGATGGTGTCAGACCATTCGGTGCCGAACACCTGGTCATAGTACTCGTTCGGAGTGCGGCTCTTCGCGTAGGCGAAGGACCAGAACTGACCGGAGTTGTGGACGAACTTCGTGTCCGCCCAGTTGACGGAGATGTAATCGGCGTAGGTGTTGTCCTGATTGAGGATCATGTAGAACACGACCTCGGAGCAGATCTTGTTGTAGATCGCTTCCCACTGGTCGGTATCCTTGTAGTCCTCTTCGATGGACTTGAGGGCGCGCGCCAGCGTGTTGCAGCCGCCCCAGAGGAGCACGTACAGCGGCTCGCCGTCCTCGTTGTTCAGCAGCAGCTCCTCCAGCGCGAGAGAGCCCTCGGTTTCCTCGAGCATTTCGCCCTTGTACTTGATGTTGCCGACATAGGTGATGGAACGGAGGTATTCGGGCATCGGATAGGAATCGTCATAGCTGGAGAGGTTCTCGTAGGATTCCTCGTAGCCGTTGAGGAACGCGTTGTACCAGTTCAGACCTGTCCAGCGGCTCTGCTTGTAGTGCAGGGCGAGGTAGGTTTCGCCGGTTGTGGGGGAGGTGTACTCGAACGGGGTGACGTCAGGCGTGACGGTCACGGTCTGGCCGCGCTGCTCGGTCTCGTAGGGCTCGGTCGGACCGTGCACATCAGGATCGTACTTCGCGGGCTCGTGCGTCGCAGGGTCGATGATCGTGCCGCCGGTCCAGTGATAGGACGAGGAGCAGATGATGATGGCCTTGGTGTTGAACTCGTTGGCGTAATTGAGGTAGCGGAGCATGGAGTCCATGTCATCGCATTCGCCGTCGTTGGTGATGATGACGTTGGCCTTCTTCTTCTGAGACTGCGTCTCGATGGCCGCCATCTCTTCGTCGGTCAGGTCGGCTGCCATCGCGAGCGGCAGCGCCGTCAGCAGCAGCGCCATCGCGAGCAGCATGGAGAAGAGCTTCTTCACGGTTATAATCCCCTTTCTTTACATAGCTGAATGCATCAGCGGGAAAACGGGAAAAATGCGCCCTGACGGGCAGATAGCCTGAACGCGTCAGGGCACTGTCGGGAGAGATTACTCAGCGGGGGTCGCGGCAACGGTGACGATGACCTGCGCATAGCGCGTCAGAGCCGGTTCGCCGTCGTCGGTCACTGCCAGAACGAGGTTGAAGTAGTCGCCCTCGACCGCGTCGGCAGGCACGGTGAAGGTGGTGGCGGCAGTGTCATGCTCCCACACGTCGAGGTAAGCCAGGCTTGCGCCGGAATACACGGACGCATCGGTGTAGACAAACCAGTTGCAGGTCAGATTGTCGCCGTCGGGGTCTTCCGCAAGACCGACGAGGTCAACGGTGCTGCCGGCGGTCACGGTCGTGTCTGCGGTGGTGGTGGAGACGACAGGCTGATGGTTGGCGTCGGCATAGTCGCTCACGCACCAGTCGGCACGGGCAGCGAAGTCGTTCATGAAGGCGTTAAACCAGCGATGCACGCTGTAGCCCTTGGACATCTTGCCGAGGGTGGGGTCGTATTCGCTGACGGCGGAAATGGTAACTGTGCCGTCGCTGCCGGTGGTCGGCGCCATACGGCCGCCCCAGGAGCCATAGTTGGCATTCTCCAGACCGCGCAGGCCGACGGGCACGAGGTACATCCAACAGGGGCTGTCGCCTTCGGAGATGAAGTCATAGCGGGAGAATGCGGAAGCGCCGCCGAACCAGCTCAGCCAGCAGCCGTCCATGCTCAGCGTGGACATGTAGCCGAACTGGTTGCTGTCGGTCTCGCCGACGTAGTAGGTGCCGTCGCCGAAGAGCAGGTACTTGCTCATCAGTGCGCCGTGACCGAACTTGATGTTCTCGGTCAGCCAATCTGCCTTGAAGTACTTGCGGTAGTTGACGGTCACGGTGTTGGAGGAGTTGTAGCCGATGCCGGAGGTCACGCAGTAAAGGCGATGGATTTCAGACCAGCTCTTGCTGATGTAATCCGGATAGGCGTTGTCCTGATCGCCCCAGGAGATGAAGACGACCTTGTCGGAAACCTTGCGGTAGATGGCATCCCAATCCTCGGTGTCCTTGTACTGCTCCTCGATGGACAGCAGCGCACGGGCGAAGGTGTTCGCGCCGCCCCAGGCCTGCACGTACACGGTGCGGGGGTCGTCGTCGAGCAGGATGTCCCTGATGTAGTTGGAGCCTTCGGTTTCGTAGCGGTAGTCGCCCTCGAACTCGATGTTGCCGACCTTGGTGCGCTCAACCAGCTCGCCGGGGGTGGGGTAACGGGAGTCGTGCTTGACGAGGTTCGGATAGACCTCCGCGTACTCATTGAGCAGCGTGTTCTCGATCCAGTCAACCTCCATCGGGCGCCAGTCGGTCAGGTCGCCATTCTGCTTGTAGCTGGAGATGATCTCGCTCATGGTGTGCTCGCCGTCGCCCGTCCAGTGATGCTGGGACGAGGAAACGACCAGCGCGGCGATATCAATGTCGTTGGCGTAAAGCAGGAAGTGGAGCATGGAGTCGATGTCGTCGCACTCCAGGTCGGTGGTCACGATGGTGCGCGGACGGGTGTCAACGGCTGCTTCCTCTTCGGCAGCGGCAAAGGAAGCCATCGACAGCACCATCAGCAGAGAGAGAACGAGAGACAGGAACTTTTTCACGTTGTTTTCCTCCTTGACGAAACGGTCATGTCTTATCAGGTCGAAAAACAGCCAACGAACGAAATCAACTGCAGAATATCAGAGAAAATGAAGCTTGTCAAATGTGCGCCAGATGAACAAAAAGCGCAAAAATTCACAGGAAATAAAAAAGACGAAGGGGCTCTTTATCAAAAAACAACAGAAAACAAGGAAACCTGTTCGCTCGTTAAGCGGTTGTCAAGTAAAAATAGCTGCTGAATGAGGAAAACAAATAAACAAAGCGAAAATTGTTTTGAAATTTAGTAAACAACAAAATTTAATTTAGCGAAAAGTTGCATGAAACGGTCACATGCCGCAGAAAAGGGCGATTTGCGTTTAGTTCGCTAAAAAGCTTCCTATTATTAGCTGCGATAGAGGTGACTTTGGCGAATGTGTACAAAAGTCAAAAACCGGCAAAACGGGGAGCGTGGGACACGGATTGACAAAACGGTCGATATTCGACTATAATGCACACAGGCGCGGCGAGAACACCGCACGGAAAAACAGAAAGGAATGAAAGAAAATGCTGAAGGGTATTTCTCCTCTGCTGCAGCCGGAGCTGCTGAAAATTCTTGCTGAAATGGGTCACGGCGATGAAATCGTGATTGGCGACGGCAATTTCCCGGCCGCATCGATGGGCAAGCGCTGCGTGCGCTGCGACGGTCACGGTGCGAATGAGCTGCTCGATGCGATTTTGCAGGTGTTTCCGCTGGATGACTTTGTCGAGGCGTCTGTGACGCTGATGGAGGTCGTGCCGGGCAGCGTGCCGGACGGAGAACCGCCGATCTGGAAGGATTTCCGCGAAACGATTGCGAAGTATGAGCCGAACGCGAAGATTCAGTTCACGAAGCGCTTCCCGTTCTATGACCAGAGCAGGCAGGCGTATGCGACCATTCAGACCGGCGAGCAGGCGCTGTATGCCTGCGTCATTCTCAAGAAGGGCGTCATCCGCAGCTGAAAAATTAATTTAATTAACCCGTTTACTAAATAAATAAATTGTTTACTAAATCCGGAGAAAGAAGGCGCTTTTCTCCGGACTTTTTTTGACCGAAAACGTGATAGCTGATAAATTTAGCGCTGAAGGGCTGATTTTTCACTTAACTTTTTGCGTTTTAGGCACTCTTGACAAAAAACCAAAAGGCTGGTATCGTATAGTCAGATCAAGCGAACGCAGTCAACGAACGAAATCATCTTGCTGCGTGGGCTAAATAATTAGCAAGGAGTGCTGAAACTGTTTAGCTGATGAATCGTTATTCGGCAGTCCGCGCGGAAGGCAAGAACCATGAAGATTCGCATTCGGGACATCGCGGAAAGGGCCGGCGTATCACCTGCGACGGTGAGCAACGCGTTAAACGGCAAGGCGGGCGTGGGCGAGAAGAAGCAGAAGCAGATTCTCTCCATTGCCAGGGAGATGGGATACGCGGTCGACAAGTCCTCCGGGCTGAGCAAGGAGTACATTCGTCTGGTCATCTTCAAGCGGCATGGACTGGTCGTCATGGACACGCAGTTCTTCGCGGAGATGATTGAGAACATCACCCGCGAGGCGCGCCAGAATGGCTTTGAGCTGCTGATCACCCACATCCACATGGAAAAGGACGAGGATTATCTGGAGCAGATTCACGAGATTTGCTCGGAGGATTGCGCCGGCGTGCTGCTGCTTGCCACGGAGATGTTTGAAGAGGACGTCCGGCTGTTCAACAAGAGCAGAGCGCCGCTGCTGGTGCTCGACAGCCTCTTCCGCCATGAAGCGCTCAACTGCGTCGTCATCAACAACTACGAAGCGGGCTACATGGCAACGCAGCGCCTGATTGCGATGGGTCACACCCGGATTGAGCATGTGACCGCCTCTGTCCGCTTCAACAACATGCGGTATCGCCGCAAGGGCTACGAGGCGGCGATGAGCAAGAATCACCTGCCGCTTCCGGAGAATTACCTCTGGCAGGTGACGCCTACGGTTGAGGGCGCGTACCGCGATATGCTCGATTTGCTCGACAAGCGCAAGGAGCCGCTGCCAACCGCATTCTTCGTTGCGAATGACGTGATGGCAGTCGGATGCGTCCGCGCCCTCAAGGATAAGGGCTATCAGCTGCCCGCCGACGTGTCCATCATCGGCATGGATGATCTCGAAATCTGTCAGGTGTCCAATCCGCCGCTCTCCTCCGTTCGGGTATACCGCGAGGACATCAGCCGGATTGCGGTGCAGCGTCTCGTATCCATGATGGATCCGACATCGCCGCGCAGCATCCAGAAGATCGAGGTCAGCGTCATGCTGATGGAACGCCAGAGCATCCGCGACCTGAACATGAACTGAACCGGTTTCCTCATTCCCCTACGCTCCAAAGTCCTCAGAGAGGACTAAAAAATAAAGGAGGATATCCCCATGAAGAAAATCGTTGCTCTCGTTCTCGCCATGATGATGGTCATCGGCATGGTTTCCCTGGCATCCGCTGAGACGGAATCCAAGGGCATCATCTACATCATCACCCCGTCCACCTCGAACCCCTTCTTCGCCACCGAGCAGATCGTCGGCGCACCCAAGGTTGAAGAGCTCGGCTACACCGCAAAGTGCTTCTCCCATGACGACGACGCCGCCAAGCAGCTGGAGCTGTTTGAGGCTGCCATCAACGACAAGGCCGTCGCCATCATCTGCGACAACGCCGGCGCTGATGCTTCCATCGAGGCTGTCCGCAAGGCGAACGAAGCCGGCATCCCCGTGGTGCTGATTGACCGCGAAATCAACGAAACCGGTCTGGCGCTGGCTCAGATCGTTGCGGACAACGCGCAGGGCGCTGCCGCGATCGCTGAGAAGTGGGTCGAGGCCATGAACTACGAAGGCAAGTACGCTGAGCTGCTCGGTCTGGAATCTGACACCAACTGCCAAGTCCGTTCCGAGAACTATCACTCCGTTATCGACCAGTACGACGGCCTTGAGATGGTTGCTCAGCAGTCCGCCAACTGGAGCCAGACGGAAGGCTACAGCAAGACCGAAGCCATCCTGCAGGCGCATCCGGAAATCACCGGCATCATCTGCGGCAACGACACCATGGCTTGCGGCGCTGCTCAGGCTTGCATCGACGCTGGCCGCACCGACATCAAGATCATCGGTCTGGATGGCTCTGACGACGCCGGCACCTACATCAAGAACGGCCAGATGGTCGGCACCGCGCTGCAGCAGATTGCTAAGATCACCGAAATGGCGATTGAGCAGGCTGTCAACTACATCGAGAACGGCGTGAAGCCCGAATCCGAGAAGCAGCTGGTCGAGTGCGTTGCGATCACCATCGACAACGTCGAGTACCTGAATTCCTTCGTCTACACCGGCGAGTGATCAACAAGATTAACATGTAGAACGGAAAGGGTGGGAGCGTCCGAGAAGTGCCTGACACTTTGGCGCTTCCACCCCTTTCTAATGGGGCAGCACCGCACAGATCAGCGGAATCGCTGGATGTGCCCTTTGCGCCGTCTGACACAGAAACTTCCTAATCAGTAAGGTATCGCTCGTTTGTGCAGTGTTACCCTGTCCGCATTGCGGAACCTTGAAGCTTGAAGGAGAACGCCAGACATGAAAAAGAAATTGATTTGGATTATCATCGCGGTTGTGCTGATTGTCTTCGTTGTATGCAACATGAAGGTCATCGATAAGGGCACCGAAAGCCAGTATACCGGCGTGGTTGTATTCGATGCGCAGTCGAGCTCCAGCGGCGACTGGGACAATGTCGTCAGCGAAATTACCGGCAAGGCGGTTGACATCACAACGATTGAGACGCTGGACAAGAGCACGCTCGGGCTGGGCACCGCTGTAACCGTCAAGGGCACCGTCGCGGAATATTCCTCCAAGGCGACGGGCAAGAAGAACAGCATCACCGTTGTACCGGACGGCTATACGGGAGACGTTGTATTCGTTGTTGAGCTGGGCAGCATTTACACATCCACCAACACCGCGCTGCGCGACACGCAGACCGCAAAGTCCCTGACGAACGACTTCACGAACCAGACCGAATGGAGCCAGTACGCCAAGGCATTGAATGACCAGTCCTACGCCAACGTCGTGACGCCCCTGAGCATCGATGAATCCATTCAGGGCAAGACCGTGACCATCGTCGGCGCAGCCACCGCTTCCGGCACAACCGTGACCATTACGCCGGTGAGCATGTCGATTGAATAACGGAGGTGCACCATGTTTGATGATCCGAATGTAGTGCTGCACTGCGAAAAAATCGATAAGGTATATCCCGGCACCAAGGCGCTCGATCAGGTTTCCTTTGATCTGCTTAAGGGCAAGGTGAACGTGCTGATCGGCGAAAACGGCGCAGGCAAGAGCACGCTGATGAAGATGATTGCCGGCATCGAGCAGCCGACAAGCGGCAAGATGTACATGGACGGCAAGGAGGTTTCCTTCAAGGATACCAACGCCGCCCGTGCAAAGGGCATCGGCATCATCCATCAGGAGCTGAGCCTGTTCCAGAACCTGACCGTGGCGCAGAACATCTTCATGTGCCACGAGAAGAAAAAAGGACTCTTTCTGGACGACAAGCAGCATCTTGAAGGCGCGAAGGTCGTCCTGAAGCAACTCGAGCATGAGATTCCGCCGGAAACGCTGGTGGGGGATCTGCGCGTCGGTCAGCAGCAGATGGTCGAAATTGCCCGCAATCTGGTGGAAAACGACCTGCGCGTGCTGATCATGGACGAGCCGACCTCCTCGCTGTCCGCGGCGGAGGTGAAGGTGCTGTTCAAGATCATGCGCGAGCTGATTGCGCAGGGGCTGTCCATCGTCTACATTTCTCACCGATTGGAAGAAATCATGGAAATCGGCGACCACGTGACCATCCTGCGCGATGGCAGGTACGTGGCGGATGCGGACGTGAAGGACATCAATCTGCCGTGGATTGTCGAGAACATGGTCGGCAAGAATACGCAGTATCACCGCTTCGAGCGCTCCATTGACCTGACGAAGGCGGAGACGGTGCTGGAGCTTAAGCACATGAGCCTGCCGAAGACCGGCGGCGGCTGGCTGCTGGATGATGTAAGCATGAACCTCAAGAAGGGCGAGGTGCTGGGCATCTACGGTCTGCTGGGCGCCGGACGCAGCGAGCTGTTCGAGTGCCTGATGGGGATGCATCCGGAGCATACGGGCGAGGTCGTCTACATGGGCAAGCCCATGAAGATCGGCACCATCGCCGACCAGATGAAGGCAGGCTTCGCCATCGTGCCGGAGGACCGTCAGCTTCAGGGGCAGGTGCAGAGCCTTGACATCTGCAAGAATGCGTCGCTGTCTTCATTGAAGAAGTTTGCACGCGGCGGTCTGCTCAACTTCAAGGAGGAAGAGAAGGCGGTCGATGACAAGATCAGGGACCTGCACATCAAGGTGGCGGACAAGCATCTGCCGATTTTGTCCCTTTCCGGCGGCAACCAGCAGAAGGTGGTTATCGCGAAGGGGTTGATGACGAATCCGACCGTCCTGCTGATGGATGAGCCTTCGCGCGGCATCGATATCGGCGCAAAGACAGAGGTCTTTGAAATCATCCATGAATTCTCGGAACGCGGATTGTCCATCATCGTCATTTCCTCCGAACTGAAGGAAATCATGGCTGTCGCTGACCGCATCTACGTGCTGTCCAACGGCAAGTGCACCGCGGAACTCTCCGGCGACGACATCACGGAGGACAATCTCGTCCGTGCGTCCTACGCTGGCCTTGCTACCGGCAAAAAAGCTTGAGCGGAAATGGAGTGGGTAATAAAATGAAAAAGAATAACAATCAGCTGCTGATGACGCTGCTGAAGGGTCGTACCTTTATCGTGCTGATTCTCCTCGTCATCTTCTTCAGTATCGCGTCTCCCTCGTTCCTGCAGCTCTCTACCCTCACGATGGTCGCCAAGCACGTTGCCCTGTACGGCATTCTGGCGCTTGGCATGACGTTCGTCATCATCACCGGCGGCATTGACCTGTCTGTCGGCGCCGTGGTCGGTCTGGTCGGCATGCTTGCCGGCGGTCTCCTTCAGGAAGGGCTTACCATCGGCGGCAAGACGATTTACTTCTCCGTCCCTGCCATCATCGTGCTGATGCTGGCGTTCGGCTGCCTCGTCGGCGCCATCAACGGTCTGATTATCACGAAGCTGAAGGTTGCCGCCTTCATCGCGACGCTGGGCACCATGTATATTTGCCGCGGCTTTGCAAACCTGCGCTCCGGCGGCTCGACCTTCACCAAGCTGGCTGGCTATGAAGCGCTGGGCAACACCGGCTTCAAGGCGCTCGGCTCTGACTGGCTCGGCGTTCCGGCGGGCATTTACGTCTTCGCGGTGCTTTCCATCATCGCGGCGGTGCTGCTCAAGCGCACGGCGACCGGCTGGCACATTCTGGCTGTCGGCGGCAATGAAAAGTCCGCAAAGCTCTCCGGCATCCGCGCTGACCGCGTCAAGATTCTCGTGTATGTCATCTCCGGCTTCTGCGCGGCGTGGATTGGTCTGATCAACACGGCGCAGATCAACGCGGCTCATCCGAACTCCGGCGACGGCTGGGAAATGAACGCCATCGCGGCGACGGTTCTGGGCGGCACGTCCATGGCTGGCGGCTCCGGCACGATTGTCGGCACGATTGTCGGCGCATTCGTCATCGGCGTCATCAACGACGGCATGACGATGTGCGGCGTCAGCGAGTTCTGGCAGAAGGTAATCCGCGGCATCGTTATCATTCTGGCAGTCGTCATCGACCAGACCCAGCGCAAGCTGCAGGCGAAGATGGCGCTGCAGACCCGCAACGAAATGAAGTAATCCCTGTCACACATCAATCGGGAGGAAAGCGAGGAAATTCCCATGAAAGCGAATATCAAATTAGGCTTTGCTCCGACTCGCCGAGCTATCTTCAGCGCGCCGGCAGCGGTGGTGTACCGCGGATTGACGGCGGACCGCCTGCGCGAGCTGGGCATCGACTTCGTGGATATTGACGATATCAACGAGGAAGGGCTGCTCTTTGACGACAAGGGCATGTACGCCATTGCCGAGAAGTTCAAGCGCGAGAAGGTCGACGGTTTGTTCCTGCCGCACGCGAATTTCGGCACGGAATACGAGTGCGCGCGCCTTGCCAAGGAGCTGAATGTGCCCGTGCTGCTCTGGGGGCCGCGTGATGAGCGCCCCGATGAGAACGGCATGCGCCTGCGCGACAGCCAGTGCGGTCTGTTCGCGACGGGCAAGGTGCTTCGCCGCTTCCATATTCCCTTCACCTACATGAACAACTGCAATCTGACGGATCCTGAGTTTGAACGCGGCATCCGCGACTTCCTCGCCGTCTGCAACGTGGTGAAGGTGCTGCGCCATACGCGCATCCTGCAAATCGGTCCGCGCCCGTTCGACTTCTGGAGCACCATGTGCAACGAGGGCGAGCTGCTGGAGAAGTTCAACATCCAGCTGTCGCCGATTCCGCTGCCCGAGCTCTACGCCGAAATGAAGAAATGGCGCGAGGAGAAAACCGAGGTCGAGAAGGTCGTTGGCTACTGCAAGGGAAACATGATCTGCAAGATTGAGGAGGACAGCCTCCATCGCGTGGCAGAGCTGAAGGTCGCCATGAAGGCGCTGGCGGAGAAGTACGGCTGCAATGCCATCGCCATCCAGTGCTGGAACGCGCTGCAGAGCGAGATCAACATCATGCCGTGCGCGGCGAATGCGCTGCTGAATGAAGAGGGCATTCCGGTCGTGTGCGAAACGGATATTCACGGCGCGATTTCCCAGCTGATGGCGGAGGCTGCGTCCATGAATGAGCGCCGCGTCATGTTCTCCGACTGGACGGTTCGCCATCCGGATAACGAGAACGGCGAGCTGCTGCAGCACTGCGGTCCGTGGCCGATTTCCGTGGCGAAGGAGAAGCCCACCATCTGCGTGCCGGTTGCCTTCCCGCAGAACGGTGCGGTCAGCGCCGAGGCGAAGCACGGATTGATGAGCCTTGTCCGCTTTGACGGCGACGACGGCAAGTACTCCGTGCTGCTCGGTCATGCACGCGGCATCGACGGACCCTGGACGCGCGGCACCTACGTGTGGGTGGAGGTCAACAACCTGAAGCGCCTCGAGGCGAAGGTGGTCGAGGGTCCGTACATCCATCACGTGGCGGCGATTCACGGCGACGTCGTGCCGGTGGTGTACGAGGCGTGCAAGTATCTGGGCATGACGCCCGACCTCTACGACCCCATCGAGGACAAGGTCAAGGCGTATCTGCACGGCGAAGACGTAACGTTTGACGAGGTGTGAACATGAATGCATTAGCTGTAAAGGCGTATGATCTGCGTCAGGACGTGGTGGACATCATCATGGCTGGCGGCGGCGGACACATCGGCGGCGACATGAGCTGCATGGAAATCATCCTGACGCTCTACAGCCGCATGAACGTGTCGCCCGACCGTCAGAAGGACCCTGGTCGCGACCGCTTCGTGCTCTCAAAGGGACACTGCGTGGAGACGCTCTACGCGGTGCTGGCGGACAAGGGCTTTCTCGATATCAACGAGGTTAAGGCACAGTTCTCGAAGTTCGGCTCGGAGTACATCGGTCATCCGCACAACACGCTGCCGGGCATCGAAATGAATTCCGGTTCGCTGGGTCACGGGCTGTCCGTGTGCGTCGGCATGGCGCTCGCAGGCAGAATGGACAAGCGCGATTACCGCGTGTACACCCTGATGGGCGACGGTGAGCTGGCGGAAGGCTCCGTTTGGGAAGGCGCAATGTCAGCCGGACATTACAAGCTGGACAACCTCTGCGCCGTTGTCGACCGCAATCACCTGCAAATTTCCGGCACGACCGAGCAGGTCATGTCGCCCGGCGACCTCGCCGCACGCTTTGCCGCATTCGGCTGGCATGTGATTGAGCTCAAGGACGGCAACGACATTGACGCGCTGAATGCTGCCTTTGATGAGGCGGAAAGCACGAAGGGGATGCCGACCGTCATCATCGCGAATACCGTCAAGGGCAAGGGCGCCGCCATCATGGAGAACAAGGCGGGCTGGCACCATCATCTCCCGAACGCGGAGGAATACGCGATCATCACCAAGGAGCTTGCAGAAAGAAAGGAGGCGCTGAAGGCATGAACAAGATTGCAAACCGCGCCGTCATGTGCGAGGTGCTCAAGGAAGCCGCCGCGAAGGACAGGAATGTTGTTGTCCTTTGCAGCGACAGCCGCGGCAGCGCCTCTTTGACCTCCTATGCCGACACGTATCCGGAGCAGTTTGTCGAAATCGGCATTGCCGAGCAGAATCTGGTGAGCGTCGCCGCCGGCATGGCGTCCTGCGGCAAGAAGGCGTTCGCCGTGTCGCCCGCATCCTTCATTTCGACGCGAAGCTACGAGCAGTGCAAGGTGGACTGCGCTTATTCCAACACGAATGTCAAGCTGGTCGGCATTTCCGGCGGCATCAGCTACGGCGCGCTGGGCATGACGCATCATTCCGCACAGGATATCGCCGCAATGTCCGCCATTCCGGGCATGCGCGTATATCTGCCTTCCGACCGCCATCAGACGCGCAAGCTGTTTGAGGCGCTGCTGAGGGATGAGCAGACGGCGTATATCCGCCTTGGCAGAAATCCGGTCGAGGACGTCTACGAGGAGAACGATGTTCCCTTCGAGATGGACAGGGCGACCGTCCTGAGCGAAGGCAGCGACGTGCTGCTTGTCGCCTGCGGTGAAATGGTATACCCCATCAGGGAAGCGGCAGCAATGCTGAACGCAGAGGGCATTTCGACCACGGCGCTGGACATGTACTGCGTGAAGCCTCTGGACAAGGAGGGGCTGCTGAAGGCGGCAAAGGGCAAGAAGCTCGTTGTGACGGTCGAAGAGCATGCGCCGTTTGGCGGACTGGGTGCGGCAGTCGCGCAGGTTATCAGCGCGAACGACCCCATGCGCGTCATCAATCTCGCGCTGCCGGATGCACCGGTCATCACCGGCACGTCCAAGCAGGTATTTGACTATTACGGACTGAATGGTCAGGGCATTGCCGATACGGTTCGCAATGCGCTGAAATAAACGGATGATGGCAACACTGCGCAGTGGCGGTGCTGCCATCATCGGGTCTATGAACGAGGTGAACCATGAAGCAATACGTTCTATCCATCGACCAGAGCACGCAGGGCACGAAGGCGCTGCTGTTTGACCGGAACGGCACGCTCCTGTGCCGCGCAGACAAGCCGCATCGGCAACTGATTGACGAGCATGGCTGGGTGGAGCACGATGTGGAGGAAATCTGGCAGAATACGCTTGCCGTCGTGCGGATGGTCACCGAAAAGGCGGGCATCGACAAGGGCGAAATCGCCGTGCTGGGCATCAGCAATCAGCGCGAAACGTCCGTCTGCTGGGATAAAAAGACGGGCAAGCCGGTCTATAACGCGATTGTCTGGCAGTGCGGACGCGCCGCGGCGATCTGCGAGGAGCTGGAGAAGCAGGGCTGTGCAAGGCTCGTGCAGGACAAGACCGGAATCCGCCTTTCGCCGTACTTTCCGGCGGCGAAGCTGGCATGGATTTTCCGCCATGTGCCAGGCGTGACCGAGCGTGCAAGGCGCGGCGAAATTGCGGTCGGCACCATCGACAGCTTCCTTGTGTACCGCCTGACGAAGGGGCAGCGCCATCAGACGGATTACTCGAATGCCTCGCGCACGCAGCTGTTCAACCTCCGCACGCTCCGGTGGGATGATGAGCTGCTGGCACTTTTCGGCATCGAGCCGGGCTGCATGGCGGCGGTGACGGATTCTGACGGCGATTTCGGCGAAACCGATTTTGACGGCTGGCTGGATGAGCCGATTCCGATTCGCGGCGTGCTGGGCGACTCGCATGGCGCGCTGTTCGGACAGGGCTGCCTGCGTCCGGGGATGCTGAAGGCAACATACGGCACGGGTTCGTCCATCATGATGAATGTCGGCGAAGCACCTGTGTTCTCCGATGAGGGCGTCGTGTCGTCCATCGCGTGGAAAATCGGCGGCAAGGTGAATTATGTGCTGGAAGGCAACATCAATTACACCGGCGCAGTCATCACGTGGCTCAAGGACGACCTCCGACTGATTGCAAATCCGGGCGAAACGGAAGCGCTTGCCCGCGCAGCCAATCCGGCGGACAGCGCGTATCTCGTGCCCGCGTTTTCCGGCTTGGGCGCCCCCTACTGGGACAACGACGCGCGCGCCATCCTCTGCGGCATGAGCCGAACGACCGGCAAAAACGAGGTTGTCCGTGCGGCGCTGGACTGCATCGCCTATCAAATCAGCGACGTCGTCCGCATCATGGGCACGAGCGCAAAGCTGAACATCGGGGAATTGCGCGTAGACGGCGGTCCAACCCGAAACGCCTATCTGATGCAGTTCCAGAGCGATCTGCTCGGCATTCCGGTGCGCGTCCCGAATGCGGAGGAGCTGTCCGGCATCGGCGCGGCATACGCGGCGGGTCTGTCAGAGGGCATCTGCGACCTGACCGTGCTTGACCAGCTCAAGCGCAGGAGCTATGAGCCGCAGATGGCTGATGACGTCCGCGAGAAAAAGATGGCAGGCTGGCAGACGGCGGTTCGCCGCGCACGGTGCAGGTAACCGACACGAAAGGAGAAGCCTATGCGCGCACTGAACTTTGGTTCCCTGAATCTTGATTATGTGTATCAGGTGGCACATTTCGTGCAGCCCGGCGAAACGCTTGCGGCGGCATCGCGTGCGGTGAAATTCGGCGGCAAGGGACTGAACCAGTCCATTGCGCTCGTCCGCGCAGGCGCAAGCACCGCACATGCAGGATGCGTCGGCAGCGGCGGCGAAAGCCTGCGGAAGCTCCTCGACGACAGCGGCGTTGACACGTCCTGCCTGCTTTCTGTGGACGAAATGCAGGGGCACACGGTCATTCAAGTCAATTCGCAGGGCGAAAACTGCATCCTGCTCTACGGCGGCTCGAACCGCTGCATTACCGCAGAGCAGGTCAAAAGCACGATGGCGCAGTGCTCTGCCGGCGATTATCTGGTGCTGCAGAACGAAATCAACCTGCTGCCGATGATTATCGAGGAAGGCGCACGGCAGGGGATGAACATCGTCCTGAATCCGTCGCCGTACAATGACGCGCTCCGCGATGTGGACTATAGCAAGCTGACGTGGCTGCTCGTCAACGAAATCGAGGCGGAGCAGATTACCGGCGAAAGCGACCCGGACAAGGCGTGGGATGTGCTGCATGCGCGTTATCCTCGGCTGTCCGTGCTGATTACGCTCGGCAGCCGGGGCAGCGTCGTTCATCGTGTGACGGAGGACGGCGTCGAAACGCTCCGGCAGCTCGCCGAGCGCGTCAAGGCGGTTGACACCACTGCCGCCGGCGATACCTTTACGGGCTATTTCATTGCAGGGCTGATGGAAAACATGTCGCTTCAGGCCTGCATGCAGCGTGCGACCCATGCGTCCGCCATTTCCGTGACGCGTCCCGGTGCCGCAGATTCCATTCCGCTGCGCAGCGAAGTGGAGTAACACAGCGAGATCCGGCTCATGTTCTCCTCACATGAGCCGATTCTCATCAATTTGAGCACCTGCTGCTCAAACAGCGGAGATTCCTGCCCTTCTCTCTCGGCAGCGGATCTCCGCGTATTTTTTTGTGCGTTTGGAACGCTTCATTGCGGAAGCTCTTGGTGCGAACGTTACGCCAAACCTGTTCGATGGAGTTTGTCTCGGGCGTGTATGGCGGAATGTGGATTACAGGGATGTTGCCACACTATTCAAGGGGCTTTCTGGTCGCAGACTTCGTCTGTTTCTTTTTGCCCCCTTCGGATTCATACTTGGTTTCGTTTCCATAGTTGGGTTTTCCCCTGCTTCAAGGGGGCTTTCCGGTCGCCCCCTTGACCCCTTCGGATTCGGTAGCATACTTGGTTTCATTTGCTTAGTTGGTTTTGTTTGCGGCTTCAAGGGGGCTTTCCGGTCGCCCCCTTAAACCCCTTCGGCTACATACTTGCTTTCATCTGCTTAGTTGGTTTTGTTTGCGACTTCAAGGGGCTGTAGAACAGGCGAGGCTTGCGGTCGCCCCCTTGACCCCTTCGGCGGCACAGTTGATTTCGTTTTCATGGTTAGGCAGTGGCAAGCTTATGAAGAAGCCGCATTACAAACCTACTATGTAGATGCGCGTTGTGAAGGGGTTCGGGGGCGACCGCAAAGCCCCCGAAATAGCTGCACAATAAACCTGCCATGGAACTGCATATTGCGAAGAGGTTGGGGAAAGCATTTGCTCTCATTTTCAAGGAGAACATTGAAAGTCGCTTCAAAGGGGCTGTAGAACAGGCGAAGCCTGCGGTCGCCCCCTTGACCCCCTTCGGATTCGGTAGCATACTTGGTTTCGTTTGCTTAGTTGGTTTTATTTGCGACTTCAAGGGGGCTTTCCGGTCGCCCCCTTAAACCCCTTCGGCTACATACTTGCTTTCATCTGCTTAGTTGGTTTTGTTTGCGACTTCAAGGGGGCTGAAGAACAGGCGAAGCCTGCGGTCGCCCCCTTGACCCCTTCGGATTCAGCAAAGAGCTTGGTTTCATTTCCATCGTTGAGCTTTGCCACAATAGAGAACATGAAAACGCACCCGGGGATTGCTCCTCGGGCGCGTTTAGGTTTTCTTGTCAGGTTGTAGGATTACTTGACTTCGTCCCAGTCAACGATCTCGCCGGTGAAGATGCCGCAGATCTGGGCGAGCGTCAGGCCTTCCACCGCGTTGTCGTTGTTGACGATGACCGCGATGCCGTCGCGGCAGATGGTCACAGGGGTCAGACCGGCTTCCAGCTCGGAGGACTTGACCTCACGGGAAGCCATGCCGATGTCGAAGCTGCCGTCCGCAGCGCCGCGCATGCCGGTGGAGGAGTCGGAAATCTGCACCTCGATGTCCACTTCCGGATGGAGCGCTTCGTAGGCTTCCTCGAGCTTCTGCATCAGCGGGCCGACGGAAGAGGAGCCGCCGATGACGATCTTGCCGGCGACAGGAGCCGCTTCGTATTCAACCGGGTCAAGGGAAACATACTTCTGCTCGGTGATGATTGCCTGACCCTCCGCAGACAGGATCCAGTTCACGAAATCCTGAGCGGTCGCGGACAGGGATTCCGCCTTGTAAGCGATGTTGAACGGACGGGCAATCGCGTAGGTGCCGTTCGCAACGTTCTCAGCCGTCGCCTCGACATACACCGCTTCCTCGCCCTCTGCGGGGTTCTCCGCAACCTTGACGGCCTTCACGCTCGTGTCCATGGAGCCGAGGGAGATGTAGCCAATCGCGGCCGTGTCCTGAGAAACCGTGGTCTTGACCTCGGAGGTGCCGGAGTAAATCGCCGCCTCAACGGTCGTCATGTCAACCTTGTTGCCGTTTTCGTCCTTCTGCTCGACACCGGTCAGCTCGATGAAAGCGGAACGCGTGCCGGAGCCGTCCTCACGGGAGACAACATAGATGGAGTCGGCCAGCGCGACCGACAGGGTCAGCACCAGCGCCAGGAGCATCGCAGCAAGCTTCTTCATAGAAAAGACCTTCCTTTCACATTCTTGCTCATTTCTTTTCCTTGGGTACGGCTGTATGATACCGCTGAAATGTAAAGAGCAAAAGCGATGTCCTGTAAAGGTTATGTAAAAGATTAGCTTCCTTTACGCCATGAGCATCAGCAGCGTGCCGCCGACGATGGCAATCAGCCCGATGAGCGCCTTTTTCGACAGCCGCTCATGGAAGACGATGTAGGAGAAGAGGATGGAAACGAGAATGCTCAGCTTGTCAATCGGCACGACAATGCTTGCCGGACCGAGCTGCAATGCGCGGTAATAGCATAGCCAGCTTGCGCCGGTTGCGAGTCCGGACAGCGCGATGAAGCCAAGCTCGCTGCGCGGAATGGCAGCCACCGCCTTCGTCTTGCCGGTCACGAGCACCATCAGCCACGACATGAGCAGCACAACCGCCGTTCGGATGGCGGTGCCGAGGTTCGATTCGACGCCCGAAATGCCGATTTTGCCCAGAATCGCAGTCAGGCTTGCAAACACCGCCGACCCGACGGCATACAGCAGCCAGCGCGAATCCTTCGCTGCCGCGCCCCTGCTTTCCTTTTTCTCAATCATCAGCAGCGTGCCGGCGGCAATCAGCGCCATGCAGACGACCTTCAGCCACGACAGCCCTTCGCCGAGGAATATCGCCGCGAGCAGAATCGTCAGCACCGTGCTGGACTTGTCAATCGGCACGACCTTGTTGACATCGCCGAGCTGCAGCGCACGGAAGTAGCACAGCCAGCTTGCGCCGGTCGCGAGCCCGGACACAAGCAGGAAAATCAGCGTCCTTGTGTCGATTTGGGTGATTTGCCCCTGCGAGCCGACGATGAACACCATCAGCCACGAGAACGCCAGCACGACAATGGTGCGAATGGCTGTCGCGACCGTTGAATCTGTCCTGCGGATGCCGCATTTTGCAAGGACAGACGTTAAGCCTGCAAACAGCGCCGAACCGGATGCATACAGAATCCACATATTGATGCCTTCTTTGTTGATTTTTGCTGTGCCTATCATAGTCCTGATGGCAGAAAAAATCAATCCCTCACGCACAAAAAAGGGGATTTGTCCCTCTTTTTACCCGCTTCGGCGGCAAGCAGCTTTTCTTTTCATGGTGCGTTTGGGCAAAGCACATAAAATGCAGTGAAAAAGAAAATCGGATGCAAGCTTCTGTATGGTAAGAACATCAGAAAAACTTGCTTCCATATAGAATGTATGGTATATTGATGCAGGATATTATGGGGTATGATGCATCTAACCGCCCTGCCCCTTTATGAATCGGAGTGAACACCCATGCCGAATTTTTCGCTGAAGGACAGCGTCTTTGAGAACGCTGCCGCACAATTTCCGACGCCCTTCCACCTTTATGATGAAGCCGGCATCCGCCGCAACGCGCAGACGCTCAACCGCGCATTCGGCTGGTGCAGGGACTTTCAGGAGTACTTTGCCATCAAGGCGCTGCCGAATCCGTCCATCCTACGCATCCTCAAGGAGGAGGGCTGCGGCGTTGACTGCTCGAGCGAAACGGAGCTGATGCTCGCCGAGGCGTGCGGATTTTCCGGACGCGACATCATGTTCTCCGCCAACGCCATGCCGTATCAGGAGTTTGATTATGCAAGAAAGCTGAATGCCTTTGTCAACCTCGATGACGTCACGCACATCCCGCTGCTGGAGAAGCACGGCGGCATTCCGGAAACCATCTGCTGCCGCTATAATCCCGGCGGAGATTTCAAAATCGGCAATGAAATCATGGGCAACCCCGGCGACGCGAAGTACGGCTTTACGTATCCGCAGCTGCAGGAGGGTCTGAAGCAGCTGAAGGCGCTGGGCGCAAAGCGCTTCGGGCTGCACGCCTTCCTGTCCTCCAACAACACGGATGACAGCTATTATCCGGCGCTGGCGCGGATTCTGTTCACGTGCGGGCGTGACCTTGCCGCAGAAACCGGCATGGAGCTGGCGTTCATCAACCTGTCCGGCGGCGTTGGCATCCCGTACCTTCCGGACCAGCCTGCAACCGATGTGATGGCTGTCGGCGAGGGCGTTCGCCGCGTCTATGAGGAAATCTTCCCGCAGGGCGGCGTGGCGCTCAAGACGGAGCTCGGCCGCTGGATGACCGGCAGCATGGGCTGGCTCGTCACGCACGCCATCCACGAAAAGCACACGTACAAGGAATACATCGGCGTTGATGCCTGCGCGGCTGATTTGATGCGCCCGGCGATGTACGGCGCGTACCACCACATCACCGTCTGCGGCAGGGAATCGCTTCCGCACGACCATGTCTACGATGTGACCGGCAGCCTGTGCGAGAACAACGACAAGTTCGCCATCGACCGGAAGCTGCCGGAGATTGCCGTCGGCGACCTGCTCGTCATTCACGATACCGGCGCGCATGGTCATGCCATGGGCTACAACTACAACGGACGTCTGCGCTCGGCGGAGATCCTCTACACCGCTGATGGCGGCTACCGCATGATTCGCCGCGCCGAAACGCCCCGGGATTATTTTGTCACGCTCGACTTTGATGCGGATGTGCAGCGCGTTGTTTCCAAGCGGAGCGCAGCCGACCTGTAAGCCGCATGCGCACGGCTGATTTGCTTTTCCGGCTTTTTCGGCGTATAATGTCCGTATGGCAAGGAGGTACGCGAAATGGCGAATCAGCATCCCATCGGCGTGTTTGACAGCGGCGTCGGCGGCATCGGCACGCTCTGCGCCCTGCAAAAGGAGCTGCCCTCGGAGGACTTCCTGTATTTCGGCGACACGGCGAATGCGCCCTACGGCACGAAGCCGCGTGAAGCGGTGATGCGGTGCGTCGGGCAGGTCATGGCGCACCTGCTTTCTCAGGACGTGAAGGCGGTCGTGATTGCGTGCAACACGGCGACCGCAGTCGCGGCGAAAGCGCTTCGGGAGCAGTACACGCTGCCGATTCTGGGCATGGAGCCAGCCCTCAAGCCAGCCCACGCCATCCGCCACGGCGGCGCGATTCTCGTGCTTGCCACGCCGATGACGCTGCGGCTGGAGAAGTTTCAGCAGCTGTATGCGCGGTACGGAGAGGGCGCGATTCCGCTGCCATGCCCCGGGCTGATGGAGCTGGTCGAGCAGGAGGCGGATGCGCAGGCAGAGCGCTACCTGACGGAGCTGTTCAGCCCCTATGACCTGCAGCATGTTGACGCGGTGGTGCTCGGATGCACGCACTACGTGTTCCTGCGCCCGATTCTGCACGCGATGCTGCCCGCGCACGTGCAGGTGCTTGACGGCAATGAAGGCACGGCGCGGCAGCTTCGGCGTGTGCTGACGGAGGGCGGTCTGCTCACGGACAGCACCGGACTCGGGCACGTCACGCTGGAAACAAGCGGCAACCCGGAAGCTGTCCTGCCGGTCATGCGGCGATTGTTGAACCGTGCGGCCTCGCTGTGATGTTCATATTCTGTTTTCAGACTGTTTACGGAACGTTTACACAATCTGACCTTATTTGTTCTTGACTTTCTTTGACCTTTATGGTATTCTATACTCGTGGTTCAGGAAGAGGACCACCGAGGGAAACAACCTCCGGAAGAACCCGGAAGGCGCTCCCCCGTATAGAATATGTTTATTCGCTGTTTGCGACGATCAAGGAGGTCTGTTTTATGTTCAATGTGATTCCGTTCCGTACTGCCCGTAACCTGATGAACCCGATGGATGATTTTATGAATGACCGCTTCTTCCGCCACTTCTTCGACATGAGCGACGCTGTCGGTCCTGCCGGCTTCCGCGTTGACGTGAAGGAACAGCCCGACGCCTACGTGCTGGAGGCTGAAATGCCGGGCGTCAGCCTGGACAACATCTCGCTGACCGCTGAAAACGGCGTGCTGACCATCGCTGCCGACATCAACAGCGAGAAGAAGGAAAACAAGAACGGCTACCTGTACTCCGAACGGCAGAGCGGTCATATGGAGCGCCGCTTCTCGCTGGAGGGCGTCCGCGAAAACGACATTACCGCGCACTGCGACAATGGTATCCTGACCGTGACGCTGCCGAAGGAAGCGCCTGAAGCCCCGAAGACCGCAAGGAAGATCGCCATTGAGTGCGGTTCTCCTGCCAGCACGACTGAAGCACAGGCTTAAGACTTTGTCTTCTCTACAGACTTCGTCTGATTTACGGACTTCGTCTGATTTACGGACTTCGTCTGATTTACGGACTTCGTCCGCCTTATGGACATTGTCCGCTATATAACAGAAGCCCGCGCATCCGAGCAAAATCGGGTGTGCGGGTCTATCTTTATTCCTCTGCTGTCGCCGGCAGATACGGCAGCGTCAGCGCCTCCATGCCTTCGGAGGAATCCATCGCATCGAGCTCCTCCTCGCGGGCCATCACGAGCGCGCGAAGCGTCTTGTTGATGGACTCCTTTTTCAGGTATTTCGGCGTCTGATTCACATCGTAATTCATGTCAATCTGCATCAGATGCAGCACATGCGCCGCAAGCGGTCCAGTCACGAATTTCGGCTGATAGTCGTTGACCTGCTCCGTTTCGTTCTCCTGCCGGTCGACGCTTGTCGTCTGCACGGGATAGAGCGTAATCTGCTGCCCGAGATACGTGCCGTCATCATCGAACGTCAGCACGGCGCGGAGAATCAGCGCGGGCGCGGCATCCTGTACGTTCGGCTTGCGGCTGCTGTCAATCGCGTACGTCCTCCGGTTGCCGCCGAAGCAGAAGTTGCCCAGCGAATAGAACGCGCTGCGGTTCGAGATGACGTCCATGCCCATGACGACATGCGCGTGATGGCAGATAACAAGGTCAGCGCCGGCGGAAATTGCCATTTTCGTAAAGACGATCTGCGGCTTTGTGCGGTGGCGGCCGTACTCCTGACCGCCGTGCAGGATGGCAATTACCGCATCCGCCTGACCGGATTCCTTGATGGCGGCAATCTGCTCGCGCAGGTACGCGCCGTTGCCGTCGGCGCTTTCAATTTTGTAATCATCCCAGAGCAGGCTCATCAGGCAGATGGTTACGCCGTCCTTGGCGTAGAAGTAGAACTTCTCCGTTTCGGGATCCTTGTTGCGGTTGTAGGTGCCGAACCAGTCGATGCCCTGCGCCTCCACGGCGGCGATGGTGTCGCGCCTGCCCTGCGCGCCGTAGTCGAAGGAGTGGTTGTTCGCCAGCGAAACGACCTCGACGCTTGCGGCGGACAGCACCTGCGCGTATTCCGTCTTGCCGCGGAACCAGTAGCCGTCGCCGCCCTTGCCCTTGTCGCGTGCAAGCAGACCGTCATTGTCCGTCAGCACGCCCTCCAGATTCACGACGGTCAGGTCGTCCTCGGCAAAAAAGTCCGCGAAATTTTTGAGGAAATACGATGCGCCCTCGCGCTCATACACCGATGCGAAGCTATCCTCCGCCGTGCGCAGATAATCCTCGCCGCCGAGCGTGATGTCGCCGGTAAAGGTGATGGTGACGGTCTTTTCCGCCAGCGCCGCGCCGGTGAAAAGCCATGCGGCTGCCAGCAAACATAGCAGATGTCCGAATTTGCGCATGTTAGTCCTCCGCAGGGGCAAGCGTGTACGGGTCGTCCTTCGTGCCGCTGCCGCCGGAAATAACCGCGCTGCCGACATTCAGCAGGCAGGCAGGACGCATGCCCTCATCCAGCGTGATGACATTGATGCGTCCGAGCTCGCCCTTGGACTTGGTGCAGCAGGCGTGCCGCGCATCCGTGGTGGATTGCGTGCGCGTCCAGTACGGCGAATGACCGCCGCGCTGGCTGCCGTACTTAAACAGACCGTTCGCCAGCGCATACGCCGTTCCCCACGCCTTGCGGCTCTCGTTGTCGGTAAAGCCGTACGCTTTGTTCTTCAAATCCGCAGAGCTTGCAAGGAAGAACAGCCCAAATTCCTCGTGCGGCGTCAGCATGGCGCGTTCCGCCTCGGTGAAGCTGCTTTCGGCAAACGCGCCGCAGAGGTAGATGCTCATTTCGGTCTTCGTGAAATCGCCGTCAAAGCCGGGCTTCTTGCTGTTTGTCGGCTTATTGGCGTACTCCTGATAATCGCTGTGAATCGGTCGCGCCTCGAGGACATACTCGCTCAGCAGATACGCCTTGCCGTCCTCCACGCTCAGCACGCGCCAGAGAATCGGCTCGATGCCGCCATCCTCATCCTGCGGGCATTCCCCCAGCGTCACATACACGTAGCCATCGCCCTTCTGATATCCCCGCAGCGCTGCCTCCGCTGACGTCAGACTTTCTGACTCCGCTGACTTCGTCAGATCTTCTGCCTTCGTCGGGTTTCCTTCCGCTTCCTCCGCCAGCGCGCACGGCAGCAGCATCAGCAGCACGCACAGCCACGCCATCATCCGTTTCATATGATAATCCTCCCGATGGATTGTGATGCATTCATGCCAATCTATCATACCATATCGCGCCTTGAAAGTCCACTTTCGCCGCGATTTTCAGACGGATTTTTACAATTCGAGCCTGCACTTTTTTCTTCTCAAAGTCCTTGACATGCCGCCCGAAATGTGCTATACTTTATCCTGTTGCGGGGCATTAGCGCAGCTGGTAGCGCACAACACTGGCAGTGTTGGGGTCAGCGGTTCGAATCCGCTATGCTCCACGAGCCGAAATCCTTGGATTTGCAAGGGTTTCGGCTTTCTTTTTGCCCATAAGTACCATTGCTGTGGTTTGAGCAGCTATTCACTTAAGCAGGGTCATTTTGCTAAAAAGGACAGTTTGCCTGTTGGGAACACATTTCCCAAACTCTGTGAATGCGGCGTGAGCGCAGCGGTTGCGGATACGTTGCTGCATAGCTTGCAGTCAATGAACATCCGAATCAATTACACGCGGGAATGTCTTTCCCCGAATTTCCATCCGGGAAAATCGGCGATATTTGCCGTGCCTTGCTTCCTCCCGACTTTCCGTGAAGAGCAAAATACGCGAAGGAGGTTGCTTCTCCTTCGCGTATTTTTGCTGTATGACGAATCGAGCGTCTTATTCCGCAAGCAACTGGCCGTCTCGAATGCGGACAATGCGTTTGCATTGCTTGCTGATTTCTTCGTTATGCGTTACCATCAGGATGGTGACACCGGCATTGTTCAGCTTGGTGAGGCTTTCCATCAGATGCGCAGACGTATTGCTGTCCAAAGATCCGGTTGGCTCATCCGCCAGAATGACGGGTGGGTTCATGGCCAGCGCCCGCGCCACGGCCACAAGCTGACTTTGTCCGCCTGATAATTGATTGACTCTGCGTGCTTTAAGATGATCAATGTGCAGTTCCGTCAGCAGTTCCATTGCTCTGCTTTCAATGTCATGCCATTTCATATGCGAGAACATCATGGGGAGGCATACGTTTTCTACGACATTGCGATCGCGCAGCAGACCATAATCCTGCAGAACATACCCAACCTTCTGGTTCCTGAAGCGGGAAAGCTGGCTATCCTTCATTGCGCTGACGTCCATGCCGTCAAAGAAGTAGGAGCCGTCCGTCGGTCGGAGCATTCCGCCGATGATTTGAAGCAGGGTTGTTTTTCCCGAACCGGATGCGCCGACCAAGCCGACGAAATCCCCCTGTTCGACGCTTAACGAAACTTGCTTCAGCGCGTGAACTTCATTTTCCTGTCCCTTGTTGTATTTCATGTCAATTTGATTCATTTCAATCAACATGCCCGAAAACCTCCTTCTTAATCGCCCTTCCGCATCAGCTTAATGGGGTCGATGCTGCCGTATTGCATGAATACAATGGCAAAGGCAAACACAAACAGCAGCGCAACAATGATGATGGAAAAAGGCAGACCGTTATATTCCGTATTCTCAACAGAAATCGGCAGAATAACCAGAGAAATGAGAAGGCTGAAAATCAGCAGCAGCAGGAGCGCAAGCATGGTGATTGCCAGCGCCTTTTTCCGGCTCAGACCGCAAATGTAGTACATGGCAAAGTTTTGCCGCAGGCGGATGACGCTCACATACGCATAGGAGCAAACGCTGGATAGACAGAGCAGGGTCATCAAGGCGGCGGTGATGAAGGGAAGCGGATTGTTTGAAAGAATGTCATTGAGCGAGTTCTGCCGCATCACCGAGAGCCTTTCCGCATGTCCCAGATGGCCGATGGAGGCGTTGATCTGGTTCAAGGTATCCGTATTTTCCGCTGCGACAAAGAGAAGGGTGGAAGGCTTTATGTCCAGGATGGGAACAAAATCGAACGCGCCGAGGGCAACCATGCAGCAGCCTTCGTCCTTGTACCCAATGCTTTCCAGCGTTACATGCGAAGCGCCGCCAACCAGATTGTAATAATAATTGTTGTTCTTCAGCACACCCGCAACGCGGAATTGAACCGGCCGTCCTTCGGAAGTAATGGGAAAATTAACGGCGCCGTTATCCGGGGTGATGAGGTCGCCAACCTGGTATTTCTGCGCCAGTGGCTGGTTAATCAGCACCGGAATCACATCGCCTTCCGGCGTGACATCCGTCTGCAAGCCAAGATGCTTGAGCAAAGCATCATTGTAGAAATACACCGAAGTACGTTCGCCGTCAACGGTGCATCCGCCCACGGAAACTTGCCCAACCTCTTGAACGGCATCGCATGCGCGGATTTCATCAAAGAAGTCGCTGTACACCTGCGGATCCAGAAATTCAGAATAAAAGTAATAGTCATCGGCCTGAAAGAAGAAAACCGAGCCATGAAGGTTTGTCGCCAGCTGATCAATGGACAGAAGATTGTCCAATCTTGACAGAATGGGCGTAAACAGCAGAACCATCAGCGCGACCTGCGCAACGACAACTATCTCTCGCAGGTAGAATCGACTATACTGCTTTTTCAGCATGTATAACAGTTTCATGCAATCAACCTCCCTGACGATAGTTGGTCTTGCAAACCGCCCACAGCGTTCGCAGCGAAGAAAGATAGGAGAACACCAGCCCCAGCGCGCCAATCGCAAGGCAATGGACGAATTGGATGCTGACGGAAACGCCAATGCCGTTCAGGACGGGCGTCGCCGCCATCAGGGCAAGGTATGCCATGACGCAGGTCACGACGGTGAGAACGCCCCACTCCAGCAGCAGCAGAAGGAAAACCTTCGCCCGCGTCGCGCCGCACAGCAGGTAGATTTGGTATTGCCGGGCATTCTGCCGAATCCAGCCGTTGAAGAAGGTGAAAACGCTCAACGCAGACAGGAGCGAAACGCCGAGGAACAACGACTGCATTTGCTCATACTCTTTTGCCCGCGCCTTGGTCTGCGCACTGCTGCCCACCAGATGAATATCGCAATTGGGAAAGTAAGCGGCAACACGCTCGATGATGGCGGTATCGCTTCCCGAAAGGGCTTCCTTCATGTCCAGCACAATCGCGTCCGGAACGAAGCCATCTGCAAAAAAGGTGCGATATGGAATAATCAGCTCATTATCAATTCCGTATTCATTCACATAAAAATCAAACTGATTGGGAAACCGCCGAAGCAGCGAGCGGGTGCTGAGACTGCCATGCTCAATGATGGCATAGGTAATCCCGTTGACCGTTTGCTCGCTGGGGCGTGCGCCCAGTGATTCAACGCCCATGATGGCAATATGCTCGGTGCTTTCCACCTGACGCTCGTCAAAAAATGACATTCCAGCTTCCAATGCATGCCAGCGTGTAAAGGCGGTGCCCTTCCAGCCGATCATTTGAGGACGCTCTCCGGAGGCGTCAAGGTCAATGACGAATGCGTTGCGCATCTCCCCTAAGGGGCTGGATTCAAAAAAGGCAAGCGTATCAGCAGCGATGCTTGAATCCGAAGGGGTAATGCAGATGCTGGTATAGCTGCTGCTGGCCTGCTGCAATTGGCGCAGACGATTCATTACGCCGACAAAGGTAAATTGCGAAAAGTAAACGCAGAAAAGACTGAGAAGAATCATGAACGAAGCCAGGGTTTCGCATCGGAACAAATGCGCAAGGCTGTTCTTCAGGAGTCGAATTGTTTTCATGAAATCACTCCTCAAAGGGGTGAGCAGCGTTACCTGCTCCCCCCTGATTTTTTATGAGGGATTACGGTGAAACAGACAAATTATAGTATGTATAAGCAGAATTGCCGGGCACGCATTTGTGACGGAAGTGCACAATGCCCTGATTCACGGGACCGGCAGGGCTGGTGGTAGAAGACTTATACGAAACATTATTGCCGTAGGATTCCGTCCAGTATGTCCATACGAGTGCGCCGTCAGAGGTTTCATATTCTGCTTTTGTAGAAACATACAGATAGTTATCTCTTGGCGTACAGCTGCAAGCATCAATGCGCCCGTACACCTTGGACTCATTTGCCCAATAAACGCGGTTGCTGTATCCATTACAGGCGAAAGCAACAGAAACCGCAGAAACGCACAGCAGGACGATGAGCATTGCGGCAAAGAAACAAGTACCTTTTTTCATGGAGATGTCTCCTTTCACGTTCATTTGAGTAGACAAAGCAGCAAGTTGGGAATATAATAGGGGCGTCCTTGCTATATCTATCTTGACGGGATAGCAGCCACGATGTGGCTCACGTTATAGCAAGGACTTTGTTTTCTTCCTGCGCATTTTGCCAATCACCTCCTAACGCAATGGTTTATGGATACGCTTTCCAGATTCACCTGAGCTATTTGGAAAGCGTAGGGGGAGTAAGCATCGTCCTGCTCGGACACCAGCTTACAAAATGAAGCTTGGAATCGACGTAATGCGAGCAGCTTAATTATACGTCGCTTCAGTAGACCAAGTGGAAAATGTTTCTGTTGTTCCATCTGCGGCGACAATGGTTCCGCTCAGTTGAACCTTGTAAGTACCCGATGGAACATTATGGGTTTCGCAGATGGAGAAAAGATAGAGCTGATCACTTGCTGACCAACTTCTAACGAAAAACCACGAATTGCCAACTTTCCGATATAGCGTCAGGGTGGTGCTGATGCTATCCGTCGTGTTCATTGATTTGATGTATCCACAGCATCGTGCAGTGCCGTCTTCTGAGATTGAAAGCGTTGCGTTGGTTGCCCAAGCGAGATTGTACAAGGGCTGAACGGAATTATCTTCCGAGCTTGCATGTCCCGCTGAACACCATGCCGCAATGACGACGGATAGAAGACAGAAAATGAGCAACTTTGAAATCGACCTGCGCATGAAAAAAACCTCCTCATCTTGGCGTCTTTGTGACCCCTTCACTCCATATGGCGATGCGTCCGGCGAAAGTGAAACAGCAAAATCAAATTTTTTTGCAAAAATTTTTTGAACTGGAGTGAAACGACGAATTTAATTATTTAATCATTCGCACGCTTTCGGCTATTCTTATCGCTTCCTCTCTCGTTCCGGTGTAGTCAATTATAAGGATACGACTATCAATGTTCCATATAATAGCTATTCTGCCGCTTTTCTCACTGATCATCGCGATGTGCCCATTGATTGTGATATAGTCAATTGTGGCATTTTCAGTGTCCAGTGTTCCGCCTGTACCGGTACCCATGTCATCAAACCATAACTCTCGGCCGTCGGGGTGCGTATAGTACACGTTTCCGGGGATTAAACTACCGGTCAGCACCATGCCGTCAGGAATATACGCGGGGTAATAGTACCCTTCCCAGTCGGCAGGGACGTTCATGCTTTCGCCGGAATCTTCAAAGCCGTAAGACGTATAGCGCTCTTCCGTGTTCATGATGAAGTTCATAATCCGAACCCGCAGCGTTGAATCCGTGGCGACAGCAACCGTCAGCCCAATATAGCAGACGAGCAGCAGACAGGCGGCCGTTTTGACAACCTGCGGGAAAGTGTTGACAACAAAGTGCTTTATCTGCCCCGTTCTGGTGCGGCGGTCGATGAAGCGCAGCATTTTCTGTTCGCTGCTTTGCGCAAGCGTTTGCAGGTGGTCGTCTGACTCACTTTCATTCGTGATGCGCTCCAGCTCCGCTTCCTGCTTTTCCAGCAGCGCGATTTTCAGCTTCAGCGCGGACAAGTCGCCGCGAAGCTCGTCCAGCCCCTTTGGAACACGATTGGAATTAGCCATTTTCCTCCACCTCCTTGAATAATTCCAGCAGATGCTTTCGCGCTCTGCTCAGATACACGCGCACACTGTCCTGCCCGATATGGAGAATCGCCGCAATCTCTTTGTCGGAGCTTTCGTCTACATACTTCATCGTGAGCAGCAGACGCTCGTTTTCCGACAGCCGAGACAGTGCCTTCCGCAGAACGTCCATTTCGACGTTTTGCAGGATAGCGTCATCCGCCTCACTTTCGGACGCAACGGTGTCAAAAAACGTCTCGTCCGTCGGCAGAAACGCATGCTTGTGCTGACGATTCCGTTTGCGAACATAGTCAATGGAATCGTTCCGTATTATAGTAGCGACATAGGACCTCATTCTGAAACACGAAATTTCTCGCAAAATTTCAATTTTGTCGATCATCTCCGCAAGCGCCGCCATGACCATGTCTTCGGCGACGTGCGGATCTCGCACAATCTTCATGGAAATCGCGAACATCAGCTTCCTGTATTTCAGATAAACTTCCGTCACCAGCGCACGGTCATCGTCATTTCCGATGAGCATGATCATAAGTGGAATGCTTGACATCACCTGTTTGTCCTCCTGTTGCAGTCAGACTGGAAAATCACGTCCTCTTAATATTACCATTCTCATTGTTAATTGTCCATCACTTGGAAAAATAAAGGGTCAATCCGCAGTTCAGCAATGAGCGGACAAACTGGCTGGGGCAGGGGAAAGCCCCAACGATGGAAGTGAAATCAAGCAAGCTACCGAATCCGAAGGGGTCAAGGAAGAAACGGACGAAGTCCGCGAGCGGAAAGCCCCCTTAAAGCAGGGAAAAAAACCAACGATGGAAATGAAATCAAGCAAGCTACCGAATCCGAAGGGGTTTAAGGGGGCGAGCGGAAAGCCCCCTTGAATAGTGTGGGCAAATCCAACTATGGAAATGAAATCAAGCAAGCTACCGAATCCGAAGGGGTTTAAGGGGGCGAGCGGAAAGCCCCCTTGAATAGTGTGGGCAAATCCAACTATGGAAATGAAATCAAGCAAGCTACCGAATCCGAAGGGGTTTAAGGGGGCGAGCGGAAAGCCCCCTTGAATAGTGTGGGCAAATCCAACTATGGAAATGAAATCAAGCAAGCTACCGAATCCGAAGGGGTTTAAGGGGGCGAGCGGAAAGCCCCCTTGAAGCAGGGAAAACCCCAACTATGGAAGTAAAGCCAAGCAAGCTACCGAATCCGAAGGGGTCAAGCAAGAAAACGGACGAAGTCCGCGAGCGGAAAGCCCCCTTGAAGCAGGGAAAAAACCAACGAGTGAAGCGAAATCAAGTATGCCGCCGAAGGGGTCAAGCAAGAAACGGAAGAAGTCCGCACCCGAAGGACGCAAAAAAAAGGGAACAGCACCATGCTGATGCTGTTCCCTTGCTGTTTACTTCTTCAGGCTGATTCCCTGTGCCTCCAGCCGTGCGACAATGCTGTCGACGACATTCTGCACCTCCTCGCGCTGGAGCGTGCGCTCCGGATGCGAGAAGGACAGGCGAATGGTAATCGTCTTGCCGGCGATGTCCGTGTAGGTGCCCAGCACGGTCAGCTTGCGAATCAGCGGCGAATGCTCCGCGCTGACGGCATCGAGAATCGGCTGGCACTTCTCCGCGACGAACGTCAAATCCTGCTCCATGCCGGGGAAACGGGACGGTTCGCTGTAGACAATCGGCGCGGGCACGATTTCCGCCAGCTGCTTCACGTCAATCTCCGCAAAGACGATGGACGCCTTCTTGTCGATGTTCTTGCCGACCGTGGGATGCACGACGCCGATTTCGCCCAGCGTCTGACCATCCAGTATCACGGCGTTCAGGTTCTTGGGATGCTCATAGGCGTGGGTCGCGGTCATCGCGGCGAACGTCAGCGGCTTGTGGAAGATGTCATCCGCCGCCACGCAGAGCATGTCGCGCAGGCGGAAGTACAGCGTCTGCACGTCCTCCGTCTTGCTGAACAGGGTGATGCAGAGCTTCTTGTGCTCCTTCGCGAGTCCGTTTTCATCGACGCCATCCACCGTGCGCCCGATTTCAAAGATGCCGAAGGACGGCGCGTAGCCCGTGTTGACCTTCGCCTGACACAGTTGCGTGGGAATCATGGAGCGGCGCAGCGTCTCGATGTTGGGGTTCGACGCGTTCAGCAGCTTCACGTTGTCCTCGACCGGCATGCCGAGCTTCTTGTATTCATCGGCGTACTGCCAGATGTAGGAGTGCACCTCATGCAGCGAATACCGCTTGACGAGCAGGTCCTTCAGGTTGTCCTCAACCGTCTTTTCGGTGGACATGCGCACGGGGTACAGGGGCGATTCGGCGGTATGGATATCGAAATTGTCATAGCCGTAGATGCGCGTGATTTCCTCGATGATGTCCGCCTTGATGGTGACGTCCTTCGTTGCACGCCAGGAGGGAACGTCCGCCGTGAAGCTGTCGCCGTCACGCGTCATCTGGAAGCCGAGGGACGTCAGCGTATGCATGATTTCGTCGCCGCTGATTTCGATGCCGGTGTAGCGGTCGACAAACGCCTTGTCGAAGGTCAGCTTCACCTGCGGATAGTGGAATGCGTATTCATCCGTCAGGCTGGAGGTGACGCGCATTTCGGGGTCGTAATCCTGCAGGAGCTTCACGAAGCGTGCGATGGCGGTCACGGTCATTTCCGGGTCGAGGCTCTTCTCGTAGCGCGCGGATGCATCGGTGCGGTGCGCGAGGCGGACAGAGCTCTTGCGGACGGATGCCGCGTCAAACGTGGCGGATTCCAGCGTCAGGCTCGTCGTGTCATCGACGATTTCGCTGTCGAGACCGCCCATGATGCCCGCGATGGCGACCGGCTTGTCGTCGTTGCAGATCATCAGCGTGTTCGGGTCAATCGTGCGCTCGACCTTGTCCAGCGTCTGGAACGTGAACGTCTCGGGGAAGCGGCGGATGCGGATTTTCTCAACCTTGCGGCTGTCGAAGGCGTGCATCGGCTGACCCATCTCGAGCATCAGGTAGTTCGTCAGGTCGGCGAGGAAGTTGATGTCGCGCATGCCGCAGTAGTTCAGGCGGATTCGCATGGCTGCCGGGCTGACATGGCGGTTGATGTTCTCCACGCGCAGGCAGGAATAGCGCTGGCACAGCGGGTCCTCAATCTTCATGTCGATTGCCGGCAGATGCCTGTATGCTTCGAGGTCGGCGACGGGCAGCGCCTTGAGCGGACGTCCGGCGAGCGTCGCAAATTCACGCGCCATGCCGTAATGTCCCCACAGGTCGGGGCGGTTCGTCAGGGACTTGTTGTCCACCTCGAAGATGATGTCGTCAATCGGGTAAAGCGCCTTCAAATCGGTGCCGCAGGGAACGTCCTCCGGAATGTCCATGATGCCGGCGTTGTTCTCGCTGATGCCGATTTCCTTCTCGGAGCAGCACATGCCGTAGGATGTGTAGCCAGCCAGCACGCGCGGGCTGATGGTGATGTCGCCCAGCTGCGCGCCAAGCTTCGCGAAGGCCGTCTTCATGCCGAGCTGCACGTTCGGCGCGCCGCAGACGACGTCCGTCAGCTGGCCGTCGCCGGCATCGACCTTGAGCAGGTGCAGCTTGCGCGAATCGGGGTGATTCTCGATGGAAACAATCTGCGCAACGACGACGCCGGAAACGTCCACGCCCTTATGGAAAATCTCGTTTTCGACCTCAGCCGTGGACAGGGAGAACTGGCGGATGAGCGCCATCTTGTCCAGTCCGGTCAAATCAACGAAGTCGGAAATCCAGTTCATTGAAATCAGCATTTTGACATTTCCTCCGCATTACTCGTCGTCCGTGAACTGGCCAAGCCGCGTCAGGCTGCCGCTGTTCAGGTCGCGAATGTCCTTGACGCCGTACTTCATCATCGCCAGACGCGTCATGCCCAGACCGAAGGCAAAGCCCGTGTACTGCTCCGGGTCGATGCCGCCGGCCTTCAGCACCTCGGGGTGAATCATGCCGCAGGGGCACAGCTCCAGCCAGCCGGAGTGCTTGCAGGACGGGCAGCCCGTGCCGCCGCAGATCAGGCAGGAGATGTCCAGCTCGAAGCCGGGCTCAACGAACGGGAAGAAGCCCGGGCGCAGGCGTACCTTGATGTCCTTGCGGAACACCTCGCTGAGCATCGTCTTCATGAAGTAAATCAGGTTGGCGATGGAAATGTTCTTGTCCACCATGATGCCCTCCATCTGGAAGAACGTGTTCTCATGGCAGGCGTCGGTCGCCTCGTTGCGGAAGCAGCGTCCGGGGAAAATCGCCTTGATCGGCACGCCGTCGTTGACCAGCGCATCACGGTAGCGGCGGTAAATGGCGTTCTGCGCGGCGGACGTCTGCGTCTTGAGAAGCTGCCCGTTGTCCAGATAGTACGTATCCTGCATGTCGCGTGCCGGATGGAATTTGGGGATGTTGAGCGACTCGAAGCACTCGTAGTCCGTCACGACCTCGGCGTAATCCTCGACCGTGAAGCCCATCGACTTGAACACCTGCTCGCACTGGCGCTGCACCAGCGTGATGGGGTGATAGGAGCCGCGGGACAAATCCGGCGGCATGGACAGGTCAAACTCCGGCAGCGCATCGATTTCGCGCTGAAGCTCCTGCGCCTTGAGCGACTCCAGCTTTTCCGCAAGCGCCACGGTGATGGCAGTCTTGAGCTCGTTCGTCTCGCGTCCGACCGTCTTTTTCATCTCATCGGTCATCGTGCCCATGCCCTTGAGCGCATCGGTCACCTTGCCCTTGCGCCCGAGGTAGCTGACGCGGAGCGCCTCAAGATCGACCATGCTGGCAATCTTCTTCAGCTCCGAATCAAAGCTGGTTTTCAGCGCTTCGATTTTCTCGTTCATTCCGGTTTTCCTCCTTACATTGACGGACATGAAAAAAACCCGCCTCATCGTTTTCTGATGAGACGGACTGAATCCGCGGTACCACTCGTCTTGCAGCGAACAAAGCCGCTGCCGCTCCTGATGGGCATTCAGGCTGCCCGACCCCCTTCAGGAACACCCGAAGAGAAACTCACGGGACGAAGATTCACGCATTGTCCCTGCCGCCTTGCACCGTCCGGCGTCTCTCTGAAAGGGATGCTCCCTGCGCTACTGTTTCCCGGTCATGGTTTGAATATGGAATTGTTCGCCGGTATAAAACCGACATGGATACTTTAGCATAAAACAAGGCGTTTTTCAAGGGGTAGCGGAGCACTTATTTTGGTCGCCATCGCACAATTCGGCGTGCCGCCTCATTTGTGCGCCGCTGCCTTTATTTGCGGAGCGTGATGACGATATGGCGCTTGGGTTCCTCGCCCTCGGAGTGGGTGTCGACCAGCTCATTGGGCTGGAGCGCGGAGTGGATGATGCGGCGCTCGTAGGGGTTCATGGGTTCAAGGCTGACCTTGCGGCCGGTCTTGACGGCGCGGTTTGCCATGCGGTTCGCGAGGCGGATGAGCGTATCCTCACGCTTGGCGCGGTAGTTCTCGGTGTCGAGCGTGACACGCGTGTAATGCTCCTGCCCCTTGTTGATGTGCAGGCTCGTCAGGTACTGCAACGCATCGAGCGTTTCGCCGCGGCGACCGATGAGGATGCCGAGCGTGTCGCCGGTCATCTGGACGAACACGTTGCCTTCCGCGTCGTTGCCGACAGCGACGGTCACGTCAACGCCCATCAGGTGCGTGAGCTCCTTCAGGAAGCTCTGCGCGCGTCCGGCAGGGGAGTCAGGATCGACCTGATCGTCCGGAATGTAGGTGACAACAGGCTTTTCGAGCGGCACGGCAGGCGCCTTGGGCGGCAGGGGCTTGCGCTCGGGCTTGTTGACCGGCTTCTGCTCATTGTCGTTCTTGGCGGGACGCGGCTGACGCTCCTTCTTCGGGCGGGCAGTGCGCTGCACAACCGCAGGCTTCGCCTGATTTTCGGCGGCGACTACCGGATTTTCGGCGGCGTTCTGGGCTTCGTCCGCTTTCGCTTCGGCGACAGGAGCGCTTTCAACCGGCTTCTGCTCAATCGCGGCAGGCTTCACCTGAGCAGGCTTCACCTGCACGGGCTTCGGCTGAGCAGGCTTCACCTGAGCAGGCTTCACCTGAGCGGGTTTCGGCTGAGCGGGCTTCACCTGAACAGGCTTCACCTGCACAGGCGCGGGCTCGGCGACCTTCACGGAATCAAGCAGCTCGGCGAGCGGATCATCGTCCTCCTCTTCCTCCTGCTCAACCTCGCGCAGCGTCAGGCGGAGCTTATAGGGGCGAGAGCCGAACAGCCCGAACAGCCCCTTGCTGCCCTCCTCCAGCACATCGATGGTCACATCGGAAATGGTGGCGTGCAGGGCTTCCAAGCCGCTCTGCAGGGCTTCCTCGTAGGTTTTCCCGGTGGCTTCGTAGGTTTTCATGCTTGTCTCCCTCTTACTTCAGTGAGGTGGTGTTGGTCTTTGCGACGGGGTTGGCGGCCTCCTTGGCTTCCTTATGATCCAGATACATGTTGATGGCCTTGGTCTGAATCATGGCAATGACGTTGGAGGCAACCCAGTACAGGGCGAAAATCGCGTTGTAGCTGAAGCAGAGGAACAGCGTGAAGAGCGGGAAGAACCAGTTCATGAACTTCATGCTGTTCTGCGTCTGCTGCGCCTGCTCGGTTTCGGCAGGCTGCGTCGGATTCAGCTTTGTCATCAGGTACTGACCGCCGGCGGCGAGGATCGGCAGGATGAAGTAGCCGTTGTAGTGCACGAAGATGCTCAGGTTGAACAGCGGAATCGTCAGGTTGCTGTAATACTGGACGTGCTCGATGTACGCCGGCAGCTCCTTCATGACGTTGTAGATGTCGGAAATGGTGGTGGACAGCACGGAGGACGCGAACGAATCCGCCGTCAGCGTCAGTCCCTTCGCACTCAGCAGATCAAGCGTTGCCTGCGGCAGCGAATTGAACACGGTCAGCCACTCGGTGCTGGAGATGGTGCGCAGCGAGTCGTAATTCGGCCACATGGATGCGAACGGCGAGTCGGGCATCCAGACGTTCTTGACCCACAGCCACGAGTCGATCGTGGGCGAGCCGGTCGCGATGATGTCGAACGCCTGCTGGACAAGGTGCTCGTTTGCGACCATGCGCATGGCGCTGAACATGGCGAAGAGGATCGGCAGGCTGATCAGCATCGGCCAGCAGGAGGACAGCGGCGAAACATGCTCGGAGCGGTAGAGCTCCTGCAGCTTGCGGTTCATCTTCTCCTGATCCTTCTCGTACTTCTTCTGGATGGCTGCCTGCTTCGGCGCGAGCTTCTGCATCTTGCGCATGCTGACGCGGCTCTTGTAGTCGAACGGCGTGACGATCAGGCGAATCAGCAGCGTGAACAGAACGACAGCCCAGCCGTAGTTGCCAATGAAGCTGTAGATCCATTCGAGAACCATTTTGAGGAATTCGTTGATGCCCATGAGTTCATTCCTTCCTTAATGTAGTGCACGGGTCTTCAGGAACAGGATCGTAACCGCCCTTGGAGAAGGGATTGCAGCGCATGAGCCGCCACATCGCCAGCCGCGAGCCCTTGACGGCGCCGTAACGCTCGATGGCCGTCTTGGCGTATTGGCTGCATGTGGGCGTATAGCGGCAGCAGGGACCGCCCTTATACGGGCTGACGGCGCTGCGGTAGAACTTGATGCCCCAGAGAAGAACGCGTTTCATGGCGCATGAGGGCCTTTCGGCGCGGGCAGGAGTCCGTGCTTCCTGAGCAGGTATCGGACGTCCCGCTGCAGCGAGGAAAAGCTGGCTTGAGCGGCTGAGGGTCTGGCGACGATGACGTACAGGCCGCTTTTCACGTCCCCCAGATAGGGCCGGAAGCATTCGCGCAGGCGGCGCTTGACCTTGTTGCGGGTCACGGCGTTGCCCACCTTCTTGCTGACGGAAAAGCCGACCTTGGTGCCCTGCCCCTTGGCGACGAGCATGACCAGATCCCGACAGGCGGCGCTCCGTCCACGATGGTAGACATACTGGAACGCCTTGTTTTTTTGCAGCCGATAACGTCTTTCCATTGGGTCACAGTCCTTTGTTTCTTCCCTTTGACGGGAAATCCATCCTGAAAACAGCCATAAAATCAGGAAAAGCGCGCCCGACAGCGACCCATACGGGGTACATCGAGCGCGCTTCATCCACAATTGAAGCCGGAGGTTCGGGGATAACCCTTGCCTCCTGCGGCATCAGCCGACGGTCGGCTTCTGTTGCCTCTGAAAGAGACCTTCTGAAACGAGGCTCAGAAAATCAGACAGTCAGGGACTTGCGGCCGCGGCGGCGGCGAGCGGCGAGCACGCGGCGACCGCCCTTGGTGGCCATGCGGGCACGGAAGCCATGCACCTTGCTGCGCTGACGCGTCTTGGGCTGGTAAGTACGGAACATGATCAACACTCCTTGCAAATCAGAATCATTGTAACCGAGGACAATCCGCCAAAGGGCGAACTTTCCCCGGGTCGCTACAATACAGCCTTTACAGTATACCGGATTTGTTCGGCTTTGTCAAGCCTTTTTGACGATTTAAGCCGCACGCCCAAGCCGCACGCGCAATCTGCATGTAAACGGCGAACCAAAGACGCGAAAAGGGTCAAGGGGGGACTTCGTCCCGTTTCCTGTCCCTTGCGGAGTCCAGAGGCAGCGCCGCGGGTAGGGGGTTGGGGAGAAGCCCCGATTAACCTGAAGCTGTGCTTCTTTGACATTACTGCCTTTGCATGCTATAATGAACGCAATCAAGCAGGCAGGAGGGACGTCAGTGCGCTTTTTGAACCGCGTTGCATCGTATGTGAGGATGCATGGGCTGGGCTATACGATGTACCGTGCAGGCGAAATGGCCAGGACGCACCTGTTCCACACGGATGACCGGGTGTACCGCCGCGAACGGCCGGATGAACAGGAGCTGGCACGTCAGCGGTCGTGTCCGCCGTGCGAAACGCTGATCAGCATCGTCATCCCGGCGTATAACACGAAGCCGGCATTCCTCGAGGAGCTGGGCGATTCGCTGCTTCGGCAGACGTATCCGCATTGGGAGGCGTGCCTGTACGATGGCTGCAGTCCGCAGGAGGAAACGCATGCGGCGCTTCGTGCGCTGGCAGCGCGTGACCCGCGCTTCCGCGTTGTGTTCGGCGAAAGGAACGAGGGCATTTCCGGCAACACGAACGAGGCAATCCGCATGGCGCACGGCGAGTACATCGCGTTCTGCGACCATGACGATACGCTGTCGCCGGAGGCCATGTGGCAGGTTGCGAGGGCGATTGCGGACGAAAACCCCGACGTCATTTATTCGGATGAGGATAAGCTGTCGTCCGACGGCGGCTATCACACCGACCCGCACCGCAAGCCCGACTACTGCCCTGATAACCTGCGCTCCGGCAACTATATCTGCCATCTGTCGGTCATCCGGCGGACGCTGCTTGAACGTGTCGGCGGATTGCGTCCCGATTACGACGGCTCGCAGGATCATGACCTGATGCTCCGCGTGTGCGAGCAGGCAGAGCGCATCGTCCACATTCCGCGTGTGCTCTACCATTGGCGGACGTTCCTGCAATCCATGAGCCATGAGCGGCTGTCGGTCTGTCTGGACGCGGCATCGCGTGCAACGATGGACAGTATGCGTCGCATCGGCTTTCCGGGCACGTGCAGCATCGAGAACGGACTGCTGCGGCTGTGCTATGAGGTCGGCGATTTCACGGTGGACACGCTGCGCTTTCACACCGTGCAGGACATGAACCGCCTTGCCGCGGCGTCAACGGCGGAGATGCTGCTGTTCCTGCTGGACGACACGCCCGCGCCCGATGCGGAGGGCTTGCGTGAGCTGGAGATGTACGCGCAGCGCCCCGACGTCTGCGCCGTGACGCCGCTTTTGCAGGACAGGCGCGGCAGGACGCTTCATGCCGGATACATCATCGCGCCGAACGGCACGGTTTCCTCGCGAAATCGGAAATTGCCCGCGCTTTCCGGCGGCTGGCACGGCATGAACCGCACGAGCGTCAACGTCTGCGCCGTGTCGCCGGTCTGCTTCCTCGTTCGCAGAAAGGCGTTTCAGCCGCTGGATGAATCGCTGCCGCTGGCGGAAAGCATGGTGGCCTGGTGCATCCGCCGGATGAAGGAGCAGCTGTACCACGTCTGTACGCCGCATTGTATGCTGACCGTTTCCGACAACAGGCTGTTTTCTCCATTTCAGGTGACGGTGCCTGAAAACTGGCATGACCCGTGCCGGACAGGCGCACGACTGCCATCAACCAGGAGGTGACACATGAAAATCACGATGATTTCGCTCGGCTCAACGGGCGATGTGCGACCCTACATGCTGCTGGGGCGTGAGCTGCACGCGCGCGGGCACGAGGTGACGATTGCCGCGTTCAAGCCCTTTGAGCAGATGATTCATGACGCAGGATTGTCGTTTTATCCGATTTCCGGCGACGTCGTCGACCTGATGAACCGGCTGATGCAGCCGGATTCGGTCGGCATGAACTACCTGAAGGAATTTGAGAAGGGCATCCGCGACATTGCGCCGCAGCTGCTCGATGATTTGCTGCACTGTGCCGAGGGTGCGGAGGCGATTGTCTGCACCTTCTTCGGCAGCGCATTCTATTCCATCGCCGAAAAATACGACATTCCGTGCATCCAGACGCATTATTTCCCCATGGACCCCTGCCCGGATATGCCGATTTCGTCCGCGCCGTTCCGCAAGCTCGGTAAGTGGTGGAACGTGCTGAGCTACCGCATCGGCTATCTGCTGATCTCCACGCTGGAGTACCGTTTCCTGTCCACATGGCGCAAGGAAAATGACATGGCAAAGCGCCGCGTGCGTTCCACGCCCGACTACACCTCCGGCGGACAGGATGTGCCCGTCATCTATGCCGTCAGCCCGCATCTCGTGCCGCGACCGGAATCGTGGGGGAGCAACATCCACATGGCCGGCTTCTGGTGGGATGAGCATCCCGCGCCGTACAATCCGCCGCAGGAGCTTGCGGACTTCCTGAACAACGGTGAAAAGCCCGTGTACATCGGCTTCGGCTCAATGGTGTCCGGCGATATGACGGAGCTGGCGGAAATCATCCGGCAGGCGGTGGACCAGACCGGCGTCCGTGCCGTTGTCGGGCTTGGCTGGGGTCAGCAGAAGACAAGGGACTCGGATAACCGCATCCTCTATGTGGACAGCGTGCCGCATGACTGGCTGTTTCCGCACATGGCGGCGGCGGTGCATCATGGCGGCGCGGGCACGACGGCTTCGAGCCTGCGCAACGGTCTGCCGACGCTGGTGATTCCCTTCGGCGGCGACCAGCCCTTCTGGGCGGAGCGCGTCTATGAGGCGCACTGCGGTCCGAAGCCGATTCTCCGCGAGCATCTGACGGCGGACCTCCTTGCCGAGCGCCTCTATGAGCTTACCAGCACGCCCGAATATGCGGAGAAAGCCGCGCAGATGGGTGAAAAGCTGCGCAGCGAGCACGGCTGCGCCAATGCCGCCGCGCTGATTGAGCAGTCGGTGCGCAAATGGCGGCGGTAAACAGTGCCGGATGCACGCAAATGGCACGAATACGCTGAAACAAGACCGTTATTCGCGTGCAATTCCCACTCAAGCTCATGCTTGACACGAAATTGAATTGAAATTCCCACATAAAAAGCCGCGCCACATCCGTTCTGGGATGCAGCGCGGCGATTTTGTGTATTTTTACAGGCCGTTGACGAGGTCGTACAGGTCGTGGCGGAAGTGCTTTTCCATCTTGAGGGCTTCATCGATGGGCATGTAGAATACCTTGCCCTGACGGACGCCGATGACCTGATTGGACACGCCGTCACGCAGGAGGCGAACGGCGAGATTGCCGGCCTCAAAGGCGAAGGCGCTGTCCTTGGCGACCGGCAGAGCGCCGCGCTGGGTGTAGCCGACGACCGTCGAACGGGCCTCGACCATGCCGCACATGCGCTTCATAATGGACGCGAAACGCGATGCGCTCATCGGCTCGCCCTGATAGCACTCCTTGCCGTGGCTGGTCAGGAAGCCATACATGTCAAACGGCTTCATGGACTCCCAGCAGCCTTCCGCAATCACGATGGTGCTGCGGTAGTTGCCCTTGGCAATCTGCTTGTTCAGGCGGGATGCAACCTCCTCGACCGACCATTCAACCTCCGGCACCACGACGATTTCAGAGCCTGTGGCGCAGGCGGTCTTCAGGGCGATGTCGCCGCAGTGACGACCCATGCACTCCACCACGTGCGGACGGTCATGCGAACGGCTCGTGGCGCGGATGGCGCGGACCGCCTCGGTGCAGACCTGCACGGCGGTTTCATAGCCCAGCGTCATCTCGGTGTACGCAAGGTCATTGTCAATCGTGCCCGGGATGCCGATGCAGGGGATGCCCAGCTCGCACAGGCGCATCGCACCCTGGAAGGAGCCGTCGCCGCCGATGACGACAAGGCCGTCAATCTCCATCGCACGCAGCGTCTGCACGGCGATTTCACGCCACTTCGGATCCTTGAATTCCTCGCAGCGCGCGGTGCGCAGATACGTGCCGGGCTGGTCGGCAATGTCCAGCACCGTATCGAGATACAGCTCCTGAAGGTCATCCTTGATGCTGGTGGACTTGCGGAGAAGACCGTTATAGCCGCGCTTAATGCCGATCAGCGGCATGCCGTACGCCGCGGCACTGCGGGCAATCGACATCACGGCCGCATTCATGCCGGGCGCATCGCCGCCGGAGGTCAGAACGCCGATTTTTCTCATCATAAAGATAATTCACTCCATTTCAGACTCATCATGCACAGGATGCCGCATCAGCCGTACAGGCGATCTGTGCATCGGGGGAATCGATACAACCCTTCATAGTATATCACAAAAGCGGAAAGGATGACAAGGGATGTAAACGCTTGCATCAGACGATTTTTCAGGAATTTAAGAATAGAAAAAAAGAAAATCCGTCAGAAAAACACGGATTTTCAGCAGCTGCACAGGGCAGGCGAAACCGGCGAGGCGAAACCGGCGAGGTGAAACCGACGAGACGAAACCGACGAGGCGAAGCCGACGAGGTGAAACCTCCTTTTTACAGGAAACAGGCTGGAAACGCATTTGGCTTCCAGCCTGCAAATTGATATTTTGTTGCACCGGAGCGCATAAGGGCGCATTCAGCGATATCGCCGAGCTGTGCGGCGATGCGTCAGAAGTGCACCGAGGCGTATGCCAATCCCTGCTCATTCAGGCGCTTCAGGAGCTTCAAACGGTCGTTGAACCGCTCGGCGCCCAGCGCGATTTCGCATGCTGTGGGATGGTTCGCCATCACCTCCCAGCGGGCTTCGCTTTCCGGGGATGCGCTGTGCGGACCGGTGGAGCCCATGGCACGGAAGCGGGCAATCATCTCCTGAGACATGCATCCGTTGCACACGTAGCCGCCAAGAATCACGTTCCGGTCCTTCAGCAGATGAACGCCGTTGACGATGCTCTGATGACCGTGCGTGGAATCTGCCCAATAGGCCAGGGTGCTGAACACGCCGACCGTTTTGCCCTCCACCTTTTCCATAAAGGCCTTCATCTGCGCATTGGGACCGCCCTTGTCCACCCAGTAGCCCAGCAGAATCACATCGCCATCCAGCACGGGCTCGCCGTCTGCCAGATCGTGCAGGGACTTTTCCTCCACATCGAGGGCGTTATAGATGCCTTCTGCCAGACGGCGGGTGCAGCCGGAAAGGCTGGTGTATACAACCTGTACCTTCATTTTCGTTTTCTCCTTTATTTCAGCGTGTTGAGATACGCCTCAACGGTTTCCAGAATGAAATCTGCGCCGCGGGGACCCATGAGCGGCATGTGGGAGGCAATCTGCGCGCCGTCCACCAGGGGCATGCTGACGCGCAGATAGGTGTTGTCCTCCGCCAGCAGGCGCTTGTTCACGTCATCCGCCAGCACCAGCGTATGATGCAGGGATTTCATGATTGCCATGCGATCCTTTTCCTCCGGCAGATACTTCATGTCCTCCGCCGGCGCTTCATACAGGCGCAGGCTGTGGCGGCTGATTTTCTCCTTCACCGGGAAGCCGATTTCCCCCATGAAGCCCGACAGACCCTCCACGACAGGCGCGTCGCTGAAGATGGCCACCTGCGGCTTAAATTCCTTCAGCATCATGCCGTACATGCGGTACTGGGCGACCTCCATGGCGCGCTTCTTCAGCGCCATGCGGAGCTTCGGCGCAACGGCTCTGCCCAGCTTCTCCCCGACCTTTTCCAGCCATGCAAGGGTGCCTGCGTAGCCGTAGGGCGCGCCCGGCAGGAAGGGCGTGCCGCATTTGCTCTCCATGATTTTTGCGGCGGACATGGCTTCCTCCCGCAGCACAAGGTTCAGCTCCGCGCTGCCCGCGTCTGCAATCCGTTCGACGCTGGTATCCATGCACAGGCAGGCGTTCAGCTCCATGCCGAAGGCCTCCTGCATCAGGCGGACAATTTCATGGACGTCGCTCTTCATGCGATAGCAGCCGGCGGATGCACCCAGAATGTTGTACGTGCCGCGCTTTTGTTCATGCTTCTCTTCTACAACATCCTGTGCCAGCAGGCGATACGCTTCGCAGATGCCCACGCTGTAATCGCCGCGGAAGCCGCCCTGCTCGAAGGCAATCAGCCGCGCCTTCACCCGCTCCTGCATGTAGGCGCATACGCCCTTCAGGTCGGTGCCGATGACGGCGGAGATGGAGGATGCCACCACGAAAATCACCTGCGGATGGAACGATTCATCCACCTCTATCAGCGCCTTTTCCAGACGGCTGACATCGCCCATCACCACGTCATCCTCGCTCATGTGCGTGGTAAAGAGGCGATTTTGCTGGTCCACACCCAATTCGCCGTACAGGCTCATGCTGAAGTGCGTGGTGCCGGCAGGACCGTATTCCAGAATTACGCTGTTCTCCACCGTGAGAAGGCTCCACAGGATGCCCATGCGATCCGAGGGCGTAGGCAAATAGCGGACAAGACCCATCAGGCCACGCCTCCTTTTCTGATTTCCCGGCACTCCCGCGCCGCATTCAACAGGGCTTTCACCGCAAAGCCGGTGACTTCAAAGCCAAGCAGGCTGTTGGCGCCATCCGTGCGAACCATGGCGATGCCCTTCTGCCGCAGGCGGTTGGCGTACTCATGCCCCAGATACAGCATGGGATGCAGCTCGTCATACACATACTGCAAAGGGGCGATGTTGGCTGTTTTGGTGATGTAGGGGTCGCACGTTTCCAGAATGGCGGCCTTGTTCTCCGCATCGGCAGCCGTGATGGCAGAGGTCTGAATCACCTGCGGAATCATGCCCAGGCTGACCATGAAGTGATTGAATTCAAAGGTGCGGAAGGGCGTGTTGCCGTAGATGTAGGTCACGCCGTTCAGCGCCTGCATGGCCTGCTGCTTTGCTTCCACAGCCTTGATTTTCAGCGCCTTCAGCTCCTCCGGCAGAGGAAGCTCCAGCGCCTCAAACAGCTTCCTGTAGCAGGCGTCAATCTGCTCCGGCTCTGCAAAGCGGTCGAAGAAGACATACGGGATGCCAAATTCCTCCTCCATCTTTTTTGCCAGCGGAAGGGCAATCTCGTTCACCACAATGTTTGCCTTGGCGGCGGCGCCATCTCGGATATCATCGACGGTGCACCCGCAGGGCAGCTGTAAGCCAATCTTCACCCCTGCCCGCTGGAGAACGCCGCTCAGCTCCGTGTCTGCAAAGCTTCCCATGCGCTGCCCCAGCAGATTCACACGCCCGTCGCAGGGCTTCTTTTCCATCAGGTCAAAGCACGCGGTGATGGTGCGCTCCAGACCCGGCAGATGATTTTCGCACTTGAAGTGCTCCGTGTGCACCGCCATCACGGGAATGGCGTACTTCCTTGATAAGGCATCCGCGGCGGCGTCCATGTCGTCGCCGATGATTTCCACGACGCAGGTGGTCACGAGGAACACGGCCTGCGGCTTGTATTCCGCCATGACCTCATCAAAGGCGGCTTCCACTTTCTTCAGACAGCCAAAGGTGACGTCATGCCCATCCAACACCACGGAGACGCAGCGTCCGCCAAGACCGCCGAAATCCTCCGAGTGAATGGTCATGTGCTTGGTGTAGTAGGCGCACTCATCCGTGCCGATAATCATAATCAGGCTGTTCCTGATGCCCCGCACAGCCATGGCGGCGCCCATCAGGGGGCAGTGGGTTCCGGGGAACATGGCATTGGACAGGGGCGCGACCTGCTTCATGCTTTCTACTTGACTGAGCGGCTTCATCCGCCCGATCAGTTCTTTTCCATCCATACAGTCATGCGTTCCTTTCTGGAAGATTCATCAGGAAATTTCCCGATAGGCAATCAGGGGCTTTTCCCGACCGGGGACGGTCAGGATATCGCAATCCACGTCATACACCTCCCGCATCATGCGGGGATTGATTACGTCCTCCGGACGCCCTTCGTCGTACTTCTGCCCATTCTTGATGACCACGACCCAGTCGCTGACCTCCATGGCATGGCTCAGGTCGTGAAGGACCATCACCACGCCGATGCCGCTTTCGCGGTTCAGCTTTTTCACCAGCCGCATCATTTCCTGCTGATGGGAGATGTCCAGATAGGTGGTTGGCTCGTCCAGGAAGAGGATTTCAGGCTGCTGGGTCAGTACGGTCGCAATCCACACCCGCTGGCTTTCACCGCCGGAGCACTCGTGAATGGACTTTTCCCGCAAATCCCACACCCCGGTTGACTGCATGGCCCAGTCGATGATTTTCTGATCCTCATCGTTGCACTGCTCATACCATTTCTGATAGGGCATACGGCCATAGCTCACCAGCTCCTTCACCTTAAAATCCGGCGGCGCAGAGTGGATTTGCGGAAGAACGCCGATGTTCCGCGCCAGCTCCTTGGCGGAGAAATCCTTCAGGTTGCGGGCATCCACATATACACTGCCCCTGCGGTAATTCAGCAGACGCGTCAGCGCCTTGAGCACGGTAGACTTGCCGGAGCCGTTGGGACCGATGATGGTGGTAATCATGCCCTTTTCCACGCGAATGTTCATATCCCTGACTGCCAGGTAATCCCCATAGGCAATCTCCATGTTTTCCGCTTTAATTTCCACTGACTTTTCCCTTCTTTCTCAGCATGTAGAGGAAGAACGGTCCGCCCGTGACGGACATCACAATGCCCACGGGAATCTCCATTCCGGGGACGATGGTGCGCCCCACGGTGTCCGCCGCCAGCAGAACCACTGCGCCCAAAAGGACGCTGGTAGGGAGCATCGCCTTGTAATCCGAGCCCACCAGCAGCCGGGCAATATGGGGCACCACCAGACCGACAAAGCCGATCATGCCCGCCACAGACACCGTCGCCGCCGCCAGAAAAGCGGACACGGCAGACAGGAACAGGCGGCTGGCGTTCACATTCACGCCAAGGGATTTCGCCATTTCATCGCCGAGCTGCAGGGTGTTGGCGCTCTTGATGCACATAAAGGACAGCACCAGACCGACACCGGCATAAACGGCAAGGATTCGCACCTGCGCCCACGAGCGACCGGAAAGGCTGCCGTTCATGAAGGCCAGCACGCCCTGCAGGCTGTCGGAATACAGCAGCTGCAATAAGGAGTTGTAGGCGCTGAGCACCGTATTGATGGCCACGCCGGAGAGAATGATGCGGACGGGGTCAATGCCGCCTTTCCATGCCATGGTGTAAATCAGCGCACAGGCAAGCGCCGCGCCGCCGAAGGCAAACAGGGGAACCGAATTGGTAAGCGACGGAAACAGGAGCAGAATCGTTGTTGCCGCCGTACCGGCGCCGGCAGAAACGCCGATGGTGCCGGGGTCCGCCAGCGGATTCCGCATCACGGACTGCAAAAGCGCACCGGAGGCGGACAGGGACGCACCGATCAGAATGGCCAGCAGGAGACGAGGCAGTCGCAGGTTTACGATAATCACCTTCACGGTGCTTTGTTCCCCGGAAAAAACAGCGCGCAGGATCTGCTCTACGCTGTATCCTGCGCTGCCGACTGCGACTGCCACCACGGACAGCACTGCCAGAAGGATCAGCAGGACAAGCCACACCGTTCCCACCCTGAGCGCGCTGATTTTCCGTTTCGCGGTAGTCTTTGTTTTCATTTTATTTTCCTCTTACAGATCAGTTGCCTGCCGTAACGTCTGCGGGAAAACGCGCTTCCAGCATGTCAATCAGCTTGTTCAGGCTGTTGATAATCTGAATGCCCTTGGAGGTCACATATTCGCTGGTGAGGTAGATGATGTTGTCATTCTTCACGGCGTCCAGCTGATTCCACAGGTCGGGATTCTCCGCAAAGGTTTCCGTGTACAGCTGCTCCAGCACATCCGCCGTGGCGGCCGTGGGAGAAATGGCGAAAATCACCTCGGGGTTGGCGGTCAGCGCGGTTTCGGTATCCATCGTCACCGTGCGGCTGGCAGGATCGACCAGAGAATCGGACAGATTTTCAAAGGGAAGCAGGGACAGCATGCTGCCCAGATAGCCCTGAGAGGTCTGCTGATAGGTGCCGGGGGTGTAGAAGAAAATCATCATGGTCTTGGTGGCATGGGTGGCGCAGTAGCTGGCGGCGCGCTCCTCCACGGCGGCGAACTCCGCAGCGATTTCATTCACCAGCGCTTCCGTGCCGAAGGATTTGGCAAGGGTCAGCGCCTCTTCCTTGGCTTCGTTGTAGGCGATGGAGGGACCTTCGCTGGTGTAGTACACGCTGACGCCCGCATCGGCGAACTGCTGACCGTAGGTCTCCTTCTGGTAGCTGCCGACGATGACCAGGTCAGGCTCGTAGGACAGCACGGCTTCAATGTCCAGGCTGCTCATGCTGGTGGAGATCACCGGCAGGTCGGACACCCAGTCGGGATATTCAACCGAGCTTGCAGGGGTGGTCACCGCCACGGGGTGAATGTCGCAGCGAACCAGAATCTGCAACGCGGCGTTGGACAGGCAGACGATGCGCTCAGGCATCTTGCTCAGCGTCATGGATTCGCCTTCGCTTTCCTGCAGGTAGCTGGGATAATAGAGCACCACTTCACCGCTTTCGCTCTCCTCAGCCCCTGCAAAAGCAGTCATGCAGAGCGCCATGGCAACACAAAGGATCAACGAGAGAAACTTCTTCATACTTCCTGATCTCCTTTCTCATCTCGGGTCATATTCAGTACACGATCTGCAAGATCGTTATACACCGCGTGCATGGGCGACTCCTCAAGGCATTCAAACACCGTACCGCCACCGGCTTCCGCCTTCTGAATATCGCCGCTGCGGGGGATATACGTCACCACCTGCGTGCCGATTTCATCCGCCGCCCTTTGAACAATCTCCTTTTCATCGGCAATGTTGCGGGCATTGAGGATAATGCCGCACAGCTTGGCATAGCCACGCTTGCCGAAGTTCCGGATGGCCTGCGCAATGTTGCTGGCCGCGTACAGCGCCATCATCTCGCCGGAGGATACGATGAACACCTCGCGGGCATAGCCTTCGCGGATCGGCATGGCAAAGCCGCCGCAGACCACATCGCCAAGCACGTCATAAATCACGATGTCCGGCTGATAGGTTTCAAAGGCCTTCAGCTCCGCCAGCTTTTCAAAGGCGGAAATGATGCCGCGTCCCGCACAGCCAACGCCGGGCGTCGGACCGCCGGATTCTACGCACAGGACGCCGCCGTAGCCTTCAAACACGATGTCAGACAGCGTCAGCTCATCGCCCTTTTCCCGCAGCTGCTCCAGCACCGTGGGGATGCGCCTGCCGCCCATGAGTCCCTTGGTGGAGTCCGCCTTGGGATCACAGCCGATCTGCATCACCCGATAGCCTCTCCCGGCCAGCGCGGCGGATAAATTGGATGTCGTGGTGGACTTGCCGATGCCGCCTTTGCCATAGATTGCGATCCTTCTCACAAATGGTCCCCTTTCGCCGCTGATCTGCCCATCGCTTTGCAAAGCTGCCGTGTAATCTTTCCTAAGCTGCACTTGACAGCGCAATCGGGATGGGATACAATGTTAGTCGTGTCTAACGGTTTGACATAACTAACTTGCGGTTTGCATTATACCAGAGGGGACGCCCTTTGAATATGCAATTTCTGCGGATGAATTTTCAAAATCTTTGGATGCCGAATATCTCAGCAGAGGAGGAACAGGTATGGCAAAAAACGCATCGGACAGCCGGAAGGGCATGGATTATTGGGATTTGCTTTACAACCAGAAGAGCGTCTGCGAAGCGTTTGTGCTTGAAAACGCTCAGGGCGCCAAGGAGGCCTTTCACCAGCAGGTGGCGCGGATTACGCGTCTCCACGGCGCCATGGATGCGGAGCAATGCATGATTCTGCTCACATCCCTGAACCGCGGTCTTTATGATTATCTTCAATATCACCTCAACATCTCGCTCACGGAGTGCTGTTACCGGAATCGGGCGCATCATTATTCACCTGCCAGCTTGCAGGATGTGCTGGATGCAGGCGACAGCATCATTATGGATTATCACCACGCTACAAAGACCTATCAATTAGGTCAATCCCATTTTGAAAACGCCTGCGCCTACATTCAATCCCATCTGAGCGGCGATTTGTCCTTACAGGCAGTAAGCAGCGCCATCTTCATCAGCAAGTGTCACCTGTGCGAGATTTTCAGCAATGTGACCGGCCGCACCTTCGGGGATTATGTCAAAAACCAGCGATTGAAACAGGCGCAGCTTCTCCTTCGCACCACGCAGCACACCATAGAGGACATTTCGCAGGCCTGCGGCTACCAGACAGCGGCGTACTTCTCCACCGTTTTCAAGAAGGAAATGGGGCAATCTCCCATGCAGTACCGGCGGAGTGCCCTTTGCAGCGAGGCGGAGGAAGAGCGCCATCCATCGCTGTTTGCAGGGCGACTGCCATACGGTCTGCGGACATACTGCGCAGAGCAGACTGCCCCGGTATGAGATCACGGGCACATGGACAGGCGGTTGAACCCGTCTGCGGGCGAACATTTTGGGTTGCTACGTAGAGCGAAAACTCGCCAATCAAGGCGACGAAAAAGCAGCGGTTTGGATGGAGTTGCTGCTTTTTTAGTTACCTGCGCTGCGCTGAAGACGTTCCGCGGACTGCGTCCGCTTCTCTGTTCAGCGCTCGTGAGGGCGCGGTTGGGGACATTTGCATTGTTGACTGATGCCGTTTGGTTGGGGCTTTGCCCCAAGCCCTACAAGGGGCTCTGCCCCTTGACACTGCAAGGGACAGGAAACGGGACGAAGTCCCCCCTTGACCCTTTTTCCGAACGTTTTGCAGTTTTTGCTTGAAAATGTTTTTATTTTCGTTTATCCCTTGACATTGTTTGCCGAGTGGCGCATAATAAAGTGTAACTGCCCTGACATTGTTCATGCGCGCGGTTATGCCGAAACCGTAAGCAGATTAACTGCCATCCGGCAGTCTGCCGATTTTAAGGGGGATGTTTCCAACATGGTTCGTACCATTGTAGGCGCCAACTGGGGCGATGAGGGCAAGGGCAAGGTGACTGACCTGCTCGCCGAAGAGAGCGACATTGTTGTCCGCTTTCAGGGCGGCGCTAATGCCGGTCACACCATCATCAATGAATACGGCAAGTTCGCACTTCATCTGCTTCCGTCCGGCGTTTTCCACCAGAATGTGGTGAACATCATCGGACCCGGCGTAGCGCTGAATATCGAGGCGCTGCTGACTGAGCTGGATTCTCTGACTTCCCGCGGCGTTCCAATGCCCAAGCTCATGATTTCTGACCGCTGCCAGGTCATGATGCCCTATCATATCGAATTCGACCGTCTGGAGGAGGAGCGCCTCGGCAAGAGCGCGTTCGGCTCCACCAAGAGCGGCATTGCGCCCTTCTACTCCGACAAGTTCGCCAAGGTCGGCATTCAGGTCTGCCAGCTCTATGATGAAGCGCTTCTCCGCAAGCGCCTTGAAATCGCGCTGGTGAAGAAGAATGTCCTGCTGGAGCACCTGTATCATCAGCCGCCGATTGATCTCGATGCGCTGATGGCAAAGCTGCAGGACCTCGCCGAGAAGATCCGCCCGATGGTCGCCGACACGACGCATTATCTGTATCAGGCGAATCAGGAGGGCAAGACCATCCTGCTCGAGGGGCAGCTCGGCTCCCTGCGCGACCCCGACCACGGCATTTATCCCTACACGACCTCCTCCTCGCCGCTCGCGGGCTACGGCTGCGTGGGTGCAGGCGTTTCTCCACGCGACATGACCGACATCGTGTGCGTCACGAAGGCGTATTCGTCCTGCGTGGGTGCAGGCGCGTTCGTCAGCAGGCTCGACGGCGATGCAGGCGATGAGCTCCGCCGCCGCGGCGGTGATGCAGGCGAATTTGGCGCAACGACCGGCCGCGCACGCGATGTCGGCTGGTTCGATGCCGTTGCGACGCGTTACGGCGTGATGGTGCAGGGCGCGACGCAGGTCGTCCTGACGAATCTCGATGTGCTGGGCTATCTCGACGAGATTCCGGTGTGCGTGGCGTACGAGGTGGACGGCAGGCAGATTACCGAATTCCCCGCAACCCCGACGCTGATGCGCTGCAAGCCGGTCTACGAAACGCTGCCCGGCTGGAAGTGCGACATCCGCGGCGCCAAGAGCTACGACGAGCTGCCGGAGAACTGCCGGAAGTATGTGGAATTCATCGAAAAGTCATGCGGTGTGCCGATTAAGATGGTATCGAATGGTCCCAAGCGCCATGAGGTGCTTTATCGCTGATGCGGATTCAGGCAGAGAAGTTCTTCCCTGCCTTTTTCCGGACGTTGATGCTTTAGTGCATTAGTGTGATAACTTGATGTAGACTTCATCCTTAATAGCTTTCCCAGAGGGCTTTCCGGTCGCCCTCTGGACTCCTTCGGCTTCGCACGCTCTCACACTTGATTTGGAATGTAACTGTTTAAAAGTTGCTTTACAGACCGCTATCGAAATGGAGATTGTATGCCGTAAGGGGGTGAAACAGGCGAAGCCTGCGGTCGCCCTCTGGACTCCTTCGGCTTCGCACACTCTCACGCTTGATTTGGAATGTAACTGTTTAAAAGTTGCTTTACAGACCGCTATCGAAATGGAGATTGTATGCCGAAGGGGGATGAAACAGGCGAAGCCTGCGGTCGCCCTCTGGACTCCTTCGGTTTCGCACGCTCTCACACTTGATTTGGAATGTAAGGCTGTTAATCAAAATCCACCCTCAAGGAGGAAAAGCGCAGATGATTGCCATCATCGATTACGGCATGGGAAACCTCCGCAGCGTCCAGAAGGCCCTCGAATATATCGGTGCAGCCGCCGTTGTAACGGATTCGCCCGAAATTATTCGCCGGGCTGACCACGTCATTCTCCCCGGCGTCGGCGCGTTCGCGGATGCCATGACGCTCATCCGCCGCAAGCACCTCGACCGCGCTGTGCTCGATGCCGCCGCGCAGGGCACGCCTGTGCTGGGCATCTGCCTCGGCATGCAGCTGATGTTCCAGCACAGCGAGGAAAACGGGGTTTACGATGGGATCGGGCTGTTTCCGGGCACCGTCACGCGCCTTGAGGAGCACGGGCTGAAAATCCCGCATATGGGCTGGAATACGCTTGAAACGCGTCAAAGCGTGCTGTTCGATGCGGATGCAGCGCCATGTGTGTATTTCGTTCACAGCTATTGCATGGCGGACGTCTCCCCCGACTGGACGAGCGCGACATGCACCTACGGGCAGACGTTCACCGCCGCCATCGAGCGCGGCAGCGTCATGGCGACGCAGTTTCATCCGGAGAAATCCGGCGAGGCGGGGCTGAACATGCTGCGCCGCTTCGCCGCGTGGAAGGGAGGTGCCTCATGCTGACGAAGCGCATCATTCCATGCCTTGACATCCGTGACGGGCGCGTCGTGAAGGGCGTGCATTTTACGGACATCCGCGATGCTGGCGACCCGGTTGAGGCGGCTGTCCGCTATAACGATGCCGGCGCGGATGAGCTGGTGCTGCTGGACATCAACGCGTCCTATGAGCGGCGCACCACCATGCTCGATGTTGTGTCACGCGTGGCAGAGCAGGTGTTCATCCCGTTCACGGTCGGCGGCGGCATCAGCGATTTGACGCAGATTCGCAGCCTGCTCCGCCTCGGCGCGGACAAGGTCAGCATCAATTCGCCCGCCGTCCGCAATCCCGACTTCATCACCGAAAGCGCGCTCCGCTTCGGCAGCCAGTGCATTGTGCTGGCGATGGATGTCAAGCGGCGCGAAGGCGGCGGCTGGGACGTGTACGTCCGCGGCGGACGCGAGAACACAGGGCTCGACGCGCTGGAATGGGCAGCCGAGGGCGTCCGGCGCGGCGCGGGCGAAATCCTGCTGACGAGCATGGACTGCGACGGCGTCGGCAGCGGCTTCGATCTGGACGTCACGCGTGCGATTGCCGATGCGGTCAGCGTTCCGGTCATTGCCAGCGGCGGCGCAGGCACCATGGCGCACTTCCGCGATGCGCTGACGATCGGTCATGCGGACGCGGCGCTCGCGGCGACCCTGTTTCACTTCGGCATCATGAAAATCAGCGACCTGAAGGATTATTTATCCGGCGAAGGCGTGCCGGTCAGGAGGATATGACCATGACCTATGAAAGCGAGCTTGCGCGCCGTCTGACGCCCTACGCTGCCGGCGAGCAGCCGAAGGATCGGAAATTCATCAAGCTGAACACGAACGAGAATCCCTATCCGCCGTCGCCGCGCGTGTTTGAGGCGCTGCGGACGTATGACGCGGACGCGCTGCGCCTGTATCCGGACATGGATGCGACTGCGCTGTGCGAAGCCATCGGTGAGGTGGAGAACGTCCCGGCGAACTGGGTGTTCTGCGGCAACGGCTCGGACGAGGTGCTGGCGTTTGCGTTCGCCGCGTTCTTCGCCGGAAAATCCGTTGCGATTCCTGCCGTCACGTACTCCTTTTACCCCGTTTATGCCGGACTTTTCGGCGCATCGCCCGTTTCCGTCCCGATGAAGGCGGATTTCTCCGTGGACGATGACGCGCTCATGATGGGGCTGCCGATTGTCCTTGCCAACCCGAACGCGCCGACCGGCATGGCGCTTTCTGCCGACCGGCTCCGCATCCTTGCCCGGCATACGCGTGAAAACGGCGCCGTTCTGCTGATTGACGAGGCATACGCCGCCTTCGCGAAGGAAACCGCCGTCAGCCTGCTGCGCGAGTTTGACAACGTGCTGATTACGCGCACCTTCAGCAAGAGCCATGCCCTTGCCGGTATGCGCATCGGCTACGCGATGGGGCAGCCGAACCTGATGGCCGCCCTCAAGCGCATCCGCGACAGCTTCAACAGCTATCCGGTTGACCGCATCGCGCAGCTCGCTGCCCGCGAGGCGATTCTTGACACCGAATACGCCGCGAAAACAGCCGCCGCCATTTGCCGCGACCGCGATGAATGCCGGAACGCGCTGCTTTCCGCCGGCATTCCCGTGCTGGAGAGCCAGACGAACTTCCTGTTTGTCCGCGCAGACGACGAGGATGCTTCCATCGTGCAGCAGCGCCTGCGCGAGGAGGGCATTCTCGTGCGGCATTTCTCCGCGCCGATGCTCAAAGCCTATCTGCGCGTGACCATCGGCACAACCGAGGACATGCAGACCGTGACAAGGGCAATCCTTCGGGCCGTCAGGAAACCGTAAGGCATTGCCGCACACAAAAAGGCAGCTGTTCATTGAAACAGCTGCCTTTTTTTGACCCATGCTGCGCTGAAGCCGTTCGGATCAGTCCGGAAGAACGGCGATGAGCTCGCGGTCACATTTGCGATAGAGAATCAGGCAAATCGTCAGCGAAACAATTTCCGCAATCAGGAAACACCACCAGATGGCATTCGCACCGAAGAAGGACAGCGCCCACGCGGCAGGGAGCAGCACAATCAGCTGCCTGCACAGGCTCATAATCAGGCTGTATGTACCCTTGCCAACCGCCTGAAATACCGTGCTGAGCGTGATGCCGACCGCGGCAATCAGGAAGTGCGAGCAGATGATGCGCAGGGCGATGCACCCCTCTGCCGTCAGGGAATGGTCGGGCGTGGAGTCGAACGGCGCCATCAGCAGCTGCGGCACGGTCAGGAAGAGCATCATGCCGATGAACATGATGACCAGCGCGTACACCAGTGCCACGCGCACGCATTCGTGGATGCGCTTCTTCATCCGTGCGCCGTAGTTGTAGCCGACAATCGGCACCATGCCGTTGCACAGCCCGAATACGGGCATGAACACGAACGACTGCAGCTTGTAATATACGCCGAGCACGTTGACGTACAGCGCGCCCATGTTCATCAGCAGCATGTTCATCAGCGTCGTGCAGACAGACGAAATCGCCTGCATGATGGTGGACGGCACGCCGACGACCATGATGTTTTTGACGGCGTTCCAGTCGAAGCGGAAGCTTGTGCGCGTCAGGCGAAGCTCTGCATTCCGCGTCTGATTCAGGTAGAAGCCGAGGCAGCAGCCGACCATCTGCCCGATGACGGTCGCGATGGCGGCGCCGGCAATGCCCATGCCGAACGTGAAGATCATCAGCGGGTCAAGGATGATGTTCGTGACGGCGCCGGCCAGCTGCGTGAACATCGAAATTTTCGTGTTGCCGGTCGCCTGCATCATGCGCTCAAAGCAGATGGACAGGAACTGACCGATGCTGAAGATGCAGACAATCTGCATGTACTGTACGCCCATTTCCAGCACCGTTTCATCTGGTTTCGTCATGCCGATGTAGGCACGCGAGAAGAACAGCCCGACGATGACGAACAGCGCCCAGCCTGCAATCTCAATCAGCAGACCGTGCTTGGCGGCATCAACGGCTTCCTCGGGACGCCTTTCGCCGAGTCGGCGTGCAATCAGGCTGTTGATGCCCGTGCCCATGCCGGTCGATACGGCGATCATCAGCGTCTGAATCGGCATGGCGAGGTTCACGGCGGTCAGCGCGTCGTTGGAATACTGACCGACGAAGATGCCGTCGACAATGTTGTAAAGCGCCTGCACCAGCATCGATACCATAATCGGCACCGAAACGGTCGGCACGAGCTTGCGCATGGGCATGGTGCCCAGCATTTTGCTGCGTTCTGCGTTCTGTTCGGACATTGGATTCTTCTTTCCTTTCAGGGGGATTTTTTCCAGCCGTTACCGTCAAAAAAACCGCGCAAGCAGCGGAATGCAGCAGCTTTCGCCGCTGTTTCCAGGTGTTTACGCGGTGAATGGGCGATGGGATTACGCCTGCGGTTCGGTCTCCGCCTTGTACTTCTTGAGGAGGTTGTGGACGCGGTCGGAGGGCAGCAGGAGCTTGGAGAGCGAACGGTCATGGTTCAGCGTGGCGATGATGTAGGAGATGTACTTGCTCATGTCCGCCTCGATGAACCACGGCGCTTCGAGCAGCTCGGGACGGCGGTACGTGAGGTTCGTGGAGATGACGCCGTCAATCAGCCCTTCCTCGTAGCTCTTCTGGTACAGGTCGATGCCGTTGGTGAACAGCGGGAAGGTCACAGCGCCGAAGATGCGGTTTGCGCCGAGATCCTTCAGGTGATGGGCAACCTCAATCATCGATTCGCCGGAGGAGAGGATGTCATCCGCGACGAACACGTCCTTGCCGGCGACCTCCTTGCCCATGTACTCGTGCGCGACGATGGGGTTGCGCCCGTTGACGATGCGCGTGTAATCGCGGCGCTTGTAGAACATGCCCATGTCCACGCCCAGCACGGAGGCATAGAAGATGTTGCGGTCGAGCGCGCCCTCATCGGGGGAAACGATCATCAGGTGATCCTTGTCCAGCTTCAGGTCCTTGCGCTTGCGGAGCAGCGCCTTGAAAATCTGGTAGCTGGGCATGACGGACTCAAAGCCGCCTTCCGGAATGGCATTGACCACGCGGGGATCATGCGCGTCAAACGTGATGATGTTGTTCACGCCCATGCGGTTGAGCTCCTGGAGCATCATGGCGCAGTCAAGGCTCTCACGGGCGCTGCGGCGATGCTGACGTCCGCCGTAGAGCAGCGGCATGATGACGGAGATGCGCTTCGCCTTGCCGCCGACCGCCGCGATGGTGCGCTTCAGATCCATGTAATGGTCATCGGGCGACATGGGCACTTCCTGACTGTACATATTATAGGTGCAGTTATAGGCACCGACATCGCAGAGGATGAAGAGGTCGAGACCGCGGACAGAATCCTTAATCAGACCCTTGCCTTCGCCGTTGCCGAAGCGCGGGCAGACAGAGCGGACGAGGAAGTCCTCACGCCCCATGCCAGGGGTGGTGGACATATCGCCCGGCAGCGTTTCTTCGGTGAATCTACGCCATTTCAGCAGCCATTGGTTGACCTTGGCACCCATTTCCTCAGTGCCGTGCATGGAGATCAGTCCCAGGGGAGCAACGGGTGTTGTCAGGAAGGATTCTTCATTCCATGTGCTTACAAAGTCTGTCACAGACAATCTACCTCATTCCATCATGTCGATTCCGGGGCGCATGGTGCAGTGTGGATGAACGATTACCACGCTCCATTATACAGCAATTTTGCCTTTATGAAAAGGGATTTTTACAAAAAAAGCGAATGTTTTTGTGCCCGTTGCTGAAATGGTCCATATTTTCCCGAATCGCGCAACATCACCTCAACGCAGCACGCGAAAAAGGCTCAAAGGGGGACATCGTCCCGTTTCCTGTCCCTTGCAGGGTGCAGGGACAGCGTCCCTGCTGAGGTTTGGGGCAACGCCCCAACCAAACGGCATCAGTCGACAATGCAAATGTCCCCACCCACGCCCTCATGAGCGCTGAACAGAGAAGCGGACGCAATACGCGGAACGCTTTCAGCGCAGCACAGGTAAATAAAACAGCAGCTACTCAGAAGGAGTAACTGCTGTGCATCCCCGATGCGCCTGATCAGTCGTTCGGGACGAGCGTCGCGAACCAGATGCAGTCGCCGACCATGCGGTTCTTGTGGCTGGAGGGCGAGTTGATTTTCTGATTGTTCAGGGAAATGGTGCTGGACGAACCGCCGTCTAAGTTGTAGGCGTTGTCCAGCCCGAATTTAACGCACAGGTTCGCCATCTGCACGAGGTCAAAGCCGACGGAGGTCGGCGAGGTGCTTTCGGGACCCTCGTTGGTGATGATGAGGTACTCCAGCGGACCAAGCTGCCCGATGATGATGCGCTGCGCCTTCTTCGCCTTGCCGCAGTCGAGCTTGACCTCATCCAGATTGGACAGCGGCACGCCGTCCACCACGAGCGCGGGACCGAAGCAGAACGCATGCAGCACGGTGCCGCCGTTGTTCACGTAATCGTCCCACTTCGCCCGCGTTGTTTTGGTGATGAGGTGAAAGTCGCCGTTCATGTCGACAATCAGCTCATCGCGCCCCTTGTGCGGCTGCATGCGGAGGATGGTACCGTTGCGCGCAACGATGCCCTGCGCGTGGTACAGGCAGTAATCGCCGTTGATGCCCATGACCGCCTTGAAGCGCTTCGTCATGTCGTTGACGTGGCGTGCGTTCTTGGACGGGTACTTGTTGGCGAAGCCCGTGCGGAACTGGCTGACATCGGTCAGCTTCACGTGCGCGGACATGACGGTCGTGGTGCCGTCGCCGGGCGCATCGACCTGCTCCAGATCCTGCGTCCAGTAGGTAACTTCAATCTGAATGTCGATGGAATCATCATGATAGCCGGCGTTATCCGGCAGATAACAGGCCTGATTCGGCGTGTTCGGGGAAACCTTGACATCCCACGGAATCGGCTCAAAGCCAAGCGCCTCTGCGGCGGAAACGGTGGATGTGGAATCCGTCAGGATAATCACGTCATCCTCATCGCCGAGGTCAAAATCCTCAGCCGTTGCCGTCAGCGGGGAAAGCAGCATCATGCCGGACAGCAGAAGCGCCGCCGGACGGCGGAAAATGCGATGCATGGGCATGTACCTCCTGAAAAAACTATTCCGAAATATTAGACGAAATAGAAGGCGAATTTGTTCAGGTCAATTCATGGGAATTTTCAAAAAACAGGGAACCGGGCAGAGCAACCCGATTCCCTGTGATGCCCTTAGCCGATGTATTCCTTGCCGCCCATGTACATGCGCAGCGCTTCCGGAATGCGGACGCGTCCGTCTGCCTGCAGGTTGTTCTCCAGGAAGGCGATCAGCATACGCGGCGGCGCAACGCAGGTGTTGTTGAGCGTGTGCGCGAAGTACTTGCGGCCGTCGTCGCCCTTGACGCGAATCTTCAGGCGGCGTGCCTGCGCATCGCCGAGGTTGGAGCAGCTGCCGACCTCGAAGTACTTCTGCTGGCGCGGAGACCATGCCTCCACGTCCAGCGACTTCACCTTCAGGTCAGCCAGGTCGCCCGAGCAGCATTCCAGCGTGCGGACCGGAATGTCCAGCGTGCGGAAGAAGTCAACCGTGTTCTGCCACAGGCGGTCAAACCACATCGGGCTCTCCTCCGGCTTGCAGACGACGATCATCTCCTGCTTCTCGAACTGATGGATGCGGTATACGCCGCGCTCCTCGATGCCGTGCGCGCCGACCTCCTTGCGGAAGCAGGGCGAATAGCTCGTGAGCGTCTGCGGCAGCTGGCTCTCGTCGAGAATCGTGTCGATGAACTTGCCGATCATGGAGTGCTCGGACGTGCCAATCAGGTAGAGATCCTCGCCCTCGATCTTGTACATCATGTTCTCCATTTCCGCGAAGGACATGACGCCGGTCACGACGTCGCCGTGAATCATGTACGGCGGAATGCAGTAGGTGAAGCCGCGGTTGATCATAAAGTCACGGCCGTAGGAGAGGATGGCGGAATGCAGGCGCGCGATGTCGCCCATGAGGTAGTAGAAGCCGTTGCCGGACGTCCTGCGTGCGCTGTCAAGGTCGATGCCGTGCAGGCGCTCCATGATGTCCACATGATACGGCACCTCGAAATCCGGCACAACCGGCTCGCCGAAGCGCTCGATTTCAACGTTCTCGCTGTCGTCCCTGCCGATCGGCACAGACGGGTCGATGATGTTCGGGATGACGAGCATGCGCTTGCGGATTTCCGCCTGCAGCTCATCCTCCTTGGCGGCGAGCCCTTCCAGATCCGCCTTGTACACGGCGACCTGCTCCTTCGCCTTTTCCGCCTCTTCCTTCTGACCCTTTCCCATCAGGGCGCCGATCTGCTTGGAAGCGACCTTGATCTGATTGCGCAGCGTATCCGCCTGCTGGATGGCAGCGCGGTACTCCTTGTCCATCTCGACGACCTCGTCCACCATGACGAGCTTCTGATCCTGGAACTTCTTGCGGATGTTCTCCTTGACCAGCTCAGGGTTGGTGCGGAGAAGGTTGATATCCAGCATGATTGAATGCCTCCTGCTTTCATGTATTCGGGAAACAAAAAGAGCCGCCCATCCCGTCAGAATAGACCGGGACGAGAAGCTCGCGTTGCCACCCAGTTTGCCTGACATGCGTCAGACCGCTCAATGACCGCTGTATCGGGCGAACCCGGCAGATTCATCATCTGCGCCCATCCGGAGGTGGAAGAGAACCGCCGTCTCCCGCCGCCTTGCACCATCCGGCGGCTCTCTGCGGGGAGAGGGAAGCACTGCCCCCGTCAATCGGGCATTTGAACGGTGCTATTATACACCATTTTCATGGCGGATGCAAGGGGACAACGCGGACTTCGCCCGTTTTTTTGCCCGTTTCGGACCTGCGCCTGATTTCATTTGTGCGGCTGAAATGAGAGAATGCCTTGGAAGCCTTTTTTGAAGCATTTTAAAACCCCGACAGGGTGCAAGCCCGCCGGGGTTTTATGGGATGTTGTCTGAAATCAGTGGCAGCCCTTGCACTTGCCGCAGTCACCGCCGCAGCTGCATGCAGAGCTTCCGCTTTTCTTGTCCTTGACCATTTTCCAGATAACTGCGCCGACAATCAGCAAAACGACTGCGCCGACAAGAATTGTTGCCATGGATTTGTTTCCTTTCTGCGCGGCATTCGGTGGAGGAAAAGCCGTGCCGCGCTGTTCACGAAGCGGCAGGGAGGTGCGGATGATGCAGAAACCGCATCCCCCTGCCTGCTTCACAAGAGGAAATCAGGAAACGCCTGGTCAGAAGACGAGCGGATGACTTCCGTCAGGCAGAGACCTTCTGGGTGAGGTGGTTGTCGTCATACGGATTCTTGCGGAAGAGCAGGTAAACCAGCCCAGCCAGCAGGAGGATGGCGACAGCCGTGCCGACACCGAAGCCGACGCCGTTGAACAGCAGACCCAGCTGATAGACGATCAGCGCAATCGCATAGGCGAAGCAGCACTGATAGCCGACAGCAGCCAGCGTCCACTTGGCATTGTTGAACTCACGCTTCATGGCGCCGATGGCCGCGAAGCAGGGCGCGCACAGCAGGTTGAAGATCATGAAGGCATATGCCGCGAGACGGCCGTGACCGTTCGAGGACTCGTCGAAGGCGGCGGAAATCGGGCTCAGCGCCTCTGCCTTCTCGTCCTCGCTCATCTCCTCATCCTCGATGACGTCAGACGCGTCATCCGCGCCGTAGAGCACGCCCAGCACGCCGACGACCTCTTCCTTCGCGACAAGACCCATCACGGTAGCCACCGTAGACGGCATGTTGCCGAAGCCCAGGGGCTTGAACACGACGCTGACAGGGTTGCCGATCTTGCCAAGGAGGGAGTAGTCCATGTTTTCCACAGCGCCCCAGGAGCCGGCTGCACGATCCATTTCGGGTGCAAGGGAGGGCTCTTCGGGCTCTTCCGCGTCCTCTTCCAGCGTGCCGGCCTCTGCAGCGGCGTTGTAGTCAGCCTTCGCGGTTTCATAATCGGTCAGCTCGATTTCATAAGCGGCCTTCGCTTCTTCCTGCACATCCGCGGCAGGCGCCCAGCCGTAGGACTTGCCGAACCAGATCACAATGGAGGACAGGAGGATGACCGTGCCGGCGCGCTTGATGAAGCTCCAGCCGCGCTCCCACACGCTGTGGAAGATGTTGCGACCGGACGGGAAGTGATACGCAGGCAGCTCCATGACGAACGGAGCGGGATCGCCGGCGAAGAGCTTCGTCTTCTTCAGCGTGATGCCGGACACGACGATCGCGGCGACGCCGATGAAGTAAGCGGAGGTTGCGACCCATGCGCTGCCGCCGAACACAGCCGCGGCAATCAGACCGATAATCGGCATCTTCGCGCCGCAGGGGATGAAGGTGGTGGTCATGATGGTCATCTTGCGGTCACGGTCGCTCTCGATGGTACGGGAGGCCATGATGCCGGGAACGCCGCAGCCCGAGCCGATCAGCATCGGGATGAAGCTCTTGCCGGAGAGACCAAACTTGCGGAAGATACGGTCCATGATGAACGCGATACGCGCCATGTAGCCGACATCCTCAAGAATTGCCAGCAGGAAGAACAGAACGAGCATCTGGGGCACGAAGCCGAGCACCGCGCCGCAGCCGCCGACAATGCCGTCGACAATCAGACCGGTCAGCCAGTCGGCACAGTTGATGCTTTCCAGCCACGTCTGCAGGTTGCCCTGAATGATCTCGCCGACGAGCGTGTCATTCGTCCAGTCCGTCAGGAAGGCGCCGACCGTCGTCACGGAGATGTAGTACACCAGCCACATGATCACCGCGAAAATCGGCAGCGCCAGGATGCGGTTGGTGACAACGCGGTCAATCTTATCGGACACGCTCAGGCTGCCCTTCGACTTGCCCTTCTTGACGGCGTTCTGCATCAGGGTGTTGATGTAGGCGTAACGCTGATTCGTGATGATGGATTCGGCGTCGTCGTCCATTTCCTTCTCGCAGGAGGAAACGACCTCTTCGATGTTCTTCTTCACATCGTCGGACAGCTTCAGCTCCTCCATGACCTTCTCGTCACGCTCGAAGAGCTTCACGGCGTACCAGCGCTGGAAACGCTTTTCCACCTTGCCTTCCACGAGATCCTCGATGTGCGCCAGCGCATGCTCCACCGAGCCGGTGAACACGTGCGGATGCTCGCCCATGGAGCCGTTCTTCGCGGCGGCGGCGGCCAGCTCGGCAGCCTTGATGCTGCCCTCACCCTTGAGCGCGGACGTCTCGACGATCTCCACACCCAGCGCGGCGCTGAGCTTCTTCATGTCGATCTTGTCGCCGTTCTTGCGGGACACATCGATCATGTTCATCGCGATGACCATCGGCGTACCCAGCTCAAGCAGCTGCGTGGTCAGGTACAGGTTGCGCTCGATGGACGTGGAGTCAACAATGTTGAGGATCGCATCGGGCTTGTCGTTGACCAGATAATTACGGGCGACGACCTCTTCCAGCGTGTAGGGAGAAAGGGAGTAAATGCCCGGCAGGTCCTGGATGATGATATCCTCGCTGCCCTTGAGCTTGCCTTCCTTCTTTTCCACCGTAACACCAGGCCAGTTGCCGACAAACTGACGGGAGCCCGTCAGCGCATTGAACATGGTCGTTTTGCCGCAGTTCGGGTTGCCTGCGAGCGCGATTGTAATCGCCATTTTAGGCGCCTCCTTTATCGTTCGGGAATGCAGAATTACTGAACCTCGATCATTTCCGCGTCAGCCTTGCGAACGCTCAGCTCATAGCCGCGAACGGTCAGCTCCATCGGGTCGCCCAGCGGAGCAACCTTGCGCACGTGAACCTCCACGCCGCGGGTCAGCCCCATATCCATGATGCGGCGCTTCACGGCACCCTCGCCGTGCAGACGGACGACCACGGCATTTTCACCGACTTTGACATCCTTCAGGGTCTTCATGCTCTCTGCCTCCTTTTTCTTCCTCAGCTTACCATTACCCGCATGGCCATGGCCTGACTCAGCGCGATGCGGCTGTCCTTGACCGCGCAGATCAGGTTGCCGCCCATCTTGTTGACGACGGTCACGCGTTCGCCAACAACGAAGCCAAGCTCCGCCAGATGCTGGCGCACCTCATCCTGTCCGGTGATTTTGCCGATTACGACCGAATCGCCGTTTTCCACTATGCCCAACGGCATCATGTCCATGACCTCCCTGTGTATGGGGTATCGGAATTAGTTTGATAAAACTAATTCCGGGATTTGCAAGCGTTAGTTTAGCATAACTAATGTATCGTGTCAAGTGTTTTCGACTGATTTTTCAGCTTTTTTCAAGCTTTTTACAGCAGTTGACGAAATCGGGGAGTACATCGCCCATCGAAGCCAAAATCAGCAGGGAAGGAAGGAATGTTTCTTTCCTTTGGAGAACTATCTCCATGCGTTTCGAGCCAAACCTGAGCGCTTCTGATGAAAGGCAACGCTGCACAGGTCGGTGACATTCCGTTCGCAGCCTTTGTCCGTGCTTTTGCCCCTTTGGGTATGCAGGCTGTCTAAAGCGAAAAAAAGAAGCTGCAATTCAAATCAACCTGCTCAGATGCGCAATGCGAAGCAGTCCAGAGGGCGAGCGCGGACTTCGTCCGTTTTCCTGCCCGCTGGTCGCGTCCGCAGAGCGAAATAATGAAAGAACACTTCAGGTTCCTGAAATTGAACGATATTCCCGAAAGGAAAGAGAGATTTTCCATGCACCTCAAGCAATGGCTTCCAACCGCCGCCATGACCCTTGTCCTTGACAGAGCTCTGAAGCTCCTCGCGGCGGCGAATCCGGCGGAGCGCCCCCTCATTCCCGGCGTGCTGCGCTGGATATACGCCGAAAACACCGGCATCGCATTCAGCCTCCTCAGCGGACACCCGTTTGTTCTCGGGCTGATTGCCGCCGCCGTCTGCATCGCGGGCGCGGTGCTCCTCTGGCACTTCTGCGGATGCATGAGCGCATGGAGCCGCGTTGCAGCAGGGATGATGCTCGGCGGCGCGCTCGGCAACGCCGTCGATCGGCTGCTGCTGGGCTATGTCGTCGACATGCTCGATATCACCCTGTTCCGCTTCGCCGTGTTCAATCTCGCGGATGCGGCGCTTGTCGTCGGCGCGGTTATCCTGATTTTCCGGCTGCTGATTTCGGGCGAGGATTGGAGGCTTGACCATGACTGACAGGACGGACATGAACGGAGCGCGTGAGCTGACAATCCTATCTGACGGTCGGCGGCTCGATGTGCTGCTGGCGGAGGCATCGGGGCTGACGCGCTCGCGGATTGCGTCGCTGATGGCGGATGGCTGCGTCACCATCGATGGACGCGCCGAAACAAAGGCGGGCGCAAAGGTCGGAATCGGGCAGGAGGTGCTTTTGCGCATCCCTGCGCCCAAGCCGGCTCAGCCTGAAGCGCAGGACATTCCGCTGACCATCCTCTATCAGGATGACGACCTCGCCGTTGTGCTCAAGCCGTGCGGCATGGTCGTCCATCCGGCGGCAGGCAACGAGGATGGCACGCTTGTCAATGCGCTGCTGCATCACCTTGACCACCTGGGCGGCATCGGCGGCGAGCTTCGCCCTGGCATCGTCCACCGGCTCGACAAGGATACAAGCGGTCTGCTGCTCGTCGCGAAGAACGACCAGAGCCAGCTTGCGCTCAGCCGTCAGCTGCAGGAGCGGCAGATGGAAAAGCATTATCGCGCACTGGTGGAGGGCGTTCTGCGCGAGGACGGCGGCCGCATCGATCAGCCCATCGCGCGCAGCAAAAAGGATCGCAAGAAGATGGCGATTGATCCCGAGGGTCGCCCGTCCATCACCGATTGGACGGTGCTCGAGCGCGGCAGAAGCGTCACGCTGCTCGATGTGCACATCCTGACCGGGCGCACGCACCAAATCCGCGTGCATATGAAGTCCATCGGGCATCCCGTCTGCGGCGACCCGATTTACGGCGCCGGAAAGGGCGCGAAGGTGCCCCGGCTGATGCTCCACGCGTACACGCTGTCCTTCACCCATCCGACAACGGGGGAACGGCTGACGTTCACCGCACCCCTGCCGGAGGAATTTGTACAGGGTCTGCACGCAAACGGCATCCACCACGCGGAACTTGGATGAAGGGACGCGCAATTCCGCAAATGTCCGAGGTGGAAAACGCCCTTGCAGGGGGCAGGGAAGGCGACTTGCCTGCAACCAACGCGCAGCTGCTCATGCCGAGCGGCTGCATTTTTTGTCGCATGGTTTTCGCTTCTGCGGAACGACCGGAGGGCATGAAAACGGGTGAAGCCCACGCTCGCCCGCACCCTTCGGATTTGTTGCGCTGCAAGTAGAGCTGATTCTGCGGTAAAATTCATGCGAAGGCTTCTTCACTTATTGACAAACAGATGTGCGCAAAGTATAATGGATACAAACCGTTCAGGACGATCAAAGTTCATCAGGACAAAGGAAGAGAAAACACGCAGCCAAAGCCATCAACGAAACGAGAGACGCAGGATTGATGCAACGTTTCCACGCTGTGTTTTGACGGAAATCAGCTTAAGGAAGCACGGAGGAGGAGCATTCACATGAAAAACAAGCAGAACGCAAAGGAACGCAGAGCGCAGGACGCCTCAAGGAAGAACGAAGCCGTTGCGGAAATCGCCGCGAGGGAAAAGGAACGTCAGCGGAAGCTTCGGGAGGAAGAGGAACGCCAGCGGAAGCTTCAGGAGGAAAAGGAACGTCAGCGGAAGCTTCAGGAGGAAGAGGAACGCCAGCGGAAGCTTCAGGAGGAAGAGGAGTGCCAGCGGAAGCTTCAGGAGGAAGCCAAGCGCCGTGCTGCCGCCAAGAAAGTCGCTGAGACGTATCTCTCGGAAAATCCGCCTGAGAAGCGCGGCAAAAAGTCCGGTCCGAAGGCGGCAGGCGTCAAGTCGCTGTTTATGCTCGGCGAGGGCGAGATGCTCATGACCGCCTTCGGACGCGGCAATGACGCGGTGCAGGAGAAGGAGGTTCGTGGCAGCATAATCGAGAATCTGCAGAAGACGCCCGCCTTTTCTGCGGAGACAGCCAAAACCGGCTATGGCTATGTCGTCAGCGGCCGCATGACCCATGGCGCAACGCTGGATGACCCGAACTGGTCCAAGAAGAAAAGGCCCGGCGACGACCTCATCGGGCTTCGCAGGCAGCTCGAGCAGCTGTATTTCGGGCGGGAGTTCGAGGATAACATCCACATTCAGCTCATCTACAGCATCCTCGATATCGAGAAAATCCTGTCCATGCACATCAACAACATCATCTATGAAATCAACAACCTGCTCCGCAGCGATGACGATGAATTTGAGGATCTGTTCCAGTCGCTGAGCGCTGAAAAAAAGACGTACGAAAACTTCATGAATCCGGAGACGACGAATCAGGAAAATGCAAAGGCGCTTTTCGAGGAGCTGATGACCACTTCCCGCCGCGCCTATTTCGGCGAAGTCATCTACCAGGAGCCCAAGCGGGATAGGGACGGCAAGGCGCTGCCGACGGAGGAGTCGGAGAAAAAGCGCTGCTATTACCTGCTTGCGCTGCTCGCCACACTCCGCCATTCCCTCGCGCATGGCAGGACGAGCGTCACCAGCGTTATCTATCAGCTGGACACAAAGGTCCAACCCGCAGCAAGGCAGGCGCTCAACGCCCTCTATGCCGCAAAAATCAACGCCATCAACAAGGGGTTCGTGGAGAAGGCAAGCAAGAAGAATCTGCCGCTGCTCTTTGGCGCGCTGAACGTGACCGAACCGAAGCGCAGGGAACAGCTTGCACGCGATTACTATGACTTCAACGTTCGCAAGGAGTACAAGAATCAGGGCTTCTCCATCAAGACGCTTCGCGAAATCATCCTCACGCTGCCCAATGCGGCGGCGCTCAAGGGTCAACAGTATGACAGCGTCCGTTCCAAGCTGTATATGCTGTTTGACTTCATCGTGTTCGACTGGTACCGCAATCATCCGGACAAGGCGGATGCGCTGGTCAACAACCTGCGCGGCGCACTGACAGAGGAGGACAAGGTCGGGTACTACTGCGAAAACGCCACGCAAGTATGGGCGGATATCAAGCCTGCCATCATGAGCATCGTTCCGCAGCTGAGCGGAAGCCGCATCAAGGACATTGTCTCTGTCAAGATGGACGAGAGCGTGCTGAAGGGCGTCCTGCTCAATGCGAACGTCTCCAGCTTCAGCAAGCTGATGTATCTGGTGACCTGCTTCCAGGACGGCAAGGAAATCAACGACCTGCTGACGACGCTCATCAACAAGTTCGAGGGCATCGCCAGCTTCCTGCAGTTGATGGAGGAGCGCAAGATGCCGTGCACCTTCCTGCCGCAATTCCGGATGTTCGCCAGCAGCAAGCAAATCGCCGGCGAGCTGCGCACCATCAACGCCTTTGCACGCATGGCCAAGCCGGACATGGCGACAAAGAGGGCGATGTTCTATGACGCGGCGCGCCTGCTTGGCTTCAAGGAGGAGGAGGAAACGCTCAAAGCGCTCATCGAGGGCATGCTGGGCAAGGACGGCGGCATGAGGCTGTCCGACGGCAAGAAGGACAACAGCTTCCGCAACTTCATCATCAACAACGTGATTGAGTCGCGGCGCTTCCAGTATCTCGTACGCTACGGCAATCCCGAAAAGCTGTGCAGGCTCGTGCGGAACAAGAAGGTCGTCGCGCACGTGCTCAAGGGCATTCCTGATGCGCAGATTGTCCGCTATTACAACAGCTGCCTGAATTTGAAGGAGCCGTTCAGCCCGAAGATGCGCGATACCCTTCAGGATCTGATTGCCAAGGTGGACTTCACGAATTTCGAGCTCGTCCGCACGAACGCACGATACGCCAGCGCGCAGGATAACATCGAGAAGGAGCGTCAAAAGGCGATTGTCCGCCTGTACCTGACGGTGCTGCATCTGCTGGTGAAGAACCTCGTGTTGGTCAATTCGCGCTATTTCATCGCGTTCCACTGCGTCGAGCGTGATGCGGCGACGTATGATTTCGATAAGTATAAGAATCTTGCGAATGAGAAAATTCGACTTCGCGATTACGCCATGGAGCGCGTGGAGGCGGGTGCGCTGAACGGGCGTGCCACCCGCTATATGAAGCAGAACTTCGCAAATTCCGACCCGGTGTTCATCTGGGGATTCCGCAACTGTGTCGACCACCTGAACATCGTGCGCAATGCGGATTCGTACATCGGCGACATTGCGCGGTTCGATTCCTACTTCGAGCTGTACCATTATCTGCTGCAGCGGTTGCTGAGTGACATGTTTAAAGCGCAGATTGAAAAAGGCAGGAATAAGGTGGAGGATGCGAATCCCAAGTCGCTTGAGTACATCGGGCAAATTGAAAAGCATCACACCTACTGCAAGGACATGGTAAAGGCGCTGAACGTGCCGTTCGCCTACAGCCTGCCGCGGTACAAGAACCTGTCCGTTAACGAGCTGTTCGACCGCAACTATCCGCCGGTCAAGGCGGACAAGGACGACATCAAACCGGAATAACGCCTTCGAGCCGCTGACCATCGGGTTGGCGGCTCTTTTTGAAAAGGAGGACCTTGCCATGACGTCAGGCTGGCGAACCATCATCATCGAACGGCACGAACGGCTGGAGCTGGGCGATGAGCAGCTCATCATCAGGGATGAAGAACAGGAAATGGCCGTGCCGCTGGAGCACGTGCGCGATTTGCTGATCATGCATCCATCCGGCAGCGTCACCCTTGCGCTTTTGCAGCGGCTGGCGGAGGAGGGCGTGAATGTCGTGCTGTGCAACCAGCGCTATGAGCCGTCCGCACAGCTGATTTCCATCGGCAGTCACCTCGAAGCGGCAGGGCACCTGTTCGACCAGATGGAATGGACGGAAAAGCGGAAGGATTCGCTTTGGCGGCAGATTGTCCGGCAGAAAATCAACATGCAGGCGGAATTGCTGGGGCGGCGGTCGTTCCCGCGCGCGAAGCACGTGCGGAGCTATGCGAAGGATGTGCACACGGGCGACAGCACCAACCGCGAAGGGCTGGCGGCGAAGGCGTATTTTGCCTCGCTGTTCGGGGAGGACTTTGTCCGTCACGCGGTGGACAGCACGAACGCCGCGCTCAACTATGGCTACACGATTCTCAACACGGCGGTCAGTCGGGTGCTCGTCGCGCACGGCTACAACACCGCCATCGGCATTCACCATTGCAGCCGGACGAACCCCGTCAACCTGTCCTGCGACCTGATGGAGCCGTTCCGTCCGCTGGTGGACGCGATTGTCGTCGGAAACATCGGGCGCGAGCTGGATTGGCAGTACAAAAAGGCGCTGATTGGCATCCTGCAATGCACGTGCCGGCTCGATGGCAGGGAATACAAGCTGGGCGACGCGCTCGACCTGTTTGTCGTGCAGGCGATGGACGCCATGCGCGGCGAACGCAAGCAGATTGGGGTGATTGGCTTTGCATGACCGGAAAGGCGTGGTGATGCTGTTTTATGACCTGCCGGTGCAGACCGCCGAGCAGCGCAGAGAGGTGCAGAAATTCCGGAAGGAGATGCGAAGGCGCGGCTTTTTGCAGCTGCAGGAGTCCGTCTATGTGAAGCTGCTGAGAAACACCAGCAGCAGCGAGAACGAAATTGCCGCCGTTCGCAAGCTCGCGCCGCAGGATGGGCTGGTGCAGGCGCTGCCGATGAGCCTGCAGGTGTTCGGCGGGATGCGGGCGCTGATTGGCAGCGGCTTTGACATGAAGCTCTTCTCGGACGACCTGCTTTTCCTCTGAGGCGGCGCGACATGGACAATATGGTCGGTTTTTGCGGCTGAAATTGATTCACATCCGTGACGTTTTGCGTGATTTTGGGGGTAAAATTGATGCAAATCGTCACGGATGTATTGACAAACGCAAGTCCTTGAAGTATAATAAAATCAACCTTTAGATGGCTCTCCGAGCCCCTTGAGGCACTACACCCTTACCAAATGGTAGGGGTCTGAAACCCCCAGCGACAGATTGGAGATACGACCTCCGTGCACTACACCCTTACCAAATGGTAGGGGTCTGAAACACGGGCCATGGTGATCTCGAACGCGTCACAAGCACTACACCCTTACCAAATGGTAGGGGTCTGAAACTTCTCAACGCTCCTACAGAAATCGCGTGTTGCACTACACCCCTACCAGATGGTAGGGGTCTGAAACTCTGGTTTCCATGTTTGCAGGCATGGGTTGTTCGCACTACACCCCTACCAGATGGTAGGGGTCTGAAACCTTGTGTTTGGGAGTTGTCAGGAGGTCGCCCTTGTGGGCACTACACCCCTACCAGATGGTAGGGGTCTGAAACATTACAGGAAACCACCATCGCTGCACCGTTAAGCACTACACCCCTACCAGATGGTAGGGGTCTGAAACATTTCGGAGAGAATTTCCAGGTGGTTGTTCCAGCACTACACCCCTACCAGATGGTAGGGGTCTGAAACTTTCGTCCCAATCCCACGAATAACCCAAATTGCACTACACCCCTACCAGATGGTAGGGGTCTGAAACCATGTCGGCCACTCGCTGTTCGGCGAGGGTGGGCACTACACCCCTACCAGATGGTAGGGGTCTGAAACTTATCTTCACGAGTGAAGACTTCACCAACAGCACTACACCCCTACCAAATGGTAGGGGTCTGAAACTCCACATCACAGTTTCACGGTTTTCGCTAGTGCACTACACCCTTACCAAATGGTAGGGGTCTGAAACTTTCTTGGTTATTTTTTGAAGGGAATTTATACCACACGCTTGCATTCCGCAACGGCGTGTGGTATAATATTATTGGTGTTACCAATGGTTTACCTCGACGCGCCAAGCCTTCGTACAAAGGCCGAACGCGAGGACAACGTACAGCTTGGCAAAAGCTGCACGCATGTCCGTAAGGTCAACGGCATCGGTAATATGAATGCATAGCGTTACCGCTACATCATCCGCAAGACAGGCATAAAGCAGATGCTTCAGCTCGTCCAACGAGATGAGCTCACCGGACCTCCGGTGGAGCGCAAACACTTGCCGATGCCCGACCATGAGGTCGAACTTCATGGCAATCACCTCCCTTCTGGAGGTGATTCTGCCGCTCATGATGGCGACATGAGCAACAGAAGCTCCCAGAGCCGTCTCCAGTAAAGGCGGTTTTGGGAGCTTCTGCACTACACTCTTACCATCTGGTAGGGGTCTGAAACGCCATCAGAAACTTCATCAGACTTCTGCTTTGCACTACACCCTTACCATCTGGCAGGGGGTGCTTTTTTCCATCTCCCTTCACCGCCAAAATCCGCAAAAAAGCAAAAGCAGGCTTTACGACCTGCTTTTTTTCGTATATAATGGTTGTAGATTCTATTGGCATAGGCTGGGAGGAAAAGTGCATGGCAGTCAGAAAGTTTGACCTGTTTCTCGATGAAAGCGGCAGCTTTGATCATGACGCGCAGAACAGCAAAGAATACAAATATATGTCGCTGGTGGGCGGATTGCTGTGCAGGCAGGGGATGCTGACGGACGAGCTCGTGCAGAAGCTGCTGCCGGAGCCGGTGCATTGCTGCAAAAATTATGACAAGCGTTACCTTGACGCGCTTGAGGAAATTCGCAAGGAGGGCGCGCAGTTCGTCATTTTTCAGAATGTCGAGCAGATTCAGGTCGTCAACGGCGATGTGACGTATCTGAACATCCTCACGGAAGGGCTGTTTCAGCTGCTCAGCGAATTGAAGCAGTCCTATCGCGATGACGATGTGCAGGTGAATGTGCAGATTGCCACCCGCAAGAACACGGCGGACAATTGCGGCATCATCGACCCGGAGGCGTACAAAAGCCGCGTGGAGGAAAAGATGGCGCTCGCGAAATACCGCACCAAGGTCGAGCCGTGCGAATATTCGCTGGACTTTGGCGACGCGCGCAAAATCAGGCAGTTCGATTTCGCGGATATCATCTGCAACACTTACTTCACCCGCAGCGGCAGGAAGAAGTTCACCGATGATGACCGCGTGCGCATCGAGGCGCTCTATGCGGATCAGTATGTCTATCAGGTTTTCGAGGGCGCGGTCGTTGCGCAGCTCAAGCAGCTCCTTTCCGAAGGGCGCTACAGCGAGATGATGTACCAGATCAGCACGCTGCCGAAACTGTCCGGCGTGAAGGAGCTGCATGAGGAGCTGCTCAAGCGCATTGCGGCCGCCTCTGTGCCCGAAAGAGCCGTTTTCTTCCAGAATCTCGCCCTGCAAATCAGGCTGTATATCGACAGGCGGCTCTTCAGCGCCGGCATCAGCTTCGCCGAGAATTACAAGAGATACTTTCTCTTTAGGCTGCGGGACATGTCGGATGCGCTCGCGCAGGAGGTCGCCTTCTGGATTTTCGACACGAATTTCTATATCATCACGCTGTACAACCACATCGGCGATGTCGCAAAATGCACGGAGTACCTCGAAAGCTGCAACAACGACATTCGCGTCATCAACCATTCGTGGGAGCACATCGACTATTATTTCAACTTCTGCATCCGTGAGATGAATTGCCTGAAGGGCTGCTTTGCCTTTGACGCGGTGCTGGAGAAGGTGAACAAGCGGATTGACGAGCTTGCCGACGCGAAGGATTTCATCAACATGATTGACACGATCGACGGCTCGACCGGCGAATTGCGCTCGGAGCTGCTCGGCAAGGCGTATGGCGTGAAGCTGGAGACGTACATCAACCTTGTCGGCAAACATCCGGAGCTGCTGGACGAGGCAATCATAACGTCTGAACTTGCGATGGAAGAATTTACCGCCGTGAACGACCTGCAGCGGCAGTATCAGAACCGCAGCATGCTGATGCTTGCCGCCGGAAAGCCCGAAGAGGCGCTTGACTGGCTCCTGCGCGTCTGCGACCTGAAGACCTCGGACGAGGGCGCGCTCGATGCGTTCCTTGCTTGCGTCTACCGCAAGCCGAAGGCGCCGATGCAGTTTCCGCTGTGGCACTATGCGGATGTCATGCTCGCGCTGGGTCAGGCGGGCAATCCGCAGGGAAAGCAGATGTTTGATGCGCTGATGCGGTCGAATGCCTTCAAGGACGATATCAGGAACGAGGCTGCGGATAATTTGGGTGATGGCTATCCGCGCAACATGACGCTGTGGTGCCTCAGCCGCTGGTATCGCATGACTGGCCTCGTCAAGGCGGCGGAAGCGTACTACAACCGCGCCATGACCATCACGCGGAAGGAAAAAGAAAAGGTGACCATGTACACCTTCAGCTTCAGCATGCTCGCCGACCACCTGCTGTGGGAAGTCGAGAAGAACGGGCTGAAGGCGGAGCAGGCGAGGACGCAAATGGCACGCGAAATCAGCAATTTCTGCGCGCAGAGGACCGTTCCGGAGTCGATGCGCCGCCACCTTGAGCAGTGCGCGGACGACGACGTGATGACATACCTGAGAAACTGCAGCAACGCGTATCTGAAATAAGCGGCACAAGCAGCGCCTGTCATGCTCGTTTCCGAACGGCAGGCGCTGCCTGCTGCATGGACAATATGGTCGGTTTTTGCGGCTGAAAATTCTTCACATCCGTGACGTTTTGCGTGATTTTGGGGGGTAAAAATGATGAAAATCGTCACGGATGTATTGACAAACGCAAGTCCTTGAAGTATAATAAAATCAACCTTTAGAGGGCTCTCCGAGCCCCTTGAGGCACTACACCCTTACCAGATGGTAGGGGTCTGAAACTTTGCGATCCAGTCCCGAGATTCGAGCAGATTTGCACTACACCCTTACCAGATGGTAGGGGTCTGAAACTCGGCATATGTGTCTTCCCGTTGTCTTTTGTGGCACTACACCCTTACCAGATGGTAGGGGTCTGAAACTTCTTTCTATGCCGGGAACCGTGTAGCGGATCAGCACTACACCCTTACCAGATGGTAGGGGTCTGAAACGCGGCGCTGAATGCTACCCCATTTGAAATCCATTGCACTACACCCTTACCAGATGGTAGGGGTCTGAAACATACTTACCCGAATTTTGCCACGCTTTGAAAGCACTACACCCTTACCAAATGGTAGGGGTGTGGTGTTTTTTCTTTTCCATCGCCCTTCACCGCCAAAATCCGCAAAAAATAAAAGCAGGCTTTACGACCTGCTTTTTTTGTATGGATGGCTGCCAATTCGACTGGCAGAGGCTGGGAGGAAACCTGCATGGCAGGCGGAAAATCAGGGCAGCGCCGCACAAAATTCGCCGTTCATCGGATTGCCCTGTTTGCGCGGTATTGCCCTTGACAAAACACAGCGTTGCGTCTATCATTATATGTGGTATTTTTCACAACACAGGAGGATGCATCAATGGCAGCGTTAACGATGGACAAGCTGGTTGCGCTCTGCAAAAACCGGGGCTTGATTTTTGCCGGAAGCGAGCTGTACGGCGGTCTGGCGAATACATGGGACTATGGTCCGCTGGGCGTTGAATTCAAGAACAATGTCAAAAAGGCATGGTGGCAGAAATTTGTGCAGGAAAGCAAGTATAATGTCGGGCTGGACTGCGCAATCCTGATGAATCGCGAGGTGTGGGTGGCGTCCGGCCATGTCGGCGGCTTCAATGACCCGCTGATGGACTGCAAGGCGTGCAAGGCGCGTTACCGTGCCGACAAGCTGATTGAGGACTTCACCGGCGGCGCGGAAACGGGCGACGGCTGGACAAACGAAGAGCTGGAAACGTACATCCGCGACCATGACATCGTCTGCCCGAAGTGCGGCAAGAAGGACTTCACCGGCATCCGCCAGTTCAACCTGATGTTCAAGACGCATGCGGGCGTCATGGAAACGCCTGAAAACGAAATCTACCTCCGTCCGGAAACGGCGCAGGGCATCTTCGTCAACTTCGCGAATGTCATGCGTTCCTCGCGCAAGAAACTCCCTGCCGGCATCGCACAGATCGGCAAGTCCTTCCGCAACGAAATCACGCCCGGCAACTTTATTTTCCGCGTGCGTGAATTTGAGCAGATGGAGCTGGAATTCTTCTGCAAGCCCGGCGAGGATCTGCAGTGGTTCGATTACTGGCGCTCCTTCTGCCGGGACTGGCTGCTTTCGCTGGGCATCAAGGAGGAGAGCCTGCGCCTGCGCGACCATGAGCCGGAAAAGCTGGCGTTCTATTCCAAGGCGACGACGGACTTCGAGTTCCTGTTCCCGTTTGGATGGGGCGAGCTCTGGGGCGTCGCGGACCGCACGGATTATGACCTGACGCAGCATCAGAACCATTCCGGCAAGTCGCTGGAGTACCTCGACCCGGTCACGAACGAGAAGTACATCCCGTACTGCATCGAGCCGTCGCTGGGCGTTGACCGCGCAGTGCTGGCGTTCCTGTGCAATGCCTACGAGGAGCAGGAGCTTGAGGGCGGCGACGTCCGTACGGTGCTTCACCTGCATCCGGCGCTTGCGCCCTACAAGGCTGCCGTCCTGCCGCTGCAGAAGAACAAGCTGGGCGCGCTGGCAAGCGACATTCACGCGGAGCTGTCGAAGTACTTCCCGGTGGACTACGACGAGACCGGCTCCATCGGCAAGCGCTACCGCCGTCAGGACGAAATCGGCACGCCGTTCACCATCTGCGTGGACTTCGAGACCGAGGAGACGCAGTCTGTCACCGTTCGCGACCGCGACACCATGCAGCAGGAACGCGTGGCGCTCAAGGATCTGCGCAGCTACATCGAGGAGCGGATGCGCTTCTGATTTTCGATAATCGAGCACGAAAGGATGCCAATGATGAAACAATTACGGTTTATGCTGGTGCTGTGTCTGCTGCTCTCTCTGCTTTGTCCCGCGCTTGCGGAAACGGCAAGCTACGATCCGCTGCCGTGGTTGGATGAATCAGGCAAGAAGATGCTTGCGGCGCCCTATGCGCCGAATCAGGACAATTATCTGCCGGATCAGGCGGGGTATCATGACGACTCGCTCGACATCCGCATCGAAACCACCTACTGGACGCAGGACATCGTTCAGATGGACGAGCCCGGCGACGGCACGACGACCGTCATGACGATCTACGTCAAGATCACCGATCCGACGCAGGTGCGCACGGCGCTGGCTTACCCGTATCCCTCCAAGTACACCGCGCGCGTGGAGAAGATGGCGAAGCGTGAAAACGCCGTCCTTGCCATCAACGGCGATTACTTCATTTACCACAGCCAGGGCATCGTCTACCGCAACACGAAGAAGCTGCGCGAATACATCTGCGAGTACCGCGACACGATGGTCATTGACACCGAGGGTGAGATGCACATCATTCAGGCGACGACGCGCGAGAAGTGGAACGCGTACCTTGAAGCCGGCGGAACGGTCGCGCATGCCTTCTGCTTCGGTCCCGGACTGGTGATTGACGGCGTCGTCCGCGAGGAATTTGACCGCCGCCTCGACAACGGTCCCAAGACGCTCGCGCAGCGCATGATTTTCGGGCAGATCAACCCGATGGAGTTTGTGATTATCTGCACCGAGGGCCCGGAAAGCGTTTCGCCCAAGTCCGTGGGCTTTGACCTTGCCGGCGCAGCCAAGCTTGCCGCGGCGTTCGGGCTGAAAAACGCCTACAACTTAGACGGCGGCTCCTCCTGCACGGTCATACTCAACAACGAGAAGATCAATTCCCCGTCCAACCCCAAGCGCCGCGAGGTGGGTGACTGCATTTACTTCGCCACGCTGATTCCCAGCGAGACGGAAGAATAACAAAACGCCTGCACACGCATTGAAGGTGTGCAGGCGTTACTTTCATTTAATCCTTCGGCAGCATGCTTGCGCCGCGCACGGGCTGATCCAGCCGCATTTCGACATACTGGCGCATCAGGCGGAGCGGCGCTTGCATTTCCGGCGTATCCAGCCATTTCGACGTGCCCTTCGTCATCATCTCCCGCAGCCACGCCACCTGCGCGTGCGACACGGGAACGTGCTGCATCTGATGGCATTCGCGGCAGACAAGTCCGCCTTCCGGCAGGTCAAACCACATCGACTCCTCATCGCCGATTGTCCGCTGACAGCGCACGCAGTGGCGCAGCCTCGGCGCAAAGCCCTCGCACCGCGACAGGTGCAGCAGAAAGCCCGTTACCAGCGGCCGCCACGGCTGAGGCGAGAACGTCAGGCGCGACAGCGTGTACAGCAGGAGCATGAAGGTGTCCTGCGCCGGCACGCCGGGCTGAATGATGCGCTCGACCACGCCCAGCAGATACGTCCCGACAGACAGCCGGTCAAAATCCTCCCGCAGCGGATAGAACGTCTCCGTCAGCACCGCGCTGATGACCGTCAGATGATTGCCGCGCTCATAGAGCTCGTAGTCGCCCAGCGCGAACAGCTCACTCGCGTTGAGAATCGGCGACCTCGGCTTCCGGCAGCCGCGTGCAAGCGCCTCGATGCGCCCCTTTGTCGGGCTGAAGAGCGTCAGCATCCGGTCGTTATCGCGGTAATTGGCATAGCGGAGCACAATCGCCGTATTCTCTGTTTGCTTCATGGCTGCATCCTCCTTGTCCTTTTCTTCTTTCTGCGGCCCTCGCCCGTTTTCCTGCGGACTTCGTCCGTTTTCATACTATCTGGTCGGGATTACAGGCACTCCGACGCAATGGCACACTTTCCACATATTCTGCCTGATTTTTGCACTGCGTTTGATAATCATCCTTATTTTTCCTGATTTTATTTATGATTTCATCACTGATTTTGATTTCCGTAATTTCTGCAAACCGTATGATTTTTCTGTAATCATCCCGATTGTTCAGGCTTTTGCCGAACGATCCCTGAAGAACATTGAAAAAACATTGACATCCATCCCTATGTGTGCTACAATTTTTGATGTAAACCTGATGAAAGGATGGAGCAACCGCCATGATCGCAGTTCTGGCACTACTGGTTATTATCGCACTGCTGATTAGCCTGCTGGTACGACTTATTCTGACGAAGCCGTTCTCACACGCTGAAAGTTCTGCTCTGCGTTGCCAGTTCTGCCATATCTGCTGAGGTTCTTTCCCCTGAACACCTGCAAAGGCGCAGGAAAGACCGATTGGATGGACAAGCTCTTGCAAGCCTGCAGCCTGACTTTTAGGCGGCAGGCTTTTTCATACGCTAAGGCAAATAATCCGGCGGCAATGATGCCGCATCACCGCAAAGGAGGTTCTCACATGCAGTGTACCGGCGCGAAAATCCTGATGGAATGCCTTGTCGAACAGGGCGTCGATACCATCTTCGGATATCCGGGCGGAACCATTCTCAACGTGTACGATGAGCTGTACAACTACGAGGCAGACGGACGCATCCGCCATTATCTGACGGCGCACGAGCAGGGCGCATGCCACGCCGCTGACGGCTATGCCCGTTCGACGGGGCGCGTCGGCGTATGCTTCGCCACATCCGGTCCCGGCTGCACCAATCTGGTCACCGGCATCGCCACCGCCTATATGGATTCCTCTCCCATCGTCTGCATCACCTGCAACGTCGGCACGTCCCTGCTGGGCAAGGACTCGTTTCAGGAGGTTGACATCACCGGCGTGACGATGCCCATCACCAAGTGCAACTACCTCGTCCGCTCGATTGATGAGCTGGCGGACGTCGTCCGTGAGGCCTTCGCCATTGCGCGCAGCGGTCGCCCCGGTCCCGTGCTGATTGACATCCCCAAGAATGTCACTGCCGAAAAGACGGAATACGAGCCGCTTCCCCGCAGCGTTCACGGCACGACCGGCCGCCTCGGCAAGCTGATTAAGCGCTCCAGTCAGGATTTCAAGGCGCCTGAACCGGACCACCGCGACATCGACAAGCTTGTGGACATGATTGCCGCATCGAAGAAGCCGCTGCTGATTTGCGGCGGCGGCGTTGTCCGCGCCCGTGCGCACCGCGAATTTGAGGCGCTGGCGAACCGCATCGATTCGCCGGTTGCCATCACGCTGATGGGCGCCGGCGGCTTCCGCGGACGCAATCCCCTGACGACCGGCATGATTGGCATGCACGGCTCGCAGGCGTCCAACATGGCGGTTGACGCGTGCGACCTGCTGATTGCCGTCGGCTGCCGCTTCTCTGACCGCGTCGCGCTCAAGCCCGCGACCTTCGCGCGCAACGCCCAAATCGTCCAGATTGACATCGACCGCAGCGAAATTAACAAGAACGTGCAGACCGATCACCACATCATCGGCGATGCAAGGCGCGTGCTGGAGCTGCTGCTGGAGCGCGTGCCGGGCATGAACCATGACGAGTGGAAGCAATACGTCTTCTCCTTCAAGACGGAGACGGAATACGACGCCACGGACGACCACCTCACGCCCAGCCAGGTGCTTTCCTCGCTCGCAAGGCTCACGCCGCAGGACACCATCGTCGCGACCGACGTTGGTCAGCATCAGATGTGGGCGATTCAGCACTTCCACTTCGATTATCCGGGGCAGCTGCTCACGTCCGGCGGCTTCGGCACGATGGGCTTCGGACTGGGCGCTGCGATCGGCGCGCAGGTCGCCCATCCGGACAAGGTCGTCCTGCATATCACCGGCGACGGCGGCTTCCGCATGAACTGCAACGAGCTGGCGACCGAGCAGTACTACAAGCTGCCGATCATCAACGTGCTGTTCAACAACGGCACATTGGGCATGGTCCGCCAGTGGCAGACGCTGATTTACCAGCAGCACTACGAGGCGACCACCCTTGACCGTGCGCCCGACTTTGTGAAGCTTGCAGAGGCCTACGGGCTGTCCGGACGACGCGTCCACAACCAGCAGGAGCTGGAGGAGGCCATCACCGAGGCGCTCCACTGCGGGCACGGCTACATCATTGACTGCGTCATCGACATCGACGAGAAGGTTCGCCCGATGGTCGGCGGCGGCAGTCATATCACCGAATTTATGCTCAATTAACGAAAGGAGGCAGACCCCATGAATCCCACGGCACGCAAAACACTCGCCGTCCTGGTGGACAACGAGGCCGGCGTCCTTTCCCGCGTGGTGCGGCTTTTCTCCGGCAAGGGCTACAACATCGAGTCTCTTGCCGTGGGCACGACGGATGATCCCACCGTTTCCCGCATCACCATCGAAATCCTCGCCAGCGACGAGCAGACGCTGCTCATTTCCTCCCAGCTGCGGAAGCTGATCTGCGTTCATTCCGTCAAGACGCTCAATGCCGAGCACGCCATCCGGCGCGAGCTGGTGCTGATCAAGGTCAACGCCGCAACGAGCGAGACGCGCAATGAAGTCATCCAGATCGCCAACATCTTCCGCGCCGCCATCATCGACGTCTCCGTGGCGTCCCTGACCCTTGCTGTCATTGGCGATGAGAGCAAGGCTGAAGCCATCCAAAACCTCCTTCGGGAGTTTGGAATCCTCGAGCTGGTGCGCACCGGCATGATCGCACTGGAACGCGGACAGTTTACCATTGACGAACAGACCAAAGTAAAAGGAGAGTACGACTATGGCAAAAATGTATTATGAAAAAGACTGCGACCTGAACAAGCTGACCGGCAAGACCGTCGCCGTCATCGGCTACGGCTCTCAGGGACATGCGCACGCGCTGAACCTGCGCGACTCCGGCGTTGATGTCATTGTCGGACTGCGCAAGGGCGGCAAGAGCTGGCCCGTCGCCGTGAAGGATGGCTTCGATGTCATGACGGTGCCGGAGGCGGCGCAGAAGGCTGACATCATCATGATTCTGATCAACGATGAGAAGCAGGCGGACATGTACAAGCAGGACATCGCGCCCTACCTGACCGAGGGCAAGGCGATTGCCTTCGCGCACGGCTTCAACATCCGCTATCAGCAGATTGTTCCGCCGGCGGGCGTTGACGTGTTCATGGCTGCCCCGAAGGGTCCCGGTCACACCGTCCGCAGCACCTACGTTGTCGGCAAGGGCGTGCCGTGCCTCGTCGCTGTGGAGCAGGATGCATCCGGTCACTGCCTTGACACCGCACTGGCGTACATTGCAGGCATCGGCGGCGCGCGTGCCGGCATCATGGAGACGACCATGCACGACGAGACCGAGACCGACCTGTTCGGCGAGCAGGCTGTGCTGTGCGGCGGCATTGTCGAATTGATGCGCTGCGGCTTCGAGACGCTGGTGGAGGCCGGCTACGAGCCCGAAAATGCTTACTTCGAGTGCATCCACGAGATGAAGCTGATTGTCGACCTGATCAACAAGGGCGGCGTCGCGGCGATGAACTACTCCATCTCCGATACCGCGGAATACGGCGAGTACGTGTCCGGTCCGCGCGTCCTGCCCTATGAGCAGACCAAGGCCAACATGAAGGCTGTCCTCAACGACATTCAGGACGGCACCTTCGCCGGCAAGTGGATTGCCGAGAACAAGAATGGTCGCTGCTTCTTCAACAGCCACCGCGATGCTCTTGCAAAGCACCCGATGGAAATCATCGGCAAGCAGCTCCGCGAGCAGATGCTCTGGAAGAACGACGCCAATCTTGACAATGCTTCTAATTGATCAGGGACTCTGCCCCTGAACCCCTTCGGAACGGCATCAAGGGGGCTTTCCGGTCGCCCCCTTGACCCCTTCGGATTTTCCATAGTTGACTTTATGTGCAGCAAAATTAAATAGCTTCACTACAAAACAACTTACATGGGAGTGCATTGCGAAGGAGTCCAGAGGGCGACCGCAAAGCCCTCTGGGAAGCCTGAATGCAGGGGCTTTCCGGTCGCCCCTGCACCCTTCGGATTTCCCATAGTTGACTTTGTGTGAAACAAAAATCAACCAGTTCCATTACAAATCAACTCACATGGGAGAGCAATGCGAAGGAGTCCAGAGGGCGAGCGCAAAGCCCTCTGGAAGTAAGTTTGAAGTCAAGTCGGGAAAAGCGCAATGCGAAGGAGTCCAGACAGAAACCAGACGAAGTCTGCGACCGCAAAGCCCTCTGGGAAGTTGAACGCAGGGGCTTTCCGGTCGCCCCTGCACCCTTCGGATTTCCCATAGTTGACTTTATGTGCAGCAGAATTAAATGGCTTCACTACAAAACAACTTACATGGGAGTGCATTGCGAAGGAGTCCAGAGGGCGACCGCAAAGCCCTCTGGGAAGCCTGAATGCAGGGGCTTTCCGGTCGCCCCTGCACCCTTCGGATTTTCCATAGTTGACTTTGTGTGCAGTAAAAATCATATGGTTTCATTACAAATCAACTTACATGGGAGAGCAATGCGAAGGAGTCCAGAGGGCGAGCGCAAAGCCCTCTGGGAAGTCTGCGGAAAAAAACATCCAAAACGGATGCCTTTGACATCCCGGCAGCAGAAGAATGCTTCCATCCTTCTGCTGCCCTGCCGCTAACGCCGGGGCATGACCCGGTCACAGCGCTCACAAGAAAAAATCATCAACATAACATCAGGAGGGAATCACATTGCTGTCTGAAAACATCAAAAACGGCGTTGAACGCGCCCCGAACCGTTCCCTGCTCTACGCGCTCGGTCTGACTGACGAGGAAATCCGCAAGCCGCTCATCGGCGTTGTTTCTTCCTATAACGAGATTGTGCCCGGTCACATGAACATCGACAAAATCGCTGATGCGGTGAAGGCGGGTGTTCGCGCGGCAGGCGGCACGCCGATTGTGTTCCCGGCCATTGCAGTCTGCGACGGCATCGCCATGGGGCATGTCGGCATGAAGTATTCCCTCGTCACGCGTGATCTGATTGCCGATTCCACCGAGGCGATGGCCATTGCGCACCAGTTCGACGGTCTCGTCATGATCCCCAACTGCGATAAGAACGTGCCCGGTCTGCTGATGGCTGCGGCGCGCCTGAATATTCCCTGCATCTTCGTTTCCGGCGGTCCGATGCTCGCCGGTCACCTGACCGATGGCCGCCGCACGTGCCTGAGCCACATGTTCGAGGCGGTCGGCGCGTTCAAGGCCGGTACGCTCGATGACGACGGCGTGCGCAATTACGAGGAAAACGCATGCCCGTCCTGCGGCAGCTGCTCCGGCATGTACACCGCAAACTCCATGAACTGCCTGACCGAGGCGCTCGGCATGGGTTTGCCGGGCAACGGCACGATTCCCGCACCGTATTCCGCGCGCCTGCGCCTTGCCAAGAAGGCCGGCATGCAGATTATGACGCTGGTGGAAAAGAACATCCGCCCGCGTGACATCATGACTCCTGCCGCCTTCAACAACGCCGAAACCGTTGACATGGCGCTGGGCTGCTCCACCAACACGATGCTGCATCTGCCCGCCATCGCCCATGAAGCCGGCGTGACCATCGACCTTGACCATGCCAACGACATCTCCGCGCATACGCCGAACCTGTGCCACCTCGCACCGGCAGGCGACACGTTCATGGAGGATCTCGACCGCGCTGGCGGCGTCCTCGCGGTGATGAAGGAGCTGACGAAGAAGAACCTGCTGGACACGTCCGTGATGACGTGCACGGGCAAAACCATGGCGGAGAACCTCGAAGGCGCCGTCAACCGCGATGAGAACATCATCCGTCCGATTGATCGCCCGTATTCCACCAACGGCGGCATTGCCGTGCTCAAGGGCAACCTTGCGAAGGATGGCTGCGTCGTGAAGCAGAGCGCCGTTGCGCCGGAAATGATGGTGCATGAGGGACCTGCACGCGTGTTCGACAGCGAGGAGGACGCCATCGCCGCGATTTACGCCAAGAAGATTGTGCCGGGCGACGTTGTCGTCATCCGCTATGAAGGGCCGAAGGGTGGTCCCGGTATGCGCGAGATGCTTAATCCGACCTCGGCGATTTGCGGCATGGGTCTGGGCGAAAGCGTCGCCCTGCTGACGGATGGCCGCTTCTCCGGCGCAACGAGAGGCGCGTCCATCGGGCACATCAGCCCCGAGGCGGCTGCGGGTGGCTTGATTGCGCTGGTGGAAGAGGGCGACCGCATCGCGATTGATATCCCGAATTGCCGGATTGAGCTGAAGGTGGATGAGGATACGCTGGCGAAGCGCCGTGCGGCATGGGTTTGCCCCGAACCGAAGGTCAAAACCGGCTATCTGGCGCGCTACGCGAAGCTGGTTTCCTCAGCGGATAAGGGCGCTATTTTGGAATAAATAGGGGATTTCGCTTCTGCGGAACGATCAAGGGGGCTTTCCGGTCGCCCCCTTGACCCCTTCGGATTCCCCATAGTTGGCTTTGTGTGGAACAAAATGAAATAGCTTCACTACAAAACAACTTACATGGGAGTGCATTGCGAAGGAGTCCAGAGGGCGACCGCAAAGCCCTCTGGAAGATGGATTATTAACTTGTTTGCTCCATGCGACAAGATTGCTATCTGAGGCAGAGATTTCGCTCTGCGGAGCGAGCAGGGGCTTTCCGGTCGCCCCTGCACCCTTCGGATTTCCCAAAGTTGACTTTGTGTGGAACAAAATTATACAGTTCCATTACAAATCAACTCACAAGGGAGAGCACTGCGAAGGAGTCCAGAGGGCGACCGCAAAGCCCTCTGGAAGATGGATTATTAACTTGTTTGCTCCATGCGACAAGATTGCTATCTGAGGCAGAGATTTCGCTCTGCGGAGCGAGCAGGGGCTTTCCGGTCGCCCCTGCACCCTTCGGATTTCCCAAAGTTGACTTTGTGTGGAACAAAATTATACAGTTCCATTACAAATCAACTCACAAGGGAGAGCACTGCGAAGGAGTCCAGAGGGCGACCGCAAAGCCCTCTGGAAGATGGATTATTAACTTGTTTGCTCCATGCGACAAGATTGCTATCTGAGGCAGAGATTTCGCTCTGCGGAACGAGCAAGGGGCTTTCCGGTCGCCCCCTTGACCCCTTCGGATGCACGCTTGTATGATTCAATAGTACAGTCCCGGACTGTTTGAAAGGATGGTTCCGCGCTCATGAAACAGATTAAGATTTTTGACACGACGCTGCGCGACGGGGAGCAGTCGCCGGGGTGCTCGATGAACCTCAAGGAGAAGATTGAGGTCGCGAAGTGCCTTGAGCGGCTGAAGGTGGACGTCATTGAAGCAGGCTTTGCCATTTCCTCGCCGGGCGACTTCGAGAGCGTCAAGACCATCGCGGAAACAGTGAAGGACTGCTCGGTCGCGTCGCTTGCGCGGTGCACGGAGAAGGACATTGACTGCGCGTGGGAGGCCGTCAAGAACGCCGTCGATCCGCGCATTCACGTGTTCCTTGCGACATCGCCGCTCCATATGGAGTATAAGCTGAAAATGACGCCGGAGCAGGTGGTGGCGCGTACCGGTGCGATGGTCGCACATGCAAAGAAGTACACGAGCAACATCGAGTTCTCCTGCGAGGACGCGACGCGCTCGGATACGGACTTTCTGATTCGCGTCGTCAATGAGGCGGTCCGGAACGGCGCGACTGTCATTAACCTCCCTGACACCGTTGGCTATACCACGCCGGATGAGATGCGCAAGCTGATTGAGGACGTGATGGCGGGTGTGGAAAAAAGCGATCAGGTGGAGTTTTCCGTGCACTGCCACAACGATCTGGGCATGGCGGTCGCGAACTCGCTGGCAGGCGTGCTCGGCGGCGCACGGCAGATTGAATGCACCATCAACGGTCTGGGCGAACGTGCAGGCAATACCGCGATGGAGGAAGTCGTCATGGCGATGCGCACGCGTCCCGATATCTTCGGCGACATGCCCTGCCGCATCGACACGACGCAAATCGCCCGTGCCAGCAAGACCGTCTATAACATCATCGGTCAGAGCGCGCCGCTGACGAAGCCGATTGTCGGCGTGAATGCCTTCCGCCATGAGAGCGGCATCCATCAGCACGGCGTGCTCGCCAACAAGAAGACGTATGAGATTCTGACGCCGGAATCCGTCGGCATTCATATGGATAACCTCGTGCTGGGCAAGCACTCCGGCAAGCATGCCTTCGCCGCGCGGCTCAAGGAAATGGGCTATGAGCTGCATGAGGAGGAGCTGGCAAGCTGCTTTGAGGAATTCAAGCGCCTGTGCGACAAGAAGAAGAACGTCACCGATCAGGACATTCTCGCCATTGTTACGCATTCCGCCACGGCAGATGAAACCGAGGTGGATGGCTACAGGCTGGCATGGTTCGCCGTGCATACGTCCAACATGACGACGTCGACCTCTGTCGTGCGGCTTGAGCTGGATGGACAGCAGTTTGAAGCGGTCTGCTCCGGCGATGGTCCTGTTGACGCGGCGTTCGAGGCGATTGACCAGATTATCCGCCCTGTCGAGCACACCTTCGACCTCTACCGCATCAATTCGATTTCTCCCGGCAAGGATACCATGGGCGATGTGTCCGTCAAGCTCAGCTGCGACAACCGCACCTTCTCCGGACGCGGGCTGCACACGAACATTGTCGAGGCATCCGTCCGCGCATATATCAGTGCCATGAACAAGCTCCGCGCATATGCCGCGAAGAGAGCGAAGGAGGCGAACTGACACATGGGCATGACCATGACGCAGAAAATTCTTGCCGCGCATGCCGGACTTGACAGCGTGAAGCCCGGCGACCTCATCGAGGCAAAGCTCGATCTGGTGCTTGGCAACGACGTCACGACCCCTGTTGCGGTCGGCGTGTTCGAGAAGGCCGGCTTTGACCATGTGTTCGACAGGGACAAAATCGCCATTGTTCTCGACCACTATACGCCCTGCAAGGACATCAAGTCCGCACAGCTGTGCAAGACGGCGCGTGATTTCGCGCAGAAGCATCACATTTCGCACTTCTTCGACGTCGGACAGGTCGGCATTGAGCATGCGCTGTTGCCGGAAAAGGGCATTGTTGCGCCCGGCGAGCTGATTATCGGCGCGGACAGCCACACGTGCACCTACGGCGCGCTCGGTGCGTTCTCGACCGGCGTCGGTTCGACCGATATGGCGGCAGGCATGGCGTCGGGTGAAAACTGGTTCCGCGTGCCAAGCGCCATCAAGGTGGTGCTGACCGGCAAGCTGCGCCCGTACGTGTCCGGCAAGGACGTTATCCTGCACCTGATTGGGCTCATCGGCGTGGACGGCGCGCTGTACAGGAGCATCGAGTTCACCGGCGAGGGCGTCGGCAGCCTGAGCATGGATGACCGCTTCACCATCGCGAACATGGCGATTGAGGCAGGCGGCAAGAACGGCATTTTCCCGGTGGATGACAAGACGATCGAGTATGTTTCCTCTCGCGTGAGCCGCCCGTGGAAGGCGTTCGAGGCGGACGCGGACGCGGAATATGAGCGCACGGTCGAAATTGACCTCTCCGCGCTTGAATCCACCGTTTCGCTGCCGCATCTGCCCAGCAATACAAAAACGGTCGGCGAGGTCAAGGGGATGCCCATTCAGCAGGTCGTCATCGGCAGCTGCACGAACGGGCGCATCAGCGACCTGCGTCAGGCGGCGGAAATCCTCAAGGGGCATCATGTGCACGAGAACGTGCGCTGCATCGTCATTCCGGCGACCCAGCAGGTTTCGCTGGACTGCATCCGCGAGGGTCTGACGGAAATCTTCATCGAGGCAGGCTGCGCCGTATCTACGCCGACCTGCGGTCCGTGCCTCGGCGGTCATATGGGCTGCATGTGCGAGGGTGAACGCGCCGTCGCCACAACGAACCGCAACTTTGTCGGCCGCATGGGTCACGTCAAGAGCGAGGTCATCCTTGCTTCTCCGGCGGTCGCGGCGGCATCCGCCATCATGGGCTGCGTCGCAGACCCGAACGACATCGCAAAGGAGGCGCTGTGACATGGGCAGCGGCAAGGTCTACAAATACGGCGACAACGTCGATACGGACGTCATTATTCCTGCCCGATACCTGAACGCGCCCTCGCCTGAGGAGCTCGCCAAGCACTGCATGGAGGATATCGACCCGACGTTTGCCCAGAAGGTGCAGCAGGGCGACATCATCGTCGGCGGTGCGAACTTCGGCTGCGGCTCCTCGCGTGAGCATGCGCCCATCGCCATCCGCGCCTGCGGCGTATCGTGCGTCATCGCGCCGAGCTTTGCGCGCATCTTCTACCGCAACGCCATCAACATCGGCTTCCCGATTCTGGAATGCCCCGAGGCGGCTGCGGAAATTGCAAACGGCGATCAGGTTTCCGTTGATTTTGCATCCGGCGTCATCCGGGATGAAACGACCGGTAAGACCTATCATGCGGCGGCATTTCCGCCCTTTATCCGGAAAATTATTGCGCACGGCGGTCTTCTGCCTTACCTGAAGGCTCGTCAGGCATCGGAGGCGAAGTGAGATGGAGAAGCACATCGCATTGCTGCGCGGCGACGGCATCGGTCCGGAAATCGTCGACGGCGCCGTCAGGGTGCTGGAGGCTGTCGCGGCGAAATTCGATCACACGTTCACGTTCACGCGCTATTTAATCGGCGGCGCGGCGATTGATGAAAAGGGCAGTCCGCTGCCGCAGGAGACGATTGACGGCTGTCTGACGTCCGACTCCGTGCTGCTGGGCGCGGTCGGCGGACCCAAGTGGGACACGCTGCCGGCAAGCATGCGCCCCGAAAAGGGACTGCTCGGCATCCGCTCCGCCATGGGGCTGTACACGAATCTCCGACCGGCGCGGCTTTATCCGGCGCTGAAGGAGGCCTGTCCGCTGCGCAGCGACATCGTGGCGCAGGGCTTCGACCTGATGATGGTGCGCGAGCTGACCGGCGGCATCTACTTCGGCGAGCGCGGCCGCCGCGAAGGGCAGTACGGTCCGGAAGCATACGACACCGAGCGCTACAGCGTCATGGAGATTGAGCGCATTGCCCGCGCCGCGTTCGAGGCTGCACGCAAACGCCGCAGGAACGTCATCTCCATCGACAAGGCGAACGTGCTGGAAACCTCCCGCCTGTGGCGCGAAACCGTGCACCGCATCGCGCAGGAATATCCGGACGTGACCGTCACCGATATGCTGGTGGACAACGCAGCCATGCAGCTTGTTCGCCGTCCGAGCCAGTTCGACGTCGTCCTGACGAGCAACATGTTCGGCGACATCCTCTCCGATGAGGCAAGCCAGATTACCGGCTCCATCGGTCTGCTGCCGAGCGCGTCCCTCGGGGCGACAACGCGCGGCCTGTACGAGCCGATTCATGGCTCTGCGCCGGATATCGCCGGTCAGAACAAGGCGAACCCCATCGCCACCATCCTGTCCGCCGCCATGATGCTCCGGTACGCCTTCGACATGGGCGAAGAGGCGGACTGCATCGAAAAGGCAATCGATCAGGTGCTTGCGGATGGTCTGCGAACGGCAGACATCGCCGGCAATTCGGGCGTCACGCCGCTCACCTGCACGGAAATGACCGACGCGGTTATCGCACGGCTGTAAAAGAGGCGCGGACATGCATCAAGTGATAGCTCGGCTGCTGCTGTACTCCAATATCGGCGAGGACAGCATCCTCATGCAGCTTTCCGGCATTTTTGCCGACTACGCCCACAACGCCTGCGAAAAGGATGTGCTTGTTTCGCGCATCTACAGGCAGGTCAAGCGTCTGCTGGATCTGGCGACGCTCTATGGCTTCGACCGCAACCTGTGGCATGATTACCTGACCTTTCTGCTGCTCACCAACGAGAACAGCTTCTCCCTGACCTGCGAAAGAAACGGCGCAAGCAACGGCAGCGTCAATCACTTCGCACTGGCTGACTTTGCCGTCTTCAAGCAGCTCTTCGATTTTGACTTTGCGCCCATCGAGCGCGACCTCGGCATCGACTGCTTCACCGTCCTGACGCATTATACCGCCATCCCGAAAAAGGAGCAGATGTACTACCGCGCCGTGTCCGAACGCGTCCGCGCACTGTCAGACGCCATCGACCGCGCTTCCGGCGCACAGGAGATTTTCGACCTTGTCACGGCGCATTACCGCGACTGCGGCGTCGGCATGTTCGGGCTGAACAAGGCCTTCCGCATTCAGGAGGAGGAAAACGGCGGCTTCTCGTTCGTCGCGATCAACAACCTCGATGCGGTGCGCCTGTCCGACCTCATCGGCTACGAGGCGCAGAAGAAGGAGCTCCGGCAGAACTGCGAGGCGTTCGTCAGCGGACGCAGCGCGAACAACATCCTGCTCTACGGCGATGCCGGCACGGGCAAATCCACCTCCATCAAGGCGCTGCTGAATGAATATTCCTCGTCCGGTCTGCGGATGATTGAAATCTACAAGCATCAGTTTCGCCTGCTGTCGAAGATCATCGCCGCCGTCAAGAACCGCAACTACCGCTTCATGATTTTCATCGACGATCTGTCCTTTGAGGAGAATGAGGTCGAGTACAAGTTCCTGAAGGCGGTCATCGAGGGCGGCGTTGAGACGCGCCCGGCCAACGTGCTGATTGCCGCGACGTCCAACCGCCGCCACCTCGTCCGCGAAACGTGGAAGGATCGCGACGACATGGAGCACAATGGCGACGTCCACCGCTCCGATACCATGGAGGAAAAGCTTTCCCTTGCCGAGCGCTTCGGCTGCGCCATCTGCTATGTCAGCCCGAACCGCCAGCAGTACCACGACATCGTCAAGGGCATTGCCGCACGGCTGCCCGAGGGCGTCAGCCTCTCCGAGGAGGAGCTGCTTGCGGCGGCGAACCGCTGGGAAATCCGTCACGGCGGCATTTCCGGCAGAACGGCGCAGCAATTCATCAATTACATTGCCGGTGTGCAATAACCATCGTCAAAAAAGGAGTCTTTGTATGGTCACGCTCGATAAAATCTACCATGCCGCCTATGTGCTCAAGCCTGTCGCCCGCAAGACGGACGTGATTTATGCCGCAAAGCTCTCCAAGGGCTTCGACATGTACCTCAAAACCGAAAACCTCCAGCTGACCGGCTCCTTCAAGCTGCGCGGCGCGTACTACAAAATCAGCCAGCTGAACGAGGAGCAGCGCAAGGCGGGCATCATCGCCTGCTCCGCCGGCAACCACGCGCAGGGCGTTGCGCTCGCCGCGAGCCGCATGGGCATCCGCGCCATCGTCTGTATGCCGGACGGCGCGCCCATCAGCAAGGTCGAGGCGACCAAGGCGCTCGGCGCAGAGGTCTGCCTTGTCAAGGGCGCTTATGACGATGCGTACAACTACGCCTGCCAGCTGCAGCAGGAAACCGGCATGACGTTCATCCACCCCTTCAACGATGAGGAGGTCATCGCCGGTCAGGGCACCATCGGTCTGGAAATCCTCGATCAGCTGCCCGATGCGGATGCGGTTGTCTGCTCCATCGGCGGCGGCGGACTCATTTCCGGCGTGGCGTGCGCCATCAAGCAGCTCAATCCCAACATCAAGGTGTACGGCGTGCAGGCGGAGAACGCGCCCAGCATGAAGCGCTCCTTGGAGGAGGGCGACGCCATCACGCTCGACAGCGTCCGCACCTTTGCCGACGGCATCGCGGTCAAGCATCCCGGCGATGTGACGTTTGACATGGTCAAAAAATACGTCGATGAGGTCGTGACCGTCAGCGAGGACGAAATCGCTGCCGCCATTCTCGCCCTGATGGAAAAGCAGAAGCTCGTTGCCGAGGGCGCAGGCGCCGTCACGGTCGCTGCCGCCATGTTCGGCAAGCTGCCCATCGAGGGCAAGAAGGTCGTCTGCATCATCTCCGGCGGCAACATCGATGTGAACATCCTCAGCCGCGTTATCACCCGCGGCTTGCAGCGCGAGGGCCGCAATGCCCAGCTGACCATCGCCCTGGATGACAAGCCCGGTCAGCTCCTCGGCGTGACGCAGATTGTCTCCAGCTGCGGCGCGAACATCGTCGGCGTGACGCACGAGCGCTCCGACGCCAGCTACGCCGTCACGAGCTGCCTGCTGCGCATCAGCATGGAAACGCGTGATTTCGCCCAGATTGACGAAATCAAGCGGAAGCTCACGGAGCAGGGGTTCAATCTGATCTGAAAAATGCCGCTGCGGAATTGAAAAACGGATGCGATGGCGCGAAAACGCCCGCATCAGCTGCAAATGTCTGCTTCGCCATCGGAGCAGGCATTTTTTCTTTGCCAGCGCATTGGCAGGAGACGCGCACCCTTCATTTGCTTCCTGTTCGCGGCGTGCACGGCAAAAAATCGCCAAACGCTTGACATTTGCTTTTCCTGTTTAGTATAATGAAGCTTCAGGACATCGGAAAACCAGCCGTAGGGAGCAAAAAGAATATGAAAAAGAAACTAAGCCGCCGAGAGTATGTTTCGATTGCCAGCATGCTGTTCGGCATGTTCTTCGGCGCAGGCAACCTCATTTTCCCGGTGCACATGGGTCAGATGGCAGGCAGCAACGCTGCGCTTGCCGTCCTCGGCTTCTGCGCGACCGGCGTCGGTCTGCCGCTGCTTGCAGTCGCCGCACTCGGCATCAGCCGTTCAAGCGGTCTGTTTGAGCTGGGCAGCCGCGTCGGCAGACCGTACTCGCTGTTCTTCACGTGCCTGCTTTACCTGACCATCGGTCCGTTCTTCGCGATTCCGCGCTGCGCGAGCACGTCCTTCACGGTCGGGCTGGAGCAGCTGCTGCCGCAGGATGGAAACATGGCGCTCTATCTGCTCATCTTTTCCGTCCTCTTCTTCGCCGCCGCGCTGTATTTTTCCCTCAAGCCCGGCAAAATCCTCATGTGGATCGGCAAGGTGCTGAATCCGTGCTTCCTGCTGTTCCTCGGCATCCTCGTTGTCGTCGCGATGCTCCGTCCCGGCGCATCCGTCAGCGAGGTGACGCCGGAGGGCGCGTATGTCGCCCAGCCGTTCTTCACCGGCTTCCTCGAGGGCTACAACACCATGGACGCGCTGGCAGGGCTTGCGTTCGGCATCGTTGTGGTGCAGGTCATCCGCGGATTGGGCGTTGAGGACCCCGATGCGGTCGCGAGCAGCACCGTCCGCGCAGGCGTTTTCTCCTGCCTGCTGATGGCGGTCATCTACGTTGCGGTGACGATCGTCGGCGTGCAGAGCCGGGGTCTGTTCGAGACATCTGAGAACGGCGGCATCGCCCTTGCGCAGATTGCCCGACATTATCTCGGCGATGCGGGGCTGATTGTCCTTGCCATCACCGTGACGCTTGCCTGCCTCAAGACCTCCGTCGGGCTGATTACAAGCTGCGCCGAGACGTTTACCGGCATGTTCCCCAAGGGACCGAGCTACCGCGCATGGGCAGTCATCTTCAGCGTCGTGTCGCTGCTGATTGCCAACTTCGGGCTCAGCACCATCATCGCATATTCGCTGCCCGTGCTCATGTTCCTCTATCCGCTTGCCATCACGCTGATTGTCCTCTCGCTCTGCGGACGCTTCTTCCGGTATGACCGCACGGTGTTTGCATGGACGACCGGGTTAACGCTCTTCGCCGCGCTCTACGACCTGCTTGCCGCGCTGCCGGAAGAACTGTTCAGGGCGCTCGGCGGCGAGGCCATTCGGGATTTTGTGCTGAAGTATGTGCCCTTCTCCGGTCTCGGTCTCGGCTGGATCTGTCCGGCGCTGCTCGGCTTCGCCATCGGCATGGTCGTCCACTTCACCCGCAGAAAAGCCGCTTAATGGCGCATCAAAAAAAGACCTGAGCGATTGCCGTTCAGGTCTTTTTGTCATTCTGCCAGTTGGACGATGGCACCCAGCAGTCCGGGACCGGTGTGAATCGCCAGCGCAGGGCTGACGGGGCTGATGAAGCTCGACACCACGTCCAGCCGCTCCAGAAGACGGTCAAGGAGCTTGACGGCATCGTCATACGCCGCGCCGTGCACCACTGCCAGCCGCACCTTTCTGCCCTGATATCGCCGGATGATTTCGTCCACCATTGCCGTCAGTGCGTTCGAGAAGCCACGCGCCTTGCACAGCGTGTTGTAGATGCCCTCTTCGTTGACGTAGATGACCGGCTTGATTTGCAGGAGCGAACCGAGCGCGCCCTCGACCCTGCCGATGCGTCCGCCCTTGCGCAGAAATTCCAGCGTCCGGATGACGAACGTGCCAAGCTGATTCTCGCGGCGCTTTTCGAGCAATGCGAGCGTGTCCTCGATGCTCATGCCGTTTGACAGCGATTCCGCCGCCTCCAGTACGAGCAGCCCCAATCCGCACGAGAGCGTCCGGCTGTCGAACACATGCACCTGAAGATCCGTGAAATCCTCCGCCAGCAGCGACACCATGTTATACGTCCCTGACAGGTTGCCGCTGATGGAGAGATGCAGGATGGCGGTCGCTCCCTCATCGCGCAGCGTGCGGTAAAGCATGCTGACGTCCTCCGGCAGCGGCAGGGACGTCTTCGGCACCTCGGTCTTGAGGATTTCGTAGAGCTGCTCCTGCGAGATTTCCGTGCGGTCGCGGTATTCGCCCGTGCGGGTCGATACGCGCAGCGCCACGGTGCGGATGTCATATTCCGCCAGCTGTTCCTCCGACAGGTCGCAGGACGTGTCTGTGACGAGCGCAATCCGCTCATTGCCGATTTCAAACATGAAGCATCAGCCTCCAATATCAATCCATTTCAATCGTGCAGCCGCCGATAAATTCGCGCAGCAGGCTCAGCGGCGGAATTTCCTGCAAAATGCTGTCATCGATTTCGGGGAAATAATTCAGCGTCTTAATCAGCCGGCGCGATGCGAGATACGCTTCCTTTTCCGGCGGAATCTGCCTGAGGATGTCATACGCATAGCGGCGCAGCACCGGCAGCTCGTAATGCAGCGCGGTGTTGAACATCCTGTCCGCATTCTCCTGATACGGGAAAATCCACTTTTCCTCGCCCCTGCGGACGCTTGCCCACATGCCCAGCGTCTCCTCCGGCGGCGTTGCGCGGAACTGCCGGTCGCGCACGATGCGCCGCAGCAGCCGGACGTCGGTCGTGCGGATGCGGTTGTGGTCATCGAGATTTATGCACGTCAGGGCGCTGACGAAGATGCGGTACAGCTCATCCTGCTTCAGCCCTTCGGACAGCATGGGATTCAACCCGTGAATGCCCTCGATAACCAGCACGGAGTTTTCCGTCAGATGAACCGGCGTGCCGCCCTCCTTCCGGCGGCCGAGGTTAAAGGCGTACGTCGGCAGGAGAACCTCTTCGCCGTCCAGCAGCGCGTTCATCTGCGCCCGGAACAGCGGCACATCGATGGTGTCGATGGACTCCAAATCAATGGTGCCGTCTGCCTGCGGCTTGAAGCTGTCGCGGTTGAGGTAGTAATTGTCCAGCGAGATGACTGCCGGTTGGAGCCCGATGACGCGCAAATGCAGCGCGAGCCTCTCGGCGAAGGTCGTCTTGCCGGAGGAGGAAGGTCCTGCAATCAGCACGATTTTCCGGTGCTGAACGCTGATTTCCTCGGCAATTTCCGCAATGGCCTTATCGTGCAGCGCCTCGTTCAGCCGGATAAAATGGCGAAACCGGCGCTGCGCAATCATGTCCGCCACGTCCGATGCGTTCATCACGCCCAGCAGGGCGCACCATTCGTTTGACTGGTCGAACACCGCCAGATGCTTCGGGCGATGGACGTAGGGCGCAGGAAGCTGCGGCTGCTCCGCCGTCGGCAGGCGCAGGACGATGCCGCGGTCAGGCAGCCACGTCAGCGCAAAGACCTTCGTCTGCCCTGTCCGGCTGACCATCGCGCCATAAAAATACTCCCAGATGCCGTCCAGCCCGTACATTGTGAAATACGGCAGCCTGCGGCGGCTGAGCAGCGCGACCTTATCTGATTGTCCATTCGCAGCGAAGTAGGCTATCGCGGTCTCGAGCGACCACTGCTTCTTCTCAAACGGCAGATTCTGCTCCGCAAGCAGGTGCATCTGCTGCGCGATCGCCTGCGTTTCGTTTTCCGTGATGTCATGCCCGGGTATCCGCGCCAGCACGCCGCCGCCTACGCTGTACTCGATGCGCACGCGCTGACCGGGGAGGACGCGATTCACCGCCGCCAGCAGCAAAAAGCGCACGGAGCGCTCATAAATGCGGCGTCCCTCCTCCGTTTGCAGCGTCAGGGGGATGAATTCGCCGTCATGGGTGACGAGCTCGCCGAGCTCCAGCACGCGCCCTGCCTGCTGAACAGCCAGCACACCGTCAGAAGGGATTCCCAGCTGTTCCATGGCTTTTTCTACCGTCATGCCTTCTGTCAGGGGGATTTGTCTGCCTTTCGATGCAATCATTCAACTTCCTCCTCTCTGCCGAGTTTTGCATGAATAATGCAAGCGGCAATATATTCGGTGCAGAGGTGCGCCTCTGCGGAGGCGGCAGGGGCTTTCCGGTCGCCCCTGCACCCTTCGGGCATGCAATACCCATTTCCAGTGTTGACTTTGTGCGGAACAAAAAAATCAAACTGTATCATCATAAGCCGACAAACAGGAAAGTGCATTGCGAAGCAGTCCAGAAAGAAATCGGACGAAGTCCGCGAGCGCAAAGCCCTCTGGTTGCGTCCGGAGAGGAAGCAGGGGCTTTCCGGTCGCCCCTGCACCCTTCGGGCATGCAATACCCATTTCCAGTGTTGACTTTGTGCGGAACAAAAAAATCAAACTGTATCATCATAAGCCGACAAACAGGAAAGTGCATTGCGAAGCAGTCCAGAGGGCGAGCGCAAAGCCCTCTGGTCGCGTCCGCAGACGCGAAATCTTTTTGCTTCGGAAGAAACCAACTAACTTAGATGTTGGGAGCGAAAAACGGACGAAGTCCGCGAGGGGAGGTTCTTCAATCCTCAAAGGGCATTGATGTGCGCTCGGCATTCTCGAGCGCATATTCCAAATCCATAGGAGCGCCGTGCCGGACAAGATATTCCTCATCGCGCTGGCGCATTTGCAGGCGCTTCGTATGCACATACGCCACGTTCGACGGCGACGCCTTTGACGCGTTCATCATCAGCCGCTTCTTGCCGTCCGATTCAAGGCGCAGCCGCACACGCACCAGCATGTTGCCGTGCTGCGGACAGGCGGCAAGCATCATGTACTTGTCCGCTGTCTGTCGGACGTATCCCTCCTGCTCCGCCTTCATCTTCTTGCCGCAGACGGGGCATCTCGGCACACGGGCGAAGTCGCTTTCGAACGCCTCCTGCACGGTGTCGAACGTCTCGCCGCCGGCACGCTCACGCTTGTCCGCATGGCAGAGCAACCGCGGCTTCTGCGGATACTTCAGCACATCCTCGGGCTTCGGCAGGCTTGCGAACACCAGCGCCGTGTAGTACGCATCATGCAGGGCATTGTGGAAATACCGCGCGGCGTCCTGCTCGATGTTGACCATCTCCATGGCGGTTTTAAGCCCCTTGCGGTCGCGGCAGCCGTGCACATCGGAGAAAAGGCGCTGAATATCGCAAATCGGCGGCAGCTGCTCCGTATAGCCGAAGAAATCCATGTTCTGCTTCAGCACGCTGATGTCGTCGCAGCCCCATGTGAGCAGCGTGTAATCCGTGCCGCACCACGCGGTGAACTGCGCCATCGCGTCCAGAAAGGTTGGCGCGTCGGCAAGCGTTTCGGCGCTCAGCTGCGTCATTTTGCGGATGCGCGGGTGAATCTTGATGTAGTATTGCGGGCGAATCGGGATGGAAATGCTGTCGACCACCTGATAGCTGTCATCCACCTTTACCGCGCCGATTTGAATCATCTCGAATACAAGCCTGTCGCCGACCTTCCGAAACACGGCGCCATCAAACGACATCGGCTGATTCCACTCGAGGTCCATGACGATATAATGCAATGTGCTCTAATCTCCTCAATCTTCTTCTTTTGCTGCGCTTTCACCGGCTAACGCACCCGTTGACCACGCAATCTGCAGGTTATAGCCGCCGGTATGCGCATCGACATCCAGAACCTCGCCCGCGAAATACAACCCCTTGACAAGCCTGCTTTCCATGGTCGCAGGCGTCACTTCCTTCACGCTGATGCCGCCGCGCGTCACAATCGCCTCCTCGATGGGGGCAAGGCGCTTCAAGTGAATCGGCAGAGCCTTGAGCATCGCGGCGATTTTCTCGCGCTCCTCGCGTGTCACCTGCGCGCAGACCTTGTCGCCGTTAATGCCGCACAGCGCCGGAAACAGCTCTGCGAAGCTCCCCGGCAGCAGGTGCGGCAGCATGTTCCGCAGCTGACGGCGGCTGTCCTCCGCAAGCTCGCGCTGAAGGCGTGCGTCAAGCTGCTGCACGGTCAGCCCGGGCTTCAGGTCAAGCGTAACGTCCGCGTCGGACAGCTTGTCAGGCAGATGGCAGGACATCGTCAGCACGAGCGGTCCTGAAATGCCGAAGTGCGTGAAGAGCATCTCGCCCAGCTCCGAATACAGCTGCTTTTTGCCTTTTTTGAGCGTCAGCGTCACATTCTTGAGCGACAGCCCCTGTAACTGCGCACACCATGGATCGTCCGTTTCGATGGCGGATAACACGCCCGACTGCGGCAGCACCGTGTGCCCGACCTGCTCGGCGAGGCGATAGCCATCCCCTGTTGAGCCGGTCAGCGGACACGACAAGCCGCCGGTCGCGATGATGACGCGGTCTGCCGGAAGGGTTGTTCCGTCCTGTAGGCGCACGCCCGATACACGCGTCTGTCCGTCGGATGCTTCTGTCAGCAGGGAGGACACGCGCGCGCCGTACCTGACCGACACGCCTGCATTATTCATCAGCCGCTGAAGCGTCCGCGTCACGTCGCTGGCCTTCTCGGTGGACGGGAAAACGCGCCGTCCGCGCTGCACGACAACCGGACAGCCGCCGTCCTCCAGCAGCTGCATCATGTCCTGCGGCGAAAAGAAGGACAAAGCACTGTACAGAAAGCGCGGATTGCGCGGCACCTCGCGCAGAAATTCATCCATGGTGCAGTCATTCGTGACGTTGCAGCGTCCCTTGCCGGTGATGTAGACCTTCTTGCCGAGCTTTTCGCCGCGCTCAAGCAGCGTCACCTGTGTGCCGCCCTTTCCGGCGAAAATCGATGCCATCATGCCGGCAGCGCCGCCGCCGATGATGATAATGCGCTTCTCAGGCATGCATATCCCCATGCCCTTCTTCCTCCAAATACACCTCGTAGGTTTCCCAGATGGATTCCAGCTGCTTGAAATGCTGGCTGAGCGCCTCCTTGCGGTGCAGACCCAGCGTCACGAGCAGCGCGTTGATGACGCTCAGCGGCGCCGCCAGCGAATCAACAAAGCTCGCCATATCCGTCCGCGCAGTCAGCGTTAAATCGGCAATTTCCGCCAGCGGCGACATCGGACCGTCCGTCAGCGCAACCACCTGCGCACCGCCGCGCTTGGCGAAGCGCATCGCCTCCAGCGTTCGGGTCGAATACCGCGGGAAGGAGATGCCGATCAGCACGTCCTTTTCGCGCAGCTTGATGATGTCCTCGAACACGTCCGTCGCGCCGGAGGACACGAGGTGCACGTTGTCGAAGATGTAGTTCAGGTAGTAACCCATGAACTGCGCCAGCGGCGCCGCGGAGCGAAGCCCCATCACGTAGATGGCGTTCGCCGACAGAAGCAGGTCAACCACCTGATTGAACACGGGGCGTTCAATCTGCTCCAGCGTGTTGCGCAGGTTCTGCATGTCGCTCTTGAGCACCGTTGTCAGCGCCGCCGCAGGGTCAAGCTCCGTCGCCATCTCGAAGCGCTGGTTCGCGGTCAGACGATGGCTGACGAGCTCCTGCAGGGAGCGCTGGAGCTGCGGATAGCCGTCATAGCCCATGGACGCGGCAAAACGCACCACGGTCGATTCGCTCACGCCCACGCTTTCGCCAAGGCGGCTGGCCGTCATGAACACCGCTTTATCGTAATGCTCGACGATGTATTGTGCGATTTTTCGATGACCTTTGCTCAATCGCTTGCCGGATTGATTCAAGCGGTCAATCATGTCCTGCATATCCTGCATATTTTTCTCCCTCTCCCGAAGTCCCGGAGACTGCCGACAGGCGTTCTCCTGCAGTCTCCCTTCATTATATCGGATAAAGGACTGATTTGCAAGCGGAATCCATTCAAAATGCAGATTTTACGTCGTTTTTTCGGCTGACGGCGCAATTTTGCGAGGAAAACTGCAACCCATCTCGCGAAGCGAAAAAGGGTCAAGGGGCATCGCCCCATCTCGCGAAGCGAAAAAGGGTCAAGGGGGGACTTCGTCCCGTTTCCTGTCCCTTGCAGGGTGCAGGGACAGCGTCCCTGCTGGGGTTTGGGGCAAAGCCCCAATCAAAGCATCACAACACATCAATGCAGATGAAACCACCCCTTCCGGCGCAGGCAGCGAAGCGTCCCTGCCAGTAACTAAAAAAGCAGTCGCTTGTTTTGATTAGCTGCTTCTTAGCGCACATGCCTGTCTTGTCGCACTGATTTCGCTTCTGCGGAAGCAAGGAAAGGGCAGGAAACCGGACGAAGCCCGTGCTTCATGCCGTCATCGTATGCATGGCGGAAGTTTCCCGAACCGCACTGGACAAAACGCCGGTTGTAGTATAAAATGATGTGGAAAAAGGACGAAGGGAGGAAGCATCATGCAGGATCTCACGGATCGTCACCGGCTGAGCGCGGCGGTTGTGCTCTATCATTCGGGCGTGGAAATGCTCCCCTGTATTCAGAGCTTTGTGGATAGCGATGTCTATCTCGATCTCTACGTGGTCAATAATTCGCCCGGGGACGCCTCGTTCTTCAGCGCGAACTGGAACTGCCCGGGCATGCATTATCTTGCTGCGGAAAAGAATCTCGGCTACGGCGCGGGCAATAATCTCGTGCTGCCGAAGCTGCGGAGCACCTATCATGTCATCTGCAATCCCGATGTGACATTCGCGCCGGACACGCTTCGGCGGATGATGGAGGCAATGGAGGAAAGCGGCGCGACCATCCTGACGCCGCGCGTGCTGAATCCCGACGGAACGGAGCAGTTTCTGCCCCGGCGGACGCCGACCGTGCGGCGGCTCATCAGCCGTCGGATGCCTAAGTCCAGCAGGTATTGGCAGAAGATTCAGCAGGAATACACGCTTGAGGGGCTGGACGTCAATCAGCGGATGAATGTCGAGTACGCGACGGGCTGCTTTATGATGGTGCGCACGCGTGTGCTCGCGCAGCAGCTGCACGGCTTTGATCCGCGCTTTTTCCTTTACCACGAGGACAGCGATCTGTCGCGGCGCGTGCTGAAAAAAGGCGGCACCATCCTCTATGCGCCGGACATCACCGTTACGCACACGTGGAAGCGTGACAGTGCTCACAATTTGAAGGGCATTCTCCGCCATGTCCATAGCACCATCCAGTATTTCAACAAGTGGGGCTGGACATGGTAAGCGTGCGTCCTGCGCCGATGGTGCTGCTCGCGGCGTATCAGGGTGGAAAATATCTGCCGGAGCAGCTGGCGTCGCTTCGGGCACAGACGATTCCCTTCACGGCGCTCCTGCGTGATGACGGTTCAAGGGACGCGACCGTTGCGCTGCTGACGGCGGCTGCGGCAACGGACAGCCGGTTTCGCATGGCTGCATCGTCCGGACAGCATCTGGGCGCGGTCGGCGCGTTCCGTGCGCTCATCCGCGAGGCGTCATCAGCCGGAACGGACGCGGCGCTGTGCGATCAGGATGATATCTGGCATCCGGAGAAGCTGCAAATTCTGCGGGACGCATTATCCGCCGCCGAGGCGCAGTACGGCAGGGATACGCCGCTGCTTGTGCACTGCGACGGGCGCGTCATCGATGCGCAGGGGAAGGTGCTCTTTAATAGCTTTCGCCGTCATCAGGGGTGGAGCGCGTCCGCCGTTTCACTGCCGGAGCTGCTCGTGCAGAACAACGTCACCGGCTGTATGCTGATGATGAACGCGCCTTTGTGCCGCATTTGCGCCGAACATATGCCGGAAAGCGGCGTTTTCATGCATGACTGGTTCATTGCGCTGACTGCCGCCGCCTTCGGGCACGTCATCCCCGTTGACAGGCAGCTGGTTGATTACCGGCAGCATGGCAGCAACGTCATGGGTGCAAGCAACGGCGGGTTGATGAGCCGCGCAATGCTTGCGTTCCGTCAGCCGGCAAGGATTCGCAAACGGTTGAGGCTTTCCTATGATAATGCGGCGATGATTCAGGCGGCTTATGGCAGAGAAATGCCGGAGGACGCGCAGCACGTTCTGGATGTTTTCCTGCGTATTCCGTCCAAAGGGAAGCTCAAGCGGATTCGCCTGCTGATTCAGGGGAATTTCCTCATGCAGAGTCCCCTGACACGCATCGCAGCGCTGCTTTTCTCCTAAAAAATGGGTCAAGGGGGGACTTCGTCCCGTTTCCTGTCCCTTGCAGGATGCAAAAAAGGGTCAAGGGAGGGGACTTCGTCCCGTTTCCTGTCCCTTGCAGGGTGAAAAAATGGGTCAAGGGAGGAACTCCCTTGCGGGGTGCAGGGGCAGCGCCCCTGCTGGGGTTTGGGGCAACGCCCCAATCAAAATAGCATCAGTCAACAATGCAGAAGTCACCACCTGCACCCTCACGAGCGCTGAACAGAGAAGCGGACGAAGTCCGCGGAACGTCTTCAGCGCAGCACAGGTAACTAACGTATCAACGACACCCGCGCCCCCTGCATGTAAACGCGCTCAGTCCCGTCGCAACCTCATAACGCATCGATGCAGATGGCATCAAGGGCGCAGGCAGCGCAGCGTCCCTGCCAGTAACGAAAAAGCAACTGTTCAATCGAACAGCTGCTTTTTTGCGTTCATGATGGTTTGGACAATGATGCATGCTTCATCGTATCACCGCATTGGTGCGGTGCTGCCCTGACGCTTTTTCATCGGTTCGGCAGAAGCGTCAGGATCTCCTTGATGGACATGCAGTACGGATCCGCCTCGAGGCTGCGCCCGTGCTTCAAAATCTCCTGCGCGGTCTTCTGCATCGCGGGGAAGGCGCTGCGAATCAGGTGATTGGCGTGGATGACCATGTTCACGCCGTGCGACGCAAGCTCGTCCTCGGTCGTGGCGTTGTATGTCGTGGGGACAACGACGATGGGGGTTTTCGCATCGTCCCTGCGGAAGGCGTCGCAGAAGGCGAAGATTTCATCCGGCGTTTTTGCCTTGGAGTGAATCATGATGCCGTCAGCGCCGGCGGCGACATACGCATGGCAGCGGCTGAGCGCGTCATCCAGCCCCTGCTCGAGAATCAGGCTCTCGCAGCGTGCGAAAATCATAAAATCCTTCGTTTTCTGGGCGTTCTTGCCGGCGCGGATTTTCTCGCAGAAGACCTCCACGGGCGCCTGCGTTTGCCCTGCGCCGGTGCCGAAGAGGCTGTTCTTCTTCAGCCCCTGCTTGTCCTCGATGATGACGGCGCTGATGCCGGTTCTTTCCAGCGTCTGCACGTTGTAGACGAAGTGCTCGACCTGCCCGCCCGTGTCGCCGTCCAGAACAATCGGCTTGGTGGTGACCTCCATGATTTCCTCAAGCGTGTTGAGGCGGCTTGTCATGTCAACCAGCTCGATATCCGGCTTGCCCTTCGCGGTGGAGTCGCACAGGCTCGATACCCAGATGGCATCGAATTGCCGGCGACCCTTCTCCGTCTCGACAACGGTCTTTTCGACAATCAGCCCGGTCAGCCCGTCGTGCGCCTCCATGACGGACAGGCATGGACGGTAGTGCAGCAGGCGGCGCAGGCGGCTCCGGCGCGTTTCCGGCAGCGAAAGCAGCTGATCAAGCGTGGAGAGCGTCTCCTCGGTCGGCGTGTGCGTGTAGGGAAATTCAACCAGCTCGCCGCCCCATTCGCGCAGCGTTTCAATGACCTTCTGACGGATGTTCGCCTGATAGCCCACAAGCCAGTCATCGCCGTGAACGACGATATCCGGATGCAGCTGACGCAGGATGTCCGTGTAATCAAGGCTTTCCTGAATGACGACGCGGCTGACGTACTTGAGCCCCTCGAACATCGAGATGCGCTCCTCCAGCGGAATGAGCGGATAATGCTTGTAGCTCGCGACGACCTCATCCGTCAGCAGACCGACCGTCACCTCGCCGAGCTCAGCGGCACGCTGCAGGATGCGGATGTGCCCGTTATGCAGGATATCGGTGGAAAAGCAGATGTAGACCCGTTTCATCGTCTGACCTCCTGTGCGAACCGGGCGCAGACGGCAGCCCGATCGTCCTGATTGTCGATTTCCGCGCAGAGCAGTCCGCCGCATTCGTAGGGAAACAGCGGAATCTCGTCGGACACGGTATTGAATGCGTTTTCAGCGTAGCATTTGACGTCGCCGCGCGCGACAAAGCGCTCGATTTCCGCCATCCAGCGTGCAAAATCGTCTGCGCGCCAGCGGTACGCCGCCTGACACGCCGCGCTGCCCGGCTCAAAGCAGTCCACGCCGATTCTGCGGACGCGCCCAGCCGTCAGCAGCGCCTTGAAGTCCTTGTCTGGCAGCGGCAGCGTGGAATCAACCGCCATCGTGCTGACGGCAGAGGACACGAGCGCTTGCATCACCTGCGGATGAAGCACCAGATCGCCGTGCAGGCTCAGCACATCCTGTCCGAGAAGCGCCTCACGCGCCAGATACATGCTGTAGATGTAATTCGTCTCGCGGAACCGTGGGTTATGAACGAAATGCAGCCGGATGCCGCAGTTCAGCCCGGTCAGGTATTGCGTCAGCGTGTCGCTCAGGTGCCCTGTCGTGACGACTGCATCGGTGATGCCGCACGATTTCAGCAGCTTGAGCTGCCACGAGATGATGGTGTCGCGTTCGTCCAGACGACACATGCACTTCGGGTGCGCCTGCGTTTCGTCGCCCATGCGCGAGCCGAGCCCCGAATTCAGCAGCAGCGCAATCATTTCGATGTGTCCTCCTTCAGCAGCGCCATCAGCGCATCACGGTTCTCTCTCGGCGTCGTCGTCGGACGACCGAGGTCAGCGCGTGCACCGACCGCGCAGGCAATTTCCAGCAGCGTCAGCGTATGCGCCCTGCCGACCGCCTGAAGCGCCGCGCACAGCGACTTTTCGTCCTCCGCCGACATCACCTGCGGATAACCGACCGCCGATGCGACGCGGCCTGCGGACAACGCGCCCTCGCACACCGGCATCCCGCCGACCGTTTCATGCGCGCCGTTGCTGATGACGACGTGCACAAGATTCTCCGGGTGACGCTGCGCAATGACCGCCATCGCGCCCAGATGCATCAGCGCCGCGCCGTCGCCGTCCAGACACCAGACGCGGCGATTCGGCTTTTCCAGCGCGATTTCCAGCGCAATCATGCTCGCGTGCCCCATCGACCCGACCGTCAGGAAGTCATGCGCATGATCCTGACCGTGCTTTTCGCGCAGCTCGAAGATTTCGCGGCTGAGCTTGCCGGTCGTTGACACCACCACGTCCTCCGGCGCCATTGCGGACAGGAGCAGCTCCGCCGCCTGTTCGCGCAGAAGCGTATGGGAATTGCCGTAGGCGGGCTTCAGCGTGCAGGACAGCGCGCCCTTGCGGACGACAAGCGCCGCCGTCTGCTGATTGTGCAGGCACTCCGCGAGGAAGGCGAAATCCGCCGTGAACTGTGCTTCGGTCGTGTCGCGGCTCAGCACGCGGTAGGGGACGTCCAGCAAATCAAGCTGTCCCAGCGTAATCTGTCCCTGCTTGACATGCTGCGGCTCATCATGCACGCCGGGCTCGCCGCGCCAGCCGATGACCAGCAGGCAGGGCAGCTGATACACCTGCGCATCCATCAGCGACGCCAGCGGATTGACGGCGTTGCCAAGCCCGGAATTCTGCATATAGCACAGGGCAGGTCTGCCGGTCGCCAGATAATGACCTGCCGCAAGAGCGATGGCGTTGCCCTCATTCGCCGCGACGATATGATGCGGAGAATGCACGCCGTAAAGCGCATAGAGCGTGTCGCACAGCCCCTTGAGCTGCGAATCCGGCACGCCGGTGAAAAAGTCGATATCCGCCTGCTGACAGGCGTTCAGGAGAAGCTGCGCGTCCATATTTAATCCTCCACCGCTTCCACCATGGTCAGGCTGCGAATATGCCACTTGCCGCTTTCCTTGACGAGCACGGCGTTATAGCGAATGCTCTGCCAGTCGGGCGGATACAAGCCGGCAGAGCCCTTTTCCGCAACATACTGGTCGGCATAGGCTGCCTTGACGCGCCCGTCGATGCGCGGAATGCGCTCCACAATCGTTACGCGTGCAACCGTATCCCACGGCCAGACCCACATGAAGGACATTTCCAGCCGATGGTCGATGCCACGGATGTTGTAATCCTTGTAGGAGGATTCGCCGGCGATGGCGCTCTGCACCATCGGGTCGCGCTGGAGAAAGCTCTCCTGAAAGTACTTCGTCAGCTCGGAGGAATCCTCCATCATCATGATGACCTTTGCACGGAGCGCCATGCCGTCCTTGAGCACGACATGAATGTTCGTCAGGTTCATGGCGTAGTAAAAGCTGACGACTGCCAGCCCGATGACCACCAGCAGCACCAGCAGCCACGACGCGATATGCCAGATCAATCTGCGCAGATATTGCATGACGGTTCCCTCCGATATCAGAGCAGCTGAATCAGCATCGTCTTCTGCTCATCCATTTCCACCTTGACAAGGCCGTCCTTTTCCAGCTGCTTCATGACGTCCGAAAAGCGCTTGAAGCCGATGCTCCGCTCGGAAAAATCGGGATAGGACGTCAGGATATCCGCCTTGAGGATGGACGGGTTGATGCGCTCGAAGCCGCCTTCCTTGTAGGCCTGCAGCTGTGCGGCGAATGCCTCGCGCCAGTTGTCCTTCGTCAGCTGCGGACGACCCTCTGACGATTCGGCGCTGTTCGGGCTGACCATCATGTTGAAATTGTCCGTCTTGACGCGGAAATCGCCGAAGCGCTGGCTCAGGCGCGTCAGCAGCTTGCCGAAGGACGAGCAGCCGTATGTCTTCTCGTTGAAATCCGGGCGCAGGCGCAGCAGCACGTTCTTGAGCTCGGAGGCGTACATGCCGTCCGTATCTGCGGATTCCTCCAGAATGGACATCAGCAGCTTGTTGAGCTCCGCCTCGTCCGCAGCCTCCTCGGTTGTAGCACGCTGCTTCTTCGACGGTGACGGCACGGTCGCGGCGCTGACCCCCTCCAGAAACTGGAACTCGTTGCACGCGTTGATAAAAATCGTGCTTGCCGCCTCGCTTCGGCTGATGCCCAGCACGAATTTGCCCATGCTCTTGAGCCTGCCGACAAGCGGCGTATAATCGCTGTCGCCGGACACGATGCAGAAGGAGTCAATCAGCGGATTCGTGAACGCCACCTCAAGCGCGTCGACGACCAGCTGAATATCGGCGTTGTTCTTCTGCGCGATGCCGTAACGCAGCGACGGCACGACCGTGAACGTGTTGCTCAGCAGCAGCTCCTTGAGCGAGGAAAAATGATCCGTATATCCGTACACCCTGCCAAGCAGGATGTCGCCGCGGATTTTGACCTTCTCCAGAATTGAATTGAGCGTCGGCACCTTCGCGCCGCAGTTTTCCAGATCAACAAAAATTGCGAATTTTGCCATAAATTTGCCTCTTGTAGCGTTTTAGATTCGGAATGTGAAGCGATCTGCGCGGATGACCTGCGTCGACGTATGCAGCGGCAGCGAATGCTGGTCGTACATGACCTCGTGCAGCAGCAGCAGCGCCTGACCCGGCTCGACCTCGAGGAGCTTTGCCTGCGCGGGCGTCGCATAGCACAGGCTGATATCATGCAGCGCGCTCTCCGGGCGCAGGTCATGCCGCTCCAGCGCTTCATAGAGGGATTCGTGCATGTCCTCCAGCAGCAGGAAGGTGTACTTCGCCGGAAAGCGGTTCGTTTCAATCATGATCGGCACGCCGTCCGCCATCCGCAGGCGCTCGATTTCCAGCACGCGCTCATCCGGCAGCTGCAGCTCCGAGGAGGTCTGCGCATCGGCACGCGTCATGTGCATGTGAATCAGACGCGCGCTCGCCTTCATGCCCTGCGCCTCGCAGCCCTCGTGAAAGCTGCTGACGCTGCGCAGGTCGCGGCAGATGCGCGGCTTGCACACATACGTGCCCTTGCCCTGCATCTTGTGCAGGATGCCTTCACGCGACAGCTCGCTCAGTGCGCGGCGCACCGTCACACGGCTGACGCCATAGCGGTCGCACAGTTCCCCCTCTGACGGAATCCGGCTTCCGGGCGGATACGTTCCGTTCGCGATATCCTCCTGAATCTTCACGATGATCTGCTGATACAGCGGATTCATGCTGGTATGCTGCAGCGCTGCCCCCTTCTGTTGCTCGGACATACATCCTTCACCCCCCACGATGTTCTCTCTTCCTCAGTATACCATTATTTCAGCAAAAAAACCAGTCCTCATGGCCAATTAAACAGAAGCGCATGTGACAAGCGCGTTCTTATGCTTGCTTTTTCTGCCGTTGTGCTGTAAAATAAAAGAGCTGTAAGGAGTGTGAAGATCATGGCAGCAATGCTTGCCGCGAGGCAGCGTAAAACCGGTTTCCTGCATACCGCGGCGGCAGTTGTCCTCTTCGGCGTGATTGCGGCGTTGAAAAGCGCGTTTCTTGCCGGCGTGATGCTGGCGCTGATGCCCTTTGTCACCGGCGGAATCGTTTCAAAGGATTTCTTCGCCATGGGGGATGATCCCTCAAAGCGCGATTGGCTCTGGCCGATGAAGGTGCTGCTGTGCATCCCGTTTGCGCTGTGTCTGCTTTTGCTCCCGAGGCTGTTCCTGCCGGCGGGGTGCGTGTGGCTGCTGGGCAGCGCGGTACCGCTGTTCCTGCCGGAAAGGGCGCTTGCCGGCAAGCGGACAGCCATGTACTGGGCAGCCGTGTGCGCATCGGCGATTGCAGCGATGCTGGTCATGCTGCTTGAACGGTATCGGGCGTACGGCGATATGTATGAGGGGCTGTCCTACGATATCATGTCGCTGTACATGAACGACCTGACGCGGCCGCAGCTGCTCTACAATGCGTATCTGTCGGGGCTTGCGTCGCTGGACAGTGAGCGTGCGCTGGCGCTGACGGCGTGGATGAAGCTGACGGGGCTGGTTGCCCTGATTCCCGAGGATATCCTGTCGCAGCTGGAAAGCAGCTTCCGCACGACCATCGAGCTGTCGCTGCCATCCGTTGTGCCGGACCTGATGGTCAAGGGAACGATGGCGGTTGCGCTGATCATGACGCTCATCCGGCAGAAGAAGGAAACAACGCCGAGCATTCCGCCGGCGACAGCGTGGTATATGCCGACGGGCTTTGGCATCGGCATGGGCATGTTCCTCGTGCTGAGCGCCATTCAGTACATGACGGACAATGACACGGTCGCGATGATGACCTCGATGATGGGCAGCGTTGCGTTCTGGGCGTTTGCGATTCAGGGCACTGCCACGAACAGCGCGATTCTCAAGCAGATGAACGCCAGCCGGACGCGCCGCAGGGTGATTGCGGTGATTACCGTGCTGTTCGTCCCGATTATCGCGGTGCTGTGGGGCGTCATGGATCAGCTGCGCGACCCGCGGGGGCTCCGCAAGGATATGCGCAAAGAGGACGAATAAAACGATTTTGCACCCGGAACGGATTACCCGGAACGGGACGATTGAGGAGGAATTTTGTTATGAAGGTTATTCTGCTGGCGGATGTCAAGGGTGTCGGCAAAAAGGATCAGATTGTGAACGCTGCGGACGGCTATGCCCGCAACTTCCTGTTTCCCAAGAAGCTGGCGGTCGAAGCGACGGCCGGTTCCATGAAGGGCGTGGAAAAGATGCGCAAGGCGGAGGCTGACCGCGAAGCGCAGCGCCGTGCCGATGCCGAAAAGCAGGCGGCAGCCCTGCGCGGTCAGGTGATCAACATGTCCGTGAAGTGCGGCTCGCAGGGGCGTCTGTACGGCTCCATCACGAGCGCCGAGGTGGCTGAGCAGCTCAAGGCGCAGCATGGCGTCGCCGTGGACAAGCGCGATATCAAGTGCGAAAACATCCGCGCAGTCGGCGATGTGGAGATTGAAGTGCGGCTGTACAAGGATATCTCCGCAAAAATGAAGGTGCATGTCGAGGCGGCTCCGGCGAAGTGATTTTGCCTTAAGGGACTCTCGAACGGGCGAAGCCTGCGCTTCAGGGAAGGGAAGTGATCAGCCGGAATGTCGGAATACAGAGCCGTAACGCCGCCGAACAGCGTGGAGGCGGAGCAATCCGTCCTCGGCGCCATGATGCAGGATGCCAACGCCGTCCTGCAGGCGGTCGAAGCGCTTGTGGCGGAGGATTTCTATCAGCCGGCTCATCGCGCCATCTATGAAGCCATGGTTCACCTGAACCGGAATCACAGTCCGGTCGATGTCGTGACGGTCGATACCGAGCTGACGCGCCGCGGCACGCTTGAGGGCGTCGGCGGCACCGAGTACCTGATGCGGCTGATGAGCTTCGTGCCCACGACTGCGAACGTCAAGGCGTACATCACGCTGGTACAGGAAAAATCGACCCTGCGCAAGCTCATCAAGGCGTCGCAGGAGATTTCACAGGAGTGCTACAGCCAGCAGAATCCCCTGCAGGAAACGCTGGGGCACGCGGAAAAGGCGATTTTCGACATCGTCATGAACCGGTCCTCCGGCGAAAGCCTGATGCACGTCAAAGAGGTGCTCTACAGGACCTACGCCAACATCGAGGAGCTTGCCAAGCTCAAGGGGCAGGTCTCCGGCGTGCCGACCGGCTTCACGCAGCTGGATGGGCTGCTGACGGGTCTGCACGGGGGCGAGCTGATCATCGTCGGCGCACGTCCGTCCATGGGCAAGACCTCCTTCGCCATGAACATCGCGACCCACGCGGCGCTGTACGCAGGCAAGAGCGTCGCCGTGTTTTCGCTGGAAATGCCGCGTGAGCAGATTGCGCTGCGTATGCTGTGCTCGGATGCGCGCGTCGACATGCAGAAGGTGCGCCGCGGTATGCTCGCTTCAGACGACTGGATGCGGCTGGCGAAATCCATCGGTCCGATGTCGAACGCGCCGATTTACATCGATGACACGGCGGGCATCACGCCGACGCAGCTCCGTTCGCGCTGCCGCCGCCTGATGATGGACAAGGGGCTCGACCTGATTATCGTCGACTATCTCGGCCTCATGCACGCCGACGGCAAGACGGAAAACCGTCAGCTGGAGGTCAGCGAAATCAGCCGCCAGCTCAAGGCCATCGCGCTGGAGCTGAAGGTGCCGCTGATTGCCTGCGCACAGCTGTCCCGTGCCTCGACGACACGCGACAACAAGCGTCCGGCGCTGTCTGATCTGCGCGACTCCGGCTCCATCGAGCAGGACGCCGACGTCGTCATGTTCATCCACCGCGAGGCGTATTACAACCCTGAAACCGAGGACAAGAATATCGGCGAAATCATCGTCGCCAAGCAGAGAAACGGCCCGCTGAACACCGTGAAGGTCGCGTGGCTGAGCGAATATACAACGTATGCGGATCTTCCGCCGTCGGCAGAGCAGAGCGGCGGATTCTGACACAACAGAAACCGGAGGCAACGATATGACAGTCAGCGAGCTGTACAGCAACCTGCGCATTACGGAATTCCTGCTTGTCCGCTCCGCAGATGTCAGGACGGACAAGAATAACCGCCCCTATCTGGACATGATGCTGGCGGACAAAACCGGCGAAATCAACGCCAAGCAGTGGGAATGGAACGAATTGATGGCCGTGCCCAAGCAGGGCAGCGTCCTGAAGGTTCGCGGGACGGTGCAGGAGTACAACGGGCGCAAGCAGCTGCGCATCGAGCAGATGCGCGCCGCGCTCCCGCAGGACGGCGTTGATATGACGACGCTCGTTGCATCCGCGCCGGAAAAGCCGGAGGTCATGCGGGGGCAGATTGACGAGACGGTCGATGCGTTCCAGTCGGAGGACCTGAAGAAAATCGTCCGCGAAATGCTGCGGATGACCGGCGACAAGCTCGAATGGTTCCCTGCGGCGCAGCGGCTGCATCATGCCGAGCGCTCCGGTCTGCTCCATCATACGACGAGCATGCTCAACCTCGCCAGGCACGTTGTCGCGGCGTATCCCTTCCTCAATGCTGATTTGCTCTATGCCGGTGTCATCCTGCACGACCTGTGCAAGACGACCGAAATGATCAGCGATGAAACGGGCACGGTCAGCGACTACTCTGCGGATGGGCTGCTCATCGGTCACCTCGTGCGCTGCGTCGCGAAAATCGAGGAGGCGGCGAAGAATGTCGGCGTGACCGGCGAAACCGTGCTGCTGCTGGAGCACATGGTGCTTTCGCATCACAGCATTCCGGAATACGGCAGCCCGAAGCCGCCGATGTTCCCCGAAGCCGAGGTGCTGGCGCGCATCGATGATCTGGACGCGAAGATGAACGAGATGCAGGGCATCCTGTCGCGCATCCCGGCAGGCGCCTTCTCCGAAAAGGTCTGGAGCCTTGACAGAAGGCTGTATCACCCGAACTATGACGCGCTTGGTTCAGACAATCAGGCGCAATGACAGACAAAAGTCGATCAAGGAGGGAACAACCATGAAAAAGACGATTCGGATCGCCGCGATGCTCAGCGCGTGCGCCCTGCTGCTGGCTGGATGCGCAAGCGAGCCGCAGACGCAGTACTCCATCAACGTGCAGACCTCCGGTCAGCAGACGGATGCTTCCGGGGTGACGGATGCTTCCGGTCTGACAGACGGCGAGACGGTTTCTGACGACTACAATCCGGAAGCGGAGGAGGACGATTACGTGCCCGAATCCGAGGAAGAAGTCACAGGGGACAATAATGTTGTCGAGCTGCCGAGCATCGTCACGCAGGCGCCGACCGCCACGCCGATTCCGGTCATTTCCGGTCAGTACGCCGGCGCGACGCCGATTGTGATTGACCCGATTGACAAGCCGACCGCCACGCCCGTGCCGGCGCTCGTGTTCTCCTATTCGACCTACACCGTGGACAGCCTCGGTCTGACCTTCGAGGCGCCGATGGGCTGGACGGCAGACACGACGCAGCTGAACACCTACATCCTGCGCAACCCTGACACGCGCGCGGATTACGCCACGACGCTGACCATCACCGCGAACGGCACGAATGTCGAGTACACGACCGACATGCTGGCGGCGGAGGTCACCGCGATGCTCAACAGCGTCAAGGAGGCAGGCTTCAGCAAGTACAGCCCGTCCAATACCGCGACGCGCGCAGGTCTGTTCATGGGCGCGACGGGCGTCTATGCCAACTATTCCGGCACGCTAACCGACGGCACGGAAATCGCGGGACGTCTCGCAGCGTTCTACAAGAATGCGGTGCTCTACACGGTGCATCTGACGTATCCGAAGGCGTACACGGAGACCTACAAGGAGAAGGTGTACGACCATCTGCGCGATACGCTCAAGCTGGTCACGGCGCAGTAAGCTGCATGAGCATTTCAGAGCGCGAAAAGGCGGCGGTTCGCCTGTTTGCCTCCGGCGCAAACTGTGCGCAGGCCGTGCTGATGGCGTATGCCGATGTTGTCGGACTGACCGGGGAGCAGGCGGCGCGCGTGTCGTGCGGCCTGGGCGGCGGCATCGGACGGCTGCGGGATAACTGCGGCGCGTTTTCGGCGGCGGTGATGCTCTGCGCATCGCTGGAGGGCGAGGACGGCGCGAAGAAGGAGCATCGTCCGCAGACCTACGCACGCGTGCAGAGGGTGTATCGGGAGTTCATTGCAAAAAACGGCAGCATCTGCTGCGCGGAGCTGCTCGGGCGCGAGAAGAAGCCGGAAAAGCCTGCGCCGGATGCTCGAACAAGGTCCTATTATCAGGGTCGTCCCTGTGCGCGAATTATTCGCATGACGTGCAAAATCATTGACGAAATGATGGCGGAGCAATCCGCCTCTCAGGAGGAATGATGAGAGCATTGATTCTGTCCACGCACACCGGCGGCGGACATGACACGGCGGCACGCGCAGTGAATGACGCATTGACTGTGCGCGGCGTGGAATGCCGTCTGGAGGACTGCGTGGCGTTCGGCGGTCAGAAGCTGTCGACGACGGTGTCGGATGCGTATGTGGGCTTTGTCAAGGCGGCGCCGAAATCCTTCGGCAGGCTGTACAGATTCGCAAAGGCCATCAGCACGCCCTACGTCAAATCCCCCGTATACCTTTTCAACGCCGCCTACGCTGATAAAATGGTGAAGCTGCTCGATGAATTCATGCCGGATATGGTCGTCTGCACGCACATGTTCGGCGGACAGAGCATGACGCACCTGCGCAGGCATGACGAGTACGGCGGTCTGCTTGCAATGGTCATGACGGACTACACGATTCACCCGTTTATTGAGGATATCGAGTGCGACCTGCTGTTCACAACCCGCTATGCGCTGCGCACGCCGAATCGCCTGCGTCTGCCGGAAAGCGCGTATCAGTTCACCGGCATTCCGGTCAGCCTCTCCTGCCGCCCCTGCAATGACAAGCGTGCGGCAAAGGAGGCCGCAGGGCTTGACGCGACAAAGCAGGAGGTGCTGCTCGTCAGCGGCAGCATGGGCGCGGGTGATTTGCCGGGGATGATTGGACGGCTTCTGCCGGTGCTGGGCGACAATGACCATCTGTCGGTCGTCTGCGGCAGCAACGAGGCGGCGATGCGGCAGGCACGCGAGCAATTCGGGCATGACGTGCGCGTGTCCATCTGGGGGCAGGTCAATCCGCTGACACCGCTGATGGCGGCGGCGGATGTGCTTGTCACGAAATCCGGCGGACTGACCTCCACCGAGGCGATGACCATCGGCACGGCGATTGTGGTTGCGCACCCGATTGCCGGCTGCGAGACGGAAAACGCCCGAATGATGGAGGAAAAGGGGCTGGCGCTCTGGGCGCATGAGGATGATGAGCTTGCCCCGAAGGTAAGCCTGCTGCTTCGCGACCCGGCGGAGCGCGAAAAGCTGATTGCCTGTCAGCGCGCGTTCATCGACCCCGACTGCGCGCTGCATATCGCCGACATCCTGATTCAGAAAACCGCCGAGCGGATGGGCAGAAAGCAGCTGTAAGCGACGCAAACGAAAAAATTGGGAAAATCCAATTTTTGCACACAAAACGCTTGACGAACGCATTAAAAAATAATAAAATATGAGGTGTGTTTGTTAAGAGGAGGGAAGGAGCATGTATATGGTAGAATACGAAGGGGCTGTCCCCGTTTTTGCCTATGCATATCTTTCCCATGAACGCGTCTGGAGCGGTCCGAGAGCCTTTCGCATCACTGTTTATCAGGATGACACGCTGATGTTCCGTACATACAACGAGCGCGAGGAGGTTCTCGAGAGCGACTTCTTTCATCTTGCGCCCGGCACGGCGTCGCGGCTCAGCGAGCAGATTGACCATGAAGGCTGGTGGATGGGCACGGTGCCGCTGCTGATTCAGGCGGACAGCAAGCCGAGAAGCACGAGCCTGTTCGGCTTCGCAGGGCACCCGATGTTCCGCTGCGAGGACCTGAGCAGCATGATCGTCCGCGATTTCGGCAGTCACCGCGGTCAGCTTGCGCGCGGACTGTTTTTCATGCTGGAGAATACCGCCATCCTGCTGCGCCAGAGCAATCTGGAGCTGAGGACGGATCGCTTTCAGTGGGAGTGGGGCAAGGCAAGCCTGTTCGAGCCTGAACAAGCCCCGAAGGAAATGACAACGCCGAATCCGCCTCAGCGCTTTGAGGAGGACGGCGAAAGCGGCGTAACACGCGCCGGATAATGCAGCAATAAACGGCAGAACGGCTCCGGCGCACGCAATATGCGCTTTCCCGGCGCATGTCTGTCGTTTTTTGTATGGAGGAGTAAAAGACGAACCGTTAACGAAAGAGGAGGCGCAACCCATGAACGAAGAACAATCCATTCAGGAACGCTACCAGTCGTGGCTCCGCTGCCCGGGCATGAACGAGGAGCTTCGCAGTCAGCTCCGGCAGCTTTCCCCCGATGAGCTGCACGACAGCTTCTACCGCAGCCTTGCATTTGGCACGGGCGGTCTGCGCGGCGTGCTGGGCGTGGGCGAAAACCGGATGAACCTCTACACCGTGTCAAAGGCGACGCGTGGTCTGGGGCGCTACCTGCTGGAGAATGAGGCGCATCCCTCCTGCGCCGTCAGCTGCGACAGCCGCATTCACAGCCGCGATTTTGCCGAGCTGACCGCCGCGACGCTTGCGGAAATGGGCATCCGCGTGTACCTTTACCGGACGCTGATGCCGACCCCCATGCTGTCCTACGCCGTGCGCCACCTGCACACCAGCGCGGGCGTCATGGTGACGGCAAGCCACAATCCGGCGAAATTCAACGGCTACAAGGTCTACGGCGCGGATGGCTGTCAGATTACCATCGAGGCGGCGGACCGGATTTACGCGCACATTGCCGCCGAGCAGACGCTTCAGCCGCACCTGCCGTCCTTTGGGGCGTATCTTGACAGCGGCATGATCACCTACATCGATGACGAGACCATCGAGAGCTACTATCAGGCGATTGACAAGCTGCGCATCGCGCCGAGCACCGAGCCGCTGCACATCGTCTACAGTCCCCTGAACGGCACGGGCAATGTGCCTGTCCGCGAGATGCTGTGCCGGCTGGGCAACGTGCAGGTCGACGTCGTGGCGGAGCAGGAGCTGCCGGATGGTCATTTTCCGACGTGCCCCTACCCGAACCCCGAAATCCGCGAAGCCATGAAGCTGGCCATTGACAAGGCGATTGCGGTACAGGCGGATCTGTGCGTCGCGACCGACCCCGACTGCGACCGCATCGGCGCGGGCGTGCGTCAGGGCGACACGGTCACGCTGATTTCCGGCAATGACATGGGCGTGCTGCTGCTGGACTACGTGTGCAGCCACCGCAGGAGCGATGCGGACGCGCTGCCGCCTGTGGCCGTCAAGACGATTGTCACGACGGAGATGGCGGCGCCGATTTGCAGGAAGTACGGCGTGGAGCTGCGCAATGTGCTGACCGGCTTCAAGTTCATCGGCGAGCAGATCGGCAAGCTCGAGGCGGAAGGTCATGCGGAGCGGTATATCTTCGGCTTCGAGGAGAGCTATGGCTACCTTTCCGGCACGGATGTGCGCGACAAGGATGCTGTCAACGCGGCGGTGCTCGTCTGCGAGATGGCGGCGAACTACAAGGCGCAGGGCATGACGCTGCTGGACAAGCTGAACGCGCTGCGGCAGGAGTACGGCTTCTACGGACAGCGTCTGCTGACCTTCGAGTACGAGGGCGAAGCGGGTGCGGCGACCATGGCAGCCATCATGAAGCATCTGCGCGCACCGCTCGATTCCTTCAGGGAGGACGAATTCAAGACCGCATCGCGCATCGACTACCAGAACGACGAAACCGGTCTGCCCAAGAGCGATGTGCTGTCCTTCGCGCTTGCGGATGGCTGCAAGATTATCGTCCGTCCTTCCGGCACGGAGCCGAAGCTCAAGGCATACCTCTTCGCCCGCGGCGAGGATCAGGCATCGGCAGAAAAGCGCCTCGATGCGCTGGAAGCCGTCATGAATGGTTACTGCAAGGCATAAGGAACGAAAAATAATACAGGCTGACCGGAATGATATGCACCTCCCAAAGCGTCTGACCTTTGGAGACGGCTTCAGAAACGGTCAGCCTGCTGTTTACTGTCCGAAATCGAACTGAATAAGTTTTCGCTGATTTCGGCAAATTTATCCATCATTCGCAAAGAAATCATCACAATTTGCAGGAATAAAAAGCGAAAAATTCATATCGATTCCATATTGTTCTTGACAATCGGGCGAAACCGTTTTATAATTGAGAGGAAAGAAAAGACCAAAGAAAACAGCTGCCACGCGGCAGAGAACGGGGGTACTGTGCAAAACAAGCTGCATCTTTATACCGGCAGCGGGCAGGGAAAGACGACGGCTGCAATGGGGCTGGCGCTGCGGATGCTGGGCAGCGGCAGGCGCGTGCTCATCACGCAGTTTTTGAAGGACGGCGGCTCAGGCGAGGTGAAGGCGCTCTCTGCGCTGGAAAACTGCCTGCTGCTTCTGCCGGAAACGTCAGGCAAATTCACATACGAGATGAGCACGGCGGAAATCGAGCGCGAAAAGCAGCGGTATGCCGAGCAGGTACAGCGGCTGCTTGCCCTGCTGAAGGAGGAGAAGCCGGCGATGGTCGTGCTGGATGAGCTGGGCACGGCATGTACGCTGGGCATGGTCAGCAAGGTGGACGCGAAGCGGCTGGTGCAGGCGTCGCTGGAAGCGTGCGAAACGGTCGTGACCGGCGGACAGTCGCCGCAATGGCTGAAGGATGATGCCGACTACTGGACGGAAATGACGCTGCACCGGCACCCTTATGAAACAGAAGGGCTGCAGGCGCGTCAGGGCATTGAATATTAACAGCGTAGGAGTGTGCTGCTGATGGAGAAGATTTTGATTTTCGGAAACACGCAGAAGAGCCGCGAAATGGCACAGACGATGCGGCGACGCGGCAAGCAGGTCATCGTCAGCGTGACGTCGGAATTTGCAAAATCAAAGCTGCCAATCGGAACGTACTGCCAGGTCGGGCGATTCGATGAGGGGCAGATGCTCGCCTATATTCAGCAGGTGAACCCGCGCAGGGTCATCGACGCGACGCAGCCCTACGCGGTGACAGCACAGCGGAACATTCAGCGCGCCTGCGAGCTGCTGAACATCGAGTATCAGCGCGTGACGTTTGAGAACGAGCAGGAGGTATGGCGCGAGGTCGTGCAGTGGGTGGACAATCCGGTGGAGGCGATGGCGGCCATCGCATCGATGAAGCAGGAGAACGTGCTGCTTGCCGGCGACTACCACTATCTGCCGCATTATGTGCCGTTTGAGCGCAAGGAGCGGCTGTACTGCCGCATTGCGCCGACGCCCGACGCCATTTCGCTGGCGTATGAAACGGGCATTCCGCCGCAGCACATCGTCGCGGTCAACGGTCCCTATACGAAGGCATTCAACAGCGCGCTGTTCGACATGCTGAACATCGATGTGCTCGTCATGCGCGATGTGCTTCTTGACGGCGGTCTGGCGGAGTGCGTCATCCCGGCGCTGGAGCGGCAGATGCAGGTCATCATGGTTCGGAAGGAGCAGGCCTGACGGCTGAAATGGCGGTTCTGGCAAAAAAATAAATATTTTTTTCAATGGAAGAAGGAATTTTTTCATCCGCGTCGAAATATATAATCACAAGGATGAGAGGAAGGGTGTGATGCCAATGGCGCATCAGTTTCAGCGGAAGCCCCGATGATCTTTGTCTGTGCTTCCGCACGTGATTTAACTGCGAAAGGAGCACTGAGAGTATGAAGTTGACGATTTATGCGAAGAATATGGTGGTTAGCCCTCACGTAACGCGCCGGATTGAGAAAAAGACCGAGCGCATGGGGCGCTATCTGTGGCCGGATACCGAAATGCAGGTTCGCCTGAGCAAGGAGCCCAAACGCAATATCCGTACGGTTGAGATTACGGTGCCGATGGGCAATGGCGTCATTCTTCGTTCCGAGGCGTCTGAGCCCGATAACCTGTTCCTGGCGATTGACCAGGCGCTGGCGAAGATCGAGCGGCAGATTCACCGCCATCGCTCCAAGCTGGATAAGCGCATCCGTGAGGATGCCTTCGCCAACGATGAGCTGGAGTATATCGATGATGACGATGCAGGCGTCGAAGAGAACGTACCCGAGGTCGTGCGCCGCAAGACCTTCCCTGTTCGCCCGATGTCCGTGGAGGACGCGGCAGTGCAGATGGAAATGCTGGGTCACAGCTTCTTTGCATTCGTCAACGTGGAGACGGAACGCATCAACGTGTTGTATCAGCGCAAGGACGGAAAACTGGGTTTGCTGGAGCCGGAAGCATAAGGCTCCCTTCAACAGGCAGTGGAATCTGCCTCCCGAGATTCATTCGTTCTCGCCTTGAAACATAAGGCTGCCTCAACAATCGAATAGCGGAGGACCGGCTGCAGCAATGCGGTCGGTTTTCTGCTGTAAACGGTTGACATGCATCCGTCAAGCTGTTATCATTATCAATGGCAAAGAATACGCCCAAGTTCAACACATGCATTGAGGTGGATCCATGTTACAAATCGAGCAGCTGACGTTTGAGGTCAGCACAGACGACAGAAAGAAGGAAATCCTTCAGGACGTCAGCCTGACAATAGAAAGCGGAAAATTTGTGGTGATTACCGGCCCGAACGGCGGCGGCAAATCGACGCTGGCGAAGATGATTGCCGGCATCGAGCAGCCTACCAGCGGCTCCATTCGGCTCGACGGCGTTGATTTGGTCGGCAAATCCGTCACCGAGCGCGCGAAAATGGGCATCAGCTACGCCTTTCAGCAGCCGGTCCGGTTTAAGGGGCTGACGGTGCTTGATCTGCTGCGCATCGCCGCCGGAAAACGCCTGACAGTCAGCGAGGCGTGCGCAATTCTGTCCGAGGTCGGGCTGTGCGCGCGCGATTATGTCAACCGCGAGGTGGACGCAAGCCTGTCCGGCGGCGAGCTCAAGCGCATCGAAATCGCGACGGTGATGACGCGCGGCACGGAGCTGAGCGTGTTCGACGAGCCGGAGGCAGGCATCGACCTGTGGAGCTTCCAGAATCTCATCAGCGTATTCGAGCGGATGCGGCAGGTTCGGCAGGATCGCACCATTCTCGTCATCAGCCATCAGGAGCGCATCCTGAACATCGCGGACGAAATCGTCGTGCTGGCGGATGGCAGAATCCGCGCACATGGCAGCCGCGAGGAGGTTCTCCCGACGCTTCTTGGCACCTCCTCCGCCGTCAAGGCCTGTGCACAGCTGGAGAAGAACCGCGCAAAGGAGGAGAGAGAATGAGCGAACCGCTTTCAGCCATTCAGCGGAAGCTGCTGGAGGAGGTGGCTGACCTCCATACCGTTCCCGAGGGCGCCTACAACATCCGCGCAAACGGTCATATGGCGTCGCGCAAATCCACGGCGAACATCTCCATCGAATCCAAGACGGACGTGTCCGGCATCGACATCCGCATCAAGCCCGGCACGATTAATGAGAGCGTGCATATCCCCGTTGTCCTCAGCGAAACCGGTCTGACCGAGATGGTCTATAACGATTTCTACATCGGCGAAGGCAGCGATGTGCTGATTGTGGCAGGCTGCGGCATCGACAACTGCGGTGCGCAGGATTCGCGCCACGACGGTCTGCACCGTTTCTTCGTGGAGAAGAACGCGCGCGTCCGCTATGTCGAGAAGCACTACGGCTCCGGTGAGGGCGCCGGCAAGCGGCTGCTGAATCCGCAGACCGAGGTGCATCTGGCGCAGGGCAGCAGCATGGAAATGGAAATGGTGCAGATTCGCGGCGTGGACAACACGGTTCGCACGACGACGGCTGAGCTCGATGCAGGCGCACGGCTCGTTGTCCGCGAAAGGCTGATGACGCATGGCGACCAGCGTGCGGAAAGCGTCTACATCGTCACGATGAAGGGCGCCGGCAGCAGCGCGGACGTTGTGAGCCGCTCTGTCGCACGCGACAGCTCCTGGCAGAAGTTCGACAGCCGCCTTGTCGGGCAGGCAGCCTGCTCCGGTCACACGGAGTGCGATGCCATCATCATGGATCATGCGAAGATTCTCGCGATTCCGCAGCTTGAGGCGGATGACCTCGATGCGGCGCTGATTCATGAGGCCGCCATCGGCAAAATCGCCGGCGAGCAGATCATCAAGCTCATGACGCTCGGGCTGACCGAGCAGGAGGCCGAGGAGCAGATTATCACAGGGTTCCTCAAGTAAACAGCAGGGGGATACGCCGCTATTGCACGGTGTATCCCCCCTTTTTTGATGCTTACAGTTTTATTCCTCTTTCCTGTCGCTGATGCCCGGGGTCGTCGGGTCAATGACAACGCCCAGCGCGCTCAGCAGCGACAGAACCGCCGCGCCCAGCTGAAGCACCTGCTCCTGATCGACATTCACCTGAACATCGAACAGCTCCAGCAGGTTAAACACGAACGTGCACACCACTGCCAGCAGCGTCGTCAGCCAGACCTTGTTGTGGAAACGCAGCGACCAGTTGATTTTCATGCAATCATCCTTTCTCTCAGGCTCTCCAGCCCATGCTCCGCCTCGTCCATGCGCGCCTCGAGGCGGTAGGTGCGTTCAATCACGTTGTTATGCTGTGCGACGCGCTTTTCCAGCTGCGCAAGGCGATACTGCGTCAGCCGGGAGGACGCGACAACGCCCGCGCACGAGCCAAGCAGCGTGCAGATGCCGGAAATCAGCGCGACAAGCACCGATTCACTCATTCAATCCCTCCGTTTCCTTCATCAGGGCAGCCCATGTGTTTTTTCCGGCGACGCCGTCAGCTTCCAGTCCGTTTTCGGCCTGAAAGCGTCTGACGGCGCGGCGCGTTTTACTGCCGAAGATGCCATCCGTTTCCAGCGAAGCGCCGCACGCAATCAGCAGCGCTTGAAGCGTCCTGACGTCCTCGCCGCGGCTGCCCCTGCGAAGCGTCGGACAGGTCGCTTTCCTCTCGGATGGCGCTTCGTCCTCCGCGACATCGCGCAGCCAGCCCCAATAGCGCCATTTGCCGAGCTTCGTATCTGCCTTGACCTGCATCCCCTCCGTGGACGCGTGGACGATGCGCAGCGGCGAAACATGGGTGACAAGCCCGATGTGGCAGAAATCGCCCTCGTTGTCATCAAATTTGGACGGCGTAGCCTCCTTCCACTTGAAGACCGCCATGCCGGGCGTCAAATCGCCTTCGCCGGTGATGCTGCCCTTGCGCGAGAGGTGCCTGCGCCAGATGGTGTTGCTGCCGTGGTAGATGCTTGCGCCCTGCAAACGGAATGCGCGGACAAACAGGCCCGAGCAGTCGATGCCGCGCTCGTCATTCGTGCCGGGCGATGCATATGGGAAACCGATGCAAGCCTCGAAATCGGCAATGAGCTGTTCTGCATTCAGCAATCAGATAATTCCTCCTTTTCATCAGCCTGATATCTTCTCGATGACCTTGAGCGTGACCACCGTGTTGACGCCGCCGCCGGGGTTTGTCGGCATCATCAGCAGCGCATGCTGACCGGCCGCGACGGCGCCCGTTGCACTGCGCCTGAGGTATGGCAGCGCATCGAACGTCAGCGTCTTCCAGACGGAGTAGGCGATTTCCACGCCGTCAATCATGATGGTCTGGATGGTCACGCCGTTGTCAGGACGCATCGTCATCGTGCATGACAGCACGGACGGGTATTCATCGAGCGTGAAGTAATGGACAATCGGCGCGGTGTATGTGCCGCTTGCACGGTTGCGGAAGACGAGGTCGGTCAGCTTGCCGCCGATGAGCTTGCTTGCGCGGACGTCGCGAAGCAGTCCGGCAATTTCGTCTGACAGCGAGGCTTCGCGATTGGCAAGCGTCATCGTAACCTGCCCGGGCTTGCCGAACACGTCAGGCGTATGCAGGACGGAGATGCGTTCCGTGAGCGCCGTGCCATCCGGCAGCACCAGACGGCAATTCTGACCGAGCCGGAATGCGTCGAGCGGTTCTCCCGTGATGCGCGACAGGTCGATCGCCTGCACCTCCACCATGACGGTCGGCGTGCAATGGCGCGCCAGATACCGTTCGGCGACGGATTTGAGCGTATCGCTGTCCATAATCTGGTCGCTGGTGAAGGTGCGTGCGGCAATCCCCCACGTGCCGATGGTGTCCGCATCGAGGTAGTCGCGCCCGAGCAGCGGCATGAGCGATACGCGGTCAAGCCCCTGCCCGCAGCCGTAGGGATAGACGCGTGTGCACAGGCTTCCGGCGTCCCGCGTGATGCGCACGGCGGATAAACTGCGCGCTAATCTGCCCTCGCAGGTGACATCCTCCGGCAGACGGCGCAGATGGAGCTTCCATGGCCGCTGCGTCTGGTCAAACGACAGCGAAAGCTCCTGCGGCAGCATGTCCAGCAGGTCGTTCAGGGCGGCATAAATCGTCTGCGGCTGCCCGATGGCGGAGATGGTCAAATCAGCATCGTCCACATCGCCGACTGCCCAGCGGACGTTTGTCTGATAGCTCAGCATGGTAGTCAGCACGTTCGGCAGCGTCTCGGCGTATGTCAGCGAAGGCAGCATGTCATCCGAGAGCGTTGCAAGCGCATGCTCCAGCGACACGCGCCGGCGAAGCCCGACTTCCTGCGTGACGGTGCGGATGCGGCAGATCATCGCATCGCCGAAGCCGTCCTCTATGCGGACAAGGTCGCGCACGGAAATTTCCGGGTCGCTCTCCGGCAGAAGCATCTCGGCGGTGGAGAGCCCTGTCAGCACGCGGCTGACGTTCAGGCGGATGGGGTGAAGAATCGCCCTGTCCGCGCCGTTTTCATGGAGCAGGCACGGCAAATGCGTGCTCATCAGCAGTACCTCCCTTTGAAGCGAAGCTCCGCCTGAATGGCGGCGTCCGCCGAAATGCTGACGACGACCGCCTGCCCGGGCAGCAGCGTCAGGTCATCGGCGCTGTCCGGGGTCCGGCAGGACAACACGGAGGTCGATATGCCGCCAAGCTTCGATTCAACCGCGAAATAGCCGGCATCGTGATGAATGCGCAGCTGTCCGCCGGATGGAATCGACAGCCCGCTCAGCGTAATGCGCTGCGCCGCCGTGATGCTTATGCGCGTCAGGGCAGCGCTGCCCGCGTTCGTGATGAGCACATCAAGCGGCGTTTCCGGCGCAGTGCCCGGCGCGGTCACGGCAAGCGTGTCCGTCATCGTCAGCACCGTTGCATCCGCGTCCTCCCAGTAGGGGCAGTCGTAGGCGGTCAGCGTCAGCGAGAGCGTTTCGAGCCAGTTCAGTGCGCTCAGCGACGGAAACGAGGTGCACACGACCGACAGCACGCGCATGCCCTGCTTTTCGAGCGTCAGATTGCCGCCTTGCTCCGCCCATGCCATTACGCGGTGAAGCAGCTCGCTCCGCCTTGCGACGCCGTATTCGGCAATCAGGAAGCGCAGCCGGATTTGCAGCGACGCCCGGTGACGCGCAAGCAGGTATGTGCCGTCTGTATGCCTGTCCGCCGTGACACTGCGAAGCGTTGGCGAGATTTCCTGCACGTCCAGCAGGCGAATGGACTCATCCAGCGAGGAAAAGGAAACGCCGTTCAGGGCGCAATAAAGCCGTTCAGCCATGGTACATTCCTCCCTGCGTCACAGCATACTGCGCTGACGAACCTCGCGCTCAATCAGGGCAGAGATGATCGGCGTGAGCGCATCGGCAAGCGCTTCGTAGTCAATGGAGCGGGCGTCCGGCTCTGCGGAGCGCATGAGGTCGGACGCAGAGTCAGATAAGGAAGAGAAATCAGGCGAAGTAGTAAAGTCAGGCGAAGCCTGAGGCATCGGGAATGTCCTCCTTCCACCAGTAGATGCGGACAGGGAGCGCCGGGTCGTCGGCTTCCTCACTCTGTGCGAGGAACGTGAAGGGCATCTGACCGGCGCTGTCCGGCTTGATTTGCAGCAGCGCATGATCGTCGCGTGATGCTTCCTCCGCGAAGAGCAACGCAATCAGGCTGTGGCTGTCCTTGCCGCGCTCGTAGAACGTCAGCACCGCCTGACCGTCTCCCTCAAAGGCGGCAGGCACCTGCAGCGACAGGATGCCGTAAGGGAAGGGCGCATCCGCAGGGCACATGCCTTCATAGTAAATCGTGCCGAAGCGGCGCGAGAAATGCGCAAGCAGCATTGGCAGCAGCGTCACGGCGCATCACCCAGCCTTTCCAGCAGCACCTCACAGCAGGAAAATCCGGCGCATGCAGGCGTGCGCATGTCCTCGGCACGGGTGCAGACGCGGTAGAGGATGCCGTTGCTTTCGCGGCGGACGATATCGCCGAAATGCAGCGGAACATCCGCCGGACAGAGCAGCATCGGCTTGCAGGATGCAATCGGCTGTCCGTGCGCCTCCGTTTCCTGCCCGAGCGCACCGCCAAGCGCCGCGGAAAAGCGTGTTTCCTCCGTATGGTCGATGACCTGACCGCCGATGGGGTCTGGGTGACAGACGCTGTGCAGCAGCGTGAAGGGCTCAAAGTAATCGCTGAGCATCAGGAATGCACCTCCGTGAACATTTTCTGATAGGGGCGCAGCCGCTTCTCAAAGACGCGTTCCCATGCGCAGGAGGTCTGGCTCCGGCTGTATTCGCCGAATTTCTCTGCTTGCAGCGTAACGTCGGGATGCTTGTCCGCCCAATCGCGAATCTCATCGCACAGGCGCAGGAAATCCCCGGACGGGGACAGGAGATGGACGATGCCTGTCCAGCTCCCGTCTTCCGCGCCGGCCATGCGCCCCTGTGCGTCCAGCTCATGCACGCCGTCCAGCGCGCCTGCGCCTTCAACGGCAATCCACGAGCCGCCGGGCAGTGCCGGAGCAACCTCCAGCACGCCGTCAGCAATGGTGAACGTTCCGCGCAGCGTGTCCACAATGAAGTAATTGCGCAGCTGACGCATCACGTCCGATACAGTGACGCTCATGAAAGCCTCCTTTCCGGATTAAGCCGCGGTGATGGTGTGGATATACACGCCGTCGGGGAGGATGACCTTGCAGCCGCAGAGGTTCAGCCCCTTGATGCCGTCGCAGAAGCCCTTCTCGGGACGGTACGCGTCCGTGCGGGAAATCTGGTTGGCGAACGTGACCGCCTCAGGCACCATGGCGATGATTTCGTCCGTCAGGTCGGCACTGACGTAGATGTCGAAGCCTGCCGCACGCCCGATGGCGCCCTCGGCAAGCCGCTGCTCCGCCGCCGCGCTGCCGTTGACAAAGCGCTCATCCATCAGCAGCTGCCCCTCGATGCTCACCGGCACGACCAGCTTGCGGTTGAAGCGCGGCACATGCTTGAGGTCGAGCGCGTTCTTGATGGTAATCAGCAGCCCGTACAGGCCGCCATCGCTCTCCTTCGGCACCGCGCCGGAGACCTTCGTGCCGGCACCCTCGCGGATGGTATCGAGGATGTAGCGCTCGGCGTCCTCTGCCAGCTGATAGGCGGCATTGCGCATCGCGCCGTCCATCACGTCCACGCGTGCCTGTGCCGCGTCAACATCGTTGATGAGGAAGTTGTAATACGCGCCGTGGTCGATGGTCAGGATGATATCGCTGCCGGTGAGCGTCTCCGGCTCGGCGAGGTCGGCTGCGGGGTCATACGGGCGAACGGTGATGTCAGCAAGGTTGGCGATGTGAACCGTGTCGCCCCACTGGCTGATTTCGCCCTCGTAGCTGCGGGAGCACAGGGAACCGAACACAAGCGCCTTGCGGAAGTTCTCCTGCAGGCGTGCAGACCATACCTTGGGAATGAAGCTGGAAATAGCCATGTTTTATTCTCCTTTCGATAGCACGGAGCAGACGGCGCTCCAGTTGCGGGTGATTTCCTCCTGCGACATCCGGCGCACATCCGCCTGTGTCAGCGGCGGCGCAGCGGAAACCGGCGGAGAAACGGGATCGGTGGGCAGATAAACGGGCGCGGAGAAGAACGCAGGATAGCGGCGCTTCAGGGTGAAAAGCAGCTGGTCATCCGCATCCTCCTTCGGCGCGGCGGCAAGAAGCAGGTCGACAGCCTGCGGATTCGCGCCCGCATCGAGCAGAGCGGTTCGCAGATGCGCTTCGTGCTGCCTGTCCTCGATGTCCTGCCTGTAGGCGGCGTATTCGCTGCTCAGCGCGGAAAGGGCGGATTCGCGGTCGCTCAGCGTCTGCGTCAGCTGATTCTTTTCCGTCTCAATCCGGGAAAAGGCTTCGCGGATGCGGCAGGCTGTCTCCTCGGGCAGATTGTTCAGCAGGGATTCATCAGACGTGTCCGGCAATTAAAACGCCTCCTTCCGCTCGCTTTTGAGCAGCTCCGGCAGGTCCTCATCCGAAATATACGGATTCAGCCGAAGCGCCGTGCGGCGATCGATGTCCTGTCGCATGTTCTGGATGTCCGTCACCAGCTCGCTTTCGTTGGCGATGGCCTGCCGCTTGAACGAAATGCAGTCGGTTGGGCAGTGCAGCATCGTCAGCAGCTCCTGCATGAAGTGACGCACCTGCCACTCGTAGCGGTCAGCCTTGAGGTTCAGGTTTGCCATGGCTGCGCGGATGGCAACGTTCGTCAGGCTGCCGCCGGTCAGGGAAGCCATGTCGAGCGCCATGTAGTCGTTGTACAGCGCCCGTTCGAGCAGCGACAGCGCAGCCTGACGCGCCGCGTAAGGCACCTCGATGGTGTGCGGCTCAGCCGTCGCGCCGCTGCCGGAGCCGTCGGAGAGGTTCGCGACCGCCTTGATGCGGTTGATTTCTTCCAGCATTTCGGCAATGTCATCCGTTGTGCCGCTGAAGTTGTTCAGCACCCAGTAGACATCGTTCGCGCGGGCGAGGTTGTCGGCAAAGTCGGACAGGATGGTGTCGTACGCGTCGATTTTCGCCTGAATCGAGGGGGTCAGCTCGCTCTTGCCGTCCTGATTGGCATACAGCGGAATGATCGGCGGATGCGCGTAGAAGCTCGGGTCGGCAGTCAGCGTATCGCCAAGCACATCGCGGCGGAGCATACGGACATACGGCGTTTTCGGACGAATGACATCAACCTGCTTGCCTGTGACGCGCAGGAGGGTCACGCCATCCGTATCGAACAGGCGCATGTACATCGGGCGCTTCGGGCTTAGCTGCCAGAACTGCACGCCGAGCATGAGCTGACCGGTCATCTCGTCCAGCAGGGGAAAGAAACCGCTGCCGCTGTTTTTCGCCATCTCGAGGATTTCGAGGTGGTCGGCGTTCCAGTAGCCGTAGCTCACGCCGTGCAGCAGCGCGCATTCGCCAATGCGCGACAACAGGTGGTCGAAGTCGCTGCCGAGGCGCGCCTTGATGGAATCGGGCAGCGAAACGCCCTCGGAGAGCAGGAACTGATTCTGCTGCGTAACGAAGCGGAACAGGAAGCTGCTGCCGATGCGGTTGCCGACGATGTCCTCCGTGCCGGCACGCACATGGCGTCTGCCATCCTTGCTGCGCGACTCGATTTTGCGCGTGCGCAGGATGGTCTTGCGGGCAATGGCGGGATTTTCGCCGCGGAAGTAGCTGCCGGCATCGAGCGCGTGCTGAAATTCCGGCGACGCCTTGAATTTCTCCGCCGCCTTGAGCAGCAGCGCGATGCGGTCCTCCGCGGCAAGGTAATCCTGATAGGTGTAAGCGGTAAACATGAATCCTCCTTCATGAAAGCGTTGGTCTGTCGAGAGCACGCAGCAGGCAGGCAGCGCTGTCGGGCGCATCATCGTGGGATGCGGTCTGCGAGTAATCGAGAATCTGGTCGATGTACGCCTTGTCCGTGCCGCGCAGGAAGACGACATTCGGCCACCATTTTCGCAGATAGGCGGCGATTTTGACATGCTTGTTCATTTTCTCAAAGTACCGGCGAACCATCATGCCGCGCTGGCTGATTTCGCGTGCAAGGCAGCCCTTGTCGCCGTTCGTTTCGCAGTAGACGGGTTCGCACAGTAGTCGCCGCGCCTCCGCAAGCGCCTCATCCAGCACGGAAAACACATCCTTCTGCCACAGCTTGCCGTACAGGTACGCCTTGCCGCCGCGGATGCAGCCGCACGTGAGCGCCGTGAAATCCTCGCCGCCGTACGCCGCGTCCAGATGGGCAATGCCGTCGCGCAGGAGCGTGCTGTCCTCCGTGAACGGCGGGTTCGTCTGGAACAGCCCTTCGCCGCTGGCCATGTGGCGCAGCTCGTAGTTCGCGGCAAACAGCGTCGGCGACATGCCTGCGCGCAACCGGTCGATTTGCTCCGCATTAAGCAGTCCGGTCTGATAGCAGTCATAGCGCATGGGCGGCGGCATCAGGCGGAACGCGTCGTCCGGATGCCACGGCGTGCCGGTGTTGATGATGCGCCCGCCGGGATTGCGGAGGTTCTGCAGCTCCTGATATACGCCGCAGATGCGCTTCCGTTCGGCTTCGCTGATGCGGTCCTGCAGGTTGACGATGTCGTCCGTCAGGATCACGTCGGCGTGCTTGCCGGTCAGCGAGCCGCCCGTGCCCACCCCGATGAGCTGCGGCGCACCGCGCATGGCGGCATAGCAGCTTGCCGTGACGCTCCACATGTCGCCGCGGCACACCTTCACAGGGCTGCCGTAGATGCGCCGGCTGATTTCCTGCATCGCCGGACAGGCCAGCAGCTTTTTCACCTGCTGGAGCACCTCCAGCACGTCGTCCTCCGTCTTGCGCATGAAAATCATGTTCCGCTGCGGATACGTGACCAGCATGACCGCCATCGAGAACGCAAGGCAGGTCGTCTTGTAGCTGCCGCGATGCGCCTGCAGCGTCATGTCCTCCTGTCCGAACGCAACCTCCCGAATCCAGCGCCCGTGCAGATCATCCGTCAGCCGTGTCAAGCCACACAGCCGCGCCACGGATGCGGGCTTCCGGTGCAGCAGCGCCAGCGCCCTTGTGCCTTCCGCCGTCAGCGTCTGCTCAGCCGTTGTTTTTGTCCTCCTTTCGCTACATGTCGGCGAGCGTGTCCTCGATGGCGCGGAGGATTTCCGGCGAGCAGGCGGATTCCTCCTCCTTGAGCGTGAACAGGCCGTGGTATTTCGCCAGCGCGTCCGCCGCCTTGAGCTGCTCGGCTGATTTTTCGCCGCGCAGCAGCTGCGTGAAGGTCTCCAGCACCTCCTCTCGGGTCGCGATGTCCGGTGCGCGTGTCTGATGCATGGGCAAGCCTCCTTTCGATTGATGTCATCGGCAGATGAGAATATATGTTCCTGTTTGCCGATGACAACAGCATAGCATGGCAGCAAGGGAAGCGCAAGCAAATTGGAATTGATTGGCGCGAGGTGGAAAACGGTGGACGCACAGGCAGTTACGCCTGCGGAACCCGTCAGAAGGCGCGAAATTTGGAAAAACAGGTTGCAACTTCCTGCCGATTATGCTATAATAAGCATTGCTTGCCGGAATGGCGGAATGGCAGACGCGACGGACTCAAAATCCGTTGGCAGCAATGTCGTGTGGGTTCAAGTCCCACTTCCGGCACCATACAAAAACAATCCGAACCGAATCTCCCTCATCGGAGATGGGTTCGGATTGTTTGTTTTTTGAGCGTTTTGCGTGCTTCCTGCGGAAAAATCACCATACTCGTGCCGTTTCTTTTGTACGATCGTGCCTTGACAATCGGGCTTCGATGCGATATAATTAGAGCAGACGTTATAGAACATAAGCTCTAAAACAAAAGGAGGTATTCGCATCATGCCGCCGAAGGCAAGGTTTACAAGGCAGCAGATCACGGATGCGGCGCTGCAAATCGTCCGTGATGAGGGCATCGAGCATTTGACGTCACGAAATCTCGGGAAAAAGCTCGGCAGCTCGGCCTGCCCGATATTCACCGTTTTCGCAAGCATGGAGGACGTGGAAGCCGCCATGATGGAATCGGCGAAGGCAATCTATAAGGGATATGTTGAGGCGGGGCTTGCGCAGGAGCTTCCCTTTCGCGGCGTGGGCGAGCAGTACATCCGCTTTGCCGCAAACGAACCAAAGCTGTTTCAACTGCTGTTTATGAGTGAAACAAAGGAAGATACACCGCTGGACAGCATTTTGCCGCTGCTTGACGAAAGCTATCATATCATCCTGCGTTCGCTCATGGCGTCCTCCTCGATTGACCGGCAAACGGCAGAGAAACTGTATCGCCATCTGTGGATATATACCCACGGCATCGCCTGCCTGTGCGCGACGAAGACATGTCGCTTTTCGGAACAGGAAATCAGAGAGATGATGTCGGAGGTGTTCCTGAGCCTGTTGAAAAAGGAGGGGATGACGCATGAATAAGGAATGGTCGGCGCTGAACAAGGCATTTCAAACGCAAATCAAGAAGGAATCAACCTTTCCCGAGGGAATCAGGACGCTTCTGATCTTGCGGCAGAGTCTCATGGACGAGTTGCTTCAGATGAAGCAGGCGCTGCGCCGCGAGGATTTCAACGCCATGCCATACCCGAATGCAAACGGCTATCACAGCAAGACCATCGCGTATTCTGTCTGGCATATTTTCCGAATCGAGGACATCGTGGCGCACAGCCTGATACAAAACGACAGCGAGATACTCCAATCGTATCAGGACAAAATCGGCGCATCCATTATCACCACAGGGAATGAGCTGGTCGGAAAGCAAATCGCGGATTTTTCCGAGAAATTGGATCTGGACGCCCTGTACGCCTATGCCGCCGCCGTGAAGCGCAGCACCGATGAGCTCCTGAAACAGCTTTCCTACCGTGATTTGAGCAGAAAGTTTCATGATGCGGACAAGGCGAGATTGCGGGCGCTGCAGGTGGTCAGCACGGACGAAAACGCCTGCTGGCTGATTGACTACTGGTGCGGGAAGGATGTAGGCGGTCTGCTTCGGATGCCGTTTTCCCGGCATTGGATGATGCACGTCGAAGCAAGCCTGCGAATCAGAAACAAAATTGATAGCACGGAAAAGACCGCGCACGAAATTCAGAAGGAGCGAATCGCAGAGATTGAAACCAAGGCGGCAAAGCTTCTGGACAGCGTCAGCGTCGCCACGTTGACCGCCATCAATGAAAACGGTTATCCACGCACCTGCCTGATGACAAAATATCGAAACGAGGGCTTCTCCGACATCTATTTCGTCACATCAAAACGCTCCAAGCTGAATGGCAAAGCGACGCATTTTGAACATAACCCGAAAGCGAGTGTCTGCTATTTCTCCGGCGGGGACAGCGTAACGCTGATTGGCAACGTAGCGTTCGTGGAGGATCGTGCGATGCAGAAAAACATCTGGAGCGATGCCGACCGTCGTTTTTTCAGCAAGGGCATCGATGACCCAAAGTTCCGTCTGCTGAAATTTCATACCATCGAAGCAACTTTTTGGATTGAGGGAAAATTCAGAACGTGCAAGTATAAATAAAAAATGCTGTCCGGAGAGAACAAGCGATGGGGAAACTGCTTGAAGCCTTTCCGTTGCTGGAAATCAGGATGCTCGTCATCCGAAAAAAGGACCGAGGATGATGCTGATTCGTCATGGCAAGGGGGCTCCAAACACTTTTTTCAAATAGAAAACGGCACGGATATCGACCAATCCGGTTGAATATCCGTGCCGCTTTTGATGCATCGTTGAATTGGAAAGTCCCTGCTGCTTTGAAACAGGTCTTGAATAGAAGCTTACTTCACGGCCATGGCAACGAGCTTCTGGCTGCGCTTGATGAACGCGGTGATTTCGTCCGCCTCCAACGGCTGAGCGCTCATGCGCGCGAGGTCGTAGAGCTGCTGGCAGAGCATCTGCGTCTGCTCATCCTCGGCATCGCGGCTTGCAAGCGCCTGAACGGTCGCGTTGCGGCGGTTGAGCACGAGCGTGAAGCGGTCAGGCATGTCGAAGGACTGCCCGTACAGGCGGCTCATTTCCTTCATGCGGCGAATCTGCTCGTCCTCAGTGACCATCGCAGGCAGGTCGGCGTCGGACAGGCTCTGCAGCTGCACGGGCAGGTCGTCCTTGCCAAGCGCCTTGCGGAACAGTGCCTGCAGCGTCTCCTGATTCAGCTCCTTGCCTTCCTCGGAATCCTCGACAAGAACTGACACGTCCGCATCGACACGCGCAAAGGTCAGTCCCTCCTCGCCGCCGGAATACTCCATGAAGGACTGGAAGTTGCTGTCGATGATGTGGTCCATGACGACCACGTCGATGCCGCGGCTGGTGTACAGCGCGACGCTCGCCGCCTGACGCTTCGGGTCGTTCGTGTAGTAGACCTTGAGCTCCGTCTTTCCGTCCTCGCCGGTCTTGCCGGTCTTGTCGGCGTTGGCGGTCTTGTACTCCTCCAGCGTCAGATAGCGGTCGTCCGTCGTCTTGTAGAGGATGGCCTTCTTCACCTGGTCGTAGAACTTCTGGTCACGCATCGCGCCGAACTTGACGAACGGGGCGATATCATCCCAGTATTTCTGATAGGTCTCGCGTTCGGTGTTGAACAGCCCGCAGAGGCGATCCGCCACCTTCTTGGTGATGTGCGCGGAAATCTTGCGGACAGTGCCGTCATTCTGCAGGAAGGAACGGCTGACGTTCAGCGGCAGGTCGGGGCAGTCGATGACGCCCTTGAGCAGCGTCAGGAACTCCGGGATGACCTCCTTGACGTTGTCCGCGACGAACACCTGACCCGCGAACAGCTTGACCTGACCCTCGTACTTGCCGAAGTCATTGCGGAGCTTCGGGAAATACAGGATGCCCTTGAGGTTGAACGGATAATCGACATTCAGATGCACCCAGAACAGCGGGTCCTCCCAGCCGAACATCTTGTGATAGAAGTCGATGTACTCCTTATCCTCGCAGTCGCTGGGCTTCTTCAGCCAGAGCGGCTTTGTGTCATTGATGATGCTGGGCTTGGGTTCCTCGACCACCTTGCGCTTCTTGGGCGTGCCGTCCTCGTTCGTTTCGCCCTCGATGGTTTCCTCGCGCTCGATGGGCTTTGCGTTGGCGTCCATCAGATAAATCGGATACGCCATATAGCCGCAATAGCGCGTCAGCACCTCGCGGACGCGGTAGAGCTCAAGGAATTCCTTCTCCTCGTCCGTGATGTGCAGGATGATGCTCGTGCCGTGCGCCGTCCGCGTGCCCGCCTCGATGGCGTAGCTCATGCCGTCCGCGCTCGTCCAGTGCACAGGCTCCGCGCCCTCCTGACAGGACAGCGTTTCAATCTCAACGTTTTCAGACACCATGAACACGCTGTAGAAGCCCAGACCAAAGTGACCGATGATGTCGCCCTTCTTCTCGTCGCCCTCGAACTTCTTCATGAATTCCGTCGCGCCGGAGAATGCGACCTGGTTGATATAGCGCTTCACCTCATCCTCGGTCATGCCGATGCCGGTATCGCTGATGGTCAGCGTCTTGTTCTCCTTGTCCACCGTAATCGTAACGGACATTTCGCTCTCGTCCTCGGGATGGAGCATCTTATACTTCGTGATGGCGTCGCAGCCGTTGCTGACGACCTCACGCAGGAAAATATCCTTGTCGGAATACAGCCAGCGCTTAATGACCGGCATGATGTTTTGCGCGTCAATCGATACAGAACCCTTTTCCATTTCAATCGCCATAATGATTTCCTCCTTGGGATCTTTTTCAGGCAGCGCCTAATAAGGAACGGCGCCGTCATGCTTGTTTTCAGGCAGATTTACATCCGCAGAGCATATTGTAACACGCTTTTCGCCGAAATGCAATAGAAAATTAGCACTCAATGAAAAAGAGTGCTAACAATTTTGAACTTTTTTCGCCGAACGGACGCTGCAAAGCGTCAAACTGTCTGTAATCCGACCGTTGTGAGGGCATTTGTCCGCAGTACCTCCCGATTGTCAGCTGCTCAAGGCTATCGCCGCCGAATTTGGGAAATGACCGGGCTTCGTCTGTTTCCCTGCGATTTGCCCGCCTTCACCGTGCAAAAACCTGACAATCATGACACTAAAAAACGGCTGCCCGTTTTTTGCGAGCAGCCGCTGTTTAGTTGCCTGCACTGCGCTGAAAGCGTTCCGCGGACTTCGTCCGCTTCTCTGTTCAGCGCTCGTGGGGGGGGTTGGGGACAGTTGCATTGTTGACTGATGCCGTTTTGTCGGGGCGTTGCCCCAAGCCCTGCAAGGGACAGGAAACGGGACGAAGTCCCCCCTTGACCCTTTTCTTAGTCCGTGGTGGAGGGAGATTCCTCTGAAACGGGGGCAGCGGCGATATCTACCGTGCCTGCCTCGGTCAGGGGCATCGTCAGATAGCGGTCAGAGAAGAGAATGCTGGAGAAGGGCGCCTTCGTCAGTTCATCATCCTGATACGGCTCAATGAACATGCTCTCCTGATTCACGGCGTTCAGCCGCAGGAGGAAGCTCTCGCCGAACGTCTTTTCATCATAGCGGTCGAGGCTCGTCAGCAGCTTTGCAACCGGCTCCATGCTGACCAGCACGGACGCGTTCGGCAGCAGACTGCTGATGTCGATGTACTTCCGGTTGATGACCATCTCCGTGCGGACGTTCCAGCCGCCGGATACAGCGTCGTCAGGCAGGTCAACCGGCTCGATGGTGATGCGGAAGACGGTCGTCGTCAGGTTGCCGCCTGCCTGCTTGATGGCCTTTTCCATATCCTCGGACAGGAAATCGGTCAGGCGAATCATCACAGCGGCGCTCTTGTTGGAGAAGGAGATGCAGTCAACGCCGGCGTTGTTCATGTACTTCAGGCTCATATAGCCGAAGCGCAGCGTCCGCGAACCGTAAATCGGGCTGCCGTAGGAGTCGGTGACGTAGCCGCCGTCCTTGTTCAGCTCCGCCTCGGCGCTGATGCGCAGGAGCACCTCATCCGTTTCGCTGTTCCACACGAGCGAGGGCGTGAAGGGGCGCGCTGTATCGTCCGGCGTATTGCGCACGACGCTGCCCAATTCGCTGTAGGAGAGCACGAGCTGCTCCTGCGTCGTGATGGTGACGAACATCTTGCGGCCGTCCCTGCGTTCGATGCTCTGCTGGACGGGGGTCAGGCGCTCGCCGCCGCCGCCCCAGCCGCCAATGTCAGACGGCAGAATGGTGAATTCTGCCGCGTCATCCGCAAGCTTGAGTGTGTAGTAATCCGCCGCGCTCAGGTTTGAAATGTCGAAGGGGTAATTGCCTGCTTCTTCGCCTGCTGCGCGCGACAGCGTACCGCGCACGGTATCGCCGTCAAGCAGCCCGATGACCGTGTAGGTAAAGCGCGCAGGATCTGCTTCGCCCTCGTTTTTCTGCTGATTGGCGTCAGGCGAGATGGTCAGGGTGATTTTGTTGATGGAGAAGGAGATGTCCGCCGTGCCGGGCAGGTAAAGCGGATCGCCCTCCGGGATTTTCACGTGCATGACGTAGCTGCCGACATAGAACGGCAGTCCGCCGACAAGGCTGCTGCCGGAGTACGTAACGGTTGCGGTTTCGGGCAGCGTCATGCGCGGACGATAGGTCTTGCCGGAGTAAGTGGCATTCGCGGTTTTTGACGGCGTCCACTTCACGCGGTGCACATGGAAGCATTCATCGCTGAAGGAGAAGCCATCCGTGTTGTCCGCGCTGAGCGTCACGTTCTCCTCTGCGGAGGCATAGACGCGGAAGATGACGATATCGCCCGCCTTCAGTCCGGTGATGGTGACCTTGCCGTCAGCAGCGGTGTACTGCGCGGCGTCGCTCTGGTATGTATCGGGCATGGAAGCCGGCGCTTCCCCGGAATACAGCTGCACGCCGGCGGTCTTTGCGCCGTCTGCGGTGAAGGTGATGACGAGCGAGCCGTCCTCCTGGTCAGTCATGGCGATGTTGGTGATTTCAAGCCCTGTCACGGCTGTGCCGGACTTGTCCGCGATGACCGCTGTGTACACGTTTTCGCCGTCGGTCGCGGCAATGTCGGTGCCGTCAAGGTTCTCGAAGCCCCACAGGCGGAGCGTGCCGTCATAATGCGTGGTGTACTGGTACTGCTGACCGCCGATGAGCACCTTCAGCGACACATTCGGAACAGGATTGCCCTGCGCGTCCTTGATGGTGATGGTGGTGCATTCCTGCGCGTCGATGCCTTCAACGAGAATGTTGCCCTTGAGCGTGATGCTGTCAAGTGCGCTTTGCCCCCGGATGACGAGCCGGCCGCTGTCGACCTTCAGCGTCACAGCGGCGTTGCTGAGCGCGATGGGCTGTTCGCCGTCGGACAGCAGCGCGTTATTGCCGGTCAGCGTGACATTCAGCGAGCCATCCTCCACGCGGAGGACGCTGCCTCTGCTGTGGAGCTGCACGGTGCGAAGCGCTGCCGCTGCGTTTGCCCCTGCGGAATGAATCGAGCCGTCCAGGTAGTCGTTTCTGCCGTTGACGATAAATTCCTTTGCGTCCGCCGCATCCGCATTCGGTTCTGCCTCGGTCAGCGTGAACGTCAGCGTCTGCCTTTCAACGGTCGTCACGGTCACCTTGTCCGCGTCCGCTTCGATGGAATAGCTGCTGTCCGATGGACATGCCGGCAGGAGCAGCGCCCCTGCGGGATTCATCAGCAGCGGCACATTCGCGCCGTCCAGCGTAACCTTCTGGCGGGACAGCGGCACGGAAACGCTGTACGCCGCATAGCCATCCGGCGCGTCCGACAGTACAGCCGGACCCGACAGGAACTTCGTGCCGGAAGGCAGAGCTCCCTGCACGCTCAGCAGCCCATCGACCGTGATGCTTGGCGCAACGCCCGTCAGAGGCATGCTGCCGCCGCCGTCAAGGATGGTTTCGCCGCGGATAATCAGGTTATAGGATGCGCCTGCCTCAATCAGCGTGCCGGACGCAGTCGCTTCATCGAGGATGACGGTTACGTTGTCCTCCATGATTTCCAGCACCGTGCCGTCGGCAATCGCGCCGGAAAGCGTGTAGACGCTGCCGCCCTTGAGCGTATTCCGCTGCCCCTGCGTGATGGTTCCCTCATCGCCGGCAGGTGCTTTGGCGGTCTGACGCACCGTCATGGTGCCTTCCGCGATGGTTGACGTCCATTGCATGCCGTCAGACGGCGCATTCAGCCACAGGTAGAGCATACCGTCGGCATCGGGCGTTACGGTCCATGTACGCTTTTCGCCCTCGACCAGCACGTTCTGCACGCCTGACGCGGCGAAATCATAGCGCCTGCGTCCCGTCTTTTCGGACATATCTGCCTTGACGCTTGCGCCGTCTACCGTGATATCGCCGCTATTCTTGACGGTGTCGATTTTCAGCGCGCCGCCCTGAGAGAAAATCACCGTGGCATCCTGACCAATCGTCAGCGTGCCGATGCTGCCGGACATGCCGTCTCTGGCGCTGATGTACACAATGGCATTGCTTTCGATGGTCAGCTTGTCGATTTTGGCATTGCGCAGCTCAAGAATCACGGCGCGGTTCTTCACGATGCGGACGTCTGCGCCGTCACGCGTGCCGATGATGGCATATTCGCCGCTGCGGTAGAAGGTGGCATCCGCCCGGTCAATGTCGATGATGCGCAGCGCATTGCTCAGCGCCATGACGGAATACGCGTCCTGCTGGTCAAGCAGCCAGCGTCCCGCCTCGCACAGCGGATAATCGAGGTTATTGAGGTCCTGCGCGATGTGCTCGCAGCCCTCAATCTCGCACTTCGGCGCATGCTCACAGTTAAGCGTCATGTGGTCGCACTGCGATTCGTCCCAGTCCGTATCCTCTGTCGGTTCAGGCGACTCGGAGGGCTCCGGCGATTCGCTGGGATCAGGTGATTCGCTGGGATCAGGTGATTCGCTGGGATCAGGTGATTCGCTGGGATCAGGCGACTCGCTTGGATCGGGCGACTCGCTTGGATCGGGCGACTCGCTTGGATCAGGCGACTCGCTTGGATCGGGCGACTCGCTCGGATCAGGCGACTCGCTTGGATCAGGCGATTCTGTCGCTTCCTCTGTCGGCGATTCGCTCGGTTCGGGCGAGTCTGTCGCTTCTGCTGTCGGTGACGGCGTCGGTTCCGCTGTCGGCGACGTCGTTGCTTCTTCCGACTTCGTCGGCGATGCCGTCGGCGTTTCTGTCGCTATATCTGTCGGGGTTGTCACGCCCTCGGCAAGAGAAACGCTCCCCAGCAGGAGACAAAGCGCCATCATCAGGGCGCACAGGCGTTTCATATCGTGTACACCTCCTACCATGCGCATGAAACAAAGGTCATGTCACTATATTAAACGAATGAAAAGCGTTTTTCTTCCCATTTCGCTCACAATTTTCCGTTCATAATGGCAAGAATCAGGTTGCCGTTGGAGAAAATCGGCGCAAGCGTACTCTGGTCAATCAGCTCCGTCACCATGTCGAGGGGCACAACCGTCTCGACCAGCGGCACAAGCGTGAACACCGCCAGGCAAATCAGCAGACCGCGCAGGAAGCCGAATGCTCCGCCTGCCAACGCGTTGAGCTGCTTGAGCACGGGGAACTTGAACACCGCCTTGAGCAGGTTGAGCACAATCGCCAGCACGATATAGAGCACGAGGAAGCTGCCAAGGAAGCAGATGATGTTGATGCACGCCTGCAGGATGGTCTGGCTGACGTAATCCGACACCTGCGTCAGACCCGAGGAGGCGAACACGCCGTTTTCGAGGTTGACCTCCAGCAGCGTATCGAGCGGCGCGGGCAGCTGCACCTTTTCCAGAATGCTGTTGATGCTGTCCGTTGTCAGGGTTGCGACATCCGTCATGGCTGTTTCAAGGTCGCCGATCCGGCTGGACGCGTCCGTGTAGTGCAGCAGCGTGCGAATCAGCTCCGGCTGCGACTGCACATAGCTGGCCAGCTTCGGGCCGACCCAGAACGACGCGAGGAAGGACATGAGCCCGCAGCCCATGTTCAGCACGCTCGCGATGAAGCCGCGGTACAGCCCGAAGAGGATGGAAATGCCGAGGATGCCCAGGATGACATAGTCCACAATGTTCATTGCAAGCTCACTCCTCTGTATCGCTGCCTCCACCCGTGACGACATCCGTCATGGCCTCGGTAACGGCTTCAATCGGGTCAAGGCTCGCCAGATAGTCGTAATACTGCTGACGCGCCGCCGTCAGGATGGGCTCATGGTCGCCGCCGAAGACGTACTGGGCGTTGATTTCCTCTATTTCCGCCTTGCGCATCGCCGGCGCGCAGTAGGGGCAGAACTCCAGCTCGCTGTACGGCGCCTCATCAAGCTGCGCGTAGGTGAACGACTCGAACGTCACGCCGGATTTCGTGACGGAATAGCACGTTTCTGCCCGGTGATAATACTTGCCGCCGCTGGGATTGTAGTACAGCACCGTGTCGTCATCCGGAATGGCAATCTGCCGTCCCTGCCAGTCCTCCCAGATGACGAGGCGGCCGAGGTACTTGCGGTTGTCCCAGAGCCACTTCATGTTGAGACCCTCGGTGTTGCGCAGGCGCTGGACGCGGATGCAGCCGTGGCTTGCGCGACTGCCGAGCTTCGGTTCGTTGTAGGTATAGGACTTCGAGCCGTCCGCAAGCTTGGTGTGGGGTACCTCGTGGAGCAGGTCGCCGTCATTGTAGCGCAGCGCCATGCTGCAATACAGGTTGTCGCTCTTGAATTCACCGGTGAAGCTGCCAATCAGGTATTCGCCGGAGCGCGTTTCATTGTACGGCTGCTTTGCATTCGCCAGACCGGTTGAAACCAGCAGCGTGGAAATCAGCTTGCCGTCCTCATAAACATACAGGCGCTGCGTCAGCTTATCGACCACAAGCCCGTATTTGTACTTGCTTGCGTTCCATTCCTTCGTTTCGAGCGTGCTCGTTTCGACATAGCCCTGCACGAGCAGATTCCACGCCTTGATGGTGTTGTCGGCAAACGATGAGGAGTAGCATTCAATCAGCGACCAGCCGTTGTCCAGCGTCTCAATCACGCGGACGCCCTGCGTGCCACGCGTCAGGATGCCGACGCCGGGGCTGTCGCTGCTCGGCTCGCGGCGGATACGCACCTGCGTGCGCGCATCGCCCTTCACGACCGTAATCGGCGCGGTCAGCATCGCCCAGACGGCCTCTTCATCCGTGTAATCCATGGGCGTATTCCAGTAGGATGCCGGCTCATCGGTCGCGGCTTCATACGGGCTGCCGTAGGACGGCGTGAAAATGACATAAGGCGTGGGAGAAGGCGTCGGCGTCGGCTCCTCGGTCGGAACCGGCGTGGCGGTCGGGGTTGCCGTCGGGGTCGCGGTGGGCGTGGCGGTTGGCGTGGCGGTCGGCGTTGCCGTCGGGGTGGCGGTTGGGGTTTCCGTCGGCACGGCGGTGGGCGTTGCGGTCGGCAGAATCCCGAAAGCAGCCGGGTCAACAGACACATGCTCCTCGTTGGAGCAGAAGCCGTCTTCATCCGTCAGCGTCAGCGAAATCGCTGTGCTGTCCGCCTTGAGCTGGTCGGTGCTGACGACGACCTCGTTCGTGCCCATGGTGATATCGCGGTTCTCCAGCAGCGTCCAGCTGTTGCCCCACAGCCCGATGGTCAGCTTCGCGTCGATGCTGGCATAGAAGGTGATGACAAACTCCCCATCCTCCGTGTTTGCGGACGAAACGATGGACGTGATAAACGGCGCGATTTCGCCGACGACGACGGTCGTGCCCGTTTCCTCGCCGTTCATCTGCAGGACGAGGCTGTAGATGCCCTCCGGCGCAAAGGCACCCTCGTATGTGCCGTTCCACAGCAGCGCGTTTTCGCCCGCGGAGACCGGATAATTCTGCATGACCATCAGCACGGTTTCGTCCGTCTGTTCATCGCGCAGCAGCAGCGTTGCCGTGCCGTCTGACGGCGTTTCAAAGCTGATCATCACTGCCTTGCCCGGGCGGATGGTCTCCGTCAGCGGCTCAAGCGACAGCGATGCTTCCTCTGCGGACAGGCACGGCAGCATCGTCATCAGCAGCAGTGCCGTTAACAGCAGGCAAATTATTTTACGCATGGGTGATTGTCCTCCTAACCTTACTGCTTCCACGCCGGAAGCAGCAGCGTTTTCAGTTCCAAAGGCGATTCAATGCGCACATCGGCGGATTGCTCTGCGGTGAAGCGCGCGTCCGCATCGAGCAGCACCGTGCGGATGCCGGCAGCCTGCCCGGCTCTTGTATCCAGCGGACGGTCGCCGATGATGACGCACTCGTCCGGCGGCAGACCGTAGCGGCTCATGCAGCAGCGCACCATATCCGGCGCGGGCTTGCGCGGCAGACCGTCCTCAGATGTCACAAAGCCGCTGAAATAAGGGCGCAGACCAAGCCTTTCCAGCGCCTCGCGGCAGCGCAGGTCGCGGTGCGTGACGACATAGTGGCGGAACCCGTGCGCCGTCAGCTGTTTGAGCGTTTCGGGAATGCCGTCCACCGGTGCGAGCTGCTCAAGGAATCGGTTTCCCTCTTCCTCCCTGCATTCCGCCAGCAGCGTTTCCGCCGATATGCCGCAAAGGGCAGACAGCGCCGTGCAGGCATGGAGCAGGCTGACCTTCAGCAGCGACAGCACCTTTTCCGGGGCGACAGATGCGCCGTGACGATGCATCAGGCGCACCAGCACATCCGTCAGCAGCGGGTACGTATCGGCAAGCGTGCCGTCGAAGTCCCACAGGCAGCATGTTACGCCGTCAAACGCCAGCTGCATGGCGATCGTCCTGTCCGCCGGACAAAACGTGTGCCCCTTCAATTCGCGCGGCGTAACAAACGCGAAATCCTCATGCTCCGTCGGGTGCGGCTGCGCGGCTGTGTCCGCCGTCAGGAAGTCGAACGTCAGCCCCTGCGCTTCGGCGGTGCAGAGCATCTGTACATGCGAAACGGGCAGCGACAGCTCCTCCATCAGCTCACGCGACAGGCAGGCCTCCGGCGCTTCGCCCGCCTCCTGCTTGCCGCCGGGAAATTCCCACAGGTGCGCGTTTTTGCGGCCCTCGCCGCGCTGGCAAATCAGGATGCGCCCATCCTCGCGCCGCACGATGCCCGCACTGACCCTCGTCATGTCGCAAGCCCCCGAATCAGCTTGATTTCCGCGGCATATCCGGCCAAATCGTTCGGCGTTTCCAGCTCGAACGGCAGATGCTTCAGCTGCGGATGATTCACCACGCGCATCAGCACCTCCAGCCCGATGCAGCCCTCGCCGATTTTCTCGTGCCTGTCCTTGTGCGCGCCGCAGGGATTCTTGCTGTCGTTCAGGTGAATCGCCTTCAGCCGGTCAAGCCCGAGCACGCGGTCAAATTCCGCCAGCACATCGTCGAGGCGGTTGACGATGTCATACCCCGCATCGCTGACGTGACACGTGTCCAGACACACGCCGAGCTGGTCGCCCAACGCCGTGCCGTCGATAATCGCACGCAGCTCCTCGAAGCTTCGCCCGACCTCCGAGCCCTTGCCCGCCATTGTTTCCAGCAGGACGGTCGTTTTCATGTCCTTCCAGAGGATGCTGTTGAGCATCTCGCAAATCTGCCCGGTGGCGATTTCAACGCCCTGCTTGACGTGGCTGCCCGGATGGAAGTTGTAGCAATTTCCGGGCAGGTGCTCAAGGCGCTGCAGGTCGTCGAGCATCGTTCGCTTAGCGAAATCGCGGATGGCCGGGTCGGCGGAGCAGCCGTTGAGCGTGTAGGGCGCATGGGCGACAAGCCTGCCGATGCCGTGCTCCTGCGCATAGGTCAAATACGCGGCGATGTCCTGCAAATCAAGCGGCTTGGCGGCGCCGCCTCGCGGATTGCGCGTGAAAAACTGGAATGTGTTCGCGCCGATGGACACTGCCTCCTGCCCCATGTGCAGGAAGCCGTCGCTGGCGGATAAATGGCAGCCGATGGTCAGCATAATACCCTCCTGATGTTAGTCAATCACAAGCCCGAGCAGGCGGAAGTGCGCCTCCGGCAATTCAGGGAGCGCTGTCAGCGTTTCCGGCAGCATCGCCTGATTCCTCCTGACGGGCCGTCAGCATCTGCTCCGCCAGCCTTTCAACATGATGACGCGCCTGATTCGCAAGCTGCTCGGTCTGTGCCTGCGGCACGGGCGTATCGCCCATCAGCCCGACAAACTGGCTGACCTTGAGTCCGAGCGCCTCCTGCATCACCGCGTCCGAGCCCTGCGGCGCGACAAGGTAGTAGCACAGGAGAGAATCCTCCTGCCCCATGCGGTGAGCCCTGTCCTCCGCCTGCGAATGGACAGCCGGCGACCAGTCAAGCTCGCCGAACACGACGCAGGTTGCGCGCTGCAGGTTCAGACCGCTTGCGGCGCGAAGGCTGATGCAGAGCAGATCCGTCCTGCCGGACATGAAGCGGTCAACCGCGGTCGTTTTGGCGGCGGTGGATTCTCGTCCGGTGATGAAGCCCGGCGAAAACGCTTTGAGCTCCTTGCGGTAGATGTCCATCACCTGATGATGGTGCGCGAACAGCAGCACCTTTTCGCCGCCCTCAAGCAGGGCGCGCACGAACTGGCAGACATAGGGCGCCTTCGCGACGCCGGTCGCCTGACGCGCATGCTGGCTGATGGATTCCTCCAGCATGGCACGCTCCTGCGCCGTCAGCGCCGTGTCCTGCCTCCAGCGGAACAGCTCGTGCATGACCGGCTCCATCAGCTGCGCATAGACGCGGTCGTTCCAGTCCAGCTCCTGCACAAGCCGTCGCTTCGGCGGCAGCTCGTTGAGCACCTGCTGCTTCGTCCTGCGGAGCATCAGCCCTTCCCGGCGAAGGTACGCGCCCAGCAAATCGGGCTTCAGAACAATCTGATTGCCGTAGCCGCTGCACCATTCCCGCGAGAAGGACTCCCAGTCGCCCAGAAAGTGAAAGTCGAGGATGTTGATGACGTTCCAGATTTCGCCGCCGCGGTTGTAAATCGGCGTGCCGGACAGACCGATGACATGCTCGCATGCGTCGGACAGCAGCGATGCCGCGGAATATTTCTCCGTGCCGCTGTGGCGAAGCTCCTGAATCTCATCGAAGATGACTGCGCGCAGCGGCAGCGACGGCAGCACGCTTTTCCAGCCGCGCAGCAGCAGATAATGCATGATGTATACATCCGCCTCGGGCAGGTCATACGGCTTCAGCCCTTTGATGACATGCACGCGCGGCGCATGACCGTTCACGCGCAGGAAGCGCATCGTCTCCTCCTGCCAGTTGCGCGTCAGGTGCGCCGGCGGAATGACGAGCGCAGGCATCGCGCCGGTTGACGCGAGGAATGCCAGCGCCTGCACCGTCTTGCCCAGACCCATTTCGTCCGCCAGCAGGCATCGGTCGTGCTGACACAGGTACGACAGCCCCTCCTGCTGGAAGGTGCGGAGCGTGCCGGTGAAGGAACCCTCAGGCGGCGTCATTTTCGCAGGGATTTTGATGCTCTGCGCCTGCCTGACGGCGTAATCCCGTGCGCCCTGCACCGCCCTGTCCCAGATGGCGCGGTCGGACGGCTTGATTTCCAGCGGAAAGCGCATCATCAGCCAGCACAAATCCCCGATTGCGCGCCGATGCGCCGTGAAGCGTGCCTCGCCGCGCTTTGCGCCCGCGCTGCCGGGAAAGAGACGCTTGCACACCTCCGTCACCGACGGGTCGCCGCGGACAACCCAGCACCTGCTGCGCCGGTTGTAGCTCAGCGTGCCCAGCGGCGTGCCGGAATCGGGAAAGCTGCGCAGATACGGCGGCAGGAGAGATTCGTCCTCCGCTTCGGTCTGCTTTTCCGGCGTATCGTCGGATGGTTGTTTCTTCATCATAATGCGATTCCCCACAGCCGGTTCAGGCAGATCAGCGTGACCGACTTTCCATGGATGGTATCAGGCAGCGCGACGGTGCCCTCGGTCAGGAGAATGAGCGCGGCGATTTGGTCGCAGTCGGCATAGCGCGTCAGCTGATTGAGCACGCGGCGTTTGTCGACCTTGCCGCGCTTGATTTCGATGCCGACATTGCCGCAGAGGAAGTCAATGCGGCAGCGCGGCGCGAGCGGTACCTCATGATGGCAGGGAATGCCGCCGCCTTCGAGCGCTTCGCGGACAAGGGCGTGCAGGTCATACTCGCCCTGCTGGATGGGGGCTCTGAGCGCACAGAGCAGGTGAGAGATGCTTTCTGCTGTCACTGATGTGTTCATAAGGCTTTCTATCTTGCTTGATGTTGCTGATTTGGCTTGCTGAAGCGCAGCCGTGGAAATGAAACCGGATGCGGCATCGGGGAAATCAGGCGAAGCCTGTCAGTAGATGCCGGCCATCACCTGGGTGAGCTGTCCCATAGCGGAGGCAACCTCGGTGGTGGTGGGCGAGGCCTGACTGATGACGGATTGCAGATTGCTGATGGCGGACTGCAAGGCGGCATAGTAGGTCGGATTCGAGGCGGCGTCGAGGCTGTATAGCTGCGACTGCGCCTGCGAGAGCAGAATCTGCGCATCGGGAATCAGCGCGTTCGCTGCGGCCGAATCCGCGCCGGAATAGCTCGTATGCACGGTGCAGGTGCCGCTTGAGCCGAGCACCGCGTAGCTGCCGAGGTATTCAATCAGCACATCCTCGTATTCCGTGCCGATGAAGGACGCAAGCGGATGCCCGGACGGGATGGTCAGCACGCCGCGCGTCACGGTATCGGGACAATACGCCGTGGCCAGCTGACCGGAGACCGTGCAGACGGTCGCGGTCGTGTGCATCTGGCATTCAACCGTCGGCACGGTCGAGCTGAGCCAGTAATCCGTAACAACGCCGTAGCCCATGCTGTCGCTGCGGCAGGCGTCGGTCGCCAGCTGACCGGACACGGCGCATGTCGTAACGCGCACGAGCCCGTAGTCGCCTGCGCTGCCCTCCATGATGTCGCGGTTGCTGAGCCCCTGATGAATCTTGCTCATGTAGCTCTGCCACAGCGGCGCGGCGGAGCGTGAGCCGGTCGAGTTGGAGGCGAGCGCCTTGTAGTTGTCGTGCCCGACCCACAGCGCCGAGGAATAATAACCCGTCATGCCGGCGAAGAACACGCCCTTCTGGTCGGAGTTGGTGCCGGTCTTGCCTGCGACGGTCTGACCGCTGATTTTCGCATTTTTGCCCGTGCCGGAGGAGACGGCGTCCTTGAGCATGTCCACGACCATGTAAGCGGTGGATTCGCTGAAGACGCGGCGACGCTCCTGCTGCGCGTGACCGTCCCAGATGATGGCGCCGGTGCTGTCGGAGATGCCGAGGACGGAAATCGGCGCCTGATATACGCCGCCGTTGGCGAGCACGCCGAACGCGACGGACATCTGCAGGGGCGTGATGCCGCTGGAGCCGAGCGACAGACCGAAGGGCGTTGCATCGATGTGATTATCGTCGATGCCCATGGCCTTCAGGAAGGCGACGGAGTTATCCACGCCGACAAGCGTCATCAGGGCCTGCGCGGCGGCGGTGTTGTGGCTGTTGATGAGCGCCTTGCGGAGCGTTTCCGGTCCGGCATAGGAGCTTCCGCCGTAATTGCGCGGCCATGAATCCTGCCCGTTGGAGCCGCGCCAGCCGGAAATGGGCAGCGGCATGTTCATGACGATCGTTGCCGGCGATGCACCCAGCTCGATGGCGGGCGCATACACGGAAATCGGCTTGATGGACGAGCCGACCGGCATGTTCATGTCCACGGCGCGGTTGAAGGTCTTCATGGCGGTCGGGCGCGTGCGGCTGCCGACAATCGCCTTCAGCTCACCCGTGCGGTAATCGAGGACGACGGCGGCTGCCTGCGGCTGGATGATTTCGTCATACGTGCCGTCGGAATTGCGCGAGCGGTACACCTTGTCATCCGGGTCGCGCAGGGACGGATACTGCGTCCAGCTCTCCAGCGTGCTCTCGACCGTCTCCTGAATGCCGGTGTCGATGGCAAGCTGCACATGATAGCCGCCGGTGCGCAGCCTGTTCTCCATGGCGTAGCGGTTGGCGGTCGTGTCCTCCAGACCGTTAAGCTCCAGCAGGATATCAACGACCTCGTCCACTGCGTATTCCACATAATGCGCGTAGCTGTACATGCCGGTGGAGCTGTTCGGGTCCGTTGTGAGCACGTTCGCGGTGGCGGTGTCGAGCGCGCTCTGGTACTGCTCGTAGGTGATGAACTGGTTCTCGTACATGCAGCGGAGCACATAGTCCGTGCGGTTGTTGGTGATGGCGGCGTAATCCACGCCCTCCTTGGAGCGCGTGTAGAAATTTCGCCGCGGATTATAGTAGTAGGGCGAATTGCACGTGCCGGCAAGCATGGCGCACTCGCGCAGCGTCAATTCGCTCAGCGACTTGCCGAAATACCCCTGCGCGGCGGTGTATACGCCGTAGTAGTTTTCGCCCAGATAAATCGTGTTCAGGTAGCTTTCCAGAATCTGATCCTTCGTGTAGCGCGTTTCAAGCTGAATCGCCAGATACGCCTCCTGAATCTTGCGCTTGTAGCTCTGCTCGGAGGACAGAAGCGTATTCTTGATCAGCTGCTGCGTGATGGTGGAGCCGCCCTGCGTTGAGGAGGACGACAGGTTCGACACGAACGCGCCGACGATGCGCTTGATGTCAATGCCGTTGTGCGTGTAGAAGCGCGCGTCCTCCACGGCAACGAACGCCTGCTGGAGGTATTGCGGCATGGCATCGATGGAGACCATCACGCGGTTTTCCGAGCCCTTGTATTCGGTAATCAGATTGCCCTCGGCATCGTAGATGAAGGACGTCTGCTCCTGATCGTCAATCGCGGCGAGGTCAAGCGTCGGCGCCGTTTCCATATAGCCCTTTGCGATGCCGATGACCGCGCCGACTGCCGCAAGCCCTGCAATCAGAATTAGCACGGCGAAAATGCGGACGACATTGACGAGCACGCACAGCACGAAATTCGGCTTCTTCATTTCAGGCTTGAAGATGGAGAAGGGGTATTCCTTTTTCTTTTCCGGCAGATAATCGCCTGCGTCAACCGGCGGCACAGCGCCCCAGAACTGCTCATTGGCGAACTGATCCGCCTGCCCTTCCACCTGAACAGGCTGCTCGGCGTCGTCCTGCCACTGCTCCTGCGGCGCATCAAACGCCTGCGTTTCCTGATCATTCATCTGCGAGGGCTGCTCCCAGCCTTCGGAAAATGGTTGCTTATTCACTGCTTCAACTCCCTTGAGGTCGGGTGCCCGAACGGCAGGCGACCGGTCATAAAAAGCGTAAGGGGTGTGAAATCATACATTTTCACAGCTTATAGTATATCATGGTTTTGCCTTTTCTGCAATCCAGGCTTTGTGTGCGCATAGAACAGGCAAAAATCGCATGTCTGCGGCGAAAAAGGCATAGTCGATGGTGAACTCTGAAAAAATTTTCACAAACTATTGACATGGTTTTGTGCTCATGGTAAAATCAGCATAGATAGAATACAACTTGTTGTCTATATGCAGTCGCTTATAAAAAGAAGGTGATTCCATTGACGCAATAGAACAGACGTCCTGTAACCCCATACGAACGACAGATGAATCTCACAAAGGGGGAGAAGTACATGAAAAAGGGATTAAGGCAACACCGAACAATTCGGTTGCGCCGCTGAATTGTCCGATATCGTTTAAGTGCCCACGACCGAGCAAGGGCAATCCTGCCCTTGCTCCTCATGTTGAACAGAGGAGGCTATTAAAATGAAAACGAAGCGTTTGTTCGCCCTGCTTTGCGCTGCGATGATGTTGTTTCAGCTGTCTGTCGCTTGCGCGGAGGGCAACGAGCTGTGTATCACTGGAAACATGATGCTCATGGATAAAATGGAGGGATTTGAAAAGGAAAGCGGCGTTTCCATCACATTCAATTACGATTTCAACATGCAAGACGTCATCGCAAACGCCTATGTCATCAAAAATCCGGACATCGATGTTTTTATTATTCGCACTGATTCCGGCTTGTATACAATCAAGAATACAAATTACTATGAATCGCTGGAAGGCAATGAAACGCTGATGCAGGCATATCAAAGCATGTATCCGACGCTTCAGCCTGCCATGATGGATGAAGGGCACCTTGTCGGCGTGCTGGTCGATGCATCGCCGATGGGCATGACGGTTGCGGAGAATACGCTGGCAGAGTGGGAGCTCAGCGTGCCGGAAACCTTCGATGAGCTGCTGGACGTGTGCAATGCAATTCTGGCGGACGACCTGCTCACCAGCGACATGAGGCTGATGATGGACTCCTATACGCAGCAGAGCGTTTTGAACCTGTTCATGAAGTATTATATCATCACGAGCGTTCAGGAAGGACACAGGGTTGATTTCCAGAATGAAACGTTCCTGCACTACGTCAGGCGCATCAAGGATGAGCTGCCGGAAACGGACACCTTGACAGGCGAGCGCTTTGATATTATATTTATGCTGCCGACTGCAGTGGACGTCCCGTCAACGATGATTCGCCGCTTCCCGCGCATCCTTGAGGATCAGAGCAGTGCCGTGGAGACCTACGCGACCATCGCGATTGTGAATCCGTATTCCGACAACAAGGAAGCGGCGATCAGCTTCCTGGAATATTGCGTGACGCATATGGAGGATTCGGATTACTTCCTCTACCAGACGCTGACCGACCCGATTGAAAATCCGAATGTTGTCGCGCAAATCGAAAAGCTTGAGGAAGACATTGCCCTGCTGGAAGCCACCGAGGGACGCACACAGGAGCAGGAAGATCGGTTGGCGGATGACCGTGCGCAGCTCGAACAGCGTGAAAGCCAGCGCTATCGGGTTAAGGAGGACGCCATCCTGTACTATCAGTCGCTGGCGGAATCGCTCTACGTCTCCGAGGGCTCGCCCCTGTCCTATGACGATGCGCTGCAGGTACTCGCGAAGCGCTATCTGAACGGCGCCTTTGATGCGGAGACCTTCGCGCAGGAGTGCCAGTCGCACATCGAGATGATTTACGCCGAAATCGGGGAATAACGCAGAAAGAAGACCTCATCACCATGCGAGTGCTTGACATTGATCTTGACTTTTTCCTTGCCGACTGCTGCCCCTTGTCCGAAAAGGGGCAGCGGCCGCCGCTGACGGGTCATGAGCCGTGGTCGGAAGCGGATGTCCGTGCGTTTCTGGAGGAGCAGTGCGGCTTGTCCCGCGAAGCGCCTGTTGAAGGGCGCGTGTTCGAGACGCACGACTGCGCCTTGCGGTTCTGGGAGGAGCAGGTTGCTGCCGCTCGGCTGACCGCGCCGTTCGATGTCACCCACGTCGATGCGCACAGCGACCTCGGCATCGGTTATCCCGGTCCGAACTACGTGCTGTTCAACGTGCTCGCCATGCCGGTGGAAAAGCGCCTTGACCTCGATGCCTTTTACGCGCAGAAGAAGCTCGATGAGGCGAACTATCTGCTGTTCGCGCTGGCAATGCGCCGGATTTCCTCGCTGGACAATGTGCGCAATCCGCGATCACGGCAGGATATTCCTTCTGTTTTGCTGGACGGGGACGGCAATATCCGCCTGAACTCGATGACGGCGCAGATGTTCGCCGCGAAAAACGGCGCGGAACCGACGGTGCCGTTCCACGTGTACGATGATTACCGTGATTTTCATGCGAACGGGTCATATGACTTCGTGACGCTTGCCATTTCGCCGCGGTATGCGCCGGTGGAGGCGGATGCACTGGTGACGGTCATTCGCGAATACATCAAGCCTTGACGCGCTGAACGCCTTCAGAGCAGCTGCTCATTTCCGGCAGTTGCTTTTTTCAATTTCATGACAGAGATTGCCGCAAAGCCTTCGCAGGCTTCGCCTGATTTCTGCCGAACCCCTTTGACATGTGCTTTTCCATTGCAGCCTTCGCAGGCTTCGCCTGATTTCTGCCGAGCCATCTCGCCATGGGCTTTTCCATTGCAGGCTTTGTCTGTTTGATGTCCTCCTTTATTCGTTTTTTTTGCTGTGCCCTTGTATTTTTCGGTTAATACAGCTATAATGTTTCAATACCGGAGGAAGGCTTCGCGACCGAATTTCGGCACGTCGAAGCCCGATGAAGAAGGAGGAACCATTCCGATGGAAGAAGCAATGACTCGCAGCAATTTTGTCTGGGAGGCTATCGAACAGGATCTCAAGGACGGGCGCTACACGCAGGTGCATACGCGGTTTCCTCCCGAACCTAACGGCTATATGCATATCGGTCACTGCAAGGCGCTGATTACGGACTTCCTGACGGCGGAAAAGTACGGCGGCAAGTGCAACCTGCGCTTCGATGATACGAATCCCGCAAAGGAGGATACGGAGTTCGTCGAGGCCATCAAGAACGATATTCACTGGCTCGGCTTTGACTGGACAGGCGGATTGTATTATGCGTCCGATTATTATGATAAGTGCTATGAAATCGCCGAGGACTGGATTAAGCGCGGTCTGGCCTATGTCGATGAACTCGACAAGGAGCAGATGCGCGAATACCGCGGCACGCTGACGCAGCCCGGCAAGAATTCGCCGTGGCGCGATCGTCCGGCGGAAGAAAGCCTCGACCTGTTCCGGCGGATGCGTGCGGGCGAGTTCGCCGAAGGGCAGTACACCCTGCGCGCCAAGATTGACATGGCATCGCCGAACATCGTCATGCGCGACCCTACCATGTACCGCATCCTGTACAAGGAGCACTGGCGCACGGGCAAGAAGTGGTGCATCTACCCGATGTACGATTTCGCGCACCCCATCGGCGACGCGCTTGAGGGCATCAGCCACTCTCTGTGCTCGCTGGAATACGAAATTCATCGCCCGCTGTACGACTGGGTTGTCGACCACAGCCAGTCCATGCTGCCGGCGCGTCCGCGTCAGATTGAATTTGCCCGGCTGAACATGACCGGCACCGTCATGAGCAAGCGCAAGCTGCGCGCGCTGGTGATGGGCGGCTACGTCGGCGGCTGGGATGACCCGAGAATGCCCACGTTGTCCGGTCTGCGCCGCAGGGGCTGCACGGCTGCCGCCATCCGCGATTTCGTCAGCCGCATCGGGCTGAGCAAGGCGGATTCCGTTGTGGACACGGCGCTGCTGGATGCCTGCATCCGCGACGACCTCGGCGAAAAGGCGGCACGCGTCATGGCGGTGCTGCATCCGCTCAAGGTCGTGCTGACGAACTGGGACGAGGGCAAGACGCTCACGCTGACGGTGGAGAATCACCCGAAGCATCCGGAAATGGGCACGCACACCGTGACGTTCGGGCGCGAGCTGTACATCGAGCAGGAGGACTTCATGGAGGTGCCTGCGAAGAAGTTCCAGCGCATGTATCCCGGCTTCGAGGTGCGTCTGAACGGCGCGTACATCGTCAAGTGCGAGGGCTGCAGGAAGGACGAAAGCGGCAACGTCACCGAGGTTTACTGCACCGTGGACATGGACAGCCTGTCCGGCAGCGAAGGCGCCGACCGCAAGATCAAGGGCAAGACGCTGCACTGGGTATCCGCAGCCGATGCCGTTCCGTTCGAGGCGCGCCTGTACGATCCGCTGCTGGCAGATGACAGCGCGCTCGAGGACGAGCAGGAGCCTGCTGCGGATGCCGATGCCGCCGATGAGGAAGCCAGGGAAGAGGACGAAACCAAGGACGCGACACTTTCCCGCGCGGATTATGACTTCCTGAAGAAGCTGAATCAGCATTCCCTGACGGTCGTCAAGGGGCTGATTGAGCCCTACGCGAAGGAATGCCCCGTTGGCACGGCGCTGCAGTTCCTCCGCACCGGCTACTTCTGCAAGGACAAGGATTCCACCGACGAGCTGCCGGTCTTCAACCGCACGGTCGGGCTGCGCGACACCTTCGCGAAGGCGTCCAAGTAACAGGCTTCGCAGGTTTCACCTGATTTCATTTGACTTGCCGATTTCAATGGTCGGTTGAAGCCGCCATCCCCATCCATCAATCACCCTTAGCAAAGGCAGGAAACATCATCATGAATCAAGAAGTGCGCACACGCTTCGCGCCATCCCCGACGGGCTTCATGCACCTCGGCGGACTCCGCGCCGCTCTCTACGGCTACCTCTTCGCCCGGAAAAACGGCGGCAAGTTCATCCTCCGTATCGAGGATACGGATCAGGTTCGCTTTGTCGAGGGCGCGACCGAGGTCATCTACGATACCCTGCGCCGTTGCGGCATGAATTGGGACGAGGGTCCCGATGTCGGCGGACCGGTCGGACCGTATATCCAGTCCCAGCGCAAATCGCTGTATCTCCCTTACGCGCAGCAGCTCGTCAAGAGCGGCCATGCCTACTACTGCTTCTGCACGAAGGAGGAGCTGGATGAACGCCGCACCGCCTGCGAGGCCAAGGGCGAGGTCTTCAAGTACGACAAGCACTGCCTGCACCTTTCGCAGGAGGAAATCCAGCGGAAGCTTGACGCAGGCGTGCCGTACGTCATTCGCCAGAACGCGCCGACCACCGGCGAAACGAGCTACGACGACCTTGTTTTCGGCCACATGACCTTTCCGAATGACACGCTCGATGACATGGTGCTCATCAAGCAGGACGGTATGCCGACCTACAACTTCGCCAACGTCATCGATGACCACCTGATGGGCATCACGCACGTCATGCGCGGCATGGAGTATCTGTCCTCTACGCCGAAGTACAATCTGCTCTATGAGGCGTTCGGCTGGGAGATTCCGCAGTACATCCACATGCCGCCGGTCATGCGCGATTCGCAGCATAAGCTGTCCAAGCGCGATGGCGATGCGTATTTCTCCGACTATGTCGATAAGGGCTATCTCGTCGAGGCGATTGTCAACTATCTGGCGCTTGTCGGCTGGAATCCCGGCGATGACCGCGAGTTCTTCACCCTCGATGAGCTGGTGGAGGCGTTTGATATCCACCGCATCAACAAGGCGCCCGGCATCTTCGATGTGAAGAAGCTGACGTGGTTCAACGCGGAGTACATCCGCCGCCTGAGCCCCGAAAAGTATCTGGAAATGGTCACGCCGTGGTTTGACAAGGTGTTCGGCGACAGCACCCAAATGGACTACAAGCGCCTTGCCGAGCTGATGCAGGGGCGCACCGAGGTGTTCAACCTCGTGCCGGACATGGTGCGCTTCCTGAAGGAGCTGCCGGATTACGACAGCGCCATCTACATCAACAAGAAGGCAAAGACGAACCGCGAGGTCTGCCTGAAGGCGCTGAAGCTGCTCAAGCCCGTGCTCGAAAATGTGACCGAGTGGACGGAGCCGGTGCTGCATGACGCGCTGATGGCTGCCATTGCCGAGGCAGGCATGAAGAACGCCGCTGCGCTCTGGCCGCTGCGCATCGCCATTTCGGGGCAGATGAGCACGCCCGGCGGTGCGATTGAGATTGCGTACCTGCTTGGCCGCGAGGAGACGCTCCGCCGCATCGATGACGGCATTGCACGCGTCACGGCGATGCCGGAATAAAAGGCAGGTCGCAGGTGAATTGCCGGTTCGTCCGTGCAGGATGGCATTGTTCCCTGCGCACGCCTTCCAGAACGGACGGCATTTTGCAGACAACCATGAGATTGGGGCTTTGTCCCCGCAAGGGACGCTGTCCCCTGACCCACATTCTGCGTGAAGGGAGATGACACCCGATGAAGCAATCGTTCAGCAGCGTCCGGAACATGACGCTTTGCGGCGTGATGGCGGCGCTGGTGTTTGTCATGACCTACATTCCGAGGATTCCCGTGCCGGTGACCGGCGGCTATGTCCATCTGGGCGATGGCGCGATTTTCCTGTCGGTGCTGCTGCTGGGACCGCTGGGCATCCCTGCGGCGGCGGTCGGCTCGATGCTCTCTGACCTGGTCGGCGGCTACATGGTGTATGTCCTGCCGACGTTCCTCATCAAGGGGCTGATGGCATTGATTGCATGGCGCGTCTGCCGCCCCGGTCACACGCTGTCCGCCATCATCGCGTTTTCGCTGAGCGAGGCGGTGATGGTGCTTGGCTACTTCCTGCTGGAATGGGCGCTGTACGGCATCGCATCCGCCGCGGCAGCCATCCTGCCGAACGTGATTCAGGGCATCGCAGGCATTGTCATCGGTATGCTGTGCACGATGCTTGTGCCGAGGCTGAAGAAGGTCGTCAAGCAGAAAGACTGACAAGTGCAATAAAAACAGGCTGTTTCCGTTTGGAAGCAGCCTGTTTTCATGCTGTGGGTTTTTATTCCGCTGCGGCCATGGCCTGCGTTTCCGCCCAGCCCTTGTCCACGGTGCGCTGATGGCTCGTGGCGTATGTGCCGATGGCGGCGACCTGCGCCTCGGTGCGCGGGAAGTGGATGCACATGTGTCCGGGGAAGTCGTTATTCGTGATGTGCTGGACGCCGTGCGGCATGGAGTGGGTCGTTGCGATGCGGACAGTGCCGTCAGCGAAGATGACCCAAACCGCCTTGGGCGTCCATTCGTTGCCGCCGAACGCCTCAACCATCTTCGCGGTATCCGCAGCGGTCAGCGGTTCCGCCTCGGCGTGCTTGCCGTAGGAGAACATGTTCACCTGCCACGAGATGCCGGTGGAGTAATCGTAGACGGTGGCGTAGGGGTATTTCTTGCACACATCGCGGACAGTGGAATACCAGTATTCATAGATGACGTCGGACGCCTTGACTGTTTCGGCGGTGATGACGCGCACGGTCGAGGTCGGCGTGGGCGATGCGGTCGGGGAGGAGGTCTGGCTGGTCTGGTTGTTCTGGTTGTCCGTCTTGCCGTTGGCCGTGCCGCTGTTCAGCTTCGAGAGCGTCTTTTCACCGGCGATGCCGTCAACGTTCAGCGCGTTGTTCAGCTGGAAGTCGCGCACGGCCTGATACGTCTTCGTGCCGAACATGCCGTCAGCCGAGCCGCTGCTCAGGTAGCCCAGCGTAATCAGCTGATTCTGCAGCACCCGAACCTGTTCGCTGTGGTCGCCCTTTTGCAGCTTGCGCGCGGTGATGATGGTTTCCGCCGGAGAAACGGTCGTGATGGGTGCGGCGGTCGGGGTGGGCGTGGGAGATTCGGCGCTGGTGGAGAAGAGCGCGGTGAGCGTCTTTGCGCCTGCCACGCCGTCGCGAGAGAGCCCGTTGCGCTTCTGGAAGTTGTAGATAGCTTCTGCCGTGTCGGTGCCGTAAATGCCGTCAGCCGTGCCGGTCAGGTAGCCCAGGGCAATCAGCCGCTGCTGCACGGCGATGACGCTGTCGCCGGTCGAACCGCGGCGGAGCGTCTGCGTGAGGTCGATGGTCGCGCCTGCCATGGTCTTGCCGTCGCTGCCGATGGCGGAGGCGGAGTAGAGGAGTACCTGCGTGTCATAGCCTGCCACGCCGTCCACCTCAAGCCCGTTGGTGCGCTGGAACACGCGGATGGCTGCCGCATCGTCCGCCATGCAGACGCCGTCGGCCCGCGAGTTGTAGTAGCCAAGCGCCGTCAGACGATTTTGCAGCCGGAGCACGGCATCGCCTGTCGTGCCGATACGGATGACGACAACGTTCGCTTTCGTGATGGGCTCAGGGGTGGCTGTCGCGGTGGGCGCAGGCGTTGAGGTCGGCGCGGTGGTGATGACGTAATCCGCCGAGATGGCGATGTAGCTGAACAGCACCTGATACGTGCTGCTGCCCGCTACGCCGTCGCTGTCCAGCCCGTTGCGCGACTGGAAGGTCTTGAGCGCGCTGACGCTGGCAGAGCCGAATATGCCGTCCGCCGTGCCGGTCAGGTAACCGAGGTCAATCAGGCGCTGCTGCACGAGCTGTGCATCGCTGCCGGAGGAGCCCTTGCGGACAGCCGTGGACGGGGTGGTCATGGGCTGGAGGGTCGTGGCGGCAGGCGTGGCGGTGACGACGCTCATGGTCGGCACGGTGCCGCCTGCGTTGGCGAGCTTCTCCTGCGTTTCATCGCCGCAGACGCCGTCGACCTTCAGCCCGTTTGCCTTCTGGAACGCCTTGACAGCCGTCTGCGTGTCCGTGTCATACGTGCCGCTGATGGTGCCGGTGTAATAGCCCAGCGTGGTCAGCCGCGACTGGATGATGCTGACGAGCACGCCCTGGTCATGCAGCATCGCGGACGTGCCGGCGATTGCGGGAAGCGTCTTGATGTCGGTCTTGGTGCCCGCCGCGTTCTTCGGCTTGCCGCTGTAGAGCAGCGCCTGCAGATTCGCGTCCGCAATGCCGTTCATGGGCAGGGAATTGAGCTTCTGGAAGGCGATGACCGCCTCTGTGGTGGACGTGCCGAACGTGCCGTCGACAACAGAGGTGAAGAAGCCGAGCTCCTTGAGCGCCTGCTGCAGCGCAGTGACCTGATCGCCGGTCGAGCCGGATTGCAGCACCTGATAGGAGGTCTCCGTCAGGAGCGCGGCGGTGGCTGCGGCAGTCGGCGCGGCGGTGGGCACGGCGGTCGGCTCGACGACGGTCAGCAGCCGGAGGTATTTCGTCATGCAATAGCCGGTCTGGCTGTCGTAGGTCACCTGCGCCCAATCGCCGCTGACGCTTGAAATGGTGATGGTTGCGCCCTTGGGGATGGTCGCAAGGCGCTTGCTGGCGGTCGAACGCGTGCTGCGGAGGTTCACGGAGTCGGTCGTGACCGTCTGATAGGGGTAGCCGTAGGCGATGTCGCCCGTCGTGGAGGTGACCTTCTCCGCGTACTGCTGGAAGATGTAGCCGGTCTGCCCGTCATAGGTGATGCGGAGGAAATTGCCGCTCGTGCCGGTCACGCTCACAACGGTTCCCTTCGGGATGCGCGCAATGATGTTGCTTTCCGCCGAGGAGGGGCTGCGGCGCAGATTCGCATCCGCCGTGATGGACGCGGAATAAGGATAGGTGGCCTCGGCAGCGAGCGTAATGGCGGTCAGGCTGCCCAGCAGGCAGCACAGCACGAGCACGCACGATAGAAAGCGCCGGCACAGGGAAGACGAATTGCGGGTCATGAGCCGTTCCTCCTGAAATCAGTGGTTGTGGTAAAAGTGCATCCATTCTGAAGGAGAAAAGATACACGGAATCATCATGTATGCGGCATCGCCGCAAGGGGACAAAAATTCATCTTCCATTTTAACGATTTCAAGGGAAAAAGTCAATCATCGGCATCATGTTTTACAGCCTGCACGGCGCTGGATGCGCAATTTACAGGCAGATGGCGCAATGAAAGCACGTAAAAAAGGGTCGCCGGAGGACTTCGTCCGTTCTGACGCTCCCTGCTCCAGCCGTGGAAACCAACCATAACATTGAAAGCTGCCTATCCGAGGAGGCGAAGCATCGGACACCGCCTGCTTCTTTACAAATCCGCGCTGAATTTTGAATAAACTTAACAGCGGCGCTGTTTTGCATTTTACAAGCGCAGGGTAAGATAAAAAGCGTTCAAGGGAACAAGAACAGGAAAGCCGGATACAGGAAATCATCCGGCCAATAAGGAGGAAAACCTACCATGAAGAAGCTTCTCGCGCTGCTGTGCGCCGTCGTGCTCTGCCTCGGCTGCGCACCTGCCATGGCGGAGGAATCCGAAGCCGCCACGACGCCCAAGTACGTGTTCATGTTCATCGGCGACGGCATGGGCAACCCGCAGGTGACTGCCACGCAGTACTACCTCGGCAGCATTGAAAACCCCGACAGCGATTACCCGGTTCCTGCTGATTTGTCCTTCACCACCTTCCCGTACCTCGGACTGGTGACGACCTACGACAGCTCTTCCTTCTGCCCGGACTCCGCATCGACCGCAACCTCGATGGCCTCCGGCAAGAAGACGCTTTCCGGCGTCATCAACTACGACGTGACGCTGACCAACCCCTACAAGCTGGTCACCGAATACGCCAAGGAAGCGGGCAAGAAGATCGGCGTCATCACCTCCGTGTCTGTTGACCATGCAACGCCGGCGGCTTACTACGCCAAGCAGCAGTCCCGCAACAGCTACTACGAAATCGGCCTGCAGGCTGTGTCCGGCACGACCGTTGACTACCTCGCAGGCGGCGGCTTCAAGAAGGAAACCGGCGACGGCACGCAGCAGTCGCTGGTGGAAATCGCTGCGCAAAACGGCTGGACGATTCCGACCACGAACGAGGAAATCCGCAACCTGTCCGCCAAGGACGGCCGCGTGCTTGCCATCAGCCCTGACCTGCAGGATTCCAAGTCCATCTACTACGAAATCGACCGTGAGCAGATGGTTGCCAACGGCGAGGATGTGCTCTCTCTGGCTGACTTCGTCCGCAGCGGCATCAATGTCCTGGATAACGAAAACGGCTTCTTCATGATGTGCGAGGGCGGCAAGATCGACTGGACCTGCCACGCGAACGACGCTGCAACCTCCATTCATGACACCCTTGCGCTCTCTGACGCCGTGCAGGTCGCGCTGGACTTCGCTGCCGAGCATCCGAACGAGTGCCTGATCATCGTTACGGCTGACCACGAGACCGGCGGCATGACCATCGGCTTCGCGACCACGGCTTACGATACCCACTTCCAGTACCTTGCAAACCAGAAGATTTCCTTCACCGCCTTCGATGATGTCATCGCCGAGCTGAAGGAGAACAACGCAACCTTCGAGGATGCGCTGGCGAAGGTTGAGGAGTACTACGGCCTGACCACCACGGCTGATCAGGACCTGACGCTGACCGAGACCGAGCTGGAAAGCCTCCGCACCGCATGGAACGTGGTCATGGGCACCGAAACGCTGTCCGATGAACAGTCTGCGCTGCTCTACGGCGGCTACAACGCCTTCTCCATGGCTGTCAGCCACATCATGAACAACAAGGCTGGTCTGTCCTATACCTCCTACGCCCACACCGGTCTGCAGATTCCGGTCTACGCATGGGGCGTCGGCGCTGAGAACTTCTCCGGTCTCTACGACAACACCGGCATCTTCACCCGCACCATGGAGGTCATGGGACTGACGGCTGATGCCGAATAAGGGAAGGGCGCTTTCCGAACCTTCATTTCAAAAGGAAACATCAAGTCACAGGGCAGGGCTGCAAAGGCGGCTTCTGCCCTGTTCAGGAATCTGCCGGGAGGTCATCATCATGAAGTCAAAGAAAGCGTGGAAAGCAAAGCAGAACTGGGCGCTGTGCCTCGTGACGCTTGTCGTCTGCGGACTGCTGTGCCTGCTGCCCGATAAGCACCTCAATGTGACAAGCACCTTTCCGCGTGAGCAGGTGCGCATCGATGCCGTGGACAACAGCATGCTCGATGCGGTCGGCATCGTCTATAACGGCGTGCAGCCCTGTCAGGTCACCATCCTCACGGGCGAATACGCCGGGCAGACCGCCTCATCGTATAATTACCTGAACTCCGCGCTGGATAAGGACAAGCTCTACGAGGCAGGCGACGTCGCATGGGCGATGATACAGGGCGATTCCGCAAAGCTTGTCATCACGCTGATTGACCATTACCGCATCGGCATCGAAGCCGGCGTGGTCGCAGTGCTGGCGCTCGTGCTGATTGCCTTTGGCGGCGTCATCGGCTGCGGCGCGATGGTTTCGCTCGTTGCAAGCGCCGTCATCGTGTGGAAGCTGCTGATTCCGCTGCTGCTTGACGGCATCGACCCGATGCTCGCCTCCTTCGTGACCGTGCTTGTGCTGACCGTGCTGATTGATGTGCTTGTCGCAGGCTTCACGCGGCGCTGCCTGACGGCGGTGCTCGGCTCGATTGCCGGCACGCTGGTCACCTGCCTGAGCGCGTGGGGACTGACGTACCTGCTCAAGCTCGACGGCGGCGACCTGCCGTATGTCGTGCCGCTGCTGAGCCAGTCCGCCATGCAGATTGACACGCGCAGCCTGTACATCGGCATGATGTTCCTCGCAAATTCCGGCGCACTGATGGATTTGTCGATGGACATCAGCGTCTCGCTGGAGGAAATCCACCACCATAAGCCGGACATCAGCTATCCGGCGCTGATGAAGTCGGGACTGCTGGTCGGCAGAAGCGTGCTCGGCACGATGACGACGACGCTGATGCTGGCGTATTCGGGCAACTATCTGTCGATGCTGATGTACTTCGTCGGGCAGGGCACGCCGGTGACGGACATCATCAACCTCAAGTACGTCGCGTCGCAGCTGCTGAACACGCTGGTCGGCTCGTTCGGGCTGGCGGCTGCCGCGCCATTGACGGCGCTGATTGCCTCGGCGATGTACCTGCGCGCACCGGCGAAGAAGAATCCGCCGGATGAACAGGATCTGGTACTTCCCGGGCATCAGGCGGCAGAGGAATGCATTGAAGAAGCTGCCGAAGCATAATCTGTGGAGAATCGAAAAAAGGCTGTCTCGAATCAGCAGGGATTTCCTGATTGAACGATGCAGCCCATCAAAAACGGCACGGATATTCAACCGGACTGGTCGATATCCGTGCCGCTTTCTAATCGAAAAATGCTTTGAGACAGCCTCTTTGTTTTACTTGATGGCTGGTTTTCCGCTTCATCCCCTGAAGTACAGCACATCCCTGACGGGCTCGCCGCCGATTTTGTAATCCACATGCTCGTCCATGCGCTGGAAGCCGTGCTTGCGGTAGAAGCCGTCGGCGATTTCGTTGCCGTCAATCGCCCAGACGTAGAATTTTTCGTAGCCGTCGAGCTGCATCAGGCGGATAACCTCCTCCAGCAGCTGTCCGCCGATGCCCTTGCGCATCGTATCCGGCAGGAGGTAGAGGGAAAGGATTTCGCAGCAGTCGGCGTATTGTTCATCGCGGCCGCGCCCGTAAATGCAGCAGCCGACCGGCTTATCGCCGTCATAGGCCATCAGCCCGTAGAACTGCCCGCAGGAGAGCCATGAGCGGATGGACGGCACCCAGTATTCATCCGGCAGACGGTCAAGATAATGCTGCGAGATGTGCCCACGGTACGTTTTGCGCCAGCTGGTGGCGTAGATGTGGCTGATCAGCCCGGCCTGATCGGCGGTAGCCTCGCGGAATGTCACCATATCCATACACCTCCTCATGAAAAATCGCGACCTCTGCTTACATTATCCTCCAACAAGAATAAAATGTCAAGTCCTCCGCAAAGCAGGCGGATAAAATGCACCTTCTCAATCGTTTGTATCTGTGGTATAATAACCGAAAGGCGCATTCAAACGCAGGAGGAATTGTTTATGACAAAGCTGCCGGTGCTTTATATTGTTGTACCGTGCTATAATGAAGAAAGCGTCCTGCCCATGACGAGCACCATGTTCCGCGATAAGCTCCGCCAGCTCCATGCGGATGGCAAAATCAGCGACAAGAGCCGCGTGCTGTTCATCAATGACGGCAGCAGGGACAGGACATGGCAGATTATCACCGAATTATCCGCATCCGACCCGTGCTTTCAGGGCATCGCGCAGAGCCGCAATCGCGGTCATCAGAAAGCGGTCTGGGCAGGGCTGATGGAGGCGAAGGACCGCTGCGACATCACCATTTCCATTGACTGCGACGGTCAGGACGACATCAATGCCATGGACGCCATGGTGGATGCGTATCTGGAGGGCTGTGAAATCGTCTACGGCGTGCGCTCCAAGCGAGATACGGACAGCTTCTTCAAGCGTTTTACCGCGGAGGGCTTCTATAAGCTGCTTAACGCCATGGGCGCGGAGGTCGTGTTCAATCATGCCGATTATCGGCTGATTTCCAGTCGGGCATTGCAGGCGCTCTCGCAGTTCCGCGAGGTCAACCTGTATCTGCGCGGCATGGTGCCCCTTGTCGGCTTCAAGTCCACCAGCGTCTACTATGAGCGCCATGAGCGCCTTGCCGGTGAAAGCCATTATCCGCTCAAGAAGATGCTCGGTCTGGCGTTTGACGGCATCACGAGCCTGTCCGTCAAGCCGATTCGCATGGTGTTCTTCTTCGGGCTGCTGGTGACGTTCCTGTCGTTCATCGGCATCCTGTGGGCTGTCATCGCGGCGCTGGCGGGTCACGCAGTGGCAGGCTGGGCGTCGCTGGCATGTCTGATCTGCTTCGTCGGCGGCGTGCAGTGCCTGTTCCTCGGCATCATCGGCGAATACATCGGCAAGATATATCTGGAGGTCAAGCAGCGCCCGCGCTACATTATTTCGGAACGAACTGCCGAAATGGCAGATGAGGATCAAAAGGGATAAGGGAGGAATCACATGCTGTACGAGGGGAAAATCTGGGTTGGGACAGGGGAAAAGCCGGTCTTCCTGCTGCCGGAAATGGCAAACCGCCACGGGCTGATTGCAGGCGCGACCGGCACGGGCAAAACCGTGTCGCTCAAGGTGCTTGCGGAGGGCTTCTCCGAGATGGGCGTGCCTGTCTTTCTGGCGGACATCAAGGGCGATCTGGCAGGCATGACGCTGCCCGGCACGCACAGCGACGCCATCGCCTCGCGGCTGACGAACTGCGGTGTGCCGTCGTTTGAATACCGCGCATTCCCGACCGTCTTCTGGGATGTGTTCGGCAAGGCGGGTCATCCGGTGCGCACGACCGTCAGCGAAATGGGTCCGACGCTGCTGTCGCGCCTGATGGGGCTGAACGAAACGCAGACCGGCGTGTTGAGCATCCTGTTCCGCGTCGCGGATGACGAGAACATGCTCCTGCTCGACCTGAAGGATTTGAAGGCCATGCTGGCGTATGTCGGCGAGCATGCCAGAGAATATACGCTGGACTACGGCAACGTGTCCGCCGCATCCATCGGTGCGATTCAGCGTGCGGTGGCGCTGCTGGAGGATGAGGGCGGCAATTCGTTCTTCGGCGAGCCGGCGCTGAACATCTCCGACTGGCTGCAAATCGACGAGAACGGGCGCGGCGTCATCAACGTGCTGGCGGCAGACGTGCTCTCGCGCAAGCCGCGGCTGTATTCGACCTTCCTGCTGTGGATGCTCTCCGAGCTTTACGAGCTGCTGCCTGAATGCGGCGATCTGGAGAAGCCGCGCCTTGTGTTCTTCTTCGATGAGGCGCATCTGCTCTTTGACGACTGCCCGAAGGCGTTGCTGGAGATGCTGGAGCAGGTCGTCCGGCTGATTCGCTCCAAGGGCGTCGGCGTGTACTTTATCACCCAGAGCCCGAGCGACATCCCCATGACGATTCTGGGGCAGCTCGGCAATCGCATTCAGCATGCGCTGCGCGCGTATACGCCGCTTGACCAGAAGGCGGTCCGCACCGCCGCGATGACGTTCCGCACGAATCCGTCGTTTGACACGGCGGAAGCCATCACGACGCTCAAGACCGGCGAAGCGCTGATTTCCTGCCTGGATGCAAGCGGCGCGCCCGGCGTTGTGGAGCGTGCGACCGTGCTGCCGCCGCAGAGCGCCATGAGCGCCATCACCGATGAGGATCGGCAGGCATGCATCGAGAGCAGCATGTTCTACGGCGTCTATGACACGCCCGTTGACCGCGTCTCCGCCTATGAAATGCTTGCAGGCGCGTTCAACAAGGAACAGCTCGATATGCCGCAAGCGCCGACAATGTCGGTGCCGACGACGTCGGTGCCGCAGGTGACCACTGCCGAACCGACCGTCAGCCGCCCTGAGGCATTCCTCGTTTTCGACCCGAAGACCGGGCATTATGTCCAGCGCGAGAACGTACCGGTCGCACCGGTCGCACCGGCAGCGCCGGCGGCATCGGTCGCATCGGCGGTATCGGCCGCGCCGAACGCCGGCAGCTCGCCGCGTCCTGCATGGATGACTGCCGAGGAGCCTGCCCGTGCCGCATGGCAGAATCAGCAGACCGCGCCGCAGCTGGTCGTGCCTGAAGCGCAGCCGGCAGCGATGCAGGTGCAGCAGATGCTCGTCATGGTCTACGACCCGACAAGCGGTCAATACGTGCAGAAGATGATGCCAATGCAGCTCGACCCGACCACCGGCAACTATGTCCCCGTGCAGACGGCCGCACCCGTTTCGCCTGCCGATGCGAAGGAGCAGGAAAAGCAGCGCAAGGCCGCCGAAAAGGCAGAAAAGGAACGTCAGGCGGAGGAACGCCGCAAGCGTGCCGATGAACTGCGCGAGGAACGTGCCGCGCGTGCCCGGAAGAACGACTCCATCCTCGGGCGCGTGCAGAATACGGTCATCAGCACCGCAACGAGAGAGGTCACGAAATCGGTGACACGCGGAATCCTCGGCGGAATTTCGGGCATCTTCGGCGGAAGCACCAAGAAGAGATAAACAGACGGCAGCTGCTCATTTCGGGCAGCTGCTGTTTTCGCTCTGCGGAGCGACCAAAGGGCTTTCCGGTCGCCCTTTGGAAACCTTCGGGCATGCAATCTTCATTTCCATAGTGGTGGGGAATGTGGCTTATTATATTGTTTGCCAAAGTTCAACAAAGGAAAAGAAACCAAGTATGCCCGAAGGGGTCAAGGGGGCGAGCGGAAAGCCCCCTTGAATATAGTTTGCCCAAGCTCAATCATGGGAATGAAAACAAGGTTGGTGCGACAGTTTTTCGCTCTGCGGAGCGACCAAAGGGCTTTCCGGTCGCCCTTTGGAAACCTTCGGG
>CAVEOA010000002.1:0-194187 GCA_963617205.1 Alloprevotella sp. | reverse complement strand
GCTGAACAGAGAAGCGGACGAAGTCCGCGGAACGTCTTCAGCGCAGCACAGTAACCATAGAAGCAGCTACTTCCGAGCAACTGCTTTTTCATTTTCATGGGCAATACCGCTCAATTCAACGATGCCGCCGAATACGCGGTACTGCCTTGCGTTAAAATTCTCTTGGAATTTGCCTTATCCCTTTACGCAGGGGAAGCTTTTATGATACAATGTTCTATGCAAATTGACGAAAGGGGCCTCTTTGCTTGAAGAAAAGGAAATGGGGCAAAATCCTCAGCATCGGATTTATACTGCTGTCGATGCTGATTGTGGTGTTGATTGCCTTCAATAACCCGGAGCTGATGAACGCGTGGGATGTCATCATCGAGATGGATAAGCGCTGGATTGTCATCGGTCTCCTGCTGATGGTCGGCTATGTGGTGGCGGAGGGAACGGGGCTGTACGCGTTCCTGCGCATGGAAGGGTATAAGGTTAAGCTGAGCACGGCGTCGCATTTCTCGTTTGCGGGCATTTACTACGCGAACGTGACGCCCGGCTCGTCCGGCGGTCAGCCGATGCAGATTTACCTGATGAGCCAGCGGCAGATTCCGGCTGGCGTTGCGACATCGGCGCTTCTTGCCCGCGCGTTCTTCAATCAGGTGGTCGAAGTGACGCTGGCGTTGATTCTGTGGCTGTGCAACTGGAATTTCGTGGCGGAGCATCTCTCGGGTGTCATTCCGGTCATCATCATCGGCTGTCTGGTGAATTTCTTCTGCGTGCCGGCGATTCTGCTGATTTCCTTTCACCGCAGCTGGGTGGAGAGCTTCGTCCGCTGGGGTATCCGCTTCCTGACAAAGCACCGTATCTGCAAGAATCCCGAGGAATGGCAGGCGTCATCGGACAGGACCATTGAGTATTTCCACTCTTCGCTCATGGACTTGGTGCATCATCCGCTGCATCTGCTGATTCAGACGCTCGTGTCCATCGTCGAGATGGTCTGTCTGATGGCGGTGCCGCTGCTGGTGTACTACGCGATGGGGCTGAGCGGTACGCCGTGGTATCAGACGCTGACGGTTGCGTTCCTGCTGTTCGTGTCGGCGAACTACACGCCGCTGCCCGGCGCGTCCGGCGCACAGGAGGGTGGCTTCCTGCTGTACTTCCGCGATATCTTCACCGGCGGCACGGTGTCGGTCGCGCTGCTCGTCTGGCGCTTCATCACGTATTATCTCTATCTGATTGTCGGCTGTGCGGATTCGATTTTCACCAGCCTGCGCGTCAGGAAAAAGCCGATTCTCCATGTGCCGCGCCGTAAGGAAAGAGAGAAGAAGGAGCAAGAGGAGCAGGAATGAAACGTCAGGTACACGGCAATGTGACGGGCGTGCGCGATACGCTGCTTGATGCGCTGTCGCAGCTTTATGCGTATGAGGTGGATGAGGACACGTTCCTGCCGCACGAGCTGATGCAGGTGCTTGCCAGATTTACGGCGGCGATGAACCGCGAGATTGCCGTCTACATCACGCGTGACGGTGAGATTGTGGATGTTTCCGTCGGCACGGACAGGGACGTCGAGCTGCGCGATTATCGCCTTCGCCGCAATGCCAAACGGCTGAGCTGCGTCCGCTGCATTCATACGCATCCTAACGGGGATGGGCGCCTGTCGGATGTCGATTTGTCGGCATTGCGGTCGTTCCGTTACGATGCGATGGTCGCCATCGGCTGCCTGCGGGGGGAGCCGACCTTCGTGCAGAGTGCCTTCCTCGCGGAAAAGCAGAATATCCTCATGGATGAGCCGGTGCGGTGGTACAGGACGCCTGACAGCGAATGGATGCATCAGGTGATGGAGAGCGACCGCGTTGTCGGCTGGGAATCCGGCGAGGAGGAAAATTCCGGCAGGGAACGAGCCGTCCTCATGGGCATCGAAAGCATGGAATCGCTTGATGAGCTGGCACGGCTTGCGGAAACGGCAGGCGCGGAGGTCGTCGGCAAGTTTCTGCAAAAGAAGGATAAGCCTGACACGGCGCTGTTCATCGGGCGCGGCCGCGCAGATGAGCTGTGCCGGGAATGTCAGGCGCTTGAGGCGGATGTGTGCATCCTCGATGAGGAGCTGACCGGCATTCAGGCGCGCAATCTGGAGGAGCTGCTGCACGTGAAGGTCGTTGACCGCACGACGCTGATTCTGGACATCTTCGCCCAGCGCGCATCATCGGCAGAAGGCAAGCTGCAGGTCGAGCTGGCGCAGCTGCAGTACCGCTCCAGCCGCCTGATTGGTCAGGGACTGGTGCTGTCGCGTCTGGCTGGCGGCATCGGCACGCGTGGTCCGGGCGAATCAAAGCTCGAAATGAACCGCCGCCGCATTCGTGAGCGCATGACGGAGCTGCGCCGCCGCCTCGATACGGTTGAGAAGCAGCGCGAGCTTCGCCGAAAGAGCCGCGAAAAGAACGAGGTGCCGGTTGTGGCGCTGGTCGGTTACACGAACGCGGGCAAGTCAACGCTGCTGAACCGGCTGACCGGCAGCGATGTGTACGTGCAGGATCAGCTGTTTGCCACGCTGGATGCCGTCAGCCGCCGCATGGAGACGGCAGAGCACACGCCGTATCTGCTGACGGACACGGTCGGCTTCATCCGCAAGCTGCCGCACACGCTCATCAGCGCCTTCCGCTCGACACTGGAGGAGGCGGCGCTCGCTGATGTGCTCGTCATCGTCAATGACGGCGCGTCGGACGACATGATGCGGCAGCACGACACGGTCATGCAGGTGCTGACCGAGCTCGGCGCGCAGGATCAGCCGCGCATTGAGGTCATCAACAAATGCGACCTGTGCACGGATGAGCACGGTGCGCCGATGGTCATTCCCGGCGCGGTCATGCTCAGCGCAAGGACGGGGGAAGGGCTCATGGAGCTGCAGGAGCGAATCGCGCAGCAGCTTCAGCAAAGCCACGCATCGGTCGTGTTTGCGATTCCGTTTGACCAGTTCGCGCTTACGGGGCGCATCCGCAAAATGGGGCGCGTGATTCAGGAGCAATACACGGATACGGGCGTTGAATTGACGATGATTGTGTCAAATGCCGATCGTGATCGCCTGATCAGCCAGTATGGCAAGGGTATCATCAGGGAATAAGGGAATCCTCTGAAAGGAGCTTTTTCATGCAGAAGGCTCGTGAAACGATTAAGGAATATCTGCTGCTGATTGCCGGCACGGTGCTGATGGTGCTGGGCATCTACTTCTTCAAATTCCCGAATCACTTCTCGACCGGCGGCGTCAGCGGCATGGCGGTCATCCTCAGCCACTATATTCCGGGGCTGTCCAACGGCGATTTTGTGATGATCATCAACGTGTTCCTGCTCATTCTGGGTTACATCGTGCTCGGCAAGGGCTTCGGCGGACGCACGACGTTTGTCAGCCTGCTGATGTCCGGGCTGACATGGGTGCTGGAACGCGTCATACCGATGGATGCGCCCATGACGAATCAGCCGCTGCTGGAGCTGATTTTCGCGGTCAGCCTGCCTGCTGTCGGCTCGGCCATTCTGTTCAACCTCGATGCGTCCTCCGGCGGCACGGACATTGTCGCGATGATCCTGCGCAAGTATACGAGCCTGAACATCGGGCGCGCGCTGATGTGCAGCGACATGGTGATCACGCTGATGGCATGCGTGGCGTTCGGCATGGAAACAGGGCTGTTCTGCATCCTCGGTCTGGTGATGAAGAGCCTGTTAGTCGATTTGGTGCTGGAGAACATCAACACGCACAAATATTTCCACATCATCACAACGAAGTCTGCGGAAATCGAAACGTACATCACCCGCACGCTCAAGCGCGGCGCGACCGAGCTGCATGGCGAGGGCGCCTACACGCATGAGGGGCGCACGGTGCTGATGACGGTCATGAACCGCCACGAGGCGATCATGCTCAGGCGATATGTGAAGCAGGTGGACCCTTCCGCGTTCGTGCTGATTATGAACACCGGCGAAATCATCGGCAAGGGATTTCGGGGTACAAACTGAAGAGGCGGTATGAGAAAAAAACGCCCATGCGACTGCGTGAACAGCCGTATGGGCGTTTTGCGTTGATTACATCTCTCTTTCCTTCCCCATGAAGCAGAAGGCAATCGTGCCGGGACCGGCGTGCGTGCCGATGACGGGTCCGACATGGTAGATGCGGATGTCCATCTCCGGCAGCTTTTCCGCGAGAAGGGCGCGCAGCTTGTCGGCATCGGCAGGCGCGTCTGCATGAAGGATGATGCCGATGGATTCGTGCTGGTCGACAACGTTCTCGACAGCCTTTTCCACGATGAAGCTCATGGCCTTGCGGCGTCCGCGAACCTTGCCTGCCGCAGCGAGCTTGCCGTCGCGCGTTTCGGTCAGGATGGGCTTCAGGTCGAGCAGGGTGCCGAGCGCCGCCGCCGTCGCCGAAATGCGTCCGCCGCGCTGGAGGTACTTGAGGTCATCCACCGTGAACCACGCCTGCGCACGGAGCTTATTGTCCTCAACCCACTTTGCGACCTCCTCCATCGGCTTGCCGGCGCGGTAGAGCTCGTGCGCCTTGAGCACCAGCAGCGTCTGCGGCGCGGAGATGGACAGCGTGTCCACCACGATGAATTTGCGCTCCGGATACTTCGCGAGCAGCTCCTCGCGCGCGGCGTAAATCGCCTGAATCGTGGCGCTGAGCTGACTGGAGAACGCGATGAACAGCAGATCCCTGCCGGAAGACAGAATCGGCTCGAAGTAATCCAGATAGACGGTTTCATTGAGCGCGGAGGTCGTCGGCTGACTGCCTGCACGCATCTTGTTGTAGAACGACTGGTAATCCAGCGCCTGACCAAGGTCATCGAAGTATTCCTGACCATCTAAGCTGTAGGGCATATAGACGACAGGAATGTCCAACTGCTGCTTGAGCTCCAGCGGCAGGTCGCTGTCGCTGTCGGTCATCAGTACATAGCTCTGCATGGTGCACCTCCTGAAAATGAATGGGATGAATGAATCAAAAAATAAATGCAGAAAGATGAACCTACCATGAACATTGTACCGTACTTTCCTCAAAAAAGCAACAAAAGGCGGAAAGAAATTCTCTCCGAGCATTTTGTAAATTTTTTCGCAATGTATTGCCGTTCGCTGCAACTCATGATATGATGGGTATAATCCACCAATATAGCGCAAAGGAGCATGACAAGCATGAAGTTCATTTCCGACGTTCTCAAGGGCATGGTCATCGGGCTGGCGAACATCATCCCCGGCGTGTCCGGCGGCACTATGATGGTGTCCATGGGTATTTACGATACGCTGATTCACTGCATCACGCACCTGTTCAAGCAGTTCAAGAAGTCCATCATGACGCTGCTGCCGTTCGGCATCGGCATGCTGACGGCGCTGGTGCTGCTCTCGAAGGTGATCACGTGGGCGCTGGCGGACAGCTTCGCATCGCTGCCGACAAACACGCTCTTCATTGGTCTGATTCTCGGCGGACTGCCCGCCATTTTCAAGCAGCTCAAGGGGCAGCCCAAAAAGCAGTTTACCATTGGCGGCGTCCTGTTTGTGCTGGCGTTCGCGCTGATTATCTTCATGGCGTTCATCAAGGAGCCGCAGGATACCGGCGCGACCATCGCCCTGAGTGTGCTGGAAATGCTCAAGCTGGTCGTGATGGGCTGCATTGCCTCGGCGACGATGGTCATTCCCGGAGTGTCCGGCTCGATGATGCTGATGCTCATGGGCTACTACTATCCGGTTGTCGGCGCGATTGGCAATCTTGTCAGCGCGATTGCGGCACTGGACGGCGCATTGATTCTCTACAACGTCGGTATTCTGCTGCCCTTCGGCATTGGCGTGATTATCGGCATCTTCGGCATTTCAAAGGTGATTGAGGTTTTGCTGGCGAAGTGGAAGTGCGCGACGTACTGCGCGATTCTCGGTCTTGTCATCGCTTCGCCGATTGGCATCCTGATGGGGCTGAGCATTGACGGCTTCAACCTCGCGCAGGTGATTGTCAGCGTGGTGACGTTTGTGGTGGGATTTGCCGCTGCATGGGCGCTCACCAAGATGGAGAAGCAGGAAGCCTGATTCTTCCTGCAAGCATCTTTTGACCCCTTCGGGAGCATACTTGTTTTCATTTCCGTGGTTGACAGACTTCGTCTGATTTTTTGACCCCTTCGGGAGCATACTTGGTTTCATTTTCGCGGTTGATTTTGATTGAAGGAACAAGGGGGCTTTCCGGTCGCCCCCTTGACCCCTTCGAGGGCATACTTGGTTTCATTTTCATGGTTGATTTAGTTTGCGGCAACAAGGGGGCTTTCCGGTCGCCCCCTTGACCCCTTCGGCACCATACTTGGTTTCTTTTCCTTAGTTGAACTTTGGCTAACGATAAGAATAAGTTGCATTACAAGCCCACTGCGGAAATGTGCACAGCGAAGGGGCACGGGGGGCGAGCGCAAAGCCCCCGAATAGCAGCATTACGAACCCACTACGGAGAAGTGCACAGCGAAGGGGCACGGGGGCGAGCGCAAAGCCCCCGAAATAGCAGCATTACGAACCTACGATGGAAAAGCGCACAGCGAAGGGGCACGGGGGCGAGCGCAAAGCCCCCGAAATAGCTGCATTACAAGCCCACGATGGAGAAGCGCATCCGAAGGGTGCAGGGGCGACCGGAAAGCCCCTGCAAGAAACGGTTGAATTGCGAGCCTGCCACGGAGATGTGCACTGCGAAAAAGCTGAAAATCGGATGAAGTCCGCGATTGCAAAGCCCTCTGCTTGCCTTCACAAGGGCGAAATATCCTCAAACGAAAGAACAGCCTGCTGCAGAAAATCCGCAGTAGGCTGTTTTGTTAATCACCGAAGGAAATGCCGATGTTTCGGGCTGTGGTAATCATCGTGTTGTCCGGCGGGACGAGCTTCGGGACGCCGGCAATGTCGCAGAGCTTGTTGTGCGTGATTTCGTTGCCCTTGAGTGCAACCGTTACGCCGTATACGCCGTCGCGAATCAGCTCCGCAGCATGCACGCCGAATTGCGTCGACAGCACGCGGTCATAGGCATTCGGGCTGCCGCCGCGCTGGATGTGCCCCGGCACCACCGCGCGCGCCTCCACACCGACGAGGTCGCGCAGCTGCTGCGCCACAAACGCGCTGGAGGAGAAATGCGTCTCAAGGCGCTTGGCCTCACGTTCCTTCTTGCTCAGCTTCGCTTCTTCCGTGGTCATGGCACCCTCTGCAACGGCGATAATCGTGAAGCCCTTGTTGCTCTTGGCGCGGCTTTCGACCACCTTGGCGACCTTCTCGATTTTGTAGGGGATTTCAGGGATGAGGATGGCATCCGCACCGCCTGCAACGCCGGAATACAGCGTCAGCCAGCCGGCCTTGTTGCCCATGACCTCGATGACCATGCAGCGCCCGTGGGATGCGGCTGTCGTATGGATGCGGTCGATGACTTCGGTCGCGATGTCCATTGCAGTGTGGAAGCCGAAGGTGAAATCCGTGCCGTAGAGGTCGTTGTCAATCGTCTTGGGTAGACCGATGACGTTCAGACCCTCCTTCGCAAGCAGATTCGCGGTCTTGTGGGTGCCGTTGCCGCCGAGGGTGACAAGACAGTCGAGCTTCAAATCCTTGTAGGTCTTCTTCATCGCCGCGACCTTGTCGATGTTGTCATCGCCGATTTTGCGCATGTCGCGGAAGGGCGTGCGCGCCGTGCCGAGGATGGTGCCGCCGAGCGTCAGGATACCGGAAAACTGGCTCCGCTTCATCTCCTGATAGTCGCCTGTGATGAGACCTCTGTAACCGTCATGGATGCCGATGATTTCCGCGTCAAAGAGCTCGTATGCCGCACGCGTAACGCCGCGGATGGCCGCGTTCAAGCCCGGGCAATCGCCGCCGCTTGTCAAAATGCCGATTCTTCTTTTCATGATCGCACTGTCCTCCCCCTTGATTTTTCTCTGATTCAAGCGTATTATATCATGGAAATACGGAAATTACCACTGGCATTTTGACGAAATCGCCGTTCTGTTTCCGTATGATTTTTCCATTTTGCGCAGAAGGAGGGATATGCCTTGTCGAACAAGCAGCGCGTTCTGGCACATCTGCATGAGCTGCAAATTCCCTGCGAGGTCTATGAGCATGATGCCGTTTTTTCCATGGAGGAGTGCCTTGCGCTGCCGTATGCCGCGCCGGATGTGACCTTCTGCAAGAACATCCTGCTGTGTACGCGCACGCAGACGGCGTTTTACCTGTACGTGACGCTGCCGGATAAGCACTTCCGCACCGCTGACACGAGCAAGCTGCTGCATTCCTCGCGCCTTTCCTTCGCACCGGCGGAGTGCCTGCCGCGCATGCTGTCGCTGGAATCCGGAAGCCTGTCGCCGCTGGGGCTTTGGTTCGACAGGGATAACGCCATCACGCTCGTGTTTGACAGGGAGATTCGCCGCGAGGGAAAAATCGCCTTCCATCCCTGCGACAACACCGCGACCGTTGTCTTTGAGCAGCCTGTTTTCTGGGAGCAGGTCGTTCCCACGCTTCGTCATACGCCGATTTATCTCTGAGGAGGATTCTATGAAGCACCTATTCCCCTTCCTGAAGCAATACCGCAAGGAGAGCATCCTCGCGCCGCTGTTCAAGATGCTCGAGGCGACATTCGACCTGCTCGTGCCGATTGTCGTGGCAGACATCATCAAGACCGGCATCGGCACAGGCGATGCAGCGTACATCTGGACGCGCTGCGGCCTGCTCGTGCTCATGGCGCTTATCGGGCTGCTCTGCTCGTTCACGGCGCAGTATTTCGCGGCGCGCGCAGCCATCGGCACGTCGACCGGACTGCGTCATCAGCTCATGGCGCATATCCAGTCGCTGTCCTTCTCCGAGCTGGATACGCTGGGCATTTCCACGCTGATTACGCGCATGACGAGCGATGTTAATCAGGTGCAGAACGGGCTGAACATGTTCCTGCGCCTGTTCCTGCGCTCGCCGTTCATCGTGGCCGGCGCGATGATTGCCGCCTTCACGATTGACGCGCAGGTGGCGCTGATTTTTGTCGCCGCGATTCCGGTGCTGTCGGTCATTGTGTTCGGCATCATGCGCATCACATCACCGATGTACAAGCGCGTGCAGGGCAATCTTGATGCGGTCACCGGTGCGACGCGTGAGAACCTGTCCGGCGTGCGCGTGGTGCGTGCCTTCGGGCGCGAGGACGCGGAGGAGCAGCAGTTTGTCGCGCAGAACAGCCGCCTGACGGACATGCAGCTCAAGGTCGGGCGCATCGCCGCGCTGATGAATCCACTGACATACGTCGTTGTCAACCTCGGCATCATCGCCATCCTGTATTTCGGCGCGGGCAAGGTCGAGGGCGGTGCGCTGCTGTCCGGCGATATCGTCGCGCTGGTCAACTACATGAATCAGATCCTTGTCGAGCTGGTGAAGCTGGCGAATCTCGTCGTCCTGCTGACGCGTGCCATCGCCAGCATGGGGCGCATTTCACAGGTGCTGGATACCAAGTCGAGCATGCATTTTCCGGAAAACACGACATCGGACGCGAACAAGAATGAGGACGATGAAAAAACGGATGCCGTTCGCTTTGACCATGTGTCGCTGCAGTACCGCGGCGCAGGCGATGAAAGCCTGACGGACGTAACGTTCGCGGCGAAGCGCGGGCAGACCATCGGCATCATCGGCGGCACGGGCAGCGGCAAAACGACGCTCGTCAGCCTGATTTCACGCTTCTATGACGCCACAAGCGGCATGGTCATGCTGTTCGGGCATCCGATTGCGGATTATCCGCAGGCGGAGCTTCGCCGCAGGGTGGCTGTCGTCATGCAGAAGGCGCAGCTGTTCCAGGGGACGATTCGCTCGAATCTGCTCTGGGGCAACGAGAACGCGACGGAGGATGAATTGTGGCATGCGCTTGAAATCGCGCAGGCGGCTGATTTCGTCCGCGCCAAGCCCGGCAAGCTCAATGAGACGGTGGAGCAGGGCGGACGCAACCTTTCCGGCGGTCAGCGGCAGCGCCTGACGATTGCCCGTGCGCTGGTCGGTCATCCGGATATCGTGATTCTCGACGACAGCGCATCGGCGCTTGACTACGCCACCGATGCCGCGCTGCGCAAGGCGCTTCGCACGCTCCCTGAGGGGACGACGCTGTTCATCGTCTCCCAGCGCACCTCGTCCCTGCGCCATGCAGACCAGATTATTGTGCTCGATGACGGGCATGTTGCGGGCATCGGCACGCATGACGAATTGATGCAGCAATGCGATGTGTACCGCGAAATCCATGAAAGCCAGTTCCGGAAGGGGAGTGACATGCTGTGAGGACCGGAAAAATCGCCAAACAGAAGGGCACGCTTCTGCGCGTGCTGAATTATGTGAAGCCATACCGCATGCGCGTTGTCATCAGCCTGCTGTGCGCCTGCGTCAGTGCCGCTGCCCAGCTGCTGATTCCCATTCTGACCGGCGACGCCATCGACCGGATGATTGGCGCCGGACAGGTTGAAATGCGCATGGTGCTGACCTACGCGTTCTGGATTGCCCTGACGGCGCTGCTTTCCGCCGGTGCGCAGCAGCTGCTCGCCACGAGCAACAACCGCATTGCCTACTGCGTCAGCCGTGACCTGCGCGATGCGACCTTCCGCAAGCTGCAGCGCCTGCCGCTGAGCTATCTGGATGCGCATCCCTCCGGCGACCTCGTCAGCCGCATGATTGCTGATGTCGACACGTTTTCCGACGGTCTGCTGATGGGCTTCACGCAGCTGTTCACCGGCGTTGTGCTGATCGTCGGCACGCTGACGATTATGCTGATTAAGAACTGGCTGATTGCGCTGCTTGTCGTCCTGCTGACGCCGCTGTCGATGTTTGTCGCCTCGTTCATTGCGCGCAAGACGCATCACTACTTCACCGAGCAGGCACGCGTGCGCGGTCAGCAGACGGCGCTGATTAACGAGCTGATTGAGGGGCAGAAGGTCGTGCAGGCCTTCGGACATGAGGATGCCTCGCTGAAGGATTTCGACGGCATCAATGAGGAGCTTGGGCGCGTCAGCCTGAAGGCGACCTTCTTCTCCAGCCTGACGAATCCCAGCACGCGCCTTGTCAACAACATCATCTATGCTGCCGTTGCGCTTGTCGGTGCGCTGACCGCCATCGGCACAGGCGCGATTTCCGTCGGCGACCTGAGCGTTTTCCTGAGCTATGCCAGCCAGTACGCCAAGCCGTTCAACGAGATTTCCGGCGTTGTGACGGAGCTTCAAAACGCGCTGGCATGCGCTTCACGCGTGTTTGCGCTGCTGGACGAAAAGGAACGCGTGCCCGACCGCGAGCATGCCGTTACGCTTTCGCCGCGCGGCGAGGTGTCGCTCAAGGATGTGTCCTTCCGCTATGTGCCTGATCGCCCGCTGATTGAAGGCTTTACCCTGAACGTCAAGCCCGGTCAGCGCATCGCCATTGTCGGTCCGACAGGATGCGGCAAGACGACGCTGATCAACCTGCTCATGCGCTTCTACGACGTGAACGGCGGCGCCATTCTGGTTGATGGTACGGACATCCGCGATGCCACGCGGCGCTCACTTCGGAGCAGCTTCGGCATGGTGCTGCAGGACACGTGGCTGCGTGCCGGCACCATCCGCGACAACATCGCCTATGGTCGTCCCGATGCGACAGACGAGGAGGTCGTCGCCGCGGCGAAGGCTGCCCATGCGCACGGCTTCATCCGCCGTATGCCCGATGGCTACAACACCGTCATCACCGAAAACGGCGGCAACATCTCGCAGGGTCAGAAGCAGCTGCTGTGCATCGCCCGCGTGATGCTCGGCGGCGAAGGCGGCAAGCTTCCGCCCATGCTGATTCTTGACGAAGCAACCTCGTCCATTGATACGCGCACGGAAATCAAGATTCAGTCCGCATTCGCAAGGCTGATGAACGGGCGCACATCCTTTATCGTTGCGCACCGCCTGTCCACCATTCAGGAGGCCGATGTCATTCTCGTCATGAAGGATGGGCACATCATCGAGCAGGGCACGCACGATGAGCTCCTTGCCCGCAAAGGCTTCTACGCGAACCTTTATGAGTCCCAGTTCGCCCTCACCTGACAGGCAGCAAGGGGGCTTTCCACAAAGGAGAGACCATGACCCATCAAGAAAATGAGCGCCTGCTGACGCTCCTGAGCGAGCACCTCTGCTTCCGGCCCTGCGGCGTGTCGGCAGAAACGCTTTCTGACCTGACCGCCGCCGGCTTGTCATTGGAGGAGGCTTATATCACCGCCCTTGGCGCCCTGCTGGGTCTTGATCCCGATGCTCCTGCCGACTGGGCGCTTCAGCGCGGCGTGTTCCCGCGTGTCGTTCACCGCTGCACGGCGGATGCCTATGAGCGCGATGAATATCTTTGCAGAATCGGGCGCGTTACGGGGCGTGTCGGGCAGATTGCGCTGACGCAGGACGAGATTGCGCCGCTGGAGCTGTTTGTGCTGGACGACTTCGAGCAAGCAGCGGACGGCAGCGCACTGCCGCAGCTCGGCTGGTTCGAGACGTCGTTCTGCTTTCCTGCCGTCAAGGAGGATGACCGCGTCTGGATGACGGTCACGCCGAACGAAATCAACACCATTCAGCCCTGCGTAAAGGAATCGCACGGGCGCGTGCTGACCTTCGGGCTGGGCTTGGGCTACTATGCGTTCCATTGCCTGCTGAAAAGCGATGTTGATGCCGTGACCGTCGTCGAACAGAATCCGGATATCATCGAGCTGTTCCGCACGCTGCTCCTGCCGCACTTTCCGCGCCCGGAGGCGCTGCAAATCATTCAGGCGGACGCGTTTGACTATGCGAAAACGCACCTGCGCGAATATGACACCGTCTTCACCGACCTCTGGCACGATGTGTCGGACGGTCTGCCGCTCTATCGGCGGATGAAGGCGCTCGAGGTGAACGGACCAAAGTACCTCTACTGGATTGAAAAAACGCTGAAATGCTATCTGCCGGAGGAAAACCATGAATGACATGAACAGGACGCAAACGGAGCCGTTTATCCGCACCATTTCCCTCATCGGGGAGGATGCCTTCGCACGCATCCATCGGGCGCATGTCGCGGTATTCGGCGTCGGCGGCGTCGGCGGATTCGTCTGCGAAGCCCTTGCACGCAGCGGCATTGCGGAAATCGACCTGTTTGACCGCGATGACGTCAGCGTCAGCAACCTGAATCGGCAGGTGATTGCGCTGCATTCGACCATCGGGCGCGATAAGGTGGATGTGATGGCGGAGCGCCTGACGGATATCAATCCCGATCTGCGCGTGAACAGGAAGAAGATGTTCTATCTGCCGGAAACAGCGGACGAGGTCGACCTGTCCGCCTATGATTTCGTGGTCGATGCGGTGGACACGGTTGCGGCGAAGCTCGAGCTTGCGATGCGCTGCGAAAAGCTCGGCGTGCCGCTCATCAGCGCGATGGGCGCGGGCAACAAGCTCGACCCGTCCTGCCTGCGCATCGATGATATCACCAGAACGTCCGTTTGTCCGCTTGCGCGTGCCATGCGTCAAATGTGCAGAAAAAAAGGCATCCGGCATTTAACCGTTGCCTATTCTGTCGAGCCGCCGCATGCGCCGGTATTGCCGATTGCGCAGGAGGGCGGGCTTCGGAAGGATGTGCCCGGCAGCATGATGTTTGTGCCGGGCGCGATGGGGCTGCTGATTGCCTCGCACATCATTCGCACGCTGATGGATGCGGACGCGAAAGCACGTCCTGAAGCGTGATGCCTTCCAGATACGCGACAATCGCCTGATCGAGCCCTTCCCAGACGAACAGCGTCCGGCACTGGCCGCAGCGCTCGCATTCATTCGGCTGCTGCTCCAGACATGCGACTGGCGCCAGCGAGCCTTCCGTCACGCGGATGATTTCCGCGACAGAGAGCTTCTCCGGCGAAACCGCCAGCCGATAGCCGCCCTGATGACCGCGTGCGCCGCGGAGAATGCCCGCCTGAGACAGCACGAGCGCGATTTGCTCCAGATATTTTTTGGAGATGCCTTGCCGTTCGGAGATTTCCTTGAGCGTGACGGTGCCGTCCTGCTGATTTTCCGCCACGTCGAGCAGCATCCGAAGGGCATAGCGACCTTTTGTTGATATTTTCACTATTGCCGCCTCCTCATCTCCTATAATACCATAGAATTTGTATGTTTTCAAGCGGAATCGGCAAGCTGCGTCAGGGGTTCTTCCGATGGCGGATTTCGTCCGCTTTCATGCGCCTCTGCTCGCCGCCGCAGGGAACAAACACAGCAACATCCAATCAAGGATGACAAGAAAGCAGCTGCTTCGGAAGAAACAGCTGCTTTCTTCGTCCATGGGCTGCGCTGAAGGCGTTCCGCACGTTACGATTTGGGGGCTTCCTTCTGCGCACAGTACGCGAAATAGGCGGCAATCCCGATGCCGGCAAGCACCCACAGCACGGCGTTCTCGCAGAAGTCCCTGAAGCCGCCGCCGACAATGACGCTGATGCCGTAAATCACGAGGACAATGGTTACGAAAATGGCGGTGATGCCGATGAGCCGGATGTTGTTCTGGGCGTTCTTGGAATCCTTCCTGACCTTCTCTGTCATTTTTGAATCTCCCTTCACCAGTTCGTCAAGGCTGATGCCGTAGAGCTCGCTCAGGTTGATCAGGCTTGCGATGTCCGGCAGGGATTTGCCGTTCTCCCAGTGCGACAGCGTCACGCGTGACACCAGAATCTTTTCCGCGACCTGCCCCTGCGTCATGCCGCTCTCGTTCCTTGCCTTCCTCAACCGTTCTGCGATTTCCATGGTTCACCCTCCTTGCGTGCCCCCAGTATAATTCAATCCGGCAGCGTTTGTCGATCAAAAGTGCTTTACATCGGGCGAATCCGGCTGTAAAAGTTGCTTTACACCGCCAATTCTCCGGCTTACTGCACCTGCTTGTCTGTCGGCAGGATGACCGGCTTGCCGTCCTTGCCCAGCAGCGCTGTCAATCCGCCGGCATAGCCGTCCTGATGGTACAGGTACTGCACGCCGGTTTCGGTATCAACCAGCACCCTGGTGGCCGTGAGCGTGCCCTGCGTGTAGAGCACCTGAAAACGATCTGTCTTTTTCATGATGAGCTCTCCTTCCGGGTAAATGATGAATGGCTGGGCAGTTAATCTCCCTGACATGATATATATACGATTCATGTAAAATGCAATGGACGTCGTTGATGTTGCTTCTGTTAAATATAGGGGAAAAACAAAACGGCCGCCGCAGAGGATGGTTCTGCAGCAGCCGTATATGGCGTTTATTCCGCTGTATCGCGCTCAATGCCGTGTTCATCGAGCCAGTTCAGCCAGTATTCCTCGGTGAAGTACAGCGCCTCGCGGGTGGAAGGCATTTCCGGCAGCGAACCGCCGGTGGCATAAATCAGCGCGGAAATCGGCATGACGGTGTAGCCCTGCTCCTCGTAATACGTCAGGCAGGCATCGACAATCTCCCAGCTGCTCGTGCTGTCAAGGTGAGTCAGCAGGATTTTGCCGGGCTCCAGATTCGCACGCGTCGTGCCGTACTTGATGCACTCCTCGGTCGTGTATTTGCCCAGCGAGTCCTTCGTGTCCATCGACCACATGATGCCCTCCATGCCCTCGGAACGCGTCACGCTCAGCACGTTCGTATTCCAGTCGCCATACGGCGGGCGCATCAGGCGCGGCGTGACGCCGAGCAGCTCCTCCGTCGTTTCCGCGGTGAAGACGATCTGGCGCATCATGTCGTACGGGCGCTCCTTGGTCAGCTGCGGATGCGTGTTGGAATGGTCGCCGATTTCGTTGCCTGCTTCAAGGGCGCGCTTCGCTTCATCGGTGAAGTTGCGGACAAAGTAACCGGTCATGAAGAAGGTGACATTCGTGTTGTGCTTTTCGAGCACCTCGAGCACCTTATCCATGTTTTTGCCGCCGAAGCCGCAGTCGATGCCGATGCCGACATACTTCTTGTCCGTTTCGACCTGCTTGATGATGCTGCGTCCGCTGCGGATGACGGTCAGGTAGCCGCCGTCAGCGACCTTGTAGTCGCCCAGCCAGACGCTCATGCTGTGGTACCCCTCCATGACCTCGGTGGGCGTAAAGACGAAGCTCATGTCGGACGACGGGTCAGACCAGACGCGCTCCGCCAGCACGGTGCCGTCCGAGTCGCGCAGCTGGAAGGTGTTGTTGCCCTTGACGACGGTCGAGGAATTGCTGACCATGACGCGCACGGTCATCTTCTTGTCCGCAACGCCGAAGTTGACGCCGAGATAGAACTTGATGACAGGCAGGCGCTGAATCGTCAGCGTATGCTTGCCGGACGCGGTGTAGCCTTCGCCTGCCTCAAGCGTGAAGACAACCTTGCCGCGCTCTTCGACGACCTGCGTCGGGACGGTCAGCGTCGCCTTCTTTTCGCCCGCAGGGATCGTGACGCTGTAGCTGCCGTCCAGTCCATCCGCAGCAACGGAAACGGTAAGCTCCTCGCTTGCCGCAGGGCTGACATTGAGCGTCAGCGTGTAGTCAAAGCCGCCGTTGATTTGCCCGGCCTTGTCCTGAAACGTGATCTTCGGGGTGCTGTCTGCCAGCGCAACGCCGAGCAGCAATGCAAACAACAACGCTGTCAGCAGCGCACAGAGCCATTTCTTCATGATTTTCCTCCTGTTTTGCCTCTATCCGGGCGAAATGCGGTCAGTCCTCTACAAAGGAGAGCGTCTCAACGTTGAACACGCCCTTTGTCGTCAGGCGGAGCGTGGGAATGACCGGCAGGCTTGCGAAGCTGAGCGTCATGAACGGGTCGATGCCGCGGTTCACGCCCTGATGCCATGCCATCTCCTTGCAGTGCTCGAGCTTCTCGTTGACCTCTACCAGCGGACGGTCGGTGAAGAGCCCTGCCACCTCCAGCGGCAGCGATGCCTGCACCTTGCCGTTCTCCGTGACGATGATGCCGCCGTGCATCCTTTTGAGTTCATTGACCGCGAAGGCGATGTCCTCCGGCGTTGCGCCGCAGGCGATGATGTTGTGGCTGTCATGCGCCACGGAGGTCGCGACAGCGCCGCTGCGGATGCCGTAGCCCTTCACATAGCAGCTTGCGACATGCCCCGTGTTGTGATGGCGCTCGCAGACCGTCATCTGGCAGATGCCGACTTCCGGATCCGCCTTGTCCGCGTGCCCGAGATCCTGCGTCACAATCTGACCGTCCACCAGCCCGATCAGCGGCGCACGCCCCAGCCGGAGCTGTTCGCCCGTCACATCCGGCAGATGGAACGTGTTCAGCACGCCGGCAAGGATATCCGGGTCGATATCCGGCGCTTCAATCACGACGTCGCTGCCGTCATAGACCATCTTGCCGCGCTTGAACACCATCTCGACATTGATGTCATGCAGGTTGTCCAGCACGGCGAAATCCGCCAGATAACCTGGTGCAATGGCGCCCTTGTTGTTGAGCAGGAAGTAGTTCGCCGCGCTGTAGCTTGCCGTCTTGATGGCGACAATCGGATCAGCGCCCAGCCGGATGGCCTTGCGGACGATGTAGTCGATGTCGCCCTTGTGCAGCAGATCATACGGATGACGGTCGTCCGTGCAGAACATGCAGCGGTGCGCGTACTGCGGCGTGAGCAGCGGCATGAGCGCCTCGAGGTTCTGCGCGGCGGTGCCCTCGCGGATCATGATGTACTGCCCGCGATGCAGCTTTTCCAGCGCGTTTTCGAGCGTGCCGCATTCATGGTCGGAATAGACGCCTGCGGACACATAGGCATTGAGCGCCTTGCCGGAAATGCCGGGCGCGTGACCATCAATCTTCTTGTGATGCGCCTGCGACACGACAATCTTCTCGATGGTCGTGCGGTCGCCGGCGATGACGCCGGGGTAATTCATCATTTCCGCCAGACCCAGCACGCGCGGATGATCGAAATACGCGTTGATGTCGCGCCAGGTCAGCTTCTCGCCGTTCTCCTCAAAAGGCATGGACGGCACGCACGACGGCAGCATGAAGTGCACATCGAGCGGCAGCTTATCCGTTGCCGACACCATGTAGTCTACACCCGCCATGCCGCTGACATTCGCGATTTCATGCGGGTCGGTGATGACGGTCGTCGTGCCGTGCGGCAGGACCGCGCGCGCGAACGACGTGGGTGACACAAGGCTGCTCTCCAGATGGATATGCGCGTCTACAAAGCCCGGCACGACGACCTTGCCGCTGACATCGACCTCCGTCAGCCCTTCATAATGATCCGCCATGCCCACGACCAGCCCGTTTGCTACGGCAATATCGCCGTGCTCGATGGTGCTGGAAAATACATCCACATAATCCGCGTTCTTCAGGACGAGATCCGCTTTTTCCTCGCCGAGCGCCACGCGCACCAGCCGCTGCTTCCTGCGAACCTTCAGCGCAATGCGCTCCGCCCGCGTCTTGACCTCCGACATCGGATGAATCACTCCTTCCCATTGCTTTGCTTCATTATAACAGGTTGGGGGAAGGTTGTAAAGAATCGGAGGGAGAAATCGACGCCGTGCCTGAAGCGCAAAACGGGTAATTAATTTAGATAAATAAAATAAAGTTATTCGCTAAAAGAATGAATTGTTTTGAAAAACGCACCCGGCGCGCAACGAAACACGCAGCAAAACAGACAATGATTGATATATAACAAACGCAATCGAAACCTTCGCGACATAGAAAGCGTTTTCGCAATCGAACTTCTGCTAAATTTTCATCAAATTAATTCGGTTTTTGCGCTGTTGACAGACTGAAATATTTATGATAAAGTCAAATCAATCAAAAAAAGGAGGGTTTCCCTGTGAAAAAGTTCCTAACGTTCATTCTCTGCATCGCCATGATGCTGACGATGCTCCCGGCAGCTTTCGCTGAGAACGATGGACTGACTGTCGGCGTTACTGTTGCTGCGGACGAAAATTCCCCGACTGGTTATACCGCGACCTTTGTTTACGAGAATGCAGATGCGGAATCCGTTAACCTCGTTGGCACTTTCGTGTTCTATAAGGAAGGCTCTAAGTATCGTGCTCTGCCTGAGACTTCTTATAGTGCATTTGAGTGGGAACCCGGCATGTTCAGAGCTAGCCAGTCGGATCGTGCAGCGACCGAGGTCATGACACGTGTTGAAGGGACCGACTACTGGACGCTCTCTCTTCCGCTGCCCAGTGGTCATTATCTGTACAACTACCAGATCAACGGTGAAGAAAATGTAACTGACCCGGCGAATCTGCCCATGACATCCACTGCAGAAAGCGGAAATGTGTACGGCTTGAGCACATTCAACGTGCCTTATGATGCCGTTCAGGGAACCTGTATCGACTTCTCCTTTATGATGCCCCGCACCGATGATCAGGTCGGCGAGGTTGTCTATGCCGATTACACGGATGTAAACGCCAATCTGGCACCTCTTGCGATTTATCTGCCCTACGGCTATGACAGTGAGCGCGCAGAAGGCTATAAGACGCTTTATCTGAGCCACGGTTATGGCGGAAGTGAAATTGAATGGTTTGCCGGCGGCAATGTCAATCATGTTTTTGATACGTTGATTGCTGACGGGGCTGTTGAACCCACGATTATTGTAACCATGAACAACACGGCTTACAATTGGGAATTTCCGGTTATCAACGACAATCTGATGAACCACATCATTCCCTTTGTTGAGGAAAACTACAACGTTTCCACCGAGGAGAAGGATCGCGCATTCGCAGGTTTGTCCATGGGTGCCATGACAACCACTAACGTATATGCATCTTACTCCGACCAGTTTGGTTACTTTGGCTTCCTCAGCGGCTGCGATTCCTCTGTGACGCTGAATGAGGAAGATGTTGAAAAGCTGTCTTTCCCGGTTATCATGACGGGTAATGGCATCTACGACTTCTTCGGCGAGGATGCGCTGATGGTGCAGTTTAATTCATTGAGGATTTCCTATGACGAATATATCGTCAAGGGTGGCCATGACTGGACTGTATGGCCGCAGCTGATTAAGATTTTCGCCACCAACTATCTCTGGAAGTGATATGATTAGGCGCAGGATGTCCAAACTTGCATTCTAATGTTACCTTCTGGCAGTACGGCGACGCCGACACCTATGCTGAGGACGTTGAGCTCGTTGCCGGCGAAGGCGATCAGGTGAGCTTCGTGGTGCCGGAAGATGCGAAAATCGGCGATACCATCCACATCATCGTGGAAGCTCAGGACGATGACGACCTTCCGATTACCCGCTATCAGCGCGTGATCGTGACGGTTGCCGCCGATGAGGAAGCTGCACAGTAATTCAACCACACAAACAGGGTCTGACTGCTCGAAAGGGCAGCCAGACCTTTTGCTTGTTTGACGATATTGCCGTTCTTTAGTTGCACGATCTGGGATGATGCGATGGAATACAATTATAATGAAGAAACCCCTTTTCTTTTGGGCGGAAAAGTGATATAATTATTATGGTAAATTTCCCTTTTCTGACGCTTTTTCGGGCGGAGCGTCTGTCGGTTGGCGGCGCTTCGTCCGATGTTATTTTGTGAGGTGCAGTGATGTTGAAGGACGAGCAGCAAATGACGGAAAACAATCCTACGGAACAGCAAGCCAATGAAAATCATCCCGAGGAGCATCGCTCCGAGGAACATCGTTCCGAGGAGGAAATCGAGCAGCAGATTCAGGAGGCGACACAGGTCACCAGCGAATACGGCGAGGAGCAGATTCAGGTGCTGGAGGGTCTGGAGGCTGTGCGCAAGCGTCCCGGCATGTATATCGGCTCGACGGACAGCCGCGGACTGCACCACCTTGTGTACGAAATCGTGGATAATTCCGTCGATGAGGCGCTTGCCGGCTTCTGCAAGCGCATCGATGTGACGCTGCATCGTGACGGCTCGGTCTCCGTGAAGGATGACGGGCGCGGCTTCCCGGTTGGCATTCATCCGAAAATGGGTCGTCCGGCGGTTGAGGTCTGCCTGACGGTGCTGCATGCAGGCGGCAAGTTCGGCGGCGGCGGCTATAAGGTGTCCGGCGGCCTGCACGGCGTTGGCGCGTCGGTCGTGAATGCGCTGTCGAAGTCGCTGACGGTCACGGTCTATCAGGACGGCAAGGTGTATCAGCAGGAGTATTCACGCGGCAAGTACCTCTACGACCTGCGCGTTATCGGCGAAACCGACCGGACCGGCACGACCATCCGCTTCCTGCCGGATATCCTGTCGGACGACAACCCGGACGGCATTTTCGAGCGCGGCATCGCGTTTGATTTTGATGTGCTCAAGAAGCGCCTGCGCGAAATGGCATTCCTGAACAAGGGCATCCGCATCGTATTCACGGATGAGCGCGGCGAAACGCCCGTGGTGGAGGATTTCCTCTATGAGGGCGGTCTGAAGGAATTTGTCAAGTACCTCAATCAGAACAAGGCGCCGCTTTTCCCCGACCCGATTTACACCGAGGGCATAAAGGACGGCATTCTGGTCGAGGTCGCGATGCAGTATAACGACTCCTATGCCGAGAATATTTATACCTTCGTCAACAACATTGCAACGCCCGACGGCGGCACGCATCTGGCAGGCTTCACCTTCGCGCTGACGAACGCCATCAACGATTACGGGCGGCGCTACAAGCTGCTGCGCGACTCCGAGCCGAACCTCAAGTCCGAGGACGTTAAGGAGAGCCTGACGGCGGTTGTGTCCGTCAAGATGGAGGATCCGCAGTTCGAGAGCCAGACGAAATCGAAGCTCGGCTCCGGTCAGGTGCGCGGCGTTGTCAGCGACCTCGTGAAGGAAGAGCTCTCCACCTATCTGGAGGAAAACCCCACGGTCGGCCGTGCGATTGTCGAACGGTGCGTCAGCGCACAGCGTGCGCGTGAGGCTGCCCGCAAGGCGCGCGAGGCGACGCGCCGCAAGACCGTGCTTGAATCCGCCTCCCTGCCCGGCAAGCTGGCGGATTGCTCCGAACGCGACCCCAGCAAGTGCGAAATCTTCCTCGTTGAGGGCGACAGCGCAGGCGGCTCCGCAAAGGAAGGGCGCGACCGTCATTTTCAGGCGATTCTGCCCCTGCGCGGCAAAATCCTCAATGTCGAAAAGACGCGGCTGGACAAGGCGCTGGGCAACAACGAAATTAAGAGCATGCTGACGGCGTTCGGCTGCGGCTTCGGCGATGAATTTGATGAATCGAAGCTGCGCTATCATCGCATCGTCTGCATGACGGACGCGGACGTTGACGGCGCGCATATCCGCATTCTGATGCTCACGTTCTTCTACCGCTACATGCGCCCGCTGGTTGAAAAGGGCTACGTGTACGCCGCGATGCCGCCGCTGTACAAGGTGACAAAGGGCAAGATGGAGAAGTACGTCTACGATGACGACGAGCTGCAAAAGCTGCTGGACGAAATCGGACGCGACCCCAAGCCGGATATCCAGCGCTACAAGGGTCTGGGCGAAATGAGCGCCGAGCAGCTCTGGCAGACGACCATGAACCCCGAAACGCGCACCATGATGCAGATTACGCCCGAGGACGCGATGGCAGCGGATGAAATTTTCACGCTGCTCATGGGCGATCAGGTCGAGCCGAGAAGAAAGTTCATCGAGGAGAACGCAGACTTGGTCCAGGATCTGGATGTGTAAGATTCCCCCGCAGAATTGGAGATAAAACATGAGCAGCATACAGGACAAACTCATCCCGGTGAACCTTGAGAAGGAGATGAAGCGCTCCTTCATTTCCTACGCGATGGCGGTTATCATCGACCGTGCGCTGCCGGACGTGCGCGACGGCCTGAAGCCCGTGCACCGCCGCATCCTCTACGACATGGAGGAGCTGGGCATGACGCCGGACAAGCCGTACCGCAAGTCTGCGCGTCTGGTCGGCGATGTGCTGGGCAAATTCCATCCGCACGGCGACTCGTCCGTCTATGACGCGATGGTGCGTCTGGCACAGCCCTTCAACATCCGCTATCCGCTGGTCGACGGTCAGGGCAACTACGGCTCGGTTGACGGCGACGGCGCGGCTGCCATGCGTTACACCGAGGCGCGCATGACGAAGCTGACCCCGTACCTGCTGGAGGGCATCGAGAAGGACACGGTCGACTTCTACCCGAACTTCGATGAAACGCTCATGCAGCCTGCCGTGCTGCCGAGCCGCTTCCCGAACCTGCTGGTGAACGGCTCGAGCGGCATTGCGGTCGGCATGGCGACGAACATTCCGCCGCACAACCTCGGCGAGGTCATTGACGGCGTTATCTGCATGATTGACAACCCGGACTGCACGATTGACGACCTGATGCAGCACATCAAGGGACCGGACTTCCCGACTGGCGGCATCATCCTGGGTCGGCGCGGCATCCGTGAAACGTACTTCACCGGTCACGGGCGCATCGAGGTTCGCGCAAAGACGAACATCGAGCAGATGAGCGGCAACCGCAGCCGCATCGTCGTGACGGAAATCCCGTATCAGGTCAACAAGGCGAAGCTGGTGGAGAAAATCGCCGAGCTGGTGCATGAAAAGCGCGTCGAGGGCATCAGCGATATCCGCGATGAATCCGACCGTCAGGGCATGCGCATCGTCATCGAGCTGAAGAAGGATGTGTATCCGCAGGTCATCCTCAACACGCTCTACAAGCACACGTCCCTGCAGGAGGCGTTCGGCGCGAATATGCTCGCGCTGGTGAACGGTCAGCCGAAAATCCTGACGCTCCGCGACATGGTGTACTACTATCTGGAGCATCAGAAGGACGTCGTGACGCGCCGCACGCGCTTCGACCTGAACAAGGCGCAGGCACGCGCACACATTTTGGAGGGTCTGCTGAAGGCGCTGGATCACATCGATGAGATTGTGTCCATCATCCGCTCCAGCAAGGACACCAACGAAGCAAAGACTGCGCTGATTGACCGCTTCGCCTTCTCCGACAAGCAGGCGCAGGCCATTCTGGACATGCGTCTGGCGCGCCTGACCGGTCTGGAACGCGACCGCCTTCAGCAGGAGTATGACGACCTCGAGAAGGAGATTGCACGTTTGCAGGCGATTCTCGCGGACGAGCGCCTGCTGATGGAGGTTATCAAGAAGGAAATCACCGCCATCCGCGATAAGTTCGCCGACAAGCGCCGCACCGAGCTGACGACCATCGACGGGGAAATCGACGTGGAGGACCTGATTCAGGAAGAGGACATGGTCGTCGTCCTGACGCGTCAGGGCTATGTCAAGCGCACGCCGAAGTCCGTCTACCGCGCACAGAACCGCGGCGGACGCGGCGTGACCGGCATGGCGACAAAGGAAGAGGACTACACGGTGCAGATGCGCGTGACGTCGACGCATGACCAGATCATGTTCTTCACCAACAAGGGACGCGCCTACACGCTCAAGTGTTATCAGATTCCGGAGGCGAGCCGCACGGCACGCGGCACGGCGATTGTCAACCTGCTGCAAATTGCTTCGGACGAGAAGGTCACCTGCATGGTGGAGGTCAGCGATGCGCTCGGCGAGGAAAACCTCGTCATGGCGACGCGTCAGGGCATGATTAAGAAAACGCCGTACAGCGAATTTGCGAACCTGCGCAAGAACGGCCTGATTGCCATCGTCCTCAAGGAGGATGACGAGCTGATTGGCGTTGTGCGCACGGATGGAAATGACGAAATCCTGCTGGGCAGCCGCAAGGGCATGTGCATCCGCTTCAACGAGAAGCACATTCGCCCGATGGGTCGCGCATCGATGGGCGTGAAGTCCATGAAGCTCGATGAGGATGACGAAATCATCGACATGATGCCCATTGAAGAGGGGGCAGACGTGCTGTCCATCACGAGCCTTGGCTACGGCAAGCGCACCAATCCTGACGAGTACCGCGAGCAGGGGCGCAACGGCAAGGGCATCCTCGCCGCAAAGCTGACGGACAAGACGGGCGAACTCACTGCGCTGCTGATGGTGCAGCCGGAGGAGGACATCCTGCTCATCACGGATGACGGCACCATTATCCGCAACCGCGTGGAGGATATTCGCATCTGCGGGCGCAATTCGCAGGGCGTCCGCCTGATGAAGCTGCAGGAGGGCAGCCGCATCATCAGCGTTGCCCGTGCGGACAAGGAAGAAGAAGCCGATGAAGCCGCCGAGCCGGAAACGGCTGTCCATTCGGCAGAAGCCGCCGATTCGGCAGAAGCTGTCGAACCGTCAGACAACGCTGACACGGCGGAAAACGTCGGCAGCGCATCTGACCTCGACATGGACCTCGGCGGTGAAGAGGAAGCAAACACGCCTGAGGACGACGATATCTAAGGCGTAGACAAAGTCCCGAAAGGAGCAATGCTGACCGTGCTGACGGAAATCGAAATGTATACGCTGCTGTTCTTCGCGTGCAGCTTCCTTGGCTGGTGCATGGAGGTCTGCTGCAAGCTGATTGAACTCCGCCGCTTCGTCAACCGCGGCTTTCTGCTGGGACCGCTCTGCCCGATTTACGGCACCGGCTCGGTCATGATGGCGTACTTTCTGCCCCTGTGGACGGAGCGCGTCGAATCAACCTTCCTGCTGGCGCTCGTGCTGTGCGGCACCCTCGAATATATCACCAGCTGGCTGATGGAGAAGCTCTTCCACGCCCGCTGGTGGGATTACTCCCAGAAGCGCTTCAACATCAACGGCCGCGTCTGCCTGAGCAATCTGCTGGCGTTCGGCGTGATGGGCGTGCTGGTCGTGCGGCTGCTCAAGCCGGCGGCATTCGCTCTGTTTGCGAAGCTGCCGGCAGGATGGCTGCATGGGCTGAGCATTGCGCTGACAGTGCTGTTCCTCGCGGACTGCGTCGTGTCGGCGAATGTCCTGACGCGCATCCGCGGCGCGGCAGAAAAGGTGCGCGGCGACAGCACGGAAAGCATCACCCGCGCTGTCCGCGAAGCGCTGCTCTCGCAGGGCTACCTGCTGCGGCGTCCGCTCCATGCCTTCCCGGAAATGCAGCTGTATAACCGTGAGCTGCTTGCCCGCCTGAAGGCGAAGCGCGAGGAAATGAAGAACAGCCTGCGTGAAAAGCGCGAAAAGCTTCAAGAGGAGCTGGAGCGGCTCGAGGAAAAGGGCAAGGCGCTCCGCAAAAAGTAAGCGAAAGGGGAGCGACCTTTGCGCAAACGCATTTGCCTTGTGCTGACCATGCTGCTGATGATGATTCCGGCGGCAGCGGCAGAAAACGCTGTCCTTGACCTTCGGGGGCACACGCACGTGTCGGTGCAGTTCGCAGCGGATGCATCCGTGCTGACGGTCGTCTATCCGCAGATGACGTTCGCCGACGCGTGCATCCTCGTGTGCGACGGTCATGCCGCGATGATTGACGCGGGTGGTTACGCGCAGGAGGAGGCGGTGATGTCCGCGATTGAACAGATGGGCATCACAGCTTTCGACTGGGTTGTCTGCACGCATCCGCATCATGACCATGAGCCGGGCTTTGAGGCGATTGTCAGCAAGTATCCGGTCGGGCAGTATATAACGTCCTTTCCGGAAAACGAAAACGACTGGTCGAAGAAAATGGCGAAGGTCCTCGCTGCGGCAGGCGTTCCGGCGGTAAGTCCATCGGACGGCGATGTGCTGACGCTGGGACGTGCGGAAATCCGGCTGATTTTGCCCGAAAACACCGGCAAGACGGTCAACAACCGTTCGCTGCTGACGATGGTGTCGCTCGGCGAAAGGCGGATGCTGATGCTTGCGGACATCGAAACGATGGGGCAGGAGGCGCTCCTGTCATCCGGCGAGGATGTGCATGCCGACATCCTCAAGTATCCGCATCACGGGCATGCCGCGATGAACAAAACCCTGCTCAACGTGATCGCACCGAGCCTGTGCGTCATCACCGCGAAGCCGACGCGTGCGCCGTACGCAGGTCAGCAGCTGGAAAAAGCCCGAATCAAGGCGGCCTACACCGACAGTGACGGCATCGTGTTCCGCACAGACGGTCAGGTGTGGCTGATGCAGGATTTGTCGGCCGTCGATTTTTAGGAATCGCTTACAGGGCGGTTCAAATCAGGCGGCTGTAAAGGGAGGAAAACATGGATCAGGCGACATCGCTGTCACCGCTGGCGGAGCGCCTTCGCCCGACGACGCTCGATGAATTCGCCGGACAGGAGCAGCTGCTCGGTCAGGGAAAGGTGCTCAGGAGGCTGATTGAGGGCGATCATGTGCCGTCCATGATCTTCTGGGGACCGCCGGGAGTCGGCAAAACGACGCTTGCGCGGATTATCGCCCGGCGGACGAAGAGCAGCTTCATCAATTTCTCCGCCGTCAGCAGCGGCATTAAGGATATCCGGCAGGTCATGGAGCAGGCGGAGAACGACCGCATGCTCGGCATCCGCACGATTGTGTTCGTGGACGAAATCCACCGCTTCAACAAGGCGCAGCAGGACGCGTTTCTGCCGTATGTCGAGAAGGGCAGCATCGTGCTCATCGGCGCGACGACCGAAAACCCGTCGTTCGAGGTGAACGGCGCACTCCTGTCGCGGTGCCGCGTGTTTGTGCTTCACGCGCTGAAGGAATCGGACATCCTGTCGCTGCTCAAGCGGGCGCTCAATGATCCTCGCGGCTTCGGCGGACAGTCAATCGACATCGCGGAGGAGCTCCTGCGCGCGATTGCGTCCTTTTCCGGCGGCGATGCAAGAATGGCGCTCTCCACGCTGGAAATGGTCGTGCTGAACGGCGATTTGGATGAAAACGGCGTGACGCATGTGACCGAGGAAACCGTGCTGCAATGTACATCCCGGCGGTCGCTGCTCTACGACAAGAAGGGCGACGGGCATTACGACCTCATCAGCGCACTGCATAAGTCGATGCGCAATTCCGACCCGGACGCGGCGGTCTATTGGCTGGCGCGGATGCTGGAAGGCGGCGAGGATCCGCTGTATGTGGCGCGGCGGGTTGTTCGCTTTGCAAGCGAGGATATCGGGCTGGCGGATTCGCGTGCGCTGGAAACGGCGGTCGCGGCGTATCAGGCGTGTCACTTTCTTGGTATGCCGGAATGCTCGGTGCATCTGACGCACGCAGTCGTGTACATGGCGATGGCGCCGAAATCGAACGCGCTGTATATGGCGTATGAGTCTGCGAAGGACGATGCGCTGCGCCAGATTGCCGAACCTGTGCCGCTGCAGATCCGCAATGCCCCGACCGGACTGATGAAGAGCCTTGGCTACGGCAATGGCTACGTGTACGCGCATGATACGAAGGAGAAGCTATCCGCGATGGAATGCCTGCCTGACTCGCTGCGCGGCAAGCGCTATTATCTGCCGACCGAGCAGGGCAACGAGGCACGGTACAAGGCGCGCCTTGAGGAAATCCGCGCATGGAAGGAAAATCAGAGAAAGAAATAAGCTGAAGGAGTGCCCCCATCGGGCAAGGCTCCTTCAGCTTTTATTGTGCAGTATTGTCTTATGCGATTTCCAGCGCGATTTCCATCATCTGCGTGAAGGTGTTCTGACGCGCCTCGGCGTCAAGCTCCTCGCCGGTGAAGGGATTGTCGGAGATGGTGCAGATGGCCAGCGCATTTTTGCCGAGCCTCGATGCGTTCAGGTACAATCCGGCGGCTTCCATCTCAATGGCCAGCACGCCCAGCTCGCGAAGCACCGCGCCGTAGGGCGGAGTGCGCTCGTCATAGTATGTGTCGGTGGAGTACAGCGCACCGGCGACCGGCGTGATGCCCATTTTCTTGGCGGCGTTCATGGCGGCGGACAGCAGCTCGTATGAGCAGCACGGCGCGAAGCTCCCCTGAAAGCCGTATTGAAGGCCGAAGCTGCTGTTGGTGTACGCGCTCATGCCGAGGACGATGTCGCGCACCTTGAGCTTCGGGCTGAGCATCCCTGCCGAGCCGACGCGGATGATGTTTTCCACGCCGTAGAATTGATACAGCTCATAGGAATAGATGCCGATGGAAGGAATGCCTATGCCGGAAGCCATGACGGATACGCGCTTGCCGTGATAGAAGCCGGTATACCCCTGCACGCCGCGCGTGTTATTGACGAGGACGGCGTCCTGAAGATAGTGCTCGGCGATGTACTGGGAACGGAGCGGATCGCCGGGCATGAGGACCGTGCGGGCGAAATCGCCCTCTTTGGCGGTGATATGAGGTGTCGGAATCATCGAGCTGGCTCCTTTCGCGGTCTGATGCCTTGATTGTAGCACAAGGGCAGAAAATCTTCAAGGGGGGGACTTCGTCCCTTTTCTTTTCCGTTTCGCTTCCTTTGCGTGCATGCATGCAGGTTTCATGCCCGGGGTTGAATTGAGCTGCGCAAGAAAGGGTTATGCAAAAATGCGCCTGACGCATTCCTCCTGCATCAGGCGCATGATTCACTTTTTGCTGCTGCCGAAGCTGCCGGAAACATCAATCGCGGTGTCCGGCTCCTCCTTGTGGCGCGAGGTCTTGCGCTTCTCGTTCAGGAGCTTCAGGAACAGTTCTTCATCAATCGGCAGAGAAACGGTTTCGTTCGTCCACGAGGACAGATGCATGGCGTTTGACAGCATCAGGCCGCGGATGCCCTCGCGTCCGTCTGCCACGAGCGGCGCGCCGTTCTCGATGTGCGCCGCGAATGCGTTCAGCACGCCGACATGCTGCGGATTCTGCCCATCCGTTTCGACGACGGTGTGCATGATTTCCGGCACGCCGAAGGGCTGCGGACAAACAGGACACCACTCGCGCTCGTCAACCGCCGCCGTATCCAGCGTCAGTTCATCATGCTCGATGCGGAGGCGTCCCTTTGTGCCGATGATTTCCAGCCGGTTTTCGCCCAGCACATCGCCGGTTGACGCGATGAACGTGCCTGTCGCACCGTTCTCAAATTCGAGATACGCGGTCACGTCATCCTCAACCTCAATGTCGTGCCACTTGCCTTCATGGCAGAATGCACGCACATGCACCGGCAGTCCGCAGAGCCATTGCAGCAGGTCAAGCTGATGCGGGCACTGGTTGAGCAGCACGCCGCCGCCTTCGCCGTCCCATGTCGCACGCCACGCGCCTGCATCATAATAATGCTGCGTGCGATACCAGTCCGTCACAATCCACGACATGCGCTTGAGCTGGCCGAGTGCGCCGCTGTCAATCAGCTCCTTCGCCTTGCGGTAAACGCAGTTCGTGCGCTGGTTGAACATCATGCCAAAGGTCAGCTCCGGATGGCGGTCTGCCTCGGCGATCATGTCGCGCACCTGCAGGGTGTACACGCCTGCCGGCTTTTCGCACATGACGTGCTTGCCGCAGCGCAGCGCTTCGGCAGCGAGCGTCGGGTGCTGATAATGCGGCGTCGCAATCAGCACGGCATCGCACGTGTCGGAATGGATGAGGTCAACGCCCTCGGTGAACACGGCTGCATCGGGCACGGTCGTACGAATCCACTCGCGCCGCGCAGCCTTGCGGTCAGCCATCGCCGTAATCCGGATGTCGGGGCACTTGCCCGAAAGAATATTTGCGGTATGCATGCTGGCAATTCCGCCTGCGCCGATGATTCCAAGACGAAGCATGGGGATTCCTCCTATAACGCTATTTGCTGATACTATTCTTCATATCACCTGTGGATTCCTTCTTGATTTGCAGGAAAATTTCTGATTATGATGCGTTTTATGCGAATCCTGCACAGAAATAGGCGAATGCTGCCCGCCTGACAACGGCGCTGGATGCGGATGGCGTATATCATCTTGATACAGGTTTCGCAGGAGGGTTTCGCGCAAGTTTTTACATTTCATGGGCGAAGGAATATTCCCTGTTTCAGGAGCTGTACACGCGAAACGCCTCTAAAATGAGAGAAAATCTATCAAAATCATGGAAAAAATCTTCGTCAAACCGACCTTGTAAGCCCTTGCAATGGAAAATAAGGCACAAAATTGGTCAAATTGGCGAAATACGCGAAGAAAAGCATTAAAAAAGCGACGAAACGCAAAGAAAATGCTTTTCACTTCCATTATAATTTGAGACATAAAATCTTCCGTAAGGAGATGATTCATCATGAAAATGACTCAGAAGCTTGTTTCTGTACTGCTGGCGCTGTGTATGATGCTTGGCTGCATCGTGATGGCGAATGCAGAGACGGAGGACGCGGTCAAGCTGACCGTCTGGTGCTGGTCACCGAACGATGAGCTGCTGCAGACCGGCGCCGAAATGGTGCGCGAGGCGTCCCTTGGGAACGTGGAGCTGGAGGTAACCGTCATGGCGCTGGCGGACGTCCGCACGAAGATTGCGACGATTACCAGCTCCGGCGATCTCACGCAGCTGCCGGACGTCATCCTGATGCAGGACAGCTCCATCCCCATGATGGTGCATGCCTACGGCGATGCTTTCCTGCCGCTGTCCGGCTACAGCATCGACACGTCGACGTTCGATCAGGCGAAAATCGCGTGGGACACGTTTGACGGCGAGCTGTGGGGCATTCCGTTCGACTCCAGCGTCGGCGTTGTGTGCTACCGCACCGATTATCTGGCGGAGGCCGGTTACACCATCGATGACATGAACGACATCACGTGGGAGCGCTTCCGCGAGATTGCCGGCGAGGTGCTGGACAAAACGGGTCATCCGCTGCTGTCCACCTCGAACGACACGACCATGCTGACCATGATGCTCATGTCTGCCGGCGGCAGCCTGTTTGATGAGGACGGCACGCCCAACCTCAATCAGAACGACACCCTCAAGGCGGTCATCGCCGAGTATCAGGCGCTGGTTGAGAGCGGCACGCTCAAGGTCGTCAACAACTGGGACGAATACATGAGCTCCCTGAACGCCGGCTCCTGCGGCGGCACCATGAACGGCATGTGGATTATGAACTCCTGCATGCAGGCACCCGACCAGTCCGGCAACTGGGGCGTTGCAAACCTTCCGGCCGTCTCCTCCGTGGAGGGCGCATCGAATTACGCCTCGAGCGGCGGCAGCAGCTGGATGATTACATCCAACTGCAAGCATGCTGAAGCGGCTGTGTCCTTCCTGATGACGCTCATGGGCGGCGAGCTGAGCGACACGTTCTATGCGGATATCCTGACTGCCTCGAACTACATCGCGGCGTATCTGCCTACGGCGAAAAACGCGGACGTGTACGGCGCGGAGAATGAATTCTTCGGCGGCATGAAGGTCTACGAGGTCCTTGGCTCCTATGTTGAAAAGATGCCTGCCTGCAACACGAGCTACGTCTACGACGAAACGCAGGACGCGCTCGCAGTCGCGCTGAGCAATATCCTGAACGGCGCGGATGTGCAGTCCGAGCTTGACACGGCGCAGACGACCGTTGAATTCCTGATGTTCTAAGGCAATACCTGCCTGAAGCAGCCGACCCCATCCGGTCGGCTGTTTCAGGTATATGGCATAAAGGAGAGCATTCCATGAAGCTCACTTATTCAAAGAGGCTGAAGCTCACCGGCTGGTTGTTCATCCTGCCTGCCGTCATCCTTGTGTTTGTGATGAGCTTCTACACCATTTTTCAGGCGTTCCTGACCTCGTTTCAGAGCGGAACAGGCAGCCGGATGACGTGGGTCGCATTCAAGAACTACGAGCGCATCCTCATCGACCCGACGCTGCGCACCGCCGTTGGGAATACGCTGATTTACATGCTGCAAATCCCGATTATGCTCGGGCTTGCGCTGCTGTATGCCCAGCTCATCAGCAGCCGCTTCCTCAAGGGCAGCGCGTTCTTCCGCACGATTCTTTTCCTGCCATGCGCGATGGCATCCGTTTCCTACTCGCTCGTCTTCCGCATCCTGTTCGCATCGGATGGCTTCATCAATACGCTGCTGAACACCCTCGGCGTCGCGTCTGTCAACTTCTTCGGCAACGCAGGCAGCGCAAGAGCCGTCATTATGACCGCGCTTGTTTGGCGATGGACGGGTTACAATATGGTGTTCCTGTCCGCGGCGATGCAGAATGTGGATGCAAGCATCTATGAGGCGGCTGCGATTGACGGCGCAAGCGGTGCCCAGCGGTATTTCCGGATTACGCTGCCGCTGCTCCGCCCGACGCTGCTGCTGCTGACCATCATGACCGTCAGCGGTACGATTCAGCTTTTTGACGAATCCGTCAACCTGACCGGCGGCGGTCCGGCGAACGGCACCCTGTCCATCTCGCATTATATCTATAACCTCGCCTTCAAGTATTCGCCGAATTTCGGCTATGCGACCGCCATCTCCTTCGTGGTGTTTGCCGCGATTGCCCTGCTGACGCTCCTGCAGATGAAGGTAGGTGACAAGCGTGACTAAGCTGCGCAGGTTTTTGCTGCACCTGTTCATGATTCTATCCGTGCTGCTCTTCGCGTTCCCGATTTACTGGATGTTCGTCTCCGCCACAAACAGCACGGGCGAAATCGTCGTCGGCAAGCTGACGTTCGGCACGCATCTGGCGGAAAACCTCGAGAAGCTGACAGCGGCAAAGAACATCGCGCGCGCCATGTATAATTCCATGCGCAACACGGTGCTGTCCGTCTTTCTGTCGCTGCTCGTCAGCTCGATTGCAGGCTACGGCTTCGAGGTGTATCACGACAAGTGGAAGGATCGCCTCATGAGCGTCATCCTCCTGTCCATGCTGATTCCGGGCATTTCGACCACCATTCCGCTCTACAAGATGATTGCCTCGTGGAAGCTGCTGAACACGTGGATGGGCTTCGTGCTGCCGGGCATCGCGTCGGTTTTCCTGATTATGCTCTTCCGGCAGAGCGCGCGCTCCTTTCCGCGTGACATCATCGAGGCGGCGCGCATGGACGGCCTGACCGAGCTGGGCATCTTCTTCCGCATGTTCGTCCCGATTATGGCGCCGACCTACGTGGCTGCGCTGACCATCAGCTTCATGAACGCGTGGAACAGCTATCTTTGGCCGAGCGTCATCATGATGAGCAACGAATCGACCACCATGCCGCTGCTGCTGGCCAACCTGATGTCCGGCTATACGCAGGATTACGGCATGATTCTGCTGGCTGTTTCGATTTGCACCATCCCGACGCTGCTGATTTTTGCCTGCCTGCAGAAGAGCTTCGCATCGGGCATCACCGGCGCAGTCAAATAAGCATAAAACATGCAATTATTGAGGCATATTTGCGGTAAATGGCGCTATTTTTTCTCGAAAAATTCTATTTTCCGGCAGGAGTCTTCATTTTTCCGGCGAATGATTCTAACAATATCATCCCGCAATGAAAGGAGCCTATATGAAGAATCTTGACTATCTGGTCGAGTGTAACTTCACCAACAAGGTGGAAACAATCGACCCGCAGTACATCTGCCACCCGAAGTATGAGCTGTTTCTCCTGCTGGAGGGACAGGCAAGCATGCTGATCAATGCCGAGCGCTATCCGCTGACGCGCGGTTCGCTTGTGCTGCTCTCCAGCGACGACTGGCACCTGTCCATCAACGACTCCAACCAGCCCTACAGCCGCGTTACCATGCACTTCGACCCGAACATCATCCAGATGTACAACACCGAGCGGACGAATCTGCTGGATTGCTTCACGAATGCGCGGTCCGAGCATAAGCACATCATTCAGCTCACCGAGGAGGAAATCGAGCAGTATCTCGATACCGCCAAGCGCATCGCCGCGCTCTGGGGCAGCGCCGAATTCGGCGACGACCTGACCGCCATCGCGATGCTCATCCGCCACCTGATCGTCATCAACAAGATTTACTGGCGCGAAACGGGCACCTCGCCGCTGCAGCAGTCGCCGCTCGTGCATCAGATTGTGACATATGTGGACAGCCATATCGATTCGCCAATGTCCATCAGCGCGCTTGCGGAGGAATGCCGCTACTCCAAGTCGCATATTTCCACGACGTTCTCGCATGAAATGGGCATCCCGATTCGCCGCTACATCCTCGTCAAGAAGATTCTCTATGCCAAGACGCTGCTGGCGCAGGGGCATACGGTGGAATACGTCTGCGCCAATTCCGGCTTCAATGACTACTGCAACTTCATCCGCACCTTCAAGAGCATTGTGGGCATCGCGCCGAAGCAGTGGCAGAGCCAGATGAAGGAGAAGGAAAAGGCGAAGGCAACGAAGGGAAAGAAGAAGCAGCAGGCATGAGCATCGGGGAAGAATTGGCTGCCCGGGAGCTGCCGCCGCTTGATGCATCGCAGGAACGGCGGGAGGAGAAGCTTGCGCTGCTTCGCCGGGAATTTCTGGGCTGCTGGCCGGACCATGTCCGCGCATCCTTTCAGCTGATTTCCGCAGACGAGGAGGCCTGCGGCGGCAAGGGCATCAGCCGTTTTCTCCGCGCAGCGCTGGAGAAGGACGGCGTACAGGCGGAATTTCCGTTCAGCGTGACCATCCCGAAGAAGGCTGCCCGACCGGCGCCTGTGTTCGTGCACCTGCATTTCCCGAATGAGGCGGCGTGCGGGATGACAGAGGAGCTGCTCGACCGCGGCTATGCGGTTGCATCGGTCTGCTACGAGGAGGTTGAGACGGATGACGGCAAGACTGCCGCATCGCCGATGGCGGATCTGTCTGACGATGTCAGCAGCAGCCGATGGGGCAAAATCGGCGAATGGTCCTTCGCGGCGCACTGCATCGCGGATTACCTGCTGACGCTGCCTGAAATCGACAGGAAGCGCATGGCTGTCATCGGGCATTCGCGCTTAGGGCTGACGGCGCTCTGGTGCGGTGCGAACGACCCGCGCTTCAGCCTGACGGTCGGCGTGAATGCCGGCGGATTGTACCGCGGCTCGGAATGCGAGCAGTTTGCCGACCTGGCGAGGGAATATACGCGCTACTGGTTCTGCCCGGCCTTCTTCGACCGACCGCTGGACGCGTCAGCTCTGCCGTTTGACCTGCACTTCCTGCTCAGCCTGATTGCCCCGAGGCGCCTGCTGATGATTGGCGCTTCACGCGACCGCTGGGCATCGCCGCATTCGATGCAGCTTGCTGCCTGCGCTGCAAGTCCGGCTTACGAACAGCTCGGCTTGCGGGGCATTTGCGCGCCGGAGGTGCCAAAGACAGGCGTTTTGTACGGCGAAGGGGACATCGGCTTTTACATTCGCGACGGCATCCATTACTTTGGCCGCGAGGAGTGGCTTGCAGCGATGGAATACCGTGAAATGCACCACGTATAGGAAAGGACTCCTGCGAAATTGCAGGAGCCCTTCTTGTATTGCTGTTAGAACAAATCCAGCATCGAATCGAGATAAACGGCTTCGCGAACCGCCAGCTGATGCTCGGGTCTGACCATGTAGTAGAGGAGAATTTCAAAGACCATCGCACTGCCGAGCCCGCGTCCCTCGAGCTTGAATTCCGTGAAGCCCATCGGCAGATAGACGCGCTGAATGTCCTCGATGCTGATGAAGGCGGGACTGCGCATCGCCTGCGAAAAGCGGTAACCATCCTGCGCGTGCGGTGCGGTGCAGCGATGCTCCGGCGCATCCTCGCCGAGGTTCTTCCGGCTGACTGCCTCATAGCAGCGCTTGCGCTCGGTGCAGGCGAAGGAGCAGCACTCGTTGCAGAGCAGCTCCGTCTTGTCCTTCAGCGGCTGCGGCAGGGCATTCAGGTGGTCAAACGATTTGTTCAGCCGGAAATCAGGCACGATGTAGCGAAACTCGGGGCGTTCGGCTTCGCGGCGGAATGATGCAAAATCCGTCAGCACTTTCGTTGTCGAGGAGACAAGGTACAGCTTCGGGTAGTGCGTCCGCAGATACACCGTCAGCAGCTCGGAATGGACAATCACGCCGTTGCGCAGGGGCTCGCCCTCGGACAGGAGCGCACAGAGCGCGTTGCAGCGCCGGTCGGACAGATGCTCAGGGCGCAGCAGGGAGTTGCTGAACGTCAGCCGCGATGAAATGCCGTATTTCTGCGCGAGATGGACGGCATCACGCGGCTTGCAGGTGCTTTCGCTGACGCGTCCGCCGCCCCACAGGCAGTCAGACGGCGCGCCGTAAAGCGAGCCGATGTCGCACCAGTCGTAGAAATATTCCCGATGCGCTTCAAACAGCGGCAGAAACAGGCGGTACAGGTCGAAAAGCTCGAACAAGCCGGGCAGGTGATAATGAGCGGTTCTCTTGTCGTCCATGAGGCTTAGCGGCGGATGTCGTAATTCATGTCGGCGAGGTTGCGGATGGACTTGACGTCGTCCGTGATGTTCGCGTCGCCGTGAATCGTGTGCTTGATGACGCTCGATGCGACGGCGAAATTCAGCATGTCCATCGGCTTGTAGTCGTGCATCATCGCGTAAATCAGACCGGAAGCAAACGCGTCGCCGCCGCCGACACGATCCAGAATGGTGAACGTGAACAGCTTCGACTCGAAGGTGTGCCCATCGTACCACATGAACGCCTTCAGGCTGTTTTCAGAGCCGGAATGGGCGTAGCGGACATGCCGCGCAATGCAGCGGAGATTCGGGTAGCGCTCGACAAAGTGCTGGAACACCTCGTCCTGCTGCTCATACGAGGGCTGAAGCGGCACGCCGTCCTTCCAGTCGCCCTGCGCATGGTCATCGTCATTGCGCCAGAGGTGGTACGGCTCGATGCCCAGCAGGATGTCCACATACGGCAGGCAGAGCGTGCAGAAATCGCGCGCCTGATCCCATGTCCACAGGGCGGAGCGGAAGTTGCCGTCAAAGGAGACGGTCATGCCCTTTTCCTTGGCGGTCTTGAGCAGATCGAGCGTCAGCTGGGCGCAGTTTGCTCCAAGCGCGGGCGTGATGCCGGAGAGGTGCAGCCAGTCAAAGCCATCCAGCAGAGCGGATAGATCAACCCTCGAGAAGTCGTATTCCGCCATGGCGGAGTGCTTGCGATCATAGATGACCTTGCTCGGGCGGACGCCGTAGCCGGTTTCGAGGTAGTAGGTGCCGAGGCGGTGCGTGGGCGTTTCCGCAGGGGTGGAGAGAATCACCGGCGTGCAGTGCACGTCATTGGAGCGCAGCAGGCGAACGGCTGATTTGCCCAGCGAGTTATCCGGCACGACGGAGAAGAAGGTGCTGTCGATGCCGAGATTCGCCAGCGCAAGTGCGATGTTTGCCTCTGAGCCGCCGTAGGACGCCTCGAAGGTGTTTGTCATGCGGATTTTTTCGTAATTCGGCGGCGTCAGGCGGAGCATGATTTCGCCAACGGTGATGAACTTCTTGTCGCAGCTCATATCGCGCAGGAGCGGATTTGCGTGCAGCATGGGTGATGTCCCCTTTCTGTTGTAAGTATTTACAATAGTCGCTGATTTCAGTATAGCAGGGAAATCACATTTGTCAAGGGGAAAATAAGAAACACGCGGAAATTGGTTGAAAGTGCGCTCAACGCAATCGCACAAGGGGGGACTTCGTCCCCTTGACCCGTTGCGCGATGGAGGTACGCCATTTACATGTAGTTTGCGCGTGTTTCGTTGATACGTTAGTTACCTGTGCTGCGCTGAAGACGTTCCACGGACTTCGTCCGCTTCTCTGTTCAGCGCTCGTGAGGGCAGGGTTGGGGACAGCGTCCCTGCACCCTACAAAGGACAGGAAACGGGACGAAGTCCCCCCTTGACCCGTTCCTGCTGGGATTTGGGCGAAGCGCCAACTGCGCTTTTTCTGTACTTTCGCTCGTGAACGGTTGACGCATCGCCGCAAAAACGGTATGATGTTCCTGTCTCTATGATGCAGACGATTCGCACATTGCCGTGCGGAGCGTAAAACGGAACCAAACAAAGGAGTTTGACTTATGTCTATGAATCTGACGCAGAAAATCCTCTCGGCGCATCTGCTCAGCGGTGAGCTGATCCCCGGCACGGAGATCTCCATCCGCATCGACCAGACGCTGACGCAGGATTCTACCGGCACCATGGCGTACCTCCAGTTCGAGGCGATGGGTGTCAGCCGCGTGAAGACGAAGAAATCCGTGGCGTATATCGACCATAACACCCTGCAGAGCGGCTTTGAGAACGCGGATGACCACTATTATATTCAGACGGTCACGAAGAAGCACGGCATCTATTGCTCGAAGCCCGGCAACGGCATTTGCCATCAGGTGCAGCTGGAGCGTTTCGGCGTACCGGGCTACACGCTGCTGGGCTCGGACAGCCATACGCCGACCGGCGGCGGCATCGGCATGCTTGCCATCGGCGCGGGCGGATTGGACGTTGCGGTTGCGATGGGCGGCGGCGCATACTATCTCGCCTGCCCGAAGGTCGTGGGCGTTCGCCTGCACGGCAAGCTCTCCTACGGCGTCGCGGCGAAGGATATCATCCTGGAGGTGCTGCGCCAGCTGACGGTCAAGGGCGGCGTCGGCAAGGTCATGGAATACATCGGCGAGGGCGTGAAGACGCTGTCCGTGCCGGAGCGCGCCACGATTGCCAACATGGGCGCCGAGCTGGGCGCGACGACCTCCGTCTTCCCGTCGGACGAAATCACGCATGCCTTCCTGAAGGCGCAGCAGCGTGAGCAGGACTTCGTACCGCTTGCGGCGGATGCGGATGCAAAGTACGACGAGATGATTGACATCGACCTGTGCGCGCTTGAACCGCTCGTTGCCAAGCCTCATATGCCTGACATTGTCGAGACCGTCAAGGAATGCGGTCCCATCAAGGTCGATCAGGTATTCATCGGCTCCTGCACGAACTCCTCCTATACCGACATGATGCGCGTCGCCCGTATCCTGAAGGGCAAGACGGTGCATCCGGACGTCAGCCTTGTCATCGGACCCGGCTCCAAGCAGGTGCTGACGATGCTGGCGCGCAACGGCGCACTGGCAGACATGATTGCGGCAGGCGCGCGCATCCTCGAATCCGCCTGCGGTCCCTGCATCGGCATGGGTCAGTCGCCGCGCACGAACGCCGTGTCCGTCCGCACGAACAATCGCAATTTCTACGGCCGCAGCGGAACAAAATCCGCCGGTATTTACCTTGTGTCCTGCGAAACGGCTGCCGTCACCGCGCTGACCGGCGTGCTGACCGACCCGCGCTGCCTCGATATTGACCTCGATATCCCGATGCCGGAAACGTTCACCGTCAATGACAACCTCGTCATTCCGCCGGTTGAGCCCGGTCATGAGGATGAAGTGGAGGTCGTCCGCGGTCCGAACATCCAGCCGTTCCCGCTCGGCAAGCCGCTTGCGGAGAGCATCTCCGGTCAGGTGCTGCTGAAGATGGAGGACAACATCACGACCGACCACATCGCGCCGTCTGATTCAAAGCTCCTGCCGTTCCGCTCGAACGTGCCGTATCTGTCCGATTTCTGCCTGACGCCTGTGGACAAGGATTTCCCGGCGCGTGCAAAGGCGGTCGGCGGCGGTCTGCTCGTTGCCGGCAACAACTACGGTCAGGGCTCCAGCCGTGAGCATGCCGCGCTTGTGCCGCTGTATCTGGGCATCCGCGCAGTCATCGCGAAGTCCTTTGCGCGTATCCATCAGGCGAACCTCATCAACAACGGCATTCTGCCGCTGACATTCAAGGACGAGGCGGATTATGACTGCATTGCGCAGGGCGATGTGCTGTCGCTGCCGAATGTCCGCCAGCTTGTTGAGAGCGGCAGCAGTGAGTTTGTGCTGCACAACGATACGAAAAACGAGGACTACGCCGTTCTCATGCCGCTGACGCACCGCCAGCAGGGCTGCATCCTCTACGGCGGTCTGCTGAACTACACGCGTGAGAGCAGCAAGGCGTAATTTCTGCCAAACAAAAGCCGCCGCACCAGCAATGGCACGGCGGCTTTTCATGTTGTCTCAATTAGCTGATTTGGCGGAAACCATATGCAGCACCATCACGCTGGCGGCATCCTTTGCGCCGAAGTCAAGCTTGAAGGAGGCATACCCCATCTTGACCGTGACGGGGACGGCGGTTTCGGTGCCGTCAGAATGGAGCAGCCTCAGGCTGCAGCCCTCCAGCAGCGATTCGGGCATTGAGAACCGGATGGTGCCCTTGGCTCGCGTGGAGACGCCGACCATCTCAAAGCAGATGGTCATCAGCTTCTCGCCGTTTTCCAGCGTGCCTGTGCGCACGACCAGGTCGCCCTTCGGTACGCTGAATGTCATCGCGGTGGCAGAAGCGCCGTCCCTTTGCGTGAGCCGTGCCTTTGAATTGATTGCGCCGCAAATCGGGCAGAGGGTGAAGGAGTATTCCTCGCCGGAGGACTGAAGCGTGCAGGCATACCGCTCGCAGCCGACCATCAGACCGTCGCTGCAGAAGCTGCGCTTGCACAGGGAGCTGTGCGTGTTCGCACCGATGTAGACCCACGCGCTGTACCAGTGTCCAAACTTGCTGATGGACTTCTTCGCCGTCTGCGTGGCTGCCCAATTCGCACTGAAGGTCGCCGTGTAGGTTGTCCTGCCCTTCTCCTCGCACGAGGGCTGCTTTGTGCTCTTCGTCACCTTGGCTGACGCCGTCTCGACATGGCTGCTGTTGCGTTTGCAGACGCGCGTGGCGGTGCAGCTGGTGTAATCACTCGACCACGTGTAGGTTACGGCATCCCAATCATGACCGCCATCGCAATCCTCCGCAAGCCCCGTGCCCATGCACAAAAGCGCTGCCAGCAGCATCGCGAAAAATCTCTTCCTCATCTCTTTTGTCCTCCTCTGTGCGCATGAGCAGCCGCATGGTGTGAACGATGCGTTGCCCTCCTGCATTTTTTGCACCAATTGTCAACAATTCACTGGTATAGTATACCAGAAATTTCAGACTTTTGCAAGGGTGTTCCATAAAAACGCACGGCGCATTATGCGAACAAATGATTGACAAACAGAGACGGTACATGGTAAAATATGCTTGTATTCTGATTTCGCAGGTGAAAGCAATGGACAGGATTTATTTGGACAATGCGGCAACGACGGCGATGTCTGAGCAGGTGCTTCAGGCGATGCTGCCTTATTTTACAGAATGCTACGGCAACGCATCGGCAATTCACAGCACCGGCCGCGATGCGAAGAAGGCGGTTGAACGGGCACGCCGGCAGGTGGCGGCGGCGCTTGGCGCTCAGCCGCAGGAGATTTATTTCACCGCCGGCGGCTCGGAGAGCGACAACTGGGCCGTCAAGGGCGCGGCATTCGCGAATCAGGCGAAGGGACGTCATCTCGTTACGACGGCGATTGAGCATCATGCCGTCCTGCACACATGTCAGTGGCTGGAAAAGCAGGGCTGGGAGGTCACGTATCTGCCGGTTGATGAGGAGGGCTTCGTGACCGCGGAGCAGGTCAGGCAGGCGATTCGGCAGGATACCGTGCTTGTCAGCGTGATGGCGGCGAACAACGAAATCGGGACGATTGAGCCCATCAGCGAAATCGGCAGCGTCTGCCGGGAACGCGGCGTGCTCTTTCACACGGATGCGGTGCAGGCGGTTGGCGCGGTGCCGCTGCTTGTGGAGAGCCTGAATGCCGATCTGCTGTCGCTCTCGGCGCATAAATTCCATGGACCGAAGGGCGTCGGCGCACTGTATGTCCGCAGCGGCGTGACGATTGATTCGCTTGTGCACGGCGGCGCGCAGGAACGCGGTCATCGGGCAGGCACGGAAAACGTTCCGGCGATTGTCGGGCTGGGCGAGGCGATTGAGATCGCGGTCAATTCGCTCAGGGAAAACGCGGTGCGAATGACGTATCTGAGAAAACGGCTGCTAAACGGGCTGACGGAGCAAATTCCGGCGATGCGGCTCAACGGACCGAAGGACAAACGCCTGCCGAACAATCTGAACGTGTCGTTTGACGGCATCGAGGGCGAGGCGGTGCTGCTGCGGCTGGATTTGGAGGGCATCGCGGCGTCGAGCGGCTCGGCGTGCACGGCGGGAAGCCTTGACCCGAGCCACGTGCTGATGGCAATCGGGCTGTCGTGCGATGAGGCAAAGGGCTCGCTGCGACTGACGCTGGGAACCGACACGACGGAAGCGGAGATTGACGAGACGGTGCGCGTGCTGGCAGAGGTCGTCGGGAGCCTGCGGAAAATGACGCGCTGGTGCTTGAATGCGAGCGGAAGGGAAGTGGCAAAATGAAGGTTCTGATTCGCTATCATGAGGGCGCGGAGAAGCTTGAGCCGCTAAAGCAGGGCGACTGGATTGACCTTCGCGCGGCGGAAACCGTCGAAATGAAGGCGGGGGAATACCGGCTGATTTCGCTGGGCATCTCCGTGCAGCTGCCGGAAGGCTATGAAGCGCATGTCGCGCCGCGCAGCTCGACCTTCAGGAACTGGGGCATCATTCAGGTCAACAGCATCGGCATCGTTGACAACAGCTATTGCGGCGATGAGGACATCTGGCGCTATCCGGCACTGGCGATGCGCGATACGGTCATCCGTCAGGGCGACCGCATCTGCCAGTTCCGGCTGGTGAAGAAGATGGAAAAGCCGGAGTTCATCGAGGTGGAGCACCTGAATGGTAGCAACCGCGGCGGCTTCGGCAGCACGGGAAGCCGGTGAACATGCCGCGCGTGCGCCTGCGCATTGAATCGCTGCTGGCGCTGCTGACGCTGCTGCTGCTTCTGCTGGGCGGGGACTGCGCACGTCAGCCGGAAACAGCGCTACAAACCGAGCTGACGGTGTACTTTCTCGATGTCGGGCAGGGCGACGCGGCGATTCTCGTCAGCGGCGAACACGCGATGATCATTGACGGCGGCGATGCATCGAAGAGTCAGCTGATTTATGCGTATCTGCGCAATACGCTCGGGATTACCCAACTCGACGCCGTCATCGGCACGCATCCGCATAACGACCATATCGGCGGACTTGCGGCGGCGCTCAACGCCTGCACTGCGTTGCGCGTGTACTGTTCGGTGACGTCGTGGGATTCACGCGCATTCCGTTCGCTGGAGAAATACACGCTGGCGCAGGGGCTGACCATCACCATCCCGAATGAGGGCGCGTGCTTTCCGCTCGGCAGCGCAATCGTGACGTTCCTGTCAGCCGGACAGGGCTTCGAGGACGTCAACGACGGTTCGCTCATCATCCGCGTGGACTGCGGCGAAACGTCCTTCCTCTTCACCGGCGATGCGGCATGGGAGGCGGAGCGCGCGCTGCTGACGAACGGCGCGAGGCTGGATGCCGATGTGCTCAAGGTCGCGCATCACGGCAGCGGCTCGTCGAGCAGCAGCGCATTCCTGCATGATGTCGCGCCGGAATACGCCGTCATCAGCGTCGGCAGGGACAACAGCTACGGTCATCCGACGGAGGAGACGCTCATGCGGCTGGCGGAGACGGGGGCTGAAATTCTGCGCACGGATGAGCACGGTACCATCTGCATCCATACGGATGGAACACATCTGACCGTAACGACAGAAAAATAGGAAGAAATCAGGTGGATTCCGGGGCAAAATGTTGTACCGAAGCGCGAAAAATGCTTGTATTCCGGAAAAATGTGTGCTATACTGGCAAGTGTGAAACCATGACGCTGCCCTGTAAAAAGGGCCGGCGTTTTTCAGCCGGGTCAGTCCGGTGTTGCGGAATGCAGAAAGAAGGGTTTGTCATCTGAGAGTGGACATGGCTTGGCGGCATTGGGACGGCTGTGTGGCGGGCACTGGTATGCCTGCACAGGCTGCCGCATTGCCGACGGGTGATGGGGACCACTCTTTTTGATTGCCTGCAGATGATTGCGGAAAGAGGTGAGGCGCATGGCGAAGGCGGAGCTGACGGCAGTGGTGCTGCCGAAATGTCAGCGTCTGGCGGACGAGTTGGGCTATGAGCTGGTGGACGTCTGCCTGGACAAGGAAAGCACGGGCAAGTTCCTGCGGATTTATGTGGATCGTCCGGAGGGCATGTCGCTGGATGACTGCGAACGGTATCACCGTGCGATTCAGCCGCTTGTCGAGTCGTATGATTTCGACTTTCTGGAAGTGTCCTCACCGGGCATCGACCGTCCGCTCAGGAAGGATCGCGACTTTGAACGCGCCATTGGCGATGAGGTGGAGGTTCACCTGTTCAAGGCGATGGATGGTCAGAAGTTGTTCACGGGCATCCTGACCGATTTCGACCAGCAGGACATGGTGCTGCTGATTGACGGCGAGGAAAAGCGCATCGCACGCCGCGCCGCATCGCTCGTGAAGCCCGTGGTGGACATGTCAGGTGTCGAAACCGTCGACCTGTCCGGCGAGGATGACGCCGGCAGCGTCCGCGTAGACGAATAAAGGATTAAAACAGCATAAGCTTAAAGGTGGAACAGAATTCATGAGAAAGACCAAGGCAGCGCCTGTTGTGCAGGCGAGTAACCAGAATCGGGAGCTGGTGGAGGCAATCCGCGTGCTCTGCAAGGAGAAGGATCTGAGCGAGGAAATGCTCTTCACGACAGTCGAGGATGCGCTCAAAAAGGCGTACGCCAAGAACTGCACCAAGGGCGACGAACCCTCTGCCAACAACATCAGCGCCGTGATCGACCGCACGACAGGCGAGATTCACGTGTATATCCGCCGCCTGATCGTCGAAGAGGTCGAAAAGCCCGTCGATCAGATTTCGATCGAGGAGGCGCGCAAAATCAAGGATACCTACCAGATGGGCGACATTGTCGAGGAGGACGTGACGCCGCGCAACTTCCTGCGTGTCGCCGCGCAGACCGCCAAGGGCGTGATTATGCAGCGCCTGCGCGAGGCAGAGCGCGGCCGCGTGTACGAGGAATATGCCGACAAGGAGAATGAAATCCTGACGGCTGTCGTCCGCCGCGTGGATGATAAGGGCGCGCTGGTCGAGCTGATGGGTCGCGACGACGGCTATCTCGAGGCGGATCAGATGATTCCGGGCGAGAACATCGATATCGATGATCACCTGAAGGTCTACGTGCTCGAGGTGCACCGCGGGGATGACACATCGAACCGCCATGGACCGCAGGTGCGCGTCAGCCGGACGCATCCGAATCTGGTCAAGCGCCTGTTCGAGATGGAAGTGCCTGAAATCGCCGGCGGCAAGGTGCTGATCAAGGGGCTTGCCCGCGAGGCAGGCAGCCGCACGAAGATGGCGGTGCATTCCACGGATGTGCTGATTGATCCGGTCGGCGCTTGCGTTGGTCCGCGCGGCGATCGCGTGACCCGTGTGGTGAACGAGCTGCGCGGCGAGAAGATCGACATCATCAAGTGGAGCGAAAATCCGGCGGAATTTATTGCCAACGCGCTGAATCCGGCGAACGTCCGCGAGGTGTATACCGAGGAAAGCGGTCAGCACTCCTGCATCGTGGTTGTGCCGGACAATCAGCTGTCGCTCGCCATCGGCAAGGAAGGGCAAAACGCGCGTCTTGCCGCGAAGCTGACCGGCTGGAAGATTGACATCAAGAGCCAGTCCCAGTACGCCGAGCAGGTCACTGCCGCCATGCCGCAGGCTGAGGAAGCGCCTGCCGAGCCGCAGTTCGCGCCCTATCAGGCCATCGACGAGATGACCGACATCCAGATGGACGAGGACGACACGCTGTAATCCGGCGGACTTCGTCCGGTTTGTGCCCCATTTGGAGCGATATCATCGCAGAGGATAGAGGAAAAAGAGATTCGGCGGCGAATCCGAACCCGGATGCACCGCCCAAAGGAGCCTTGATGAAGCCGAAGAAGATTCCGATGCGCATGTGCGTCGGATGCCGCGAAAGCAAGCCAAAACGCGAAATGATCCGCGTCGTCCGCGCACCGGACGGTACGGTTTCGATGGATTCGGGCGGCAAAAAGCCCGGACGCGGCGCTTACGTGTGCCGACAGGAAAGCTGCCTGATGCGGGCAATCCGCCAGAAGCAGCTCGAACGTCAGCTCGAGGTACAGCTCACCGACGAGGTTGCGGAGAGCTTGCGGCAGGAGCTGGCGAAGCTCTCGGAAGCAGAAGCGGAGGACACCTGACGCAGATGCAGAGAGAGGATAAGCTGCGCGGTCTGATGGGACTGTGCGTGCGGGCACGACAGGCGACCTTCGGTGAGGATGGCTGCCTGAAAAGCATTCGTGGCGGGAGCTGCGCGATTCTGCTGCTCGACAGCGGCGCGTCTCAAGCCACTCAGGATAAATACCGCGGCGCTTGCGAACACAATCATGTGTTGCTGGCAATGCTGCCGCAGGGTCTCCTTCATGAAGCGACAGGTCGTCCGGGGGTAGCCATGGCGGTTGCGCAGGGCGGTCTGGCGGAGCAAATCAGGCAGAATCTTCACGAGGATGCACACGGGAAGCTTGGACAATCAATCAAATCGGAAAATCATGGCGGGGGTGCAAGCGTCGAATGACGAAGGTGAAACTGAAGGATTCAATCAAGGAACTGATGACGGATGCCGTGAAGGTGCGTGATGACGCCTCTCGTGTTCGTCAGGGAGCGGACGGATTGGCGAAGTCGCTGCGTGCGCTCGAAAACGAGTTTGTCAAGACCCGCAACGCGCAGGCGGAGCAGGAAAAGCGCGCAGAGGCGGAAAAGCGCATTTCCGACCATTCCAAGGCCTACGTTATGCTCGACGCGGAGGAACAGGCTGCCGTGAACGCTGCCCTCAAGGCGAATGAAAAGCAGGCTGAAGCCAAGGCAGATCCCACCAAGGCAGATTCTGCCAAGGCGGATTCCACCAAGGCGGATTCCCCCTTGAGTGATGCGCCCAAGGCAGAGGTCAAGCCTGTGCAGAAGGCAGAAGCGCCGAAGTCCGCGCAGAAGAGCGAAATGAAGCAGGAAGCTGCAAAGCCCGCGCAGAAGGCAGAAGCACTAAAAGCCGTGCAGAAGAACGAGGCGAAGCAGGAGACTGCAAAGCCCGTGCAGAAGGCAGAAGCACCGAAGCCCGCGCAGAAGAACGAGGCGAAGCAGGAGACTGCGAAGCCCGAAGCCAAGGCAGAGGTCAAGAGTGATTCACCCAAGGTGGATTCTCCCAAGGCTGACGCCCCCAAGGCTGATGCACCCAAAGCCGATTCCCCCAAGGCTGACGCCCCCAAGGGGGATTCCCCCAAGGGTGATTCACCCAAAACCGAGGAAGCGCCGAAGAAGCCTGCCATTGGTCAGATTATTTCGCGTGCCGGTCAGGCGCTTCCGCAGAAGCCGGTCGGGCTTGCACCGAACGTCATTCGCCCGCCGCGTCCCGTGCAGCCGCGTCCGCAGGGACAGGTGCAGCAGGGACAGCGTCCGCAGGGCAATCGTCCGGCAAACGGCACGTTCCAGCCGCGTCAGGGCGGCAACGGTCCGTTCATCGCGCGTCCGCAGGGTGCTCAGGGGCAGCAGGGCCAGCGTCCGCAGGGCGGCAACGGTCCGTTCATCGCACGTCCGCAGGGCGCACCGGGCAATCGTCCGGCAAACGGCACGTTCCAGCCGCGTCAGGGCGGCAACGGTCCGTTCATCGCGCGTCCGCAGGGTGCGCAGGGCGCACGTCCGCAGGGCGGCATGCAGCCCCGTCCGGGGAACGGTCGTCCCGCAGGCGCCGGCATGGGTCGTCAGAAGCCGTCTGTGCCGGATATCACGCCGAGCATGGGCAAGGAGCGCGTCTCCAACTACGATCCGAACAAGAAGAACTACGTCCGTCAGCACGACCCGGAGCATGTGGCGCGCAACCGCAAGCAGCTCAGCCGTGACGCGGGCTATAGCGGATATGACGACGATGTGGTGCGCGGCGGTAAGCGCAGCCGCATGAAAAAGCCGTCCGCGCAGCAGATGATGGCGCCCATCAAGATTGAGCATGCGTACATGAACGGCGATACGATTGTCGTCCGCGACCTGTGCGAGAAAATCGGCAAGACGAGCGCGGAAATCATCAAGAAGCTGTTCCTGCTGGGCAACATGGCGACCATCAACAGCGAGATTGACTTTGATACCGCATCGCTGGTGTGCGCTGACTTTGACATCACGCTGGAGAAGAAGCCCGAGGTCACCGCTGAAGACCAGCTGACCGCGGAGAACTTCGATGACGCTGAAGAGAACCTCGAGACGCGTCCGCCGGTCGTGACGATTATGGGTCACGTTGACCACGGCAAGACGTCCCTGCTGGACTACATCCGCAAGAGCCGCGTCACCGCAGGCGAGGCTGGCGGCATTACGCAGCACATCGGTGCATACACGGTCAAGATGAACGGCCGCGACATCACGTTCCTGGATACCCCCGGTCACGAGGCGTTCACCGCCATGCGTGCCCGCGGCGCTCAGGCGACGGACATCGCCGTGCTGGTGGTTGCCGCGGACGATTCCGTCATGCCGCAGACCATCGAAGCCATCAACCATGCCAAGGCCGCCGAGGTGCCGATCATTGTCGCCATCAACAAGATGGATAAGCCGGATGCGGACGCCGAGCGCGTCAAGACCGACCTGACAAAGTACGGCATCGTCTGCGAGGATTGGGGCGGCGACACGATTATGTGCCCCGTTTCCGCAAAGACCGGCGAGGGCGTCGATGAGCTGCTCGAAATGATTCTGCTGCAGGCGGACACCATGGAGCTGCGCGCAAACCCGAATCGTCTGGGTCGCGGCGTCATCATCGAGGCGAAGCTGGACAAGGCGCGTGGTCCGCTGGCCACCGTGCTGATGCAGAACGGTACGCTGCATGTCGGCGACAACATCATCGCGGGTCTGGCAAGCGGCCGTGTCCGTGCGCTGATTAACGACCGCGGCGAGAAGGTCAAGGAAGCCGGTCCGTCAACGCCTGTGGAAATCATGGGCTTTGACGAAGTGCCGTCCGCAGGCGACGAAATGCAGGCTGTCGGCGACGATCGCCTGTCCCGTCAGGTCGCCGAGGAACGCAAGGCGAAGCTCAAGGCTGCGCGCGAGGCATCGATGGCGAAGGTCAGCCTCGAGAACATGTTCTCCAACATGGAGAGCGGCAAGCAAACGACGCTGAACTTGATTATCAAGGCAGACGTGCAGGGCTCTGTCGAGGCAGTCAAGCAGGCGATGGAGAAGCTCAGCAGCGACGAGGTCAAGGTGCACGTGCTGCACAGCGCGGCCGGTGCAATCACCAAGGACGATGTCAACCTCGCCAGCGCGTTCAACGCCATCATCATCGGCTTCAACATCCGTCCGGACGCCTCTGCGCGTGAAGCGGCGGAGCACGAGAAGGTCGATGTACGCCTGTACACCGTCATTTACAAGGCGATTGAGGACATGGAGCTGGCGATGAAGGGTCTGCTTGCGCCCGAGTACCGCGAGGTGCTGCTGGGTCACGCAGAGGTTCGCAGCGTGTTCAAGATTACCGGTGCCGGCGTGATTGCCGGTTGCTACGTGACCGACGGCAAGGTGCAGCGCAACGCGCAGGTGCGTCTGCTGCGCGAGAACGTCGTTGTTTTCGAGGGCAAGCTCAGCAGCCTCAAGCACTACAAGGAAGACGTCAAGGACATGGCTGCCGGCTTTGAGTGCGGCATGAGCCTGGAGGGGCACAACGACATCAAGGAAGGCGATGTCGTCGAGTGCTTTATCATGGAGGAAATCCCGCGCTAATCGCATCAACGGAGGTTGGGTAAAGTCAATTTCAGATGGCTTTCCCTGCCTCCTTTTTTCGCTTCATCGCTGCGGTGGGCTTCGTCCGTTTTTCAGCCCCTTGCAAGGGGGCTTTCCATTCGCAGACTTCGTCTGATTCTTTCTCAAACCCCTTCGGCTGCATACAGGATAATATCTTCATCGTTGTGCCTTGGCAAACGAGAAAAAGCCGCATTTCCCACCTATTACGGTAAAAAAGTCACTTTACCCACTTATTATGGAAAAGCGCATTGCGAAGGGTGCAGGGGCGAGCGCAAAGCCCCTGCTCGCATCCGCAGATGCGAAACTCCCTGCCCAAGGGGGCTTTCCGCTCGCAGACTTCGTCTGATTTTTTCTTAAACCCCTTCGGATGCAAACAAGATAATTAGCCGCATTCCCCACATACTGCGGAAAAGCGCATTGCGAAGGGTGCAGGGGCGAGCGCAAAGCCCCTGCTCGTATCCACTAACAAGGGGGTTTTCCGTTCGCAGACTTCGTCTGATTCTTTCTTAAACCCCTTCGGATGCAAACAGAATAATTAGCCGCATTCCCCACCTACTGCGGAAAAGTGCATTGCGAAGGGTCATCGACCCTTTTGAACCTTTATGATCAGGAGGATACAATGAGCTATCAACGCATTGACCGAATTTCCGAGGAGCTGCGCCGCGAGGTCGACCGCATCATCCGCGATGATGTGAACGATCCGCGCGTCACAGGCACCTTTTCCGTGACCCGTGCGGACGTTACCCGCGACCTCCGTTACGCCAAAATCTACGTTTCCGTTCTTGAGGATGACCTTCGCGAGCCGCTCATGAAGGCGCTCAAGAACGCCGCGGGCTTTATCCGCCGCGAGCTTGGCCATCAGATGCTCATCCGCACCGCGCCGGAGCTGCAATTCGTCAGCGATCAGAACATCGCCTATGGCGTGCATATCGCGCAGGTGCTGGCGGAAGCGCGCAAGAATGAGCCTGACCGCGAAGAGGAAGAACCGCAGGCATGAACGGCTTTTTGAATGTCCTCAAGCCGCCGGGGATGACGAGCGCCGCCGTTGTTGGCTATGTGAAGCGCATGACAGGCGAGAAGCATGTCGGACATGCCGGAACGCTCGACCCGGAGGCATCCGGTGTGCTGCCGGTGATGCTCGGGCGTGCGGCGCGGCTGTTTGATTATCTGGTGGACAAGGAAAAAACGTACGTGGCGGAATGCGCCTTCGGGGCTGCGACGGATACGCAGGATGCGACAGGGCGCGTCATCGAAACGGGCAGCAATTATCCGACCATCGGGCAGGTGCGCGAGGCAGTCACCCATCTCGTCGGCGACATCGAGCAGCGTCCGAGCGTCTACAGCGCTATCAAGCAGGACGGCAAGCCGCTTTACGAGCGTGCACGTGACGGCGAACAGGTCGAAGCGCCCGTGCGCACCGTGCACGTGTCCTCCATTGATGTGCATGAGGAAACGGCGGGGCACGGCGTACGCATGACAATCCGCTGCGGTCGAGGCACGTATATTCGCTCCATTTGCGATGATTTGGGCAAATTGACCGGCTGTCCGGCGCACATGCGGTTTCTGCTTCGGGCACAGAGCGGCGTGTTCACGCTTGATACTGCCATGACGCTGGAGGAAATTGCCCAGCATCAGCAGAATGGGACGCTTGCGCTTCTGCCCATGGATATCGGCATCGGGCACATGGTGCGGCTGGATGCGCCGGCTTCCCTTGAAAAGCAGGTTGTCAACGGCGTGAAGCTGCCCATCCGTGCATTGAAGGGTGCAGAGCAGCTGCAATCCGGCGCGGCGGCGCGCATTTATTTGCGCAATCAATTCCGGGGCATTGCGGCAAGGGAGCAGGACGAGCTCATCTGGCGATGCGTCTTTCCGCCGGACAAGGAGGAAAACTATGCGAATCATCCGTGACCCTAAGCGGCTGAACCCGTGCGTGCTGGTGCTGGGTATGTTTGACGGCGTGCATCGCGGTCATCAGGCGCTGCTGATGCGCGGCGATGAGCTGGCGCAGGAGATGGTCTATCCGCTGGCGGTATGCACGTTTTCGCCGCATCCGCTGCAGGTGCTTGCACCGGAGAAGACGCCGCCGATGCTGACGACGCTGCCGGAAAAGGCGGCGGTGATGCAGTCCTTCGGCGTGGATGGGCTGTGCGTCACAACCTTCACGAAAGCGCGCGCGGCGCAGGAGCCCGAGGACTTCATGGCGGAAATGGTCGAGGTGTACGCGCCGGTTGTCGTTGTTTGCGGATTTAACTTCACGTTCGGCGCGGGTGGACGCGGCAACGGGCAAATGCTCAAGGAGTACGGCAAGAAGCACGGCTTCCGCACCGTGATTGTGCCGGAGGTCGTGATTGAGGGCGAAACGGTGTCCTCTACGCGGATTCGGCGGCTGCTGGCGCAGGGCGACATTCACAGCGTCAACAACCTGCTCGGACGCGGCTATACGATGACCGGATGCGTCACCGAGGGCAAGCAGCTCGGGCGGACGTTGGGCTATCCGACGGCAAACATCAGCGTCCCGAAGAACAAGGCGCTGCCTGCGTTCGGCGTCTATGCCTGCTATCTGGAGACGAACGGCGGCATTTTTCCGGCAGTCGTGAATGTCGGGCGTCATCCGACCGTGCCGGATGGTCCTGTGACGGTCGAGGCGCATGTGCTCGATGAATTTCTTTCGCTCTACGGGCGGAAGGTGCGGCTGACGTTCCTGAAATTCATGCGGCCGGAGCGGAAATTCGACGACATCGATGCGCTGAAGAATCAGATTTCGCACGATGCGGACGAATGCAGAGCCTATTTCGCGCAGCTTCAGTAAAAATGCAGAAAAAAAGGGGATTGCCTCGCGATGAGACAATCCCCTTTGCATTGCAGTTCGATTCGAGCAATCCGAAGATTACTTGATTTCGCACTCGCCGCCGACTTCCTTGAACTGGGCAGCCAGCTTCTCGGCTTCTTCCTTCGGCAGAGCTTCCTTGACGGTCTTCGGGCCGTTCGGAACAGCCTCGACGAAGTCCTTTGCTTCCTTCAGGCCCAGGCCGCACACTTCGCGGACCAGCTTCAGAACCTTCAGCTTCGAAGCGGCGTCGAAGGACTTCAGCACCACGTCGAACTCGGTCTTCTCTTCCACAGCGGCAGCAGCAGCGCCAGCAGCGGGACCAGCAACAACAGCGGTCGCAGCAGCGGACACGCCGAACTTTTCTTCCATAGCCTTGACCAGATCGGCCAGCTCCAGCACCGTCATAGACTCGACGGCGGCAATGATCTCTTCATGAGTCATGTTGATTCAGCCTCCTATTTCGGTTGATATCGGATTGAGTTTGTTTTGATGGTTGTGCGAGGGACGAACCCTCATGCAGCGAAGATTATTCCTCGCCGTTCTTCTGCTTGCGGATGGCATCGACCACGCGGACGAAGCTCGCCACGGTGTTGGTCATGCAGCCAAGCAGCTTTGCCAGCAGCACCTCGCGGCTCGGCAGGGTTGCCAGATGCTTCACAGCATTGACATCAAGCACCTCAGTGCCCAGCAGACCGCCGGTAATCTTGAGGCTCTCCAGCTTGTTCTTTTCGATGTAGTCGTTGATGATCTTCGGACCGGTCACAGCGTCATTCATGGAGAACACGAAAGCGTTCGGACCGTTGAGCAGATCATCCAGACCGGACACGCCGACCTCCTGCAGTGCGCGGAGGACCAGACGATTCTTGAGGACGCAGTAAGCGGTATCGTTCTCACGGCACTGCTTGCGGATTTCAGTCACCTGCTCCACAGTCAGTCCGCTGTAGCTGCAAATCACCACAGACTTGGCATTCTTCAGCTTTTCGACGATGTCGGCAACAGCTGCAACCTTCTCGGGCTTTACCTCATGCACCTTGCTCATTTCTTGCACCTCCTTAACGGTTTGAAAGTAAAAGAAAACCCTTGCAACAGGTGCAAGGGACGAGCAAAATCATGCTATATCCATCACACCTCGGCAGGCGGAGCAAGCTCCTTTACATCCTTGCGGATACCGGCTGTCTACGGCACAGGCTTCTTCAAAACCGTAGCTTATTATAGCAAAAGGAAAGGGGAATGTCAAGAGGAAAATTGGCAATTTGCACGCCGTGTTTGCTGCCCTGACGCTTGATTATTCTGACGGAATAACAAGCATCACATGCCGGAGGTCGAAGGCATACAGGCTGTAGCTGAACTGAACGGACACGTTCGTCTGCGCCAGATACGCGGTCAGGAATTGACTCAGATCGGCGGCGCATTGGGCGTACAGGTCGTCCGACAGCGCGATTTCGATAGTTTCGCCGCCGAGCAGCCGTGCAAGAAATGGCTCCAGCTCGTTGCGCGTGTTTGCCGTCAATCCGCGTGACACATAGTAGCCAACTGCGGCGCTCGTGTCCGGCAGGGTGCTGCTGTCGTCTGTCTGGTGGTCTGCGGCCATTTCCTCTGCGGAGAGAGCGAAGTACCAGTGCGCGGCGAGGTCGCCCAAATCGTCCCAGCAGGCGTCAATCAGGCATGCACCGCCTATTTCGGCGATGTTCCATGCGTGGGCGGCTGTAACGCCGTCGGATGATGTCGCCTGACCTTCGATGAGACCGCAGGGAATGCCTGCAAGCCGGTACAGCAGCGTCAGCGCCTGCGCATATCCCTCGCAGTTTGCCTGACCGTCCAGCAGCGCACCGACTGCCGTTGCGCACCATGCGGCGTCATCCGAATAGGATACACGCGAAATCAGCAGGTCATGCAGACCGACAGGATCGGTGGTCACGGTCAGCCATGCCTGCGCCGTTTCAAACAGCTGTGTTCGGAGGGACTGTGCCTCGGACAGCGTACAGCGGTATTGGGGTCGAACGCCCGTGGCAATGTCCGGCGCGGCGCGTTCGTAGAGGATGGTATAGGTTATGTCAACGGCGAAAAGCTCCGGGTAGCTGCGCGTCAGGTCGTTCAGGGTCTGGCTCAGCAGGTCAAAGGACGTGCCGCTCGGCAGGTCAATGTCCTCCTCCTGAGCGAGCAGACGCGGGTAGAGGTAGTCGCGCAGGGTTTGTTCGGCGGCGGAGGCTGTGTGCGAAGTCAGCACCGTGTCCTCGGCGTAGGGGAGCGATTCGGCGTGGGAAACGGTCAGCATCAGCAGCAGGGTGAGCAGGATGATGATTCGCTTGCGCATGATTCCCTCCTATCTAATAAAAAAGGACTGTCTCGCAAGGGGACAGTCCTGAAAGGATGTGGGATTAGTAGGCTGACTTCGGGTTGGAGCCGTAAAGCACGGACAGCGTTTCCTGACCGGCGGCGCCATCGACCGTCAAACCGTTCTTGGACTGGAAATTCCGGATGGCGGCAACCGTTGCGCTGTCGTAATAGCCGGTGACAACAGAGAGATAACCGAGCTGATACAGGCTGTCCTGCATCTGCACGACCTCATCGCCCTGGTCGCCCACCTGCAGCGTGGTGTATTCCGTCGTCTTGGCGGCGGCGGCGATGGCATTGCCGCTGTAGAGCACGGAGAGCGTCTTGTTGCCCGCGATGCCGTCAACCGGCGAAATCTTGTTGCGGATCTGGAAGGCGCGGACAGCATCCTGCGTGGTTGCGCCGTAAACGCCGTCGCGGGAGCCGTCATAGTAGCCCAGCTCATAGAGCGTCGACTGCATCGAGCGGACAGCGGAGTTGGAGTCGCCCGGGCGGAGCGTGGCGTATTCATCGGCATTGACCGCGGAGGAGGAGTAGAGCACGGAGAGCGTCTTATCGCCCGCGATGCCGTCAACCGGCGTGATGCTCATCTTCGTCTGGAAGGCCTTGACGGCGGTGGTGGTTGATGTGCCGTAGGTGCCGTCAACCGAGCCGGTGTAGTAGCCCTTGTCCTTCAGGGCGCGCTGGAGCGTACTGACGGCGGTGCCGGTGTCGCCCGGACGAAGCGTGTCATACGTGGTGCCGGAGGAATCGGAGGAGCTGGATGCATACAGGGCGCGCTGCGTGGCAGGACCTGCCTTGCCGTCGACGCGCAGTCCCTTCGCGGTCTGGAAGGCGGTGACGGCGGCGGTTGTGCCCGTGCCGTACTTGCCGTCAACCGAGCCGGAATAGTAGCCCTTGTTCTTCAGCGCCTGCTGGAGCTTCTTGACGGCAGTGCCGCTGTCGCCCTCGGACAGCGTGGTGTAACCGTCAGGGGAGGTGGTTGAGGACGGCGTTGCGGTTGACGAGGAGGAGCCTGCCGGCACTGCGGAGGTCGAATAGAGCTTGTTGAGCGTGGCGGTGCCTGCCTTGCCATCGGCATTGAGACCGTTGGCGCTCTGGAAGGCCATGACGGCGGCCTTTGTGGCGTCGCCGAAGCTGCCGTCAGCCGTGCCGGAGAGATAACCGAGCGACTTCAGCCGCTTCTGCATTGCGCGGACAGCATCGCCGGACTGACCGGATTCAAGCGTCGTGCCGATGGAGGAAACGGGGCTGCTGGCCTTGACTGCGGAGGAGGAATACAGCGTCTTGAGCGTCGAAGGACCGGCGATGCCGTCGTCGTAGAGGCTCTTGTACTTCGCCTGGAACGCCTTGACGGCGTATTCTGTCGCACCCTCGTAGTTGCCGTCAGCCTTGCCGGCCATCCAGCCGAGCGAAATCAGGCGGGTCTGTAGCGTTTTGACGCGCGTGCCGGACGAACCGATGCTCAGGTAGTAGTCGGTGGACAGGTTCGGCGTGGCGGTCGCGGAGGGCTGCTTTGACGCGGTCGCACGGGCAGTCGTGCGCGGCGTGGCGGTCGCGGTCGATGCCTTCACGGCGTTGGAGCTGTTCAGCTTGTTCATGGTGGACGTGCCCGCGATGCCGTCAACATAAAGGTTGTTGCGGTCCTGGAATGCGCGGACAGCCTTTTCGGTCGCGTCGCCGAAGTCGCCGTCAACGGAGCCGGTGTAATAGCCGAGCTGCTTCAGGCGGCGCTGGAGCGTCCTGACGGCGTCCCCCGAGGCGCCCTTCTTGAGGACGGAGGAGGTCGGCGTGGGCGTTGCGGTCGGCTTGTTGGTCGCTGCGCCGCCGCTTGTGGGCGTTGCGGTGCCGATGACGGTCACGCCGCCATTGGTGTATACGCCGATGCCGCCGGAGGACGGGTTGGGCGTCGCCGCGTCAGTGTCGAAATTGTACGTCGCTTCCGGCTCATCCGACGGCGAAGGACTGGGCGTTGCCGTGCGCGGCGGTGCAGAAATGACGGCTGTGTTATAAACGACGCCGGAGTTGGAAAGGTCGCCCGAAAGATCATCCGGCGGAACAAAGCAGCCCGTCAGTGTCATGGACAACGCCAAAATACCGCACAGCGCGGCGAATTTCACCCGGCGGCGGCTGGTGCTTCCGGAGCTGTTTCTCTTCATGGTCAAAACCTCCACTTTCTCCCTCGGCGTGAGCGGAGAGGCGAATGCGATCGCTGCCGATGCGGGAAAGGCGGATGCTCTCCCGGCCATCAAACGAAGCGGAACGCAGTTTTCCTACATCTGATTAGACGAATCGAAAGGGCAATTTGTTCCAATCCATTCGCAAGAAATATAAATTCGACGGCGCTCGTTGTTTTCCCTGCTGAAAAGAAGGAAATGCAGGCAAAAAGAGCGAATTATTTTTCTTTAAGCGTTCGCGGAGGAGCAATCAGCCGCGGACAGGATGCAGTCCGCCGAATCGGGCGGAACGGAAAGAAGGACAGTATGTCAGAATGTAGTCATGACTGCTCCTCCTGCGGGAGCAACTGCGCGTCGCGTCAGCAGCCGCAAAACCTGCTGGCACCGGCCAATGCAGGGAGCAGCGTCAAGAAGGTTATCGGCGTCGTGAGCGGCAAGGGCGGCGTCGGCAAATCGCTGGTGACAGGTCTGATGGCGTGTGAAACGGCGCGCCGCGGGAAAATCGCCGGCGTACTCGATGCGGATATCACGGGCCCGAGCATACCGCGGATTCTCGGCGTGCATGACAAGGCGGTCGGCTGCGAGCAGGGGATTCTGCCGAATGAGGCGGCAGGCGGCGTGAAGGTTATGTCCATCAACCTGCTGCTGGAGAACGATACCGACCCGGTCATCTGGCGCGGCAGCCTGATTGCAGGCACGGTCAAGCAGTTCTGGACGGATGTCGCCTGGGGCGATGTGGACTGCCTGTATGTCGATATGCCTCCGGGAACGGGCGATGTGCCGCTGACGGTGTTCCAGTCGTTGCCGGTGGATGCGATTGTGATTGTGATCAGCCCGCAGGAGCTCGTCGGTATGATTGTCGAGAAGGCGGTCAAGATGGCGGAGATGATGAATATTCCGGTGCTGGGTCTCGTGGAGAACATGTCCTATATCACGTGCCCGGACTGCGGACGCCGCTTGTATCCCTTCGGCGAAAGCAGGACCGCGGAAGTTGCCGAAAAGCACCATCTGCCGCTGCTCTGCCAGCTGCCGATTGACCCCGAAATCGCCCAAAAGTGCGATGCCGGCGAGTTGATGTCCCTTCACGTGCCGGAAATCGAAAAGGCAGTCGACGCGGCGCTCGCATGCCCCGTCAGGGAGCACAAATAATCATCCCAGACGATGATGGAAGACGAACATTCAGCCGCAAAACCTCCCAACAAGCATGGGAGCGCATTGCGAAGGGTTCAGGGGGCGAGCGCAAAGCCCCCTGATATCTGCTGCAAAACGATTGTCTAAGGCAACCGCACGCAATTTGGCGATTTGTGCGGCTCTACCCTAACATTCAGCCGCAAACCTCCCAACAAACATGGGAGCGCACTGCGAAGGGGTTCAGGGGGCGAGCGCAAAGCCCCCTGATATCTGCTGAAAGAAGATTTAAGGCAACCCCGCGCAATTTGGCGATTTGTGCAGCGCTGCCCCCAACATTCAGCTGCAAAACCTCTCAACAAGCATGGGAGCGCATTGCGAAGGGGTCAGGGGGCGAGCGCAAAGCTCCCTGATATCTGCTGGAATACCAACCTTCATTATTGAATATGAAATCTGCCTGATTCCAGAAAAACAGTTCGGAAGAGGTTATCTCTTCCACCTCTTTGGCAGCGGCGTTTCCGCATCAATGCGATAGATTGTCGGGTCAGTCGGGTGAAAAACCACATGCACCAAATCCCCTGCCTGATAGGGCTGAAACACCGGCTTGCTGACGAGCACGACCGCATCCCCCGTTGATGGATGACGGCAGGAAATCACCAGCACGCATCCGTGTACGCCCCTGCGAACGGCGCGGTCCGGGACAACCTCCGTGACGCGTACCATCTGATGCACGCCGCGCTTGCGGAGACGGGCACGCTCTTCCCGCTGCGTGAAGTGTCGGATGAGATTGTCGATGGATTCGGAGGTCCGGCGTGTTACCAGAGCGCCGGAAATCAGCCCAATCAGCAGCGGCAGCACCAGAAGCAGAAACAGCGGCGACAGGTGATAAAGCAGCGGCGCGGCGAACGCAATCAGCAGCAGAACAAGGAACACGAGCCGATGCCAGCGGCACCAGGATTCGAGCCTTGTGCAGAGCAGCCAGAGCAGGCAGCAGCCCCAGATCAGCGCAGGGAGCATCAGCAGGAATCCGCCGAACAGGAGGAACAGCCTTTCCAGCGAGGAGGCCAGCGAGCTGCCGGCAACGGCGGATATTTGCCGAATCAGCAGCACACCGCCTGCGGACAGCGCTGACAGCAGCACGTACATCAGCAGCCACGCATAGGGGCACATTAAAAACGCGTGCGTCAGCGAGCACGAGCCCTCCAGCGCATACCGAAAGGCAGAGCGCAGATAGCGAAGCGCATAGCACAGCGTGGAAACTGCGAGCTTCGGCAGCCACAGCAGCAAATCAAGCAGAATGTTGACGCAGTCGGTGAGCGAATGCGGCTTGCGCAGCGGCTTCGGTTCGCAGAGGGAGGACAGCAGCGCATGGGTGGCGCAGAAGGATTCATGGGGGCTTGGCAGGTGCGGACGCTCGCTGACCGCTTCCGGTTCGGCGGCTTCTTCGGATTCACAGGAGAAGCCGGAAGCCGTTGAAGGGTCGGGGTCAGAGGAGTCGGGAGCAGAGGAAGGGTCGGAAAAGTCGGGAACCGCGAAAGCGTCGGGAACCATGGAGGAGTCGGGAACCGTTGAATCGTCGGGAACCGACCGTCTGCGCCTCCGCTGATTGTTTTCACTCATGGCGGTCATGCCGCCTCCTTTTTTGCAGGAAATCATCATTTCAATATTCGCCGCGGATGGTCGGAAGTCCTCCATAACCGGCGGAATCGGATGGAGAACACACATGGAAATCATCGCGCACATCCGCAACGGCTATCGGGAGAAATTCGGCGTGCCGCGCCAATCCGGGCTTGTTCCGGCGGTATCGCGCATCGTGATGGAGCCGGAATACAGCGTCCGCGAGGCTTTTCGGGGCATCGGGGAATTTTCGCACCTGTGGCTGCTGTGGGAATTTGACCAGGCGGCGCGCGAACAATGGCGTCCGACTGTGCGCCCGCCGAGGCTTGGCGGCAATACGCGCATGGGCGTGTTTGCAACGCGCTCGCCGTACCGGCCGAACAAAATCGGTCTGACGGTCGTCCGGCTGCTGAAGGTCGTGGAGGAAGACGGATGCGTGGTGCTGCACGTTGCCGGCGCGGACATGATGGACGGGACACCCGTCATCGACATTAAGCCGTATGTGCCGTATGCGGACAGCGTGCCGGACGCACGCGGCGGCTTTGCCGAGGAAAAGAAGGCGCACGCGCTGCAGGTTATCCTGCCGGAGGAGCTTCGTGCACGCATTCCGGCGGAGGATGTTCCTGCCGTGCTGGCAATCCTTGCGCAGGATCCCCGACCAGCCTATCAGCATCAGCTGGAGCGCGTGTACGGCGTGCCTTACGGCGAAAACGACATTCGCTTCACGGTTGACGGCGATACGCTGACCGTCACGGACGTCGTTCCCTATGAAAAAATCATTACCGGAAAGGACGAAACATGAGCATTCGGGAGGAAATTGACAGCCTGTATCCCGTTCGCAAGTCGGCGGAGCAGAAGCGTGCGTTTGAACAGTGGGTCATTGCAAAAATGCGCGAAATGGGCTATCGGCCGTATGTGGACGGCATGAACCGCAAGGACAAGGTGCGACAGCGCAACATTGTTGCCGGCGACCCGCAGCACGCAAGCATCATCATCGCCGCGCATTACGACACCGCGGCGACCATCGGCATTCCGGATTTGCGGATTCCGCGCAATTTTCCGGTGTACGCGCTGTCGCAGCTCGCGATTCTGCTGGCGCTGCTGCTGATTTCGCTGCTCGTCGGCTGCGCGGTCGGGCTGCTGTCAAAGAATGGCGACTGGCTGATTCTCTCGTTCTTCCTGACGTTCCTGGGGATTGTCCTGCTGATGATGTTCGGCAAGGCGAATCCGCATAACGTCAACGACAACACGTCGGGCGTGGCTGCATTGCTGGAAACGATGGCGCAGCTGTCCCCCGAGGCGCGGGAAAGCACGGCGTTCATCCTTTTTGATAATCAGGAGACGGGCAGCAGGGGCGCAAAGTATTTCGCGCAGCAGCATGTCGAGATTCAGACGATGCAGCTGCTGGTTGACCTGAACTGCGTCGGCGACGGCGACCATTTCATCGTGTCCGCGCCGAAGCTGGCGCAGGATAAGCCGGAATACGCAGCGCTTCGGGATGTGCTCGCGCAAAATGCGGCGGCATTTGGGGTGCAGACAGGCTTCTGGAGCAGGATTCGCGTGCGCGGAGCGGGCGATTACCGCAAATTCTCCTGCGGCGTGGGCATCTCCGCGTATCATCACAGCTCGGGCGTCGGGCTGGTGACCGGTCGGCTGCACACATCGCGTGATACCGTCTGCCGCGAGGAAAACGTCGCCTATCTTGCAAAGAGTCTGTCGGAAACGGCGGAGAAGCTGATTCCGCCGCAGGAGGAAGAACAGCAAGGTCCGGAAGAAAACGTGTGACGACTTTAACAAACTGTAAATTTTGGGATAGAATGCGACATTTTGCACGATTATACTTTGCAATTTGACCCTGTTTATGGTACAATGAAAATGTAAGCTTTCCGTTCATGACGCGGAGGAGGAAACGATATGCTGTCGAAGGGCTTTCGGGCTTGCTTCATTGCGGTCATGTGTGCGCTGTGCGTGGTGCTGTGCTACAGCGTCATCCATCAGGCATCTGTCAGCGAGGAAATCCGGCTGACCCGTTTGTCGCTTGAGGCGACGGAGGCGCGGCTGGAGCTCCAGCAGGTGGAATATGCGCAGGTGCAGGTGGACTTGCCGGAAACGCGCAGGCAGCTTGCCGAGGTGCAGCCGCAGGCGGAGGAGGTCTCTGCCCGTGAGCAGACGCTTCGTGCGCAGCGCAAGGCGCTCCGTGAGGAAAACGCCGCGCTGACCGAGCAGATTGCATCGCTGACAGCGCAGCAGGATTCTTTCGTCCAGCAGGGTCTTGACGGACAGCCGGCAATCTCCATTGCACCGCTTCAGACGGCGCTGCAGGAGATTCAGGCGAAGGTGGACGCCGCGTTAGAGCTCCTCACGCAGGCAGGGGAGACCTCGGTCAAATAGCCTGTCATCCGATATCAATTTAGGAGGAATGATTCCAGTGTCCGAAAATCAGAACAATACGAATGCACCTGCCGAAAAGAAGCAGGTATCCCTGTTCGCCCTGCTGATTGTGCTGGTCGTCGCGGTCATCGTGATGGTCGTGCTGTTCGTCAACTCGAACAACCTGTCCTCGCAGCTTGACCAGGTCAACAGCGAGCTGACGGAGCGAAGCACCGAGCTGCAGCAGACCATTACCGAAAAGGAAGCCATGCAGGAGGAGCTGACGACCGCGCAGAATAACCTCCGCGAGGCACAGCTGACGCTTGATGAATCCACCGCCAAGGTGACCGAACTGGAAGCCCAGATCAGCACCCTGACGGAAGAAAACACCACGCTGACCGCTGAGCTGGAGACGGCGAAGGCAAATCAGGCGACTGCGCAGAGCTACCTCAATGAGGTGTCCGAGCAGGTCAATGTTCTGATGGCGAACCTTGAGCAGGTGCAGCGCGCGCTGAACGGCGAGACCGTCGAAGCCACCGAGGAACCTGCTGCCGAGCCTGCGGAAGAGGCTGAAGCGACCGAAACGGATCTTGACGCGGAAATCGAAGTCGTTGTCGAAGCTGACGCGGATGTCGAAGCAGACGCGGATGTCGAAGCTGACGCGGATGTCGAAGCTGACACGGATGTCGAAGCAGACGTGGATGTCGAAGCAGACGCGGATGTCGAAGCTGATGCAGATGTTGAAGCCGATGCGGACGTTGAAGCCGATGCAGATGTCGAAGCCGAAGCTGACGCGGACGTTGAAGCTGACACGGCTGTTGAAGCCGATGCGGATGCCGAAGCTGATGTTGTTGCTGTCGAAGCCGACGTGAACGTTGCCACGGACTCGGATCTTGCGGCAGAAGCGGAGGCGGAAGAGGCGGATGCTGATCTGCAGCTCCTCAGCACCTCGATGGTGCTTAATGCCGAGGCGCGCCTGAGCATCCGGATGTTCATCGATAACGACAAGAAGGTTGCCGATATCGAGCTGAAGCTGGATGGCGAATACGAAGGGCTGACGCAGGAAATGCTGGATGCCTACGCACAGACGCTGATCGGCAAGACGATGCCGGTGACGCTCCGCGCAGATGCGACGGAAGCCACTGCCGAGGAATCCATCATCGAAGAGCTGGAGGGAATGCCCGAGCTGTCGAGAGAGCTGGTTGAGCAGCTGAACTTCCTCGTGCTGTAATCATGGAGCCATGACCGCTGCGCCTGAACGGGTGCGGCGGTTTTTTGCAGAAAAAATGGCTGAATCCGCGAATTGAAACGAAAAAAGTCTTTTCAATCCGGCAAAAGTGTGATAGAATATATTTGTCCGTGCACCTGTGCACCGGGCTTGTTGGTCTGCACCCGAAAAGCAGGATTTCTCTGCGACTGGATCCGCCTTGTCGGATTTAGACATAGGGATTCGCCGCACCTTTCAGCAGCGATGCCCATCGTACTGCTTCGCTTGTGCAGCGAACCCAAGCATTTTCGCAACCCTAACAACATTGGAGGAATTGATTGATGATTACTGCTGGCGATTTCAAAAAGGGCATTACCGTGGAGTGGGACGGCGGCGTCTGGACCATTGTTGACTTCCAGCACGTCAAGCCTGGCAAGGGCGCGGCGTTCGTCCGCACCAAGATCAAGAACGTGATGACCGGTGCTGTGGTCGAGCGTTCCTTCAACCCCACCGACAAGATGCCCAAGGCTGTGATCGAAACGAAGGAAATGCAGTATGTCTACAACGACGGCGAGCTGTACTACTTCATGGACGTCGAGACCTATGACCAGATCCCCATGGCGCTGGACAAGGTTGAGGATGCTATCCCCTACGTCAAGGAAGGCACGAATGTGACCGTTCGCTTCTTCAAGGGCTCTCCCTTCTCCGTGGAAGCGCCGAACTTCGTCACGCTTCAGGTGACCGACACCGAGCCCGGCTTCAAGGGCGACACCGCGTCCAACACCTACAAGCCCGCCACGCTGGAAACCGGCTACTCCCTGCAGGTGCCGCTGTTCATCAACACCGGCGACATGATCCGCATCGATACCCGTACCGGCGAGTACATGGAGCGCGCATAATATGACCATCATCAGCCCGGGGAGAGCAGCAATCCCTCCGGGCTGATTGTGTATGATAGGAGGACATCGATATGAGCAGTTTGACAGACCGCGTTAGCTACCTGAAGGGTCTTGCAGCAGGCATGAAGCTCAACCTGGACAAGGACAGCAATAAGCTGCTGATGGAGGTCCTCGGCGTTATGGGCGAGATGGCGGATGAGCTGCAGCGCCTCGATGAGGAAAAGAAGTCGCTGGAGGAGTATGTCGAATCCATCGATCAGGATCTGTCGGACATGGAGGAAGCCCTCTACAACGCAGATGAAGATGATGATGAAGACGACGATGATGCGTGCGACTGCGACGATTGTGCCGACGAGGATCCGGACGATGAGGATGACGACGATGCGCTCGATGAAACGATCGCCTACATCTGCCCGAACTGCGGCGAGGAGCTGACCTTCCGTGCGTCTGACATCGATTTCGATGAGAATACGCTCTGCCCGAAGTGCCATAAGCCGATTTTCCCCGAAATCGACGAGGGCAGCGAGGAAAGCGAAAATCTGCCCTTCTGATGAAGGCAGCACCGCACAGTCAGCGGCATTGCCGAATTGTGCGGCATTACCGTGGATCAACCGAACAGAGCCGTCTCCGTGCGAGGCGGCTTTTTTGTGCCTGTGACGGGAAAAGAAGCAATCTTCATTAATCTATCACATTTCCTTCATGATGACGACAGATAAAACTGCTATCATAACATTGTCAGGCGGTAAGGCCACGACAGAAGGCGAACAGTAACCGCTTTGGCAAATTCGGCGGAATCGCCTGGTGGCATGTCCGCTTTGACATAGAGGGTGGAACCGCATAGCGAATGAGCCAAATCACTGTGCGGGTTGCTCCATGGTTTTCCTTTCCTTTTCTCCTCCTTTTTTCCCCTTTCCCTTTCCATCCTGAGCGGCAGTCAGCAACAGGCCGTACAGGGAAAACAGCCCGAACGTCAGCAGGTTCAGGCTGTTTTTTGTTGTGCACCCGGCATGAACACCAGCGCGGACGCACGTGCCGCGCTGATTTGCATCGCGGATTTGTGCCGCTCCTGTTGGGCGTTTGTCCCAACCGTTATAAGGGAAGAAGTCCTTCGACCCCCGCAAGGGAGTCAGGTGAAGTCGGGCAGCTGGTGAAGCTTTACGAAGGTATCATCCGCATACACCTGACGAAGGTGCTCTTTTGTGTTCCCTTGTCCCTCATCCATCAGCCAGGAGGTATGCCACGTCATGAACATTGCCCATGGTGCATGTGCCTGCGTCATTTGAGCCCTTGTCGGAATCACGCCGCACTCATGGAACACAATCGGCATGGCATCCGGCGCAAGCTGCTGACATTGTGCATACAGCTCGCCCTGTGCACCGCCGCGGTAGCTGTCGCAGCCGAGCATGTCGACCGTGTCGTCGCCGGGATACCATGGGCGCAGATCCGCAGTGGCGTCGGAAAAGCCCAGCACCCAGATGAGGTTGTTCAGCCCGTGCACCTGCGAATATCGCTCGTGCATCAGCCGCCACAGGCGCACGAAATTCTCCGCGCCGCCGCGTCCCCACCAGAACCAGCCGCCGTCCATCTCGTGAAACGGGCGCCAGAGCACAGGAACACCGGCATCGCACAGCCTGCGAAGGTACACCGCCGCACGGTCGAAGCCGTCCAGCAGACGCCGGTTTGCTTCTGTGCCGTCAACGAAAACAGCATCCCAGTCCATCTCGCTCGCCTTGCATTCAGGATAGCCGGAGGACAAATCAGCGCCCGTGTGCCAGCAAATCGTCGGGATGCCGCCGCGTGCCCACCAGTCCCTCGCACGCTGCGTCACGCCCAGAAAGTCATTGTCCATGAAGTCAAGCCCGCGAACCGCAGGCATCCGCCCGGTTACGTCCGTCAGGTAGTTGATTTCATGCTCTGTCGTGCGGCACCATAGGCTTTCCATCTGTCCGGTCAGGCATTTGCCGTCAAGGGACTGGATATATCGGTATACGCGCTCGGCGGCGGGAAGGGGTTGGGAAACGGAGAGCGTGCGGAACATCATGATACTCCTTTATTGGAAGGGTGTTGCCTGAAGTATAGCAGGAAACGCCTTCAAATGCAAGAACGCGTGGAGGAAGCCTACAGAGACGTTTGTGAAAAATTTGCTTTGTTTAAAAAGGTTGCGTCCGACACCAAAGTGTGCTATAATCAGGACAGAAAAACGCAGGGTGGGTGCGTTTTCCGAATTGCGCCGGGCAGACACGGCGCATAAATAAAAGCCGACGGACAGATGCAGAGGCATCGAGCGCCGTTGACATGTCTGTCTTTTGATGTTACCCTCGAAAACCTGATATCAAAAACGGAGGTGCGATTTCCAATGAAAAAGATGATCGGTGACGGCAATCTTGCCGCCGCGCAGGCTGCTTATCTGCTGAGTGAAACAGCGGCAGTCTATCCGATTACCCCTTCAACGCCGATCGCTGAGAACTGCGATGAATGGGCTCGCCAGGGACAGAAGAATGTGTTCGGTCAGCAGATGACGCTGGTCGAGATGCAGAGTGAAGGCGGCGCGGCCGGTGCATTGCACGGTCTGCTGTCCGCAGGTGCGCTGGCAACGACGTTCACCGCCTCGCAGGGTCTGCTGCTGATGCTGCCGGATATGTGCAAGATGTCCGGTGAGCTGCTGCCGGGCGTTATCCATGTGGCGGCGCGTGCACTGGCGTATCATGCTCTGTCGATTTTCGGCGACCACAGCGACGTGATGACCGTTCGTGCGGCTGGCTGGGGCATGCTGTGCGGCTCTTCCGTGCAGGAGGCATCCGATCTGGCTGTCGTCGCGCATCTGACCGCAATGGAAAGCAGCGTCCCGATGCTGCACTTCTTCGACGGCTTCCGCACAAGCCATGAGATTCAGCGCTTCGACGCCCTGACGGCAGATGAGCTGAAGGAACTCGTGCCGTGGGACAAGGTTGCCGAATTCCGCGCCCGCGCCATGAACCCGGATCATCCGCATCAGCAGGGCACGAGCCAGAACCCCGATATCTACTTCCAGGGACGTGAAGCTGCAAATCCGTATTTCGCCGCTGTTCCCGAAATCGTGCAGAAGTACATGGACCGCGTGGCTGCCATCACCGGTCGTCCGCTGGGCATCTTCTCCTATACCGGCGATCCGGCGGCGGAAAAGGTCATCGTCATCATGGGCTCCGGCGCGGAGACCGTTGAGGAGACTGTCCGCGTGCTGATGGAAAAGGGCGAGAAGGTCGGCGTTGTGCGCGTCCGCCTGTTCCGTCCGTTCTCTGCCGAGGCAATGCTCAAGGTGCTGCCTGAAACCGTCAAGTCCATCGCCGTTCTTGACAGGACGAAGGAATCCGGCTCTCAGGGTGAACCGCTGTATCTGGACGTCTGCACGGCCATCGCTTCCTCCGGCCGCGACGTCAAGCTCACCGGCGGCCGCTACGGTCTGGGCAGCAAGGAATTTACCCCCGCGATGGTCAAGGGCATCTACGATGCGCTCGATTCCATGGCGCCGGGTCAGAAGTTCACCATCGGCATCGATGACGACGTGACGAAGCTGTCCCTGCCGTATGACCCGACCTTCGCGCTGGAGATCCCCGGCACGATCCGCTGCAAGTTCTACGGTCTGGGCTCCGACGGTACGGTCGGCGCGAACAAGGCGTCCATCAAGCTGATTGCGCAGCATACCGACAAGCATGTTCAGGCGTATTTCTCCTATGACTCCAAGAAGTCCGGCGGCTACACCGTTTCTCACCTGCGCGTGAGCGACAACCCGATTCATTCGCCGTACCTGATCGGTCAGGCGGACTTCCTCGCGTGCCACCAGCCCTCGCTGATGAACCAGCAGGTTGTGGCGGACAGCGTGAAGGAAGGCGGTCGCGTGCTGCTGAACCTGCCGGCAGGCACCGAAATTCCGGCTCGCCTGCGCAAGGCGATTGCCACGAAGCACGCCAAGCTCTGGTGCATCGACGCTGACGCCATCGCCGCGGCAAGCGGTCTGGGCGGACGCATCAACACCGTCATGCAGACGTCCTTCTTCCTGCTCAACGACTTCCTGCCCGAGGCGGAGACGGTTGAGCTGCTTGAAAATTCTGCCCGCAAGGCATACGCCGGCAAGGGCGACAAGATCGTCGCGGACAACATCAGCGCCATCGAGCATACGCGTGAGGCGCTCCGTCCGATGGACGTTCCGGCGGAATGGGCTGACCTGACGGTCGAACCCGACGACAATTCCGATCCGGCACACGCCACCATGCGTCAGATTCTCGCGCAGCAGGGCGACAAGCTGCCCGTCAGCGCCATCGACGCGCGCGGCTTCGCGGAGGTCGGCACCAGCAAGCTCGAAAAGCGCGGCATTGCCCGTCAGGTGCCGGCATGGGATGCAACGAAGTGCATCGGCTGCGGTCTGTGCAGCCTCGTCTGCCCGCATGCCGCCATCCGCACGTTCTATCCGCCGGTTGATGCCGAGCTGCCCGAAGGCTTCACCGTCCGCAAGGCAAACGGCAAGGCGTTCGAGGGTCGTGCACTGCGCGTGCAGGTTTCCCCGATGGACTGCACCGGCTGCGCAAGCTGCGTGAATGTCTGCCCGGCGAAGGAAAAGGCGCTTGCCATGGAGCCGGCAGAAAAGATGCATGCCGAGCAGAAGCTGTGGGACTTCGCGCTGACGCTGCCTGAGGTGAAGGCTGAGCCCTCCTCCGTGCAGATTTCTCAGGCGAAGACGCCGCTGTTCGAGTTCTCCGGCGCCTGCGCGGGCTGCGGCGAAACGCCGTATGTCAAGCTCCTGACGCAGCTCTTCGGCTCTCGCCTGATGGTTGCGAACGCAACGGGCTGCTCCTCCATTTATGCCGGCAGCGCGCCGTCCTGCCCGTACACCGTCAACAGCAAGGGTCAGGGTCCTGCATGGGGCAACAGCCTCTTCGAGGACAACGCGGAATTCGGCTACGGTCTGTATACCGCGATGAAGCACCGCCGCGCGGATCTCGCCGTGAAGGTGGAGGCGCTGATGACCGAGTGCCCGGATCTGGCGGAGGCCGGTCAGGCATGGCTGGACAACCGCGAGGATGCGGAGCTGTCCGAAACCACCGGCGAAGCGCTCGTCAAGCTGTGCGCCGAGAAGGACAACGCGCTGGCGAAGGATGTCGCGGCGTCGGCTGACCTGATGACGAAGAAGAGCGTGTGGCTCATCGGCGGCGACGGCTGGGCATTCGATATCGGCTACGGCGGACTTGACCATGTGCTCGCGTCCGGCGAGAACGTCAACGCGCTGGTGCTCAATACCGAGGTGTACTCCAACACCGGCGGACAGGCTTCCAAGGCCACGCCGAAGGGCGCTTCCGCCAAGCTGATGTCCGGCGGCAAGACCGGCGTCAAGAAGGATCTGGGCATGATGGCGATGACCTATGGTCATGTCTATGTGGCGCAGGTTGCGATGGGCGCCAATCCCACGCAGCTGCTCAAGGCGATGCGCGAGGCGGAGGCATGGAACGGTCCGTCGCTGATTATCGCGTACGCGCCCTGCATCTCTCACGGCATCGACATGAGCCAGACGCAGTCGATGGAGAAGGAGGCCGTGCAGTGCGGCTACTTCCCGATCTACCGCTTCGACCCGACCAAGGAAGCGCTGACGCTCGACTGCGCAGAGCCCAAGGGCGATTTCCAGGCGTTCCTGCTCAAGCAGCGCCGCTTCGCAAGCCTGCAGCGTACCGCGCCTGAGGCGAGCGCGAAGCTCCGTGAGGACTGCGAGATTGAGGCAAAGCGCCGCTGGCGTCTGCTCAACGCGCTGACCGGCGTGAAGGCTGACTGAGTTGCGCAAGAATCGGCGAAAACGCTGAATAAATGAATCCAAGCAGGGGCTGTCTCCTCGTGAGGCAGCCTCTTTTCATGTCAAAAAAGGGAAACTTCAAGCCGAAAGCGCCAACGAAAACGTTCCTGACGAAAAAAGTCGGTTGAGAAAAGCAAATTGAAGATTTGATGTATTTCGGACATATTTAACAAAAAAGTCGATGAATAATTGAAAATGAAATGGAAAGGTTATTTTTTCACCTTGACAAACATGCACGAAATGGCTATAATATTCCCAGAGGTTCTGAAATGTCAGAGAACGTGCGCATACACACAAAAACGATTTCGTAAATCTTACGTTGCTACGAAAACGTTCTCGAACACGAAGACCAATACAGTTTCTAAGGAGGAAAACATCCTATGACTCGTGCAAAGTCGTTTCTGGCCCTGCTGCTGGCACTGACCATGCTGCTGGGCGTTTCTGCGTTTGCGGAAGCGGTCGAATCGCCCGTGGCAGATGCGGAGGATGCACCGGTTGCCTACCTGATGTATGCTGATGCCAACTGGCAGTACCAGTGGTGGCATGACGGCAACGAGCCCGCTGAAGGCGTGAAGGTGACCGAGGTGGCTGTGAATGGCGAAGGCAAGTACACGGTCGGTCTTGACTTCACCGGCACGGCAGACGGCGCGGCGAGCGGCATTGCGTTTGCGGCGCTCGGCATCGCTGACGGCGAGACGGCCCTGCCGAACTACACCATCCGCGTGGACGAGATCCGCGTCAACGGTCAGCCCATCGAAGCCACGAAGGGCTACACCTCCTCTGACGACGGCAAGATCACCCGCTCGAACATCTACAACGAATGGGTGTCCGAAGTCCCGTCCGACGCCCGTTCCTGGGACGGCTCGACGGCTGACACCAGCTGGATTACCGTGAACAAGGACGACTTCGCATCCGTGCAGACGGTCGAGGTTGACTTCACGCTCTACCGTTACGGCGAGACGACGGCGTACATCATGTTTGCTGACGGCAGCTGGACGTACTCCTACTGGGGCACGGACGATTCCGCAGTGAAGGCGACGAACGCGACCATCACCGGCGCTGGCGATTACACGGTCGCTCTGGACTTCACCGAGACGGAAACCGGCGCTGCTTCCGGTGTTTCCTTCACCGCGCTGGGCATCAAGAACGGCGAAAAGCTCTTCCCCGGCATGTCCATCAAGATTAACGACATCCGCCTGAACGGTGAGTCCATCGCCTTCACGAAGGGCTACACCTCTTCGGATGACAAGATTGAAACCCGCATGAACATCATGAACACGTGGGTTGCCGAGGTTCCCACGGACGACACCGTCCGCTCCTGGGACAAGTCGCTCGACGACGCATCTCCTGCCATCGTGGATGCGGCGCTCTTCGAGGACGTCAAGACCTACGAGATTGACTTCACGCTCGTGCCCGTGACGGACACCGCCTTCCTGATGTTCGCGGACAGCAGCTGGGCGTACAGCGCGTGGAACGCCGGCGAATATGTCGAAACGAACGCTGTGACCGTCGATGGTCCCGGCACCTACACCCTGTCGCTTGACTTCACCTCTACCGAGAACGGTCAGATTGATGGCATCGCCTTCCTGGCGGTCGGCATCGCGAACGGCGAGACCAGCTTCCCCGGCTACTTCATCGACATCACCAGCGTGAAGGTCAACGGCGAAGACATCGAAATCGGCAAGGACTTCACGACCTCTGATGAAGGCATTGTGACCCGTGCCAACATCTGGAACGAATGGGTGACCGCGATTCCGGAAGCGGCACGCAGGGCTGACGGCGACCTCGAGGGCGTGACGGCACAGATTGCGACGGCTGAAGCACTGTCTGCCATCAAGACCCTGGAAGTGACCTTCGATTACATCTACGGCAAGGCTCCCGAAGTGGCGGAAGAACAACCTCTGACCGAGGATGAGGTTGCCGAGCTGCGCAAGCAGACCTACGGCGCGTACATCGCCGTGCAGTCTAACCCGAACTACATCTTCCGCAACGACTGGGACGATGCTTCCTACGGCCGCGATGCAGGCAACGGCGTTTTCGCAACGCTCGCAAAGACCAACAGCGACGGCACGGTTGACGACTACGGCGCGACCTTCGAGGATGCGGTCATCAATGGCGACGGCACCTACACCTGCACCATGACCATGGGCGATAAGGGCTTCGGCGATGACACCGGCTTCTTCTTCTTCCGCGTTTCGACGGACATCCCGTCCAAGCTCGTGAAGGAAGGCTACGTGACCATCACGGACACCTCCATCAAGATCGGCGACGGCCGCACCATGACCGGTCTGGTCGTGCAGACCGACGACGACTACGTCAAGCTGGTCGTTGAGGACAACTACAACAGCATCAAGGCAGAGGACGTCATCCTGACCGTGCCTGCCCCGAATGCCGCGGTCGTGATCTCCTTCACCGTGACCGGTCTGACCGCTGCGGAATAAGCTGATTTCTCACGAATAACAAAAGCTCGCAGGGTGCAGGGGCGATCGGAAAGCCCCTGCGCGTGTCCGTGGTGCACTTCCGCACAGAACAATCATTAAGCAGATGCATCCGAAGGGTGCAGGGGCGACCGGAAAGCCCCTGCTCGTGCCCACAGGTACGAAATCCCTGCAAAATGTACAAAGGCCCGCGACGCACGCTCCGGTGAAAGCTGAAGCGTGCGTCCGGGAACTGTCTTGACACGCAAGCACTGGTTGACAGCGAAGCGTTTGCATGTCAAGACCGCATCCCTTCTCCCGCATCAGAAGCGGCACAATGAGCTGATAAAAGAGATTCGTCACGCATAGAAATGAGGGGATTAAATGCAAGCGACAATGACAGGAAAAGCGCTCGCAAATCCGACACAGGGCAAGGAGAAATCCGTGGTTTCCCTGATTGTGCTTCGGATTGTGGCGGCGCTCGCCGGTTTGATGGTCTTTTTCCCGGAGGTGAACCCGGGTCGGCTGATGGAGAACATCAACGTCAACACCTCCCTGTTCACGACGGCCATTTCCTACAGCACGCTGACGGACGGCTTCAAGCGCGCCCTGCGCAGCGGCTGGATTGAGAACTGGCACTTCTCCGTGATCATGGGTGCCTGCGCGCTGGTGATGCTCGGCGTGCTCGTCTGCGTGGCAGGCGCGTGCGTATCGCTGGGAAATCACCGCATGAAGCGCCTCGGCTCCGCGCTTCCGCTGGTCGGCGGCGCGATGATGGTTGGCGGCGTCGGCATGCTCAAGTGGATTCAGGGCGTAATCAACGCGCTGGAAAAGGTTGACAAGCTGAATCCTGTTTCGTGCGACAGCGCGATGCTCTTCTGGGTCATCCTCGGCGCACTGATGATTGTTCTGGCTGTCATCAGCCTGATCACCATCCCGAAGACCATGGAAGCAAAGATGGAGATGGACGAGAAATTCCGTCTGTTCCTGATGTTCCTGCCTGTGCTGGTGATGACGGTCATCTTCTGCTACCTGCCCCTGTACGGCTGGCGTTTCGCCTTCTTCGACTACAAGGTCGGCGGCGAGCTGTCCTCGGAGAACTTCGTGGGCTTCTACTGGTTCTCCTACCTCTTCTCCAATGCGGCAACGCGCAGCGACCTGATTCGCGTGCTCCGCAACACGCTGATCATGTCCGGCTTGGGCATCCTGACCAGCTGGCTGCCGATTGCCTTCGCCGTGCTGCTGGCTGAGGTGCGTTCGACGAAGTTCCAGCGCGTGGTGCAGACGCTGACGACCATCCCGAACTTCATTTCGTGGGTTCTGGTGTACGCCATCGCCTTTGCCATCTTCTCTACTGACGGCTTCATTAACTCCTTCCTGCGCAACGTCATGGGCGTGACAGCGACGACGGACTACCTCGCCAACGGCGACCACATCTGGCTGAAGATGCTCCTCTGGGGCACATGGAAGGGACTTGGCTGGAGCGCCATCGTCTACATTGCGGGCATCGCGGGTATCGACCAGCAGCTGTACGAAGCGGCGAAGGTCGACGGCGCGAACCGCTTCCAGTGCATCCGGCACATCACCATCCCCGGTCTGATGCCGACGTACATGGTCATGCTGCTGATGTCCGTTGCAGGCATCCTCTCCAACGGCATGGAGCAGTACCTCGTCTTTGAAAATCCGATCAACCACAACGTCATTGAGGTGCTTGACCTTTACGTGTACAACAGCGGTATTAAGAGCGGTCTGATTCCGCTGTCGACAGTTGTCGGCGTGTTCAAGAGCCTTGTCGGTATCGTGCTGCTCTTCGGTGCGAACGGTATCTCCAAGGGTCTGCGCGGCGAGAGCATTATTTAAGGGGGTGGAGCAGCAATGGAAACAACGATGAAGCATCATGGCAAGGTGCAGATCGCGCATGACGGACACAACAACAAGATTCGCCGCTCCGCAGGCGACATCATCTTTGACGTATTCCTGTACATCCTCTTTGCGTTATTCACGCTGCTGTGCGTGTTCCCGTTCTACTACCTGTTCATCAACACCATTTCCAGCAACGATGCGGTAACGAGCGGCCTCGTCAACTTCTGGCCGATTGGCGTCCACTTCCAGAACTACATCGCGCTGCGTGATGTGGCGGACCTTGGCTCCTCCATTATCGTCACCGTCGCCCGTACCATCGTCGGCACGGCACTGATGGTTATCGTCAGCGCATGGGCAGGTTATCTGGTTACGAAGAAAAAGATGTGGCATCGCTCGCTGATGTACCGCGCACTCGTCATCACCATGTACTTCAATGCCGGTCTGATTCCGTGGTACATGAACATGCTGATGCTGGGTCTGACGAACAACTTCCTCGCGTACATCCTGCCGGGCATGATCGCGCCGTACAACATTATCCTCGTCAAGACGTATATCGAGTCGATTCCTGCCTCGCTGGAGGAATCCGCAGTCATCGACGGCGCAAACACGCCGATTGTCTTCCTGAAGATCATCCTGCCGCTGTCCGTGCCGATTCTGGCGACCATCGCAATTTTCGGCGCCGTCGGCAACTGGAACTCCTTCCAGGATTCGCTGCTGCTGATGTCCTCCAAGCCGGAGCTGTACACCCTGCAGCATCGCCTGTACGTGTACCTGAACCAGTCCTCGAACCTGCAGGCGCTTGTCAGCGGATCGGGCGGTCTGTCCACGCAGGCAGCGGAGAACATGCTCAGCTCCCGTGTTGTCAAGTACACGGTTGCCATGGTTTCCATCATCCCGATTCTGCTGGTTTACCCCTTCATGCAGCGCTTCTTCGTCAAGGGCATCATGCTCGGCGCCGTGAAGGGCTGATTCTCTGCACGCCCGTTCAAGCTGCGATACAGCATTGTAACATGGGCGTGCACCGAAGGGGTCAAGAAAGAAATCAGACGAAGTCTGCGATCGGAAAGCCCCCTTGTCACCACAGTCAAAGTTGACTTTATAAGGGACAAGAATGCAGGGGCTTTCCGGTCGCCCCTGCACCCTTCGGAAATGCACATTTCCAAAGTTGACTATGTGTGAAACGAAAATCAAACAGTTCCATTAGAAATCAACTCACATGGGAGTGCATATGCGAAGGAGTCCAGAGGGCGACCGCAAAGCCCTCTGGGAAGCACGCCAAAGTTGACCTTATAAGGAGCAAGAATGCAGGGGCTTTCCGGTCGCCCCTGCACCATTCGGCAATGCACATTTCCAAAGTTGACTATGTGTGAAGCGAAAATCAAACAGTTTCATTGCAAATCAACATACATGGGAGTGCAATGCGAAGGAGTCCAGAGGGCGACCGCAAAGCCCTCTGGGAAGCAGACCAAAGTTGACTTTATAAGGAACAAGAATGCAGGGGCTGAAAAACGGATGAAGTCCGCGGTCGCCCCTGCACCCTTCGGCAATGCACATTTCCCAAGTTGACTTTGAGAGAAACAAAAAATAGCTTCATCACAAATCAACTCACATGGGAGTGCACCGAAGGAGTCCAGACAGAAATCAGACGAAGTCTGCGACCGGAAAGCCCTCTGGAAGGTTTACACCCAATTTCGGTTGTCTGCATGTCCGCGGGATATGCTTCATTTTTCACTACCAGAAAGGAGTGCATGAAACATGCGCAAATTCACCCGTCTGCTTGCCTTGATGATGGCTCTGACCATGCTTCTGGGCGTTATGCCTGCACTGGCGGAATCCACCACCGTGGATAATCCCTCTGGCATCCCGTACTACGCTGTGTCGAGCGACATCTACGATATCATCGATATGGACGGCGATCCCATCCAGATTGAGGTCTACAGCCAGCTGGCAAACTACTCCGGCCGTCAGACCGGCTGGGGCGCAACGCTGCTCAAGGACCTGTTCAATGTTGAGCTCGTCATCATTCCTGAGCAGGACGGCACCTACCAGACCCGCACACAGGCCGGCAACCTCGGCGACATCGTCGTCTGGGGCAACAACGGCGAACACTACAAGCAGGCAATCAGCAACGGTCTGCTGCTGGAGTGGGACGAGGATGACCTTGCGGAAACCTATGCGCCCTACATCTGGACGAATTATGCGGATGCGCTGGCTTCCAACCGTCAGGTGTCCGAGGACGACGGCAACCTCTATGGCTTCGGCATGGACGTCGGCACCTCCCGCGGCGGTCATCGCTCCTTCATGTACTCCTGGGATCTCCGCTGGGATCTGTATTCTCAGCTGGGCTATCCGGAAATCAAGAATCTCGACGACCTGATCGAAGTCTTCAAGCAGATGAAGGAAATCTGCCCGAAGGACGAGCTGGGCAACGAAACGTATGCCGCGTCCCTGTGGCCTGACTGGGACGGCAATCTCGTGATGTACGTCAAGGCAACCGCGACGGCGTACTACGGCTTCGACGAGCTGGGCTTCGGTCTCTACGATCCCAACACCGGCGACTACTACGATGCGCTGGACGAGAATGGTCCGTACATCGAGATGCTCCGCTTCTACAACAAGCTGTACCGCGAAGGTCTGCTTGACCCGAACTCCATGACCCAGACCTACGACGAGATGGGTCAGAAGGTCAAGGTCGGCGGCGTGTTCTGGGGCATCTTCAACTACGCTTCCTCCATGGTTTACAACACCACCGCGCACCTCTCCGAGGGCAAGATGATGTACGCCCGCGTGCCGGATGAGGCATCCCCGATTGTCTACGGTCTGTCCACGCTGGGCGGCAACCGCATCTGGTCCGTCGGCGCCAAGGCGGAATATCCGGAGCTGTGCCTCGCTATCCTCGACTTCCTTGCAACGCCCGAAGGCTCCATGACCATGTGGTATGGTCCGCGCGGCCTGATGTGGGATTACGACGAGAACGGCGGCATGTACTTCACCGAGCTCGGCGACGAGTGCAACAAGGATACCAAGCATGACCTGACCGGCGTGGAATGGACTTCTCCGTACACCGGCAAGACCTACACGCTCTCCGGCAACTTCAACGACGGCTGCATCCAGGCGAACAACACCACCTACACCAAGGACGCCATCAACCCCGACGGCAAGCTGGGCGAAGCCTTCAACAAGGATACCTGGGTGTCCGTGCAGAACGCCGTGTCCTACCCGATTCAGGAGGACTGGCGCAGCTGGGCGAATGCAAGCCTTGCTGACATCTACTTCGAGAACATCGGTCGTTATACCGTGATGCCCGATCTGTCCTACTCCGAGGCCTCCAAGGACGACACGCTGAAGGTCAAGTGGGAGCAGTGCGCAAAGAGCATCACCACCAACAGCTGGCTGGCGATTTACGCCAAGGCTGACGCCGAGTTCGAGATGCATATCCGCAACATGATCAATCAGTGCAACAGCTACGGCTATGCGGACTGCCTCGAATGGTCCAAGGGCGAAGCCGCGACGAAGTGGCAGCTGACTCAGGAAATCAACGAGCTCGAAGCCGCAGAGTAATCCAAAACAAAAGAGGGTGCGCAGCGATGCGCACCCTTTTTTTATGCGATTGAGACGGTCGGATGGGTTTTGCGCTTGTGGTTGCTGCCACGCAGCGATGCTGTTACGCAGCGATGCTGCTGCTCAGCGATGCTGTTACGCAGCGATGCTGCTGCTCAGCGATGCTGCTCCTTATACGCATACAGCATCGCATCCGCCTTGGCCAGCACCTCTGCCTTGTCATCTCCACCGGGGAAATAGTACGCATACCCATAGGAAACGGTCGGAATTGTCGGGTTTTCCTGCCTTGCAGCGGTCATCAGCCCAAGGAAATGCGTTGTCATCGAGGCGTACTGATTGCGCCTGCGCAGCACCGCCACGCAGAATTCATCGCCGCCGGTGCGGAAGCACAGCCCGTGCGCACCGTAAGCCTTGCGGATGCACGCCGCAACCGTTTGCAGGCAGATATCGCCTGCCTGATGTCCGTGCTTGTCGTTGACATCCTTGAACAGGTCGATATCCAGCAAGATGAACACGGCCGGACCATGCAGCCGTTCGAGAAAATGGTCGTATCCGCGGCGGTTCAGCAGCTCCGTCAGACCATCCGTCAGAAAGAGCATGTCGCTGGAGAATTTCGATAGCATCAGCGTCGCGATGGCAATGGTAATCCAGTCGATCTTGATGCTCGGAAAGAACAGCTGCGTCAGCAATCCTGCGACGACGAAGAAGGTCGCCCAAACGAGCTGCTTGCTGCCGGAAAATTGATATGTCAGGCTGGCGATGTACACCTGCACGAGGAAGAACACGGCACTCAGCCCGTAGGCGATGCTGTAGAGGAAATAATGCGAGCCGTGGTGATACACGTTGTCCGCGTCAACGTAAAAAATATAGCCTGTCCGTGCGGAGATGGTAATCAGAAGCGCATGCAGGAAGGCAAAAACCATCACGGCACGCATAATGAATTTCGGACTTTTATGGATGACCGTACCGGCGACAACGCCGATGAGCGGCGCGATGCTTAGCTCAACCACCTTCACAAAGCAGTGCAGCGGAATGAGCGACGGTTTTGTGCCATCGAGCATGACGCCTGACCATTCGCATATTGCGCACAGCATAATCACCATATACAGCACGCGCAGATACTTCGTCTGACGCGTTTTTTTTGTGATGCCGTCATGAGTTGCCAAAAGCATAATCCCCATGGAGAAGATTGCCAGCACAATAGTCGCCGTATACATCTCTTTCATTTGCATGTTCCATTGACCGGTCTGCGGTCATCGCTGTCCTGCTCCGGAAGGAAGCCGATTCTTCCTTCAATCCATTCTATCATAACGCGAAGGGCGTGAAAAGCAAGTTACAGGATTCGGTTGCGAGGGGGGTGTCTTAACTTCCATTTTCGTTGATTTTCTTCCGTCTGTCTGCTATACTATCCCCTGAGGAGGATTACGCATGAACATCACTGTTTTTCTCGGCTCGAATGAAGGAAACGATCCGGCGCTTGCCGCTGCGGTGCAGGAGCTCGGCGCATGGATTGCCAGGAACGGTTACCATCTGGTTTACGGCGGCTCACGCTCCGGCTTAATGGGGCTGCTGGCGGAAAGTGCGCTGCATGAAGGCGGATGCGTTACCGGCGTTGAGCCGCAGTTTTTTATCGAGCGCGCTGCACAGCTCGAGGGGCTGACAGAGCTGATCGTCACGCACGACATGGCGGAGCGCAAGGCAAAGCTGATGGCGCTGGGCGATGTGTTTGTTGCATTTCCCGGCGGCACGGGCACGCTCGAGGAAATTGCCGAGGTGCTGTCCTGCAATGCCATCGGGTTTCAGGATAAGCCAATTATCCTCTATAACCTGAACGGCTTTTATGAGGGGCTGCGCACGCTGCTCAGCCGCATGACGGCAGAAGGATTGTCCACGCCCGAAAAGCAGCGTCAGATTGCCTTTGCGGATGATATGGTGCAGCTCAGGCAGCTTATTTCGGTTCATAGCAAATAAGGAGGTTCCGCATGACCATCCTGTGGGACTGGAACGGTACGCTGCTCAGCGACGTACCGCTTGTTGTCAAGGTCAACAACGAGGTATTCTCGCGCCATGGCTACCGCCTGACGAGCGTCGAGGAATACCGGCGCATTTTCCGCTTTCCCGTCAAGACGTATTATGACCAGATTGGCGTGTCAGATGAGGATTTCCCCATGGTCGCGAAGGAGTGGAACGAGGGCTATGTGGCTGAGTTCGCGCTTGCCTCGCTCCATGAGCAGGCTGCCGAGGCGCTCCGCCGCTTCCATGATGCCGGCTTCCATCAGGTAATCGTCTCCGCAAGCCAGGTCGATCAGCTTCGCGCACAGGTCGCCCGTTTTCCGGCGCTGGACGGCATGTTTGACGCGGTGCTTGGCTTGAGCAACGTGTTCGCCGTGTCGAAGGTAGAGCTGGCGAAAGGCTACCTGCGCGATGCAGGACTTTCGCCGGAGGATGCCGTGTTCATCGGCGATACGGATCATGATGCGGAAGTTGCACGCGCCATCTGCTGCCGCTGCCTGCTGATTTCCGGCGGACATCAGTGCGATGAGGTGCTTCATACGGTGCCGGACGCGACCGTGCTGCCGTCGCTGCGTGCCGCCGCTGAGTATTTGGGGGCGTGACGCATGGCAAATTCGCTGAATATCCCGAACGAGCTGCCGGACGACTTCGTCCCGATGCCATCAACCGGTCTGACCGATGAGGAGGCGTCGCATCGCAAGCCGAACGTCTCCCACCATCGACCGGATAAATCCACCCTGCAAATTCTCGCGGAAAACCTGTTCACGCCGTTCAATGGGCTGAACGCTGCGCTGGCGCTGTGCCTGGCGCTTGTCGCAAGCTGGCGGAACATGATGTTTCTGGGCGTCGTCGTGTCGAACACGCTCATCGGCACGATTCAGGAGCTGCGTGCGCGTGCCACCATCCGGCGCCTGTCGCTGCTGAACGCGCCGACCGCGCATGTCCGCCGGAACGGCACAGAGCGCACGTGTTCCCCGGAGGAGCTCGCAGAAGGGGATCTCATCATTCTCCGCGCAGGCGACCAGATTCCGGCGGACGCAATCGTCACCGAGGGCGCGGGGAGTGCAAACGAATCCCTGCTGACCGGCGAAAGCACGCCTATCCGCAAGCATACCGGCGATTGGCTGCTGTCCGGCAGCTATCTGCTGGAGGGCACGGTCACCGCGCAGCTGGTTCACGTCGGCGACGACAGCTATGCCGCCCGATTGACGCGCTCCGCCAAGGAAATCCGCCGTCCGAAGTCCGTGCTGATGACCGAGGTCAACAAGCTGATTCGCCTTGTCAGCGCCGCGCTGCTGCCCATCGGTGTGCTGCTGTTCTGCAAGCAGTATCTCCTGCTGAAGCTGCCGCTGACGAGCGCCATCCCGACATCGGTCGCCGCGATGATTGGCATGATTCCCGAAGGGCTGATTCTGCTGATTTCCGTTGCGCTGACGGTTGGCGTTGTCAAGCTCGGGCGCAGAAACACGCTCGTGCAGGAGCTCTACGGCATCGAAACGCTTGCGCGTGCGGATGTGCTCTGCCTGGACAAGACTGGCACCATCACAACCGGCAGGATGACGGTGCAGTCGCTCGTGCCTGTTTCCGGCACGGAGGACACGCTGAAAGCTGCCTTGTCGCGCTTTCTGTTCGCCGATGAGGAGCATTCCGGCACGCTCGAGGCACTTCGCGCCGCCGTTGCCCGCATTGCCCCGGAAAAGCCGCTTGCCGTTCTTCCGTTTTCGTCCGAGCGGAAAAAATCCGCCGTGTCCTTTGCTGACGGCACAACGCTGATTCTCGGCGCGCCGACATTCGTGCTGAATGACACGCTGCTTTCCCCGCATCGCAGTCGCCTTGATGCTTACGCGAATCAGGGGCTGCGCGTGCTGGTGCTGGCCGAAGCGTCCGGCTGCGTCACCGAAACCGATGCGCCGCCGGTGACGCGTGTGCTCGGCTTCTGCCTGCTGACGGACGAAATCCGCTCCTCCGCGCGTGAGACGCTCTCCTACTTCCGCGCGCAGGGCGTGCAGCTCAAAATCATCAGCGGCGATGACGAAAAGACGGTCGCTGCGATTGCCAATCGAATCGGGCTGGAAGGGGAGGCGGTCGATGCCTCTACGCTCTCGGACGATTCGCTGCTGGAGGCCTGCGAGCGCTGCACGGTGTTCGGGCGCGTCACGCCGGACCGCAAGAAGGCGCTTGTCGAGGCGCTGAAGGCGCGCGGACACCATGTCGCCATGACCGGCGACGGCGTGAATGACATTCCTGCACTGAAGGCGGCAGACTGCTCCATCGCGATGGCAGGCGGTTCAGACGCAACCCGTCAGGCGGCGCAGCTTACCCTGCTCGATGCCGATTTTGCCAGCATGCCGCTGATTGTCGCCGAGGGTCGCCGCGTTGTCGGCAACATCACGTGCGCCGCATCGCTCTTCCTCGTCAAGACGCTGTATTCCTTCGTGCTGGCGCTGCTGACGCTGTTTCTGCCGGTTGAGTACCCGTTCCAGCCGATTCAGCTGACGCTGATTTCCTCGCTGACCATTGGTCTGCCCGCATTCCTGCTGACGCTCGAGCCGAACACGCAGCGGATTCAGGGCAATTTCCTGCATACGGTGCTGAAACGCGCGATTCCCGGCGCAGCGGCGGTGTGCATCTGCTCGCTGCTGTCGATGCTCTTCATCAACCTCGGCTGGACAACGGACGTCTGCAAGACGATTGCCGCGCTGTGTACCGGCGCTATCGGGCTGATGATGCTCATCAGCGTATCTGTGCCGTTCACGGCGCTCCGTGCGGCGGTTTGTGCGCTGATGACGGCAGGCTTCGTGCTGGCAGTCTGCCTGTTTCGCCACGTGTTCTACTTCTCGCACATGACGCTTGCACAGTACGGCGCATTGGCAGCGCTGATTGTGGTTGCCGCCGCCGTTATGCTGCTGATGAACCGATTGCTGAACAGAAAAAGGGCATAAAATACCGGGTGGCTGTAAACTGATATGTCCCCCCAATCATGGACACGCAGGATTGGGGGACTTTCCATATTAAAGCTTTTTGCCACATTTAGAAACGCTGTTGCTTCATCAATGCACACTTTATAATCTCCAACCATATTCACCACTCCTGATCCACATACGGAGTATCTTCAATACCCTCGGCGTTCAAATTGGCAACCATTCGGTCAAGTCTACCTTTCCACATTTTTTTGAACCACTCGGTATGTCCGAACCACTTAACAAGGGTGGGGCTGATTGCGTAGTAGGTGCGGATGAATGCTCTGCCGTACCAAGTTTCAGCAAGGGTATAGTCACGGAAGCGGCGCAGTGTCCAAACCTGGGGACAATCATAGGAGCCGTAGACAGCAGTAGCAACGTAACAACCAGTCTGAGGCTTTGGTTCTTCAACAACAGGAATAACATAGTTTGGATCGCACAGCTTAATAATTTCATGATATCTCTTGATATCCGCCGTGGCTTTCTGCTTTGATTCCATTGTGATATATTTACTGACCGGATGAGACTCAATTCCTCCCGAGAAACTCACAGTATAGGACTTCAGATTGATCCATACACCTTTCATTGTAATTAGATTCTTACATGCCTTAATGATATTTGCTCTTTTTGATTCTTGAATTTTGGATGTATCTTTTGGAATGACGTATTCCAGCAAAAACATTGCGATAGTACCTTCTTCCATCATACGCTCAAGCATATGGTCTGTTGGATATCCATCACTTGCTGAGTTGTAATCCTTTAACGAGTCATTCCATAGCTTAATAGATCCACTAATAAGCTCTGCGTCACATTTATCGGAAACATCAAATTCCGACCCAAGCGATATAGCCTTCTTTTTCTCTTCTTCGGGTTTCTCTGCATTGAACTTATTAAATGCCATTCCATATGCTAACAGAATTTTCATACCCCACAGCAAAAAATCAGGTCGAAGTTGAATGTATTCACGGTAATTTTTTGAATATGATACAATGCTGTCAACTTTAAGTTTATTAATTGCCAATATTAATCTGTAGAGCTGCTGGTACGCTCTTTGAGCCAAATCATTCAAAATCTCAACAGAACTTGCATTTGTAAATGCATTTGTTGCACATGAAATAAACTCATCCATGCGCAGATTTGCACCAGTGGACTGCCATCCGGAAACAATTCCTTTTAATAACCATGCCTCCGCATGAGTGGGATCAATTTCGATTATTTTATTGCAGTACTGTTCGGCTTCTTTCTGGTTGCCTGCTTCGTAAGCATTTTCTGCCATGGTGAAAAAGTTATCAATTTTAGAAGAATCGTCAACTTTAACGGTACCGGCAACTTCAACAGTACCCTCGACCATCATTTTTGGGGCTTCCTCAACGGAGTATTTTGTTCCGCATGACTGGCATACGAAAACACCATCCTGCTTGATTAAGTCCGTACTCCCGCACATTTCACAAGTCAGCTGCTTCATTCTTCATTTCCTCCAATTATTTCAAAAATTTGATTTTTCTATTTCGCTCGTCTAAAAGCGAGTTGAGTTCGGCAATTATTTTCACTTTATCCGTAGAGGATTTCAGCTCAGAAATTTTTGTAGCAATCCGGTTTTCAATATCCACAATCTGTTCGTCGCTCATAGGATCGGAATAGCGGATTTTCTCCGCCAACTGTGTTAACGCTAATTTTGCTGCTATATCTGTTTCAGCACCAGCCAGCAGTTCAACCTCAGTTTGTAACTGCTTGATATAGAAAGTCTTTTCCCGCACCTTTGCAGATACCCTCTCGATCTCGCTGCGCCCAACATCTGAGGCAATCATGCACAGATTCGCAGTCTCCACGGCGAATGAATAAGCGTCCTGCGCGTCGAATGCCAGCGCGATGAAATGTCCTTCCGAGCACCAACTTTCTGCGTGTTGTCATCCGCCGGTTGAACGATGGTATTAGCCATTGCGCCTGCGCTTCGCCCCTGAAACGATTCCACCTGCGAAAACCATTCCCGCAGAGAGCGCCGATTTTTCCGCCGCCAGAACCAGAGCGCCATCAGGACACTGCCAGGAAACGCCGCTACAATTCAGCCCAGTTACAGTGTTGATCCTCCCTTCTTTCGTCTTGTCGTACCTTCATTTTAGCAGTGAACGGGCGAAAAAGTCACGTGCAAATCACGCACATTCGGTGTGCACAATGTGCAAATTCTGCACATTTCGGTTTTTGGCACCAATCTCAATTTGAAATGACAAAAAACCACTCGCACTCTGTAATGCTGCGAATGGTTGCGCGTGCTGCGGTGTGAAAAAACCCCCGGATGCGTCAGCATTCGGGGGTTACTTTAGTATGTAAGGAGGAAGGGCGCGAGCGGCAGAGAATTCTGCCCGAACAGCATGACCTTGCCCCAGTTCACATAGGCATAGCGAACGCACATGGGATGCGCGACCTTCGGGCTTGACAGCTTCAGCTCGCAGCCGTTTATCTCAATGCGTTCCGCAGGGACGTACACGCCGTCCTCGCCGGCAATTTCCAGCAGGGACGCTTCTTCCGCATGGCAGACGACCGGCTGGCTTAGCTGCACAGTCAGCACATTCTCTTTCGTGAATTTCCGCAGGGCGCGCGGATATTCCGGCGCGGTCAGCCCATATACGACGCGCAAAGCGACATCGCAGAGCCGTTCGCCGGGCGTACGCTTGTCGGTTGGGTGAATGTTGTTGCGCTCGCCGCAGTCGATGAGCACGGCAAGACCGGCGGCACGCAGCGTGTCGGCAACCTTCTGCTGCTGCAGGCGGATGCGCGGCCAGTCGTGGTTGTCCGGATCCTCCGAGGCATGCCACATCGGCAGCTGCACGTTGAGGAAGGGGAGTGCGTCATCGCGGAACAGCTCGCGCAGGCGCTTAACCATCGTCATCAGCAGGAGGTCGTACTGCGTTGTCTTGGGGGCGTCGTCCTCGCCCTGATAGTACAGGATGCCGGTCAGGGTTGCCGGTGAGACGCGCTTGGTCATGGTCTCGACAAGTCCGCAGGGGCGGTACATCGAGCCGGGACCGACTGGCGGATGCCACGGACAATCGCCGACCCGGGCAGTCAGGTCATCCCACGAGATGTCGGGATTTTCCTCCTTGATGCGGGCGACACGACCGTTCCATTCCGCCATTTCCTGCTGGAATGCATTCTCCTCGCGCTGCCATTGCGCAAGGGGCTTGTCGCCGCCCTGCTCGCGGTAACGCGCAATGTATTTCTGACCCTCGGCGGTCTGCTCAAGCGCTTCGCGGTCAATCCAGCAGGTGACGGAGGTTGCACCGCAGTAGCAGTCGATGATGCCGACAGGGCAGTCGATTTCATGCGCGAGCTTGCAGGCGAAGAAGTACGCCACGGCGGACATATCCCGCGCCATGCCGGGACGGACGCGCTCCCAGTGGGATGCCTTCTCCGCGGCAATCGCTTCGTCATTCCAGACGCCGCGCTTGGGGACATTGAAGTAATGCACGAGCGGCTCGTCATGCACGGGAATGAGCGCCTTCCCCTCGTCGGCATTTTGCAGCTCAAGCTCCATGTTGCTTTGACCGGAGGCAAAGTACACGTCGCCGATGGAGATATTCGCGGCTTGCAGGGTCGTCATGCCGTCGGAAACGGTCAGCGTGCAGTCAACTGCCTTTTCCATCGGCGGAAGCAGCAGCAGAAAGCGATTGTCCGCCGCCGTGCAGGTGCCCTCGCTGAGCACCTCGTTCGCTGCGGACAGCACGCGCGCAGCGATGGTTCGACCGGATTCGGCGCACCCGAAGAGACGAACCTCCTTGCGGCGGCAGAGCACCGCGCCATCGCCGAAAAGCGGGGCAAGCGTCAATAAAACAGCCATGTGTCTCCTCTTACTTGCGGTTCAGATAGGCAAGGTTGCGGTCAATCAGTTCGCAGCGCTGCTTCACGCAGTCGGGCGAACGCAGCGGGTCGGCAGGCGTGTTCAGCACGTAGTCGCACATGCGGTCGAGGTCGGTTTCGGCAACGTGCAGCCGCGTGTCGGACGAGGCGTAGTAGATGTACAGCTTGCCGTCATCATCGGCAATCGCGCCGTTCGTGAATACGACATTGCTGACATCGCCAACGCGCTCGCGCCCGAGCGGTCCCAGCAGCAGCCCGGACGGCTCGGCAATGACCTTTGACGGGTCGTCGAGCGCAGTCATGAAGGCGTAGAGCACATAGCGCAGTCCGGCAGCTGTGTTGCGGACACCGTGTGCGATGTGCAGCCAGCCGCTTTTTGTGCGGATGGGCGGTGCGCCGGCGCCGTTCTTGCTCTCGGTGATGGTGTGGTATCGCCGCAGGGAGATGATTTTCTCCTCATCGATAACGGCGTTCGTCATGTCGTCGCACAGCCCGAAGCCGATGCCGCCGCCGGAGCCTGTCTCGATGAAGTCATCCATCGGGCGGGTGTAGAAGGCGTATTTGCCGCCGACAAATTCCGGATGCAGGACAACGTTGCGCTGCTGCGGCGAACGGAGCGTCACCAGATTCGGCAGGCGCTCCCAGGTTGTCAGATCCTTCGTGCGGACGATGCCTGCTGCCGCGACCGCCGCGGACAAATCGGGATTGCGCCTGTCCTTGCTCTCCGAGCAGAATACGCCGTAAATCCAGCCGTCCTCATGCTGCGTCAGGCGCATATCGTAGACGTTTGTTTCCTCAGGGCACGTATCAGGCAGCACAACCGGATAATCGCGGAAGCGAAAGCCCTCGGTCGGCTTGTCGGATTCGGCAACGGCGAAGAAGGACTTGCGGTCGGCGCCTTCCGTCCGCACGACAAGGCAGTATTTGCCGTTCAGCTTGATGGCACCGCTGTTCATGACGGCATTGACGCCGAGACGCTGCATCATGAAGGGGTTCGTTTCCGGATTCGCATCGTACATCCAGAACGGCGGAATGTGCTCACGCGTCAGCACCGGAAAGCGGTAGCGCACATACAGCCCGTTGTAGAAGTGGTCGTTGACGGGATTCGGACGCGCAAGCAGGCGCTCATACTGCTCCATCAGAGAGGAAAAGCTGCGAATCTGCATCGATGGATGCTCCTTTCCCTTGTATGCGCCGATCAATAGTTGTCCTTGGCGATATCGTCGCCGTATTGCAGCTTGGAGTGCGCCTTGATGTACGTGACAACCTCGTCCACCGTCGTGAAGGCCAGACCGACATTCGTGTCCGCCGCGCCGTAGTAAATGGCGATGCGGCCGGTGTCGCCGTCCTGCAGGGTCGCACACGGGAACACGACATTCGGCACGAAGCCGATGGTCTCGTAGGGCTCTTCAGGCGTCAGCAGATGGTTCTCGCAGCGGTAGAGGACCTTCGAGGGCTCGTTGATATCCAGAATCGCGCCGCCCATGGAGTACACATAGCCGTTGCAGGTCGTTGCGACACCGTGATAGAACAGCAGCCAGCCCTCGGTCGTTTCAATCGGGGCAGCGCCGCCGCCGATTTTGACGGATTCCCACCAGTTGCTGCCGCGTCCCATCAGATGACGATGGCAGCCCCAATACGTCATGTCGGGCGATTCGGAGATGAAGATGTCGCCGAAGGGCGTATGACCGGAGTCGGAGGGACGGGAAAGAAGCTTGAATTTGCCGTTAATCCTGCGCGGGAAAAGCACGGCGTTGCGGTTGAAGGGAATGAAGGGATTTTCGATGCGCGTGAAGGTCTTGAAGTCCTTCGTCTTTGCCATGCCGATGGACGCGCCGTAGAAGTCGGTGCACCAGATGATGTAGTACGTATCCTCGACCTTCACCAGACGCGGGTCATAGGCATAGTGCGGCATCTTGGGGTTGCCGTCCTCATCGACAAAGGGCACCTTGTTGCGCTCGACATCCCAGTGAATGCCGTCCTTGGAGTGCCCGAGGTAGACATACGGAATGCCGTTGACCTGCTCGCCGCGAAGCACGGCAATGTATCCGTCCTCCCACGGCACGACGGCGGAGTTGAAGATGCGGGCGATTTCCGGCGTGGGATTGCGCCCCATGACCGGGTTCTCGCTGTAGCGCCAGACAGGGGAGGAGAGCTTGTGGTCGGCGGGCTTATCCTGCCACGGGATGTTCGGAAGGGATGAAACGTTCAGCATCTTGACAGCCATGCTTTTCGTACCTCTTTCTTTGTCGGTGGAGTGTGTTGGTTGGTTACTTGAGAGGTGCTGCAGAATCGCGGAAAACGCATTCGCCGCTGACGACGATGCGTCCGACAGCCTTTGTATCGCCGGCACAGCGCTCCTGGATGAGCTTGACGGCCGTCCGGCACATGACGGAGAAGTTGACGCGGTAGGTGGTCAGCTCCGGCACGGTGGAAACCCATGGGCAGAAGTCATCGAAGCCGACAACGGAGATGTCCTCCGGCACGCGGTAGCCGCGGCGCTGCAGGTCGGTGATGAGCGTCTGCGCCGCCATGTCGCAGTTGCAGACGAGCGCTGTCGGCAGCTTCTCCGGCAGGGGGAAGACCTGAAACATGTTGCCCTCCTCATCGCGGTCGGGCAGGACGCATTCGGGGCGAATCGGCAGCTGCCGCATCATCATCGCGGACAGGAAGCCGAGGTAGCGCTCCATGATGGAGGTCGTGGCACGCACCGCGCCGACAAAGCCGATGTCGCGATGTCCCTGCTCGATGAGCCAGTAGGTGAGCTGCGCCGCGCCGAAGGTGTTGTCGCTGAGGATGGCGTCCGTGACGATAAACGGGTCATAGAAGTCCAGGCAGATGACCGGCATGTTCTGGCGGGAAAGCAGCTTCATGTAAGGCGAGGACAGCTGACCCAGGCAGATGAGCGCATCCACGTGGCGTCGGCGAAGCAGATTCGGCAGCGTGAGCGTGTTCTGCATGTCCTGCGAAATCAGCTCCATAATGCCGTAATGTCCGGCATCGGTCAGCGCCTGCACGAGGTGCTTGTAGAAGGTCGCATAGAAGGAAACGATGGAGAAGAAGGGGTCGGGTATCAGAATGCCGATATCCAGACCGGTTGCGGTGGTCTGCGCGGCGGCGTTGGGGTTGACGTAGCCAAGCTCTGAGGCGCGCCGGATGATCTTCTGGCGCATTTCCTCGCTGACGCCGGATTTTCCGGCAAGCGCCTTCGAGACCGTTACGGCGCTGACACCGAGCTCCCTGCCGATATCGCGCATGGTAATGCCGCTCAATGGATTCACCTCCGAATGAGATAATTGAAACAGGACGGGGGAAATCAGCAGCGCTCCATCACGCGTAGGCACATGCGGCCGTTGTGATAGGGGCACTTCCATTCCTCGACAATGGGCTTGCCGGTCGGGACGCCGGCCTCGGATGTTGACCAGAACCATTCGCCGCCGGGACGCTTGTCCGCAAAGACGCGCAGGATGTAGGCAAACTGTGCATCTGCCTGACGCAGCCAGTCCTCGCAGCCGGTCAGCTCATAGGCGTTCACAAAGCCAAGCACCGTTTCCGCCTGCACCCACCAGACGCGCGTTTCATCGACGTCGCCATCGACAATCTCGTTCTTCAGCCCGTGGTCGGTGAAGGCACGCTCGCGCACCGCCTCCGCCAGCGTCAGGCACATGCTTGCGTAGGGTCGCTGCTGAGCAACGGGCAGCAGCGTCTCCGCCGCGTCCCAAATCAGCCAGGAGCCCTCGATGTCATGCCCGAAGGACTGCATATCGAGCAGCGAACGGTAATTGCGGTCAAAGAAGACCTCCAGACGGCGCTTGTCCGGCGAATACATGACATGCAGGAAGCGCTCGAGGCACCTCTGACCCGCCTGACGCACGGCATCGTCCGGCACGGCGCGATACAGCTCCGCATACGCCTCCAGCACGTGCAGCAGCGTGTTCATCGTGCGGCTTGCCGTTTCGTGACGCGCCATCAGCTTCGGGTTGTCCGACAGCTTGTCGTTGCTGACAGGCTGGAAATCCGGCTCATACGCCTCGCCGTAGCCGCCCTCGTCGCTGCACCTGCTTTCAATCAGCCGGAAGAGCGCAAACGCCCTGTCATACGCCGGCTGATAATCCGGGTCATCTCTGCCGACAGCACGCAGAAACGCGGCAAGCCCGTAAATCGCGAAAGCCTGACAGTACGTGTGCTTCGTACGGTCGAGCGGTTGACCGTTCGCTGTGACCGACCAGTACAGTCCGCCGAGCGCAGGGTCTTCAAAACGCGGCATGAACGCAAGCGCATGGCGCGCATAGCGCAGCAGAGAGGCATCCTGCAGGACGCGGGCAGCCGTGGAGAACGTCCACAGAATGCGGCTGTTCAGGATGCAGCCCTTGTGCGCCTCGCGGTTAACCTGAAGCGATGAATCCACATAGCCGTAGAAGCCGCCGCGCTCCCAGTCGGCAAGATTCTCCCAGAAGGGGAGGAGGGTTTGGCGGATGTGGCGGCTGCAATCCTGTTTCAGCATCGTGCATATCCTCTCCTTGTTAGCTTAACGGTTAGGTATATTGGTATTATAGCGTAGAAAAATGGTCTTGTCAAGAGACAAAATAGAAAAAATGACTTTCGGATATGGAAAAAATCACACCGAAATCAACAAAAAACGGGAAACAGGGCAAACTAACATGTTAGCCTGAAAAGATTCATCCGGAAACGCATGATAAGCCATCCGGAGAACAAAAAAGCCGCCTTGCAGTGAAGCGGCAACGAAATTATAAAAAGGAAACAGAAACGCTTGCTTTCGGGCGTAAAATGTGGCAAAATAGAAGGGTCGAGCTGCGCCGGATGAGATTGCGCAGCGGCGACATGATTTGGAGGGAGAATATAGGAAATGGCGGAAACACAAAAAATCGTCATCCTGAACTTTGGCGGACAGTATACGCAGCTGATTGCGCGCCGCGTGCGCGAGTGCCGCGTGTACTCCTGCGTTTTGCCATATGACGCGACCATCGAGCAGATTCGCGAATTGAATCCGGTCGGCGTGATTCTGTCCGGCGGACCTGCAAGCGTGCTGGAGGAAAATGCGCCCCGCTGCGATGAGGGCGTGTACACCCTGGGCGTGCCGGTGCTGGGCATCTGTTACGGCATGCAGTTGACGGCGTATCTGCTCGGCGGCACGGTGCAGAAGGCGGAGCAGCGCGAATACGGGCGCATCACCGTCACCATGGACGACAAGACGACGCTGCTGTCCGGCATGTCGGATGCTTCCTCCTGCTGGATGAGCCACACGTATCAGGTCAAGCAGTGCCCTGAGGGCTTCCATGCCATTGCGCACAGTCAGAATTGCCCGGTCGCAGCCATGGCGAACGATGAGAAACGCATTTACGGCGTGCAGTTTCATCCGGAGGTCACCCACTCCGACGAAGGGCGCACGATCATCGAGAACTTCCTGAAGCAGTGCCATTGCGTGGGCGACTGGTCGATGGAGACGTTCGCGCAGACCGCCATCCGCAATATCCGCGACATCGTCGGCGAGAAGGGTACCGTTCTGCTGGGGCTGTCCGGCGGCGTTGATTCGTCCGTCGCAGCAGCGCTGATTTACAAGGCAATCGGCGATCGCCTGACTTGCGTTTATGTCGACCACGGCTTCATGCGCAAGGGCGAAACGGAGCAGGTTGTCGACGTGTTCACCCACACCTTCCCTGTCCGTCTGGTTGCCGCAGACGGAAGCAAGATTTTCTATGAGGATTTGAAGGGCGTGTCCGACCCTGAGCAGAAGCGCAAGATTATCGGTCGCGATTTCCTGCAGGTGTTCAAGGCGGAGTCTGAAAAGCTCGGCAAGCTCGACTTCTTTGCGCAGGGCACCATTTATCCGGACGTGATCGAAAGCGGTCAGGCAACCGGCGCGGCCGTCATCAAGAGCCACCACAACGTTGGCGGTCTGCCCAAGGAGCTTGGCTTCACGCAGCTGATTGAGCCGCTTCGCATGCTGTTCAAGGACGAGGTGCGCGCACTGGGCGAAACGCTCGGCTTGCCGCATGATCTTGTCTGGCGTCAGCCATTCCCGGGTCCCGGTCTCGCCATCCGCGTCATCGGCGACCTCACGCCCGAAAAGGTCGAAATAGTCCGCGAGAGCGATGCCGTCCTCCGCGAGGAGATTGCCAAGGCTGGTCTCGATGCCGATATCCACCAGTATTTCACCGTCCTGACCGGCATCCGTTCCGTCGGCGTCATGGGCGATGAGCGCACGTACGACTACACCATCGCCATCCGCGCCGTCACCACCGACGATTTCATGACCGCCGACTGGGCGCGCATCCCCTACGATGTCGTCCGCACCATCTCCGCACGCATCGTCAATGAGGTCAAGCACGTTAATCGTGTTGTGCTGGATGTAACGACCAAGCCCCCGGCGAGTATTGAGTGGGAATAATATTTAGTGCTTCCAAAAACCTGAAAAGCGTTGGCAGTACAGCGCTTTTCAGTTTTTTTTCTGCGGCTACAAAAATGACTGCATTGTTTGAATTGTTGCGATAACAAAAAGTGCTATCTGATTTCAAATGATATTGATATGCTCCCTCCAGTGTGGTCTCGAAACTTTTTGTTATTTCGAGTGTCTGCTCTGGAGGGAGCATATCATACCATAGGAAGCGTTGCCTTTTGCCGAGGTCGACGCATCGATAAACATCGAATCGGCAATCGTTCCCCGCTTTGTCAGATGCGCCACCATCTGCGCGGGAACTTCCATCGTCTTCGTCCGCACCATGCATTCTGGCGGCACAACCGGAGCGCGTTTCCCCGGCTGCCTGAAAAACGTGCAGACATGTTGTTTGATGAGGCGCCTGGCTGACAGATGTTAACGCCTCATCGCGCCGCGCAGGGCGAGCAGCACTGCGATCACGGGCACAAGCGCCATGAGCGATGCGGCAAAGATGATTTGCGGATTGCTGGCCGAAAGCTCCTTGAGCAGAGCGGAAAGCGGCTGCTTCAGCGAGTCTGACACGAGGAGAAGCGGCTGCTCGACGAGGTTCCAGCCTTCCGCGAATGTCAGCGCAAACAGAACAGCCAAACTCGGCAGACAATAGGGGATAAGCCCATAGCGCATCAGCTGAATCGTGCTGCCGCCTTCCAGACGGAGGCAATCCGTCAGCTCATCCGGCCAGCGCAGGAGAATCTGCCGCATCAGGATGGTGCCGAACGGCGCGAACACAATCGGTGCGTACAGCAGAAGCGGATGATTCAGCAGGTGATTCGCATAGGCGATGCGGTAAATCGGCAGGAGCGTCATCTGCGGCGGCATGAGCATCATCAGCATGTACGCACCGACGAGCACGATGCACCAGCGTGCGCGCTGCTTTGCCAGCACGTATCCGGCGAAAAACGATACAAGCACCTGTACAAGACAGGCGGCGATTGTCCAACCAAGGCTGCGCCCGAAAGCAATCCAATAGGACGAATGGGAAAACAACTGTTGCCATTGTTCGAGCGAAAAGGGATTGGGGAAAAGCTGAACGGGCGACATGCCGGCGGAGATGCTCAGCGCGTCAAACGGCGGTACAAGGGATTGTATACAAAGCAGATACAACGGCAGCAGCACGATGACAACCAGCAGCGTTGCTGCCAATCGCGTTGCTGTCATCCGAAACGCATGCTTCACGGCGCATCCTCCTCTCTGCGCCTGAGCAGCAGGAAAATCGCGAGAAGCAGCAGCGTCATAGTCAGCGCGAACAGGGCCGACCCTGCCGAAAGCAGACCGTAATCCAGCTTTGTGAAGTGATTGTTGACATAATTCTGTATGAAATACAGCTTTTGCGGCGGATATATGCCGTAAAGCAGGTACGATTCACGGAAAACGCGCATACCGTTCATGGACAGATAAACATACGAAAAGAAAATCACCGGACGCAGCAGCGGCAGCGAAATCCGCCATGCAATCGTCCGATGCGATGCGCCGTCAACGAATGCCGCGTCAAAAATCGCCGGTTCAATCGCCTGCATGCCGATCAGCATCAGCAGATTCACGGCGCCTACGTTTTTCCAGAGATACAGCGTCAGGAGCGTGATGTATTTCCAGTCGCCATCGTGCGGCTTGAGTGCCCTTACAAGCCACGAGCTGCCGCCAAAGAGCGCCTTCCAAAGCGGTACAATCGCCGAGGTCGGCAGGAAAATCGGAATCAGCAATACAAGCGTCAGCAAAGATGCTTTTTTATGCCAGAAAATCGCGTTTGCAAGCAGAAATCCGCAAATCAGCGAAATGCTGACCGCAAGCAGGAAGAATTTGAGCGTATTTCTGAACGCGAGCGCATAAAAGCTGCTCTGCCAGACGGCAACGTAATTGCCGATGCCGACAAAATGCGCCGATGCGCTGTTATCCAGAAACGAGGAAACAAGCGACATGCAAAACGGCGCGATATAGCACAGGACAAAGCCAAGGAGCCCCGGCAGGAGAAAAAGCACGTCCTGCCGAGGATAAATGAAACGTTGGTTGGATGGACGAGCCATGCGGATTCACTCCTCCATTGCCATTTGGACAAGATAAACCACGTTTTCCTTCAGCTCTTCATCGGTGATATTGCCGAGATACCAGTCCTGCAGGTTCGCCCAAACGGCGCCATGGAAATCGCCGGCGCCCGGGAAGGTTGTCGCAAGGACGTTTTTGCGGTATTCCTGTGCCGTTGCATATCCACCCACACTGTATGCAGCCGTAAAATAGCGTCGTCCCGCCTTGACATATGCGGTCTGAATCCCGTTGACATCGGTGAAGGTCGGCAAAAGATCCTTCATGTTGGTGATTCGGCGTGTCGGCGGATTTTGCCCCATCATGTAATAATCGTGCTGTATGTCGCACAGCGAAAGCGCGTCACTGGACAGCATGCCGCGAAGGAAATCAGCCGCCAGCTCCTGATGCTGCGCATTCTTCATCAGGACGCAGCTGATCAAACCGCCCACATGATAATTTTCATCTTCGCTGAAGGCAGGTCCGGGAATCAGATTCCCACTCTGTAAGAGCGGATTGATGCCGCCTGAAACGGAAATGATTACGCTGCATTGATTTTTGCGTTCCGAGTACATATTCAAATAGGCATCTGACGTCAGGACTTCTCGGAACAAATCAAGATATTCGTCAAAGAACTGGTCGATTCGTTCAGGATGCAGCCAATTAAAATTCAGGAACATGTCGACATTTGCATTCTGCAGATACGGGCAGTTCGCAAGTGCGCTCCCATACATCAGATATACATCCGGCTCGCCGTCGCCGTCTGTATCCTTCGGTAGCTGACGGCAAAGCTCAGCGAACGCCTCCCACGTCCAGTAACCATCGGCTGCAGGATTGGAAACACCTGCTTTTCTCGCGGCACCGGAATCCCAGAAAAAGCATTCCTCGACGATATAAAACGGCAGCCCGATCAGCTTTCCTTCGTACATCAGCAGTCTGCTCAAATCGATGAGCTGTTCCGGATACTCCGTCAAACCGATTGTATCCAACGTCTGCGAATAGCCTTTTTGCGCCATTGACAATGCCAACGGATAGTCTGCAATCACGATATCGGCATCGCATTGACCATTCAACAGCAGGCTTGTAAATTGTTCCGTTGTATAAAGACGGTATTCAATGGTTGCTTCAGGATGCATTTTAAAGAAAGCTTCTTCAATAGGAACATTTTCTGCATTGGATTTATAATCCAGAATTACGACCACAAGGGTGTTTTCTGACGTTTCGGCAAAAACGAGCGACAATGAAATGCAAAGACAGCAAACTGCAAGAAAAAGCGAAAAGAAACGTTTCATTTTTCTTCCTCCTTCGGTTAGGTCAGTCGTAAACATACCATCTTAAGCAGTGCGCCGCCCAATCCTCCTCTCTAAAGAGGCGTATCCATTCGTAAAGCATTCGGGGGAAACGGTTCATCATCATTATAGCATTTTGTGAACAATTTGTCAAGGAAAATTTTGGTTATCATTTCATCAGTATTTTTATGGATGCAATTTTGCCTTTTAATCGATGCATCATGGTGTGCGCGTGGTGATCTTCTTTTTCGCCAACAAAATCATCCTCCCGGAAGGCGCACCTGACCAGAAGAAAGCATGACAGGGCTGACGACGTATTGTCCTGAAATGAGTTGCATTGACGCAGCTTTTCTGATATACTGAGTGATAGATGGAAGGGGCTGCATTTCGGCATTTTGCCGGATTTGTGAAAATAAAGGAGGTAAAACCATGAAGAAATGGCTGCTACCGACGCTGATCCTGCTGCTGGCGCTGTGCATTCCTGCGCTGGCGGAATCCTCCGACTGGAGCTTCAATGAGGAGTACTACGTTTTAAACGGCTATGCCGGTTCCGGCGGCGCGGTGGTCGTTCCCGGTCAAATCGGCGAGGGCACTGTAGACGTCATCGGCGAAAACGCAATCAAGAGCGACAGCATCACAGCCCTGACGCTTCCGGAAACGCTTCTGGAGATGCGCAATGGCGCCGTCAGCTGGTGCAATGCCTTGACGGAGGTGACGCTGCCCGAAAGCCTGATTGTCATCGGCGACCAGAATTTCTGGAACTGCGGCGCGCTTGCGTCCGTCACGATTCCTGCGGGCGTTCGATACATCGGCGAATATTCATTCTACTTTTCCGCTGCCCTGAAGGAAATCACGTTCGAGGGCGTCTGCCCTGTCATTGGAACGAGCGCCTTCTCCAGCATTGCAGAAGGCGCTGTTGCCTATGTGCCGGACGATCAGATGGAAGCCTACAAGGCGGCGTTTGAAGCGGCGGGCAGCGAGGTGACTGTGCAGGCGAGCGGGAAAAATGCCGCGGTCATCGACAATGACGGCTTTGCGGATGATCTGTTTGAAATCGATCCAGACGGCACCATCACCGCCTATTTCGGATACGCGACGTATTTGCGCATTCCGGAAACTGTTGGCGGCATTCCCGTGAAGGCTATTGGCGATTCGGTTTTCAGGGCTGATTATTATCTCGCCGTTCTGGAGCTGCCGGAGGGGCTGGAAAGCATCGGCGTTTCCGCTTTTGAAGGCTGCGAAACGCTTCAATATGTTGCTTTCCCGTCGACGCTGGTGACCATCGCCGACCGTGCGTTTGCTAACGGCTATTCGGGTAAAACGCTTGAGCTTTCAGGCGTTCAGACCATCGGCGCGAATGCCTTCGAGAGCGCGCGAATCAACACGGCGGTCACGCTTCCCGAGGGGCTCGTGTCCATCGGCGACAACGCCTTTAGCGGCTGCATCTCCATTCCTGAATTCTACCTGCCGAGCACGCTGGAAAGCGTCGGCAGCGGCGCGTTCAGCAAAAACTGGGCGCTTACCTATATTTACTTCGACGGCGAAACGCTTCCGCAGCTGGGCGACAACGCATTTGCGGAATGCAGCGTACTCGCCGATATCGACCTGAACGAGCACTGCACAAAGCAGCAAATGCTTGATTTGCAGGCGGTTGTCGATGCACAGGGGCTTACCTGCCGCGTATGGCGCATGCAGAACACGCAGGTCCAGTATGTGGAAAGCAACGCTGCAACGTACGAAAACGGTCTGCTCACGTCGTATGCCGGCAGCCTTACCGCCATTCGGCCGCACGATTCCTTCGACGGCATAAAAACCACCGGCATCGCTGACGGCGCTTTGAAGGGCAATCAAACGGTTGAATACTTTGCCGTCTGCTACAATGACCTGTTCACGACCATCGGCGCATCGGCGTTTGAAGGCAGCAGCTTAAAGCACGTGGATCTGTTCGATTCTGTGACGACCATCGGTGCGCGAGCCTTTGCAAACTGCGTGCAGCTTGAAGAGCTGACCATTCCCGAATCCGTGACGGAAATCGGCGAGGGCGCGTTTGAGGGCTTGACGAGCCTCAGGAAGGTGACCATCCTCTGCGACGCCTCCCTGATTCCTGAAGGCTCCTTTGCCAACTGCCCTGCGCTGACCGAAGCGGTCATTCAGCAGGGTGCAGTGCCGGCGAATCTGTTTGCCGGTTCGGCGCTGACTACGCTTTCGCTCGGCGAAAACGTGACCGGTATCGGTGCGAATGCCTTTGCTGATACGGCGATTTCCGCTGTGAATCTGTCGAACATCACCGAAATCGGCGAGGGCGCGTTTGCAAATACCGCATTGACGGCGGTGATTCTGAAGGCCGATGTAAACGTCGCATCAAACGCGTTTGCAGGAACAGCGGCAGAAATCCGCGTTTCCGCATCCGCTACCGATGAACAGCTGGCCGCATTGAACGTGAAGCTGGCAACGCCCTGGTACAATCCGCTGGTGCGCGAAGGCGAGGAAAGCAGCTTCGTGAAAATGCCGTTTGAAGCAACGTCCGCAGAATGCTTTGATTTTGATCCGGAAACCGGTTTGATCAGCGCATATACCGGCAAGGAAGTGGACGTGGTCGTTCCGCGTGAAATCGGCGGCGTGACGGTTGTGGGCTTCAGCAACTACAATGTGTTTGGTTCCTGCCGCGATTACACGAATACCGACATAGACACCAATCAAACCGAATGGGTGCATTTGCGCACGCTGGTGCTTCCGGAGACCATTCAATCGCTGCCTGACGAGCTGCTTTCCTACATGCAGCAGCTTGAAACCTTCATCTGCTATGCTCCGCTTGAATCCACAGGACGTCAGCTGTTTATGATGTGCAAGAGCCTTGATACGGTGATTTTCGTCAACGGCGTTCGCATGATTGACAACTATGCGTTCGATAATGCCGGCTCCCTGACGAATCTGTATTTCGGTGCGCACGTCGATCGAATTGGCGAATCCGTATTCAACTTTGCCGGAATCAGCTCCTTTGTGGCGGATGCGACGGAAATCAGCTATGGCGCATTCTCCTCCTGTGAGAACCTGACATCGCTTCACTTCACCAGCAAAGTATCCTCGTTTGCCCAAAACTGCGTGGTGAATTGCCCGAATCTCTCGGAGGTCTGCTTCGACGGATGCGATTTCTCGTCCTCTGAGATGGGCTTGCTCTTCCATGTGGCTGAACAGTTGACCGTGCGCGTTCCGGAAGGCATGGATGATGATTTCATGAACCATGCGCAGAACTGCGTAAGCTGGAGCCAATACGAATCGGAAATCACGATTGTGACGGATGCATGCAATCACAAGCTTCCCGAAAAGCTGGATGTGACTGCGCTTGTGCCCGATCTGCCGGTCGCGATGAATTAACGTACAGCAACACCGCACAATTCGGAGTCACCTCCGAGCTGTGCGGTGTTATTTTAATCAGGCTGTTGTGCAGGATGTGGTTTCAGACAAAAATCGTGCGCTTGCCCGTCTTCTTATCCGCCGTCATGATTTTGCTTTAATGGATGGGCATTTTCACAACAAACGTTGTTCCATCGGCTTCATTGCTGAGCACCTGCACGGTGCCTTTATGCATTTCAACGATTTTTTTTGCAATGGATAAGCCGAGACCAAAGCCCTTGGTTGTACGGGTTGCATCGCCGCGATAAAAGCGGTCGAACACGTGGGAGAGGGCTTCGGCGGAAATGGGAGCGCCTGTATTGTTGACGCGCAGCTCGCAGCGGTCCTGCTTCTGAGCAAGCGTCACCGTGACTTTTTTCTCGTCGCCCGCGTATTTAATGGCGTTGTCCAGCAGAATCATCATCAGCTGACGGATGTGCGTTTCACTGCAGGCGGCGGTTATATTCTCCATGATGTCGGTGCTTAGCGTCACGCCGCTTTCAAACGCCATCGGCTCGATGGTCATGATCGTTTTTTCCAGCATTTCAGAAAGATTGACCGTTGAAAAGACGGTTGCCGGCTGCTCATCCTCGGTGCGTGCCAGCAGCAGCATTTCCTCCACCAATTTGCGCATCTGCTGGGCTTCCTCCTGCGTGCTTTCAAGCCAGCCCTCGCAGTCCTCGATGGTCTTCTGCCTGTTTTTTTGCAGGATGGAGAGGTTGGCAAGAATCACGGTCAGGGGCGTTTTTAATTCGTGGCTTGCATCGGCAATAAAATTACGCTGGGCATCCCACGCGCTTTGAACAGGCTTGGTTAATTGGCGGGACAGCGGCAATGCAACAACGGCAAAGAGCAGGAGAAGAAGCACGGGAATCAACAGCAGCGAATAAAAAAGCTGCTGTTTTTGTTGTGCCGTATCCTCAGCGATGCTGATGAAGGTCACGCGGGAATAGCCATCGGCATCCGTGCGGACGAGATAGCGCACCTGCTGCTCGCGCAAAAGCCCGCTGATTCGTCCGCTGCGCATGGCCTTTTCAGCGTCGCGAGTTGCCTCCTGCTCGCTGATTTCATAGGCATACCGATAAACGGAGGTCACGTTGCCATCAGGGTCAACGCGTACAGCAAAAAAAGGCGTATCGGCGGAATTGCGCTCCGTCTGCTCCTCGGTGGAGCGGCGCGTCATGGGCTTTAACGCGGCGCTGCGCAGGCTTTGCTTCTGACGCTCCATTGTCTGCTGGGCGTTGATCATGCTCATACAGGCGATGACGCCGGCAATCAGCACAAGAAACACCGTCATGAGCATCAGCACAATGCGGCGGCGGAGTTTTTTCAGCATCATGTGCTCTCCTCCAATCGGTAGCCCACCTTGCGCAGCGTGGCAATGGTCGTGCTGCTTTTAAGATAACTCAGCTTTTTGCGCAGGAAGGAAATGTACGCCTCCACGCAGTTGTCACCCGCCTCGGTCGCCATGTCCCACGCCCGCAGCAGAAGCTCATCCTTGGACAAATACCGTTCCGTGTTGTTCATCATCAGCCGCATGATTTGATATTCTCTGCTGCTTAGCTGAATGTTGCGTTCACCGCAGCACAGGAAATGCGTTTCCGTGGTCAGCCGCAAATCAAAAACGGCGATTTCATCCGCTGCGGCATTGTCCCCACGCCGAAGCAGGGCGCGAATCCGCGCCAGAAGCTCCTCCGGCTCAAAGGGCTTGGTCAGGTAGTCGTCCGCGCCTGCGTCAAGGCCGTTCACCTTATCGGCAATGGATGATTTCGCCGTCAGCATCAGCACCGGCACACGGCATTGCTTTTGCCGCATTGATTTTACGACGGAAAAGCCGTCCATGCCCGGCAGCATCACATCCAGAACGATTAAATCATAAGCGCCGCTGAGCGCATAATGCAGCCCATCATCCCCTGTATAGACAGTGGTGACTTCATAGCCTGCTTCCGTCAGAATATGCTGCAGCGCCTTGGCCAACCTGCGTTCGTCTTCTACAATCAAAACCTTCATGCTGTCCTCCTGCGTTGTATCCTTCCACATTATAACATAGGCAAAAGTCATTGTAAATCATGAGGCTGAAAGAAACCTGAAAGCCTGTTTTCAGCTTTTTTTCAGAAAGGAACTGTATGATAGTCATGGGTGCTGCGCCAAGAGTCATCGCCCATGAAAGGATGAAACGCTTTGAAACGATTGATATGGATGCTCCTGATGATCACTTCCCTGAGCTTTTTTCTGACCGCGGAGGCGGCTTCGCCCGATATTTCCGTCTATTGTCAGGAAGAAAACAGGACGCCCATCAAGCCGGAGGAATGCGGCACAACGATCCAACTGCAGGATGGCGCGAATACCATTTCAAAAGCCGGAACCTATCTCGTGCAGGGGAGCTGCGTTGGTCAGCTCATTATCAATGCGCCGGACGCAGAGGTAAAGCTGCTTTTGAGCAACATCAGCATCACCTCTCCCGACGGTCCTGCCGTGCATATTCAGGCGGCTGACAAGATTGTGATGACGTTGGCTGACGGAACGAAAAACATGCTGGTGGACAGTCCGTTTTATACGCTGCCTGACGGCGAGGATGAACCTAACGGCGCGCTCTTTTCCAAGGCGGATCTGTTTTTGAACGGGACCGGGACATTGCAAATCACCGCGCAATATCTGGACGGTCTTGTCAGCAAGGACAGCCTGACGATTGCCGATGCCAACATCGTGATTGAAAGCAAAGGGGATGCTATTCGCGGCAAGGATTCCGTCCTGCTCTATTACGCAACGGTTTCTGCCGCCGCAGGGGATGACGGCATCAAATCCACCAATGAGAAGGACGCAGAACGCGGCTGGGTTTATGCATTGGGCAGCAATGTGACCATCGTCGCCCAGAAGGACGGCATTCAGGCTGAAACGGAGCTCTGTCTGAACGGCGGCAATTACAGCATCACATCCGGCGGCGGATGCTTGCCTGAATATCGGCAGGAATTGACCGCACCCGTGCGCAAGGCCGATCAGGCTGCACAAATCAGCACAGAAGAAACGGCGGAGGAGACGAATGCCGAAAGCTGCAAGGGTATGAAGGCAACGAATATTCAGGTGCTGGCGGGCATATTCAATATCAGCAGCCGTGACGATGCGATACACGCCAATGGGAGCATCACGATTTCGGATGGCTATTTTGAACTGTCCAGCAACGATGACGCCATTCATGCGGATGATACCTTCACCATGAACGGCGGCGAAATCGTCATCACAGATAGCTATGAGGGCATCGAGGCGATGCATATCCTCTTCATAGACGGGAAAACGGATGTGACCGCCATTGACGATGGCTGGAATGCCGCTTCCAAAGCCGTCTCTGAGGCGGAAAGCGGACGCCGCAAGAAGAGCCACAACTTCGATATCACCGTTTCCGGCGGCGAACACCACATTCTGGCCGGCGGGGATGCGATTGACTCCAACGGCAGCATTCTCATCACAGGCGGCATCACCTATGCGGCCAGCAGCAACGAGATGAAGGAAGTGGCGATTGATTATCCCGAGGTTTGCGAATGCAGAATGACCGGCGGCATCCTGATTGCATCGGGCGGCTACGGCAAGAACACGCAGACCTTCAATCAGATGGAGAATCAAGCCTGCGTCACTCTGAAATGGAAGGAACAGCAACCGAGCGGCACGGCCATTACCCTGCTTGTGGATGACCAGCAGGTGTTGAATTTTACGCCTGCGGCATCGTTTAAGAGCATCATCGTCAGCGCACCGGCGCTTCAGGTCGGGAAAAAGCTGACTGTTCTGACGAATGCAGAGCAGACGAACAGCCGTCAAATCAGCGAGATTATTCAATTTTTCCCGATTTCGCAAAGCAGGAAAACCGAAAAGCAGGTGCAGCCGGTCAATCATGCAAAGCAGGCGCAGCCGGTCAATCATACAGCAGCCTCATCGACAGCAGAAACGGTAAGCAACGCCTATGGCACGATGACGGCGACCCCTGCCACCGGCAATACGCTGGGCTATTGGCTCTACACGCCGAACAATGTGGGCGATGAAGCGCTTCCGCTGATCGTTTACCTGCACGGTGGCAGCGGGAAGGGCAGCGACCTTACGCTCATCACGCAGGCAGACGGCTTCCCGAAATATGTGCAGGAGGGCAAGCTGGGCGACATCCGCGCTTATGTCCTCATCCCGCAATGCCCAAGCAACAAGAACGGCTGGCAAAGCATCAGCGAACAGGTTTTTGCGCTGATTGATTCCGTTTGCAGCAATCCCTCGATCAATGGAGGGCACGTGATTCTGACGGGGCACAGCATGGGCGGCACAGGCACATGGACGCTGGCAACGCTTGCGCCGGAACGGTTTTCCTGCATTGTGCCCATGAGCGGCAGCGTGCAGCTTGTGCAAAAGAATCAGGACGCACTGTCCGAGCTGCCCATTTGGGTGTTTGTCGCGGAGAACGATAAAATCGTTGATCCGTCCTCATCAACCGATTTTGTGTCTGCGTTAAACGCGGTGAATCCAAAGGCAAAATATACCTGCTTTGAAAATGCCGGGCACAGAGATGTTCCGGCGCTGGCATGGCTGAACGAGGATTTTGGACTGCTCGACTGGATGCTGTCACAATAACGCATAGGAGGAAATTCTTTTGAAAAAAATCTGCATTCGCTGCGGCATCGCCTACGGACTTGCGATTGTCGCATTCACGGTATATCTGCTGCTGGACACCTTTGTTATCCCGCGTACCTATTCCGTCGCGGAAAGCGTGGATGTTTCGCAGGAAGAAACGGCGCTGACCTTTGTCAATCTTCTCCATGAATACGACGATGGCGACATTGCCGTGACCGTATCAGCCTATCGCGGCTTTGATTCTGATATTTATGTGGCGGAAATTCAGCTTTCCTCTCCGTCGCAGCTCAAGACGGCGCTGGCGAACGACTTGTACGGCAAAAACATCAAGGAGCAGCCGTCTGTAATGGCAGAGAGAAACAACGCCATTCTGGCCGTCAACGGCGATTATTACGGGGCGCAGGAAAGAGGCTATGTCCTGCGCAACGGCGTGATTTACCGCACGACCCGATCAAACGAGCAGGAGGATCTGGTCATCTATCAGGATGGGACCTTTGGCATCATCAGGGAGCAGGAGTCGGCGCTGCAAACCGTGCTGGAGAACGGCGGCGTTCAGGTGCTTTCGTTTGGTCCTGCGCTGATTGAAAACGGCGAAATCACCGTCACGCAAAGCGAACTGCGCGGCAAGGATAAGACGCGCAACCCGCGCACCGCCATCGGCTATGCGGATGAACTGCATTACTTTTTCGTTGTGGCTGATGGACGCACGGACGAAAGCGATGGTCTGACGATTGGGGAATTGGCTGAGGTGATGAACGAGTTCGATGTCGAAATCGCTTATAATCTGGATGGCGGCGGCTCGTCCTGCATGGTTTTTCAGGGCGAAATCGTGAATAACCCGACTGCGACTGGCAACAAATTCAACGAACGCGAGGTGAGCGATATTGTCTATGTCGGGCGTTGATGCGCGATTGTGTGCGGCTAAAATTGCGCTGGGTTATCTGATTGCTGCCGCGTTATGCGCAATAATTGGCGGCGTTTATGAACTGTTCAGCTATGAGGTGTATTCGTATTTCATGCTCTATGCCTTTGCCTTTCCGTTGTGCGGCGCGTTCCTGTACCTGATTTATGCCCTGCTTCCGGAATGCACCCTTCCGGGAGGCTTTGACCGCCTGCTCGGACATGCCGGCATCGCAACCCTGACCATCGGCAGCTTCATGACAGGCGTGCTGGAAATATACGGGACAACGAACCTGCTGGTGATGATCTATTGGATTCTCGGCGGTGTGCTTCTCCTTGGCGCAGCCTTGAGAGGCTGGGACGATCTGTTTGTCAAACGGCATCGCAATCGATGATTTTGTGAACTGCATGGATCAATAACCTGCCTTAACAAGCAAATCAAAATTCCCTTTGTCAACGCGCAGACGGCGTATTGGCAAAGGGAATTTGTCGACTTGCAAAAAAACTGCTCTGCGGCGATTACTGGCTGACGATGTTCAGCAGCTCCGGAAAGCTTTGCAGATGGAAGGCGGCGAGCGGGTCGTCTTTGGCGTCGCCCATCGCGGCGCAGTCAAAGCCGCCGCTGACAGCCGCCTGTACGCCGGCATGCGCATCCTCCACAACCAGACAGTCGGCAGGGGAGAGATGAAGCATCGCCGCCGCCGTCAGAAACACCTCCGGGTCGGGCTTGGAGCGGGTGATGCAGTTGCCGTCTGCCACAGCATCGAAGAAGCCGGAGAGACCGATGCGCGACAGAATGAAGGGCGTGTTTTTGCTGCTGGAGCCAATAGCCAGAAGCAGCCCATCTGCCCGAAGAGCATTCAGCGTGCGGCGGACATCTGCGGAAAGATCGGCGGGGCTCATGTTGCGCAGCAGCTGGCGGTAGCGCTCGTTCTTTTCCTCGGCAAGGGCGACCTTCTCCTCGTCCGTGTAGGAACGGTCAGCCTTTTCCAGAATGATTTCGAGGCTCTTCATCCGGCTTACACCGCGCAGCAGGTTGTTCCTTTCGCGGTCAAAGGGGATGCCCAGACGGTCGGCAAGCGCCTTCCATGCCTGATAGTGATATTCATCGGTTGAGCAAATTACGCCGTCCAAATCGAAGATAATACCCTGATAATGCATCTCTATCCTCCTTAAAGCCCTGAAAGCAGCGGCAGAACCGCGTTTGTCCACGCTGCGCTGATGAACCAGACAAGCACCATCGCCGGAATCATGTCGGCAATGGGGAAGGACTTGATTTTGGCGATGCGCAGTCCGGTCGCGAGCATGATGAGTCCGCCGCACGCCTTGAAATCATTTACCATGGACGCGGTGGTCAAGGGACCAATCAGCTTGGCGCAGTAGAACAGGACGATGAAAATCACGCATTGCGGCACGGCAACGAGCGCCGTCACCTGACCGAGATTGCATGCGAAAATCATCGCGGTGAAAAAATCCAGAACGGATTTGGCGATGAGAATGGAATGGTCGCCGTTCATGCCGGCAATGATGGCGCCGTATATGCCGGTACCGCTGGCGCAGAAGAGCACGATGGCGGTGACCAGCAGGGAGGCGGTTGATTCATCCATGGCGGCAGCACCGGGAATGAGCCGCTGCATGGCCGCGCCTGCATGATGGATGCGCTGCTCCAGATGGCAGACAACGCCGAGCAGCGTGCCGATGATGAGCGAAAGCACAACGGCAGGCATGTTCTGCATGAGCACGATGGCGCTGATGCCGATGCCCATGGAGCAGACGCCGAAGACGAGATTCAGCTTTTCCTTGAGCTCTGCCGTCATTTTCTGCCCGAAGACGGAGCCGGCAAGCCCGCCGAGGGCAACGGACAGGCAGTTGATGATGACACCGATTGGCATATCAGCACCCCCGTTACAGCCGCGTGTCCGGCAGTCCGCAATACGCATCGACCGGGCTGATTCCGGTGAAGGGTCCGCCGCAGAGCAGCTTGTTCAAAACCGTTTCAATGACGGTGCGCGTGGCGGTATAGGCATTGATGTATACGGGAATGCGCGGGGCATCCTGCAAGAGATACGGATTCGCCAGCGAAACCATAACGCATGGCTCTTCATGCACGAAGCGCGGCATGTCCAGCGCGTGCTTTTTGCTCCAGTCGATGCGCACGGTGGTCTGATTGGAAGCGTGCTCGTGATTCATGATGTACAGCGTCAGGCGGCGGTCGGACAGGGTGGAGGTGCCGTGCAGCTCATCCGCAAGGGGATTGTAGCATTCCACGGAGAAGCCGGCGTTTTGCAGCCATTCGGTGACAATCGCCCGGACGCTGCCGTCTGCAATGTCGTCCCTGCCAAGGCAAATCAGGCGGATGACGGGGTACTTTTCCGGCGTGACGGGCAGGAGGACTGCGCTTGTATTCTTGACAAGCGTGATTGCCTTTTCCGCTGCCTCGCGATGCCATTCAGCGCCGCTTGATGCTATCTTGCACTCTGGTTGAAAGCAGACCTTTGCCTTGAGCGCCAGAATGCGTGTCACCGCTTCGTTCAGGCGCTCATGCGTCAGCCGACCGTCTGACAGCGCTGCCTGAAGATAGCCGAAGTCCTCGTCGCTGTCCGTTGAGAAAACAAGCATATCGTTGCCTGCCATGATGGCGGCAGGAATGGCATCGCGCCGCGCCATCGCCTGACAGAATCCGCCCATGATGGTTGCATCCGTCGTGATAACGCCGTTGAAGCCGAATTTGCCGCGCAGCACGCCGGTCAGCAGCTCATGCGACAGCGAGCCCGGCAGGCAGTCCGCAAACTGAAGGGACGGATTGATGTCCATTTCCACATTCGGCTGCACAATATGCCCGACCATGACGCTGAGCAGGTGATGACGGTCAATCAGGTTCCGGTAGATGGCGCCGTAGGTATCGTACCATTCCCGCGCACTCAGGCTGTTATAGGTGGGATGCAGATGCTGATCGCGGTAGTCTACGCCGTCGCCGGGAAAATGCTTGGCGCACGCCGCAACGCCGCAGGACTGCACCGCATCCACATATGCGCCGGTCATGCGCCTGATGCGTTCGGGGTCGCTGCCGAAGGTGCGGACATTCGTGATGGGGTTCAGGGGATTCATGTCGATGTCGCTGACGGGTGAGAACGTCCAGTTGATGCCTGTGCTCCGCCCTTCAGCGCCGCAGACCGTGCCGAATTTTGCGGCGACCGACTCGTCATCCGTCGCGGCGGTCAGCATCGGCCAGCCGAAAAGCGTGCCGTCTGTGATGGCGCCGGCGCCGCCTTCCTCCAGATTGGCTGCCTTGAGCAGGGGAATCCGTGCCAGCGGATCAAGCGTTGCCCAGCGGTCACGAATGGACTGTGCTGCCTCCGGACGATACAGAATGCCGCCGACCCTGCCGCAACTGACCATCTGTGCCATCTGCGCCATGGGATAATCCTGACCCATCAGGCAGAAGAGCTGCCCGAGCTTTTCTTCATCCGTCATGGAAGCGAGCGTCACATGCACCCAATTAACCTGTTCGTCCGACAGGAAAAACGGGTTCGCCTTTAAGTCAATCATCAAACAATCTCCTTTCAAATGAAGCGAATGGCAGAGGAATCAATATGGCGGACATCCTTTGAGCCGGTGCGCGACATGGCGCAGCGCAGCTCATCCGTCATCTGCGTCAGGCGTTCCGCGATGCCCGACGCGCCCTTTTCGCGGAAAATCGGCATCATGGGGCGTACCGTGAATACGCCGTCCGCGCCGAGTGCGAGCGCCTTGAAGCATTCATAGCCGGTGTCAAGACCGCTGTCGCACAGGATGGTCAGGCTGCTGCCGACTGCCCTGCGAATTTCCGGCAGGACGGACAGCACAGGCGGATTCCATGGGAACATGTTCTGATGCTGGCTGACGACAATGCCGGCAATCCCTGCTTCGGCGCAGGAAACGGCGTCCGAAACGCTCAACACGCCCTTGCAGAAGAAGGGAAGCGAGGTGCTTTTCGCATACGTTCGCAGGACGGATACGCTGGGCGATGCAAGGGGTCTTCCGCCGAAGGAATCGTGAAAACCACGCTTGTTGTAGGCATGGTCGATATCCATGGCGATGGCGCAGCAGCCTGCCTTTTCGTCATGCGCAATCATCGAAAGCACGTCATCGGTGTCGGCGAACGGCTTGATGATGCGCGCGGCGGGAATGCCGGCAGCAACGACCGATTCGATTTCCGCATCGGTGGAGAAGCCGGTCCACATGGCTGTCCCGGCTGATGCGGCAGCGGCGGCATAGCCTGCCATACCGCTTTCATTGAGCCGCTCGTAATGCGCGAGACCGCCGAGCAGAATCGGCGTGGCTAATTTCCGACCGAAAAGCGTGCATTCGGTCGATGCCTCCTCCGTGCCGATGTAGCGGTAGTTGATGGTCAGCCGGTTCAGGTAGGGGCGGTTCAGTTCGTCAGAATTGCCGTTCATCATTTCATCCTCCTTGTCAGCCATTGCGCTATGGCGTCAAACAGCGCAGACGGCGCATCACCGAATTGTCCGGGATATTGCTCCGCGTCGTGTGCCGTGCCCAGCATGTGCGTGCCGCCCTCGACAAAGGCGATGGATTTGTCGGCGGAGGCGGCGTTTTCGTAGATGACCTCGCTGGCGATGCACTCGTAGCCACCGGTCATCCCCATGATCAGCATCGGGGCATGAATGTGCTTCACATTGCCGGGCGTGCAGCAGAAACAGGAATCGTAATCAATGCCCTCAACGCCGGTTTCTGACACCCGATAGTCGGGCGTTGTGCGCACGCAGTTTGAAGAAAGGTACGTGCGGACAGTGGTGTTCCAGCAGCCTAATCCATAGAGCTCTGTGCCGTACAGCGCGCCGCGGGGTGTGCGCAGGGAGCGGATGATTTCGTGCGTGACGCTGCCGTCTCTGCCGTGAATCAGGTCATATTGCTCCTTCGTGTGCGACAGCAGGTGCAAATCCTGCGGAAACAGCCGGTTGTTCGGCGCAACCTGACTGCCGCCGGGAATCAGGAACGGTTCGTCATCCGCAAAGCGCCCCTGATGCTTTTCCAGCATGGACAGGCGCTCAAGCGCCCTTTCACGGATTCGGTCAGCGCGTTCTGCCTGTGCTTTATAATAGGAAGAGAGAAATGCGTCGCTGTAATGGGTGACGCCGTTTGCCCGATAGCCGTTTTCTGCGGAAAAGGGGTAAAAAGCAGGGTTGTTGCTGCATCCGCTTGCTTCATCCTGAACGGCAGGGTCAATGCTGACAAGCGTCATCACGCCGTTGCCGAAATTGGAATCAATGAGCATGACACCATCCGCAGCCGGCAGGGACGGCACATCACCAAGCTTGACGATGCGGTGCTCATCCCGAAAAATATCGGTGCCGTTTTCGGCAACTGCCTGATACAGGCTCATCAGCGTTGCACCGCCGCTGTGCCCGAGCAGGACAATCCGGTCGATTCCCGGCTGACGGCGCATTTCCTCCACTGCCAGCTTGACGGAAAGAAGCTTCTTCTCCAGCGGGTCAGATGGATTTTCGACATTTGCGCACAGGGTCAGGAAGCCGCGAGAGGCCATGCCCGCGCCGCCGGGAAAAGAGAGGTAATCAGAATCGGAATGCAGCACGACGATGCCTGTGCTGCTTTTTTGGTTGGCAGGGACGTAGAAAACGGCGTTGATGCCCTGCATGAAGGCGCCGATGCGCACGTACGATGCGCGGTATTGCGTGTCCGTCATGGGTTCCTCCTTCCTTCGCGAAGAGAAATGCAAATTTCCCGATGAAGGGACTTGACAAACCTCCTCAGGCGATTTATGATAAGTATAGCACAATTAGAACGCGTTTTAAAGTGTGTTCTGAAACTTTTTTGAGGAGGATTTGAAATGACGGCAGTGATGAAAAAAAGGGTCGGTCGCGATTTGACGAGCGGACCTATCTGGAAGTCCCTGATGCTCTTCGCGATGCCCATTGTGCTGGCAAATTTGATCCAGCAGCTGTATTCCATGGTGGATTTGATGGTCATCGGGCAGTTTGTGGGCAATGTGGGCACGGTAGGCGTCAACACGGGCGGCGAAATTGCCGATTTCCTGACGCCGGTTGCAACCGCCTTTGCATCTGCCGGACAGATTTATATTGCCCAGCTGGCAGGCGCAAAGCGATTCGGCGACCAGAAAAAGGCGACCGGCACCTTCATCACCCTGATGATGATTGCCTCGCTCGTCCTGATGGTCCTTACCATCGTGCTGACGAAGCCGATTCTGCGGATGCTGAACTGCCCGGAGGAGGCAATGGGAGAGGCAACGTCTTACATGGTCATCACCGCCATTGGACTGCCGTTTATCTTCGGCTATAACGCCGTCAGCGGTGTCCTGCGCGGCATGGGCGAAAGCAAGCGCCCGCTGCTGTTTATTATCATTGCGGCGGTGGTGAACATCGTGCTGGACATCCTGCTGGTCGCGGTGATTCCGCTGAGCGCGGCAGGAACCGCCATCGCGACGGTTATTTCCCAGCTGGCCAGCTTTGCAGCGTGCTTCATCTATATGTACAAGCGCCGCGAAACGTTTGATTTTGAACTGAAGCTGAGCTATTTCAATCTGGATGCGACGCATATGAAGATGCTGCTGCAGCTGGGTCTGCCGCAGGCGATTCGCTCCATCCTTGTGCGCGTGTCCATGCTGTGGATCAATGCGAGCATCAACGCGTGCGGCGCGATTGCTTCCGGCACAAACGGCATCGGCAACAAGCTGCAGAAGTTCCTCGAAATGTTCTCTTCCTCCATGTCGCAGGCATGTGCCGCCATGGTCGGGCAGAATCTCGGCGCGCAGAAGCAGGACCGCGCGAAAAAGGCGGTTCGCTATACGCTGCTGACAAGCTTTGCCTTCGGTTTGCTGATTTCGCTGATTATCCTGCTCTTCCCGAAGCAGACCTTCGGCATCTTTACGATTGACCAGCAGGTGGAGGCGCTCGGCGTCTTCTACGTCCAGATGCTGGCGGTGCATATTCTCGTGTCCGCCGTCACCAGCTCGTATCAGGCCATGGTGCTTGGTGCAGGCAGCGCGATGCTGAATTTCATCATCGGCGTGCTGGACGGCGTTGTATGCAAAATCGGCTTGAGCCTGCTGTTCATTCAGCTGTTCCTGAATGCGGCGCCGGAGGCGTTTTCGTTCTGGACAAGCATGGCTGCCTATGCGGAGGCGGGTCTGACGCTGGAGGAATTCCTGCGGACGCAGGCATATTTCTGGGGAACGGGACTCAGTCGCGTCCTGCCTGCCGTCGTGTGCATGATTTACTACTATACGGGCGCGTGGAAAAAGAAAAATCTGCTGAAGGACGCAAAGTAACATGCGGAGAGAGAAGCGCAAGTCCTACAGGGATCGTTATTTTGAAAACTGGGAGGCCGTGAAGGAGCCTGCACGGAATCGAAAGGGCTATCGCATGGTGTACCGCTATATCGGCATGTTCTGCCGCTATACGCCCCCAAAGCAGGGGAGGACGATGCGGTCGGTCAAGCTGCGGATGCTGCTTACGATGCTTCTCGGCATGGCCGCGGCGATGGCGGCAGGGCTTGCGGACGTGCCCTTCAACCATTGTCGCCTGGCGAATGGTTTCGGCGTGCTGTCTGTCGTCGCATGGCTGATTGGTGCGTATGGCGTTCTTCGTTTTGCGCTGAGCGGCGCGTACATGAAGCGTATGACAGCGGACGAGGTGGACCAGTGCATCCGGATTGGCTGGGTTGCCCATGCGGTGCTGCTGCTCCTCTCTGCTGTTTCCGGCGGTGCGGCGCTGCTGTCCGGCGGAAACGGCACGTATGTGGACGCGATGGTTATCCTTGCATTGCTGCTCAGCGCCGGATGCTCCCTTGCAATTCGCCAGAGCTTCAGCAATTTGCTCATGACCATGCACAAAAACGCGAATGGTCAGCCGGTGCCGTAAAAAAGTAAAAAAAGCTGTTGACAAACGGACGGATATGATTTATAATCCGATTAGAACGTGTTCTAATACACGAATTAAAATGGATATCATAAAAAAGGAGGAGAACCATGAAAAGAACCCTGACACTCATCGTGACCCTCTGCCTGCTGCTGTGCGGAATCACCTGCGCAGGCGCAGAGGAAACGGCATTGTTCGACGGCAAGGAGTACACGCTGCTGTACACCGTCGTCTGCGATTCCAGCCTGACGCTCATTGACGAGCAGTTCGCCCCGTATTTCGAGGGCGGCGCCGAGACCGGCGTTCGGGCCATCGTGAATGCCGGCAACGTCTACGTCAACGGTCAGCGGATTCCGTACACGCTTGCGGACGGCACGCTGAGCACGGAATCGCTTGTCGTGAACGGCGAAAACGCCATCTGGCAGGTCGATGGCGGCTGGGCATGGAAGGCACATCTGCAGCGGCAGTGGGATGACGGCTTCTTCATGCCGAAGGTCGAAGAAAACTACGTGCAGGGTCAGCCTGTAACGCTCGAAGAGGCTGCGTTCCTGTACACGAAGCACATCGCGTATATGATCGGTCAGACGATTCAGCTGTATGCGGAGGCTGGCAGCGACAAGGCATCCGTCATCTCGACGACCTACTACACGTCGACGTTTGTCAGCGAAATCAGCAAAAATGACGGCGTTGTGTCCGTCAAGGATGACGGCGGCGAGGACATCGGCGTGACATTCGCGGAGGAAAATTTCGACAGCGCGATTCAGCCGCTGGACATGATGATTTACTGGCAGGACGGCGTGAAGGGCTGGACGGCAAAGCGCGCCCATTCCGTGACCGGCAAGCTGATTGAGAACACCGATCCGACCGATGCGAACGCCGTCAAGCATCCGCTGTTCCTGCCCGATGGGGCGACGGAAACGGTGACGACCGGCGACTCCTACATCGGCAAGAACTTCGGCGAGGCATTCCGCCATACGCAGTTCATCCGCGGCGAGCGCCGTACCGATCAGTACAACAATCCCGACGAGGTCATCATCATGTGGTCGTCCGACGACGGCGTGGATCACGTGATTGGCTTCACGCGCGGCAGCGGCGCACCGGCTGCGCTTGCCCATGCGGTTGCCTACGCCGAGCAGGTGACGGCTGATGTCGTGGTCAGCGCCGACGGCACGGACGTGCCGGCTGACAAGTACTGGGTGACCGAGGAAATCTGGACGCCCTTCGCCGAAAAGCTGGCAGAAGCAAAGGCGATGGTGGAATCCGGCAGCACCGATCAGATTGCCTGCGACAACATGCTCTTCGAGCTGGGCAACGTGCTGGGCGGCACGGAGGATTTGAACAGCACGAGCCCCATGAAGATGAATCCGCTGGGCGTTGTCGGCACGATGGCGGCAGGCACGGCGCAGTAAACAGAAACCAAATCACCTTAACGGATATTCGATAAATCATCAAGGAGGATGACATCATGAAGAAAATCCTGGCGCTCGCGCTGGCACTCTGCCTCGCACTTTCTGCCTGCTCGTTCGCATTTGCGGCGGATGCAGACAACAACGGCCGTGTGGACAAGGTCGTCTATGCCGGCACGCAGTCCTACATCAGCCTTGTGCCGTTCCTGAATCCCAAGACGTATACGACAGCCGTATTTGAGCCGCTCGGCTCCTTTATGACCTACGGCGATGACTTCCAGGGGCTGCTGATGGAGTCATGGGAGTACGACGGGGACCGCACGTACACCGTGAAGCTCTACGAGAACATCCATGACTCCGAGGGCAATCCGATTAAGGCGTCGGACGTGGCGTTCTGCTATGCGACCGAGCAGGTCGGTTCTTCGGAAATGTCAACGGTTGTTAACGCAATCGAATCCGTGACGGCGATTGATGAGTACACCGTGCAGTTCGTCTGGAAGACAACCCCTGTCAAGGGCGCCTTCGAGCATGTGGCAAGCTACGTCAACATCGTCAGCGAAGCGGCGTATGTGGCGTCGGGTGACGGCATGGCCTCGAAGCCGGTCGGCACGGGTCCCTACAAGGTAACCGGCTGGGTGTCCGGCGTGTCCATTACGCTGGCTGTGAACGAAAATTACTGGGCGAGCGGCGATCAGGTGAAGTTCCCGCGCCAGCAGCAGCCTGCCGATGTGATCGAAATCCAGACGATTTCCGAAACCTCGCAGCTTTCTGTCGCCCTGCAGATGGGCACCATCGACATGACGGCGGACATTGCCAGTCAGGATGCGGCGTTCTTTGCGGAAGGCGGTCCGTTCTCTTCGATGTACACGGTGAAAGAGACCACGGCGACCGCGCCGAAGTCCCTGCTCGTCAACCATTCACCCAACAGCAAAACGTCCGACCCGTATCTCCGCATGGCGATTCTGACCGCGATTGACCAGGAGCTGGTCGCCGCGATGGTCAACGGCGGCGCGAACATTGCCACCTACGGTCTCGGTTCGCCCATGAATCCCGACTATGATGCGGAAACCTTTGCCTCCTACATCCCTGCGCACGACGTGGAGAAGGCGAAGGAGTATCTGGCGCAGTCGCAGTATCCGAATGGCTGCGAAATCACCCTGCTGTTCATCGACGGCACGATTGCCAACGATATCGCCGTCGTCGTGCAGAGCCAGCTGGCGCAAATCGGCATTACCGTGAATGTTTCCGGCAACATTTTCCCCAACTGGCTGGCTGCCAAGAAGGATGATTCCGCGTGGGAGCTGAACCTTTCCGAACTGAGCGGCTTCTATGTGACCGACCTGTGGGAATCCGCCTTCGTGAAGCAGAACGAGGTCTTCGCGCCCGATGATGAGCTGGCAGAGCTGCGCAGCGTCATCAGCAGCGCCCTGAGCGTCGCAACAAATTCTCAGGAAACCGTGAATGCGGCACAGAAGTACCTGACCGAAAACGTGTACTGCGTGCCGCTGCTGGTGGAGAAGAAGTACAACGTGTACAATTCCTCCCTGATTGACAGCATCTGCTATTCCGGCGAGGGCGCCGTTTGCGTGCAGGGCTTCACCTTCAAGTAATCGGTTTTTGAGCCTCCCAAAGGGGCTGCTGCAGGTTGTGCAACAGCCCCGTCTTCCTTTTATGACACGGTAACGAAAGGCGAGCCTATGTGGAGATATATCCTGAAGCGCCTGGCAATGATGGCATTTGTGGTGCTGGGCGTGGCAATCGTGATTTTCTCGATTATGTATTTCATTCCCGGCGACCCGGCGCAGATTATCCTCGGCTCCACTGCGACAAAGGAACAGGTGGCGGCGCTGTCCCATGAGATGGGGCTTGACCAGCCGTATCTCGTTCAGCTGGGAAAATATCTGTCCGATACGTTCCTGCATCTGGACTTCGGCACGTCCTACCAATCGAAGCTTGCCGTAGGTGCAGAGCTGCTGGAGCGCTTCCCGCGCACGCTGATTATCGCGGCATGCTCTATTCTGCTGACGGCGCTGATCGGCATTCCGCTGGGCATCGTTGCCGCAACGCATCAGGGAAAATGGCAGGATTACACGGCGATTGTCATCTCCATGGTGGGCATTTCGCTGCCCGGCTTCTGGCTGGCGTATATCCTGATTAACTGGCTTTGCGTGCAGCTGCGCATTCTTCCTGCCTTCGGCGTCGCCTCATGGAAGAATTACGTGATTCCGATTGTATCCAACTCGGTCGTCGGCATTTCGATGATTGCGAGGCAGTGCCGCGTGGACGTGCTGGAGGTCATCCGCTCTGACTATGTGACGACCGCGCGCGCAAAGGGCGTCAGCAACCGCAGCACCATCTTCAAGCATGTGATGCCGAACGCGTTGATTCCGCTGATTACATCGCTCGGCGCGACGTTTGCCAATTCGCTTGGCGGCACGGTCGTTACCGAAACGATTTTCATGATTCCCGGCATCGGACTGTATATGACGAACGCCATCGGAAGCCTTGATTATCCGGCGGTTCGCGGCGGCGTGGTCGTGATTGCGATTGCATTCAGCTTTGTCATGCTGCTGGTGGACCTGATTTATGCCTTTGTTGACCCGCGTATCAAGGCGCAGTATACAGGCAAGTAAGGAGGCGGAGAAAATGAATCAGACGAAGGCAAGAAAAACCAGTCAGGGATTGGAAGTTTTCAAGCGGTTCATCAAAAATCCGCTTTCCGTCATTGGCATGACCATCTTTGTGATTTTCGTGGTGCTGGCGCTGCTGGCTCCCTATATCTGCAAATATGACTATGCCACCATGTCCACCGAGACCTTTCAGGCGCCCTCCGCAGAGCATCTCTTCGGCACGGACAAGTTCGGGCGCGACCTGTTCAGCCGAATCCTCTACGGCGGACGATATTCCATCTTCATGGGCATTGCCGCGACCATCATCGGTACAGCCATCGGGCTTGTGCTGGGCGCGATTGCCGGATTCTTCGGGCAGACGGCGGACAATATTGTCATGCGCATACTGGACGTCATTCAGGCAATTCCCGGCATCCTGCTGGCGATGGTCATTTCGACCGCGCTCGGTCCAGGCGTGGTGAACACCGTCATCGCCCTGTCCATTGCGGGTATTCCGGGCACGGCGCGCATGCTGCGAAGCCTGATTTTACAGATTCGCAACTGCGATTATATCGAGGCGGCAGGCTCCATCAACTGCTCCAACGTCCGCATCATCTTCAAGCACATTCTGCCCAACACGTTCGGACCGATTCTGGTCGGCTGCACGATGGGCATCGGCGGCACCATCATGCAGGCGGCATCGCTGTCCTTCCTTGGACTGGGCATTCAGGCGCCGATTCCAGAGTGGGGGGCGCTGCTGAATGAGGGCAAGAATTACTTTACGCTGTATCCCTATTTGCTGATTTATCCTGGCCTTGCCATCGGCATCCTCAGCTTTGCCACCTGCACCATGGGCGATGGGCTGCGCGACGCGATGGATCCGAGGCTGAAGAAGTAAGAAGGTGTGAAAGAGATGGACAATCAGGCGCATTTCCTTGAAGTCAAGGATTTGACCGTGTATTATACGGTCAGCAAGGTTGACACGAAGGCGGTCAATCATGTTTCTTTCACGCTGGAGAAGGGTGAAACGCTGGGCTTGGTCGGCGAAACAGGAGCCGGCAAGACAACCATTGCCAAGGCGATTCTGGGCATTCTGCCCAAACCGCCTGCGAGGGTAATCGGCGGCAGCATCTGCTTTGAGGGACAGAAGCTGACGGAGCTGCCGGAGAGCGAGATGCTGAAGGTTCGCGGTGACAAGATTGCCATGATCTTTCAGGACCCGATGACGGCACTGAATCCCGTCATCCGCATCGGCGATCAGATCAGCGAGGTAATCAGCCTGCATGAAAGCTGCTCGAAGGCGGAGGCACGGAAAAAAGCGGAGAATATGCTGGAAATGGTCGGCATCCCTGCGGCGCGGTACGACGAATATCCGCACCAGTTTTCCGGCGGCATGAAGCAGCGCGTTGTGATCGCGATGGCGCTGGCATGCAGTCCGGATCTGCTCCTGGCGGATGAGCCGACGACGGCGCTTGACGTGACCATTCAGGCGCAGGTGCTGGACATGATTACGGCGCTGAAGAACAAGAACAATACCGCAATGATTCTCATCACCCATGATTTGGGCGTTGTGGCGCAGACGTGCGACAAGGTGGCGGTGGTGTATGCCGGTGAAATCATTGAAAGCGGGTCTCTGACAGATATTTTCGATCATCCGACGCATCCGTATACCATCGGGCTTTTCGGCGCAATTCCGGCGCTGGACGGCGAGGATGAATGGCTGCATCCGATTGAAGGACTGCCGCCGGATCCGACAAAGCTGCCGGAAGGGTGTGCCTTTTCGCCGAGATGCCCGCATGTCTGCGATGCATGCAGGCATGGTCAAATGCCGAATAATGAAATTGCTCCCGGTCACTTCTGCCGGTGCCTGAGAGCAGGGAAGGAGTCCTGAGATGGAAAATCCCTGCATTGAGGTCAAGCATCTCAAAAAGTACTTCAAGGTTCGCAATGGCTTTCTTCATGCGACGGACGATGTCTCCTTCAAAATCGAAAAGGGCAAGACGATGGGCATCGTGGGCGAATCCGGCTGCGGCAAGTCGACATTGGGGCGCACCATCATCCACATGCATGAGCCGACTGACGGCCAGATTTTCTACAACGGCAAGGATGTGACGCACATCGGCAGGCGCGAGCTGAAGGAGCTGCGCACGCATATGCAGATTGTGTTTCAGGACCCGTACTCGTCGTTGAATCCGCGCCAGACGGTTGAACAGACGATTCGTGAGCCGCTGCTGCTGACGAGGAAGTACACCAAATCGCAAATCGATGAGGAGGTCACAAAGCTGATGGCGCTCTGCGGCATTGAGGAGCGTCTCCGGCTTGCCTATCCGCATGAGATGGACGGCGGACGCCGTCAGCGCGTCGGCATTGCGCGCGCGCTTTCGCTTAATCCGGATTTTATCGTCTGCGATGAGCCGGTTTCGGCGCTGGACGTGTCGATTCAGGCGCAGGTGCTCAACCTGCTCAAGGAATTACAGCAGAAGCGCGGGCTGACGTACATGTTCGTGACGCATGACCTGAGCGTTGTGCGGCACATTTCCTCCAGCATTGGCGTGATGTATCTGGGACAGATGGTGGAAACGAGCGAGAGCAAGGAACTGTTTGTGAAGCCGCTGCATCCGTACACGAAGGCGCTGCTGTCCGCCATTCCATCGACGGACATTCATCATCCGCGTCAGCGCATCATCCTGAAGGGCGAAATTACTTCACCCGTCAACCCGAAGCCCGGCTGTCGCTTTGCTGCGCGCTGCCCGTATGCGACGCCTGCCTGCAGCGAGCCGCAGCAGCTGGAAGAGGTGCTGCCCGGACACTTTGTCGCCTGCCATCGCTGCAAGGAACTCAATAACCTGTAAGGAGAAACTGCCATGAAGAAGATGATTATCCGCGCGGACGATGTCGGCTACACAAAAATCCACAATCTTGGCACATGGGAAGCGATTGACCACGGCATGGTGACTGCCGCGGACGTGATGCTGGAATCGCCCGGCACGGAGGATGCGCTGGAATATTTGAAGCAGCGGCCGTGGATTTCGCTGGGGTGGCACACGCATTTCTGGTGCAGCCCTGTCCTGCCGGCCGTAGAGGTGAAATCGCTGGTTATTCCCGGCACAAACCGCTTTCGGCATGATATTCAGAACGCCGACGACATTGATGAGGATGAGCTGTACGCGGAAATGCAATCGCAGATTCGCCGCTGCGTCCTGATTGCCGGCCGTGCGCCTGATACGACGAATATCGGGCAAAAGGAAACCGTGTTTAATCGGGTGCAGAAGCGGGTTTGCGACGAATACGGCATCGCGTATCAATTCGCACGGAAGGAAGGGCGCGGCGCCGTCGACAAGCCGCTGGACAAGTGGGCGCACTTGAATATTTTTGTTCCTTCTCCCGTGAATGCCTATGGCGCGCTGGAAACGGATTCCATCTCGGCGCAGTTTGAAAACTATGACCCCGTGAAATATTACACGGAGGATCCGGATCATCTGCTCGATTTGCCGGATGACTGCATTGTCGAGCAGAGCTGGCATCCCGGCTATGTGGATTTCTTTGTATACAAGGAGGGCGAACAATCCCCTCGAGCCAAGCTGTTTACAGCCATCCGCACGCAGGATGTCGCCGCGCTGACGTCGCCTGTGCTGCGCGATTGGGTGAAGGCGCACAGGATTGAGCTTGTGAACTTTCGCGATGCATTGTACGGCACGCGTGAATATCAGAATCATTTGCGGTGCACCGACAGCGAGCTGTATATCGGAACGATTGAAGGCAGGTGAAGCAGAGGATGCCGTATTACAACAAGGACTACACGTATCCGGATATGTTCCTCTGGCAGGATGAAACGTACCGCGGGTGCATGAACGCTGCCGGACCGTTGTTCCTGAAGCTGCAGGAGCTGTTGGAACAGGAGAAGCATCCGGATCATTTCCCTGACCGGACGGATCTCGTGACGGATGCGGTCAACCGTATGCCGTATTTCCCGGATTACGTGAAGGAGTGGGAAGAAAAAGGCATGTGCTTTTCCTGCGCCGGCATGATGGGGGAGGTGATGGCGCCGCGTGCGCTCAGGGAGCATCGGGTGAAGGATGCACCGGTGCTGTACATCCCCTATGCCGCATCGAACGACGCGAAGGAGGGCATGAACCTCATCGCGGATAATGCCGAATTGCTGGAGCAGGCTGCAAGGGACAACATTCTCGTGCAGTTTGCTGATTGCCGGGCAAGCTTTCACGGCGCGATGATTGAGAAGGTGATTGAATCGCAGGGCACCTTCCGCATTCCTTACAAGCCGATTCTGCTGGATATCAGCGCACTGATTCGCCATGGTCTGACGCTGGCGGATGTGCCGGGTCTGAATCCGGTGCAATGGCGAGAACCGTTCCTGTTCGCCGGTCGGATGGTTGTCGATATTACGGACAAGCTGGATATGAAGCAGGCGCATCAGCACAACATCAGCGAGATTTACCGCCATGATGAGCAGCGCTGGCACTGGGATTTTGACCGGCATATCCGCACCATGGCGGCAAAGCGGCAGGCGGAAGGGATGCGCCTTGAGGTGGATTCGCAGGATGCCTATACGCCGGAGATGCAGGCATTCTGGCGGGAGCGGGGCATTCGCTATGAGGATCATGACCGTGACGGCGATTGGTATATTACGCTGACGCCGACCGGAAAGGCGGATACGCCGGAGGAAAAGCTTCCGCTGTTTGTCGTCATGAAGGAGGCGCGTACGGCGTGCAAGGCGTCTACGCAGACAGCCTTTCAGTTTTACTATGACTTCATTGAGCTGTGCGCGCAGGGGCAGTTCATGATGCTGTTCTTTGCGCTGGAAACACCGGAGGATAACGACGAGGTGCTCCCCGGCATCATCGAACGGGTATGCGAGCAGTATCCTGTTGACCCGACCAGAATCTACCTGACCGGACAGAGCCACAACGGACATTACGCGCTGGAGTTCTACCGCCGCCATCCGAAGCTGATTGCCGCCTGTGCGCAGCTGTGCGACCAGGTCGGGTTACAGTCGGGCGCGGTGATTGATTACTACCTGTCGCGTGCGGATGAGCTGATTGAATCGTTCCGTCAATATACCTATCCGGACATTGTTGTGAACGGCAGTCTGGAAAATTCATACCGAAAGGCGGATCGGAGCGCGGAAAAAACGGCGGAGGATGTGCAGTATTTTCAGAATCGCATGTCCGCGTGGCGGCTGCATCCGTATACGGAGAAGGAAATCCTCGATGCGCAGCAGTCGCCGGATTATGCCACGCGCATGAACGGCGTGCCAGCCGACCGGACGGAGGTGCGGTTCCTCATGGGCGACGAGGTGTATATCTCCGACTATTTCAATCAGGACGGCACGAACACGTTCCGCTACGCCGCCATCGAGAACACGCCGCACATGATTATGCCGCAGATGGCGGAGCTTTCATGGGAATTTTGCCGCCGATTCGCCAGAAACCGAGAAACGGGAGAAAGCATCGTGCGCTATTAATCAACCGTGCCATTCGGATTGACGGCTGAATTGCACGGCGATTTCAAAAAGTTTGCGTTTGCAGGTTGACAGAAAGTGTATTTTGTGTTTTAATTCATGTGTTAGAATCATGAACAGGAGAAGGACAATGGCTGTTGATCAATTTCTTCCAAGAGAGCTGAAGTCCCTGGAAACGCAGCGGAAAATACTGGACGCGTCCGAAGAGATGCTCGCCCAGTATGATTTCAAATACCTGACCGTCAGGAATATCTGCCAAACTGCGGGCGCGGCATCGGGTTCCTTTTACCATCATTTCGGCACGAAGGAAAACGTGCTGATTCACTGCGGCAAGCGCCTGTTTCATCGCAATCTGCGCGACAATCCCTGTCCACCGGAAATCGATCAGGGCGACTATCTGCATCAGGCGATGTGGTATGGCATTGTGCTTGCCTGCTTTTGCGAAACGCTGGGCAAGGAGTACGTCCGCACCATCTATCTCAGCGGCGAAAACGCTGCGGATCTCTTTGCCGAGCTGTATGACAGCTACCTGTTTCCTGTGCTGGATTACGCCATGGCGAACGGGTACATTCAGACGCACTTCAAGACGCCCATGGATGATGAGAAGGTGCTGAAAAACCTCAAGAAGGATATTCTCATCGTGACGCGCGGCACGGTGCTGTACTGGTGCTGCAGCAGGGATGAGGAGCTTGTGGAGCCGTTCTATGCCACGATGGAGCACATGCTCTACCGCATCGTGACCGGCACGCGCTCGGAAAAGCGCCCTGCGAACTACATCGGGCGGACGATGCTTGCGGATGCAGGGTACATCGACCGCCTGCACATGATGGATTTTGCGGAATACGTTCGCTGCAAGAAAAGCGGCAAGGACTGATGCCTAAGCGCTGTCCCCCATAAGGCAACGCCGCACAATCCGGCGGCGCGATAAAAGGAAAAGCGGCTGTCTCAAAACATTTTTTCAAATCAAATACGGCACGGATATCGACCAAGCTGGTTGAACATCCGCGCCGTTTTTTGATGGGGGTACATTATTCAATCAGGAAATCCTTGCTGATTTGAGACGACTCTCGCAGATGGGGATAAAGGCACATTCAGCGTTGCCGAATTGTGCGGCGCTGCCTTACAGCCTCTCCAGCACCACCACGTAGGAAGCAAAATCGCCGTTCGGGAAGCTCGGCGCAAGGCCGGCATGCATCAGGTCCGTCGCGTCGTAGATATCTCCGTTCTCGCTGCGGAACTTGCCTTCCGGCAGGTTGCGGAGCTTGAGGATGGGCTTATCCGGATTCGCCTTTGCCAGCATCCGATAGGCGCAGACAATGATCCGCTTTTCATCCACGAACTGCCATGCAGTGATATTGCCCTTCCATGGGGACAGAAGCCGCGTAAACGTTCCCTTTTCCGTGGTGGAACGAAGGGCTTTCACCTGCTGAATCTGCCGGCGGATTTCATTCAGGTCTTCGGGGGTCTGCGCGCTCAGGTCAAGCTCATAGCCGAAATTGCCGGACAGCGCCACATCGCCGCGGGTACGCATCGGTGTGATTCGTCCGACCTGATGATTCGGCACGGCAGAAACGTGCGCGCCCATTGCAGAGCAGGGATAGCACATGCTCGTTCCGTACTGGATATACAGGCGCTCCATCGCATCGGTGTCGTCGCTCGTCCATGTTTGCGGCATATAAAACAGCATGCCTGCATCAAAGCGTCCGCCGCCGCCGGAGCAGCTTTCAAACAGCACGTGCGGAAATGATTTTGTAATCACATCAAGCACATGATACAGGCCAAGCATATAGCGATGCGCCAATTCGCCTTGCCGACCATCATTCAGCAGGGCAGAGCCTGCTTCCAGGAAGTTGCGGTTCATGTCCCATTTGAGATAGCTGATGGGCGCAGAGGACAGCACGTCGGTCACAGATTTGATGAGATATTCCTGCACTTCAGGACGGCTCATATCGAGTATCAACTGATTTCGCGCTTCGGTACGGCGGCGACCCTCGGCGTGCAGGCACCAGTCAGGATGCGCACGATACAGGTCGCTGTCGGGCGAAACCATCTCCGGCTCAAACCATAATCCGAATTGCAGACCAAGCCGATTGATGTCTTCAACCAGCCCCTTCAGACCGTTCGGGAATTTGCGCAAATCGGGCACCCAGTCGCCCAGTGAGCAGTTGTCGGTATCCCGGCGCCCAAACCAGCCGTCATCCAGCACAAACAGCTCCACGCCGACATCGGCAGCCGTCTTCGCGATTTGCATGATTCTATCATGGTCAAAATCGAAATAAGTGGCTTCCCAGTTGTTGATTAAAACAGGGCGTTCACGATCGCGCCAGTAACCGCGGCACAGCCGAGTGCGATACAGGTCATGCAACGCCTGACTCATGGCGTTAAGACCGCTGCCCGAATAGCAACATACGGCTTCCGGCGTTTGCAGGGTATCATTGGGCTTCAGGTGCCATTCAAGCGTATCACGGTTCAGCCCTGCCAGCAGCCGCGTCGTGTTATAGGCGTTTTCAGAGACAAGCATTTCAAAGTTGCCGCTGTATACCAGATTGACGCCGATGCATTCGCCGTGAAATTCCGTGGTGTCCTCTGCAATCAATGCGACAAAGGGATTGTGCTCCGCCCCTGATGCACCTCGCGTGGAGGAAATTGTGCGCGTCATATGACCTGCCGGCATGCATTCGATGGTGCGCTCACGCGCCCATGCGCCGGGCAGATGCAGCATATTCCACTCGCCGTGCAGGGAAAGGCAGAAGCTGTCGGCGGAGAGCAGCGTCAGCTCCTCAGCACCCGTGTTGCGATAACACACGCTGGAGGTCAGAATGGGGCGATCGGCATAGAGCGTATAGCAAAGCTCCGCTTCAAAGCCGGTCTTGTCATCGTGAAGCAACAAACGCAGGGTTTCCGCTTCGTCGTCAGATTCCGTATAGGTTGCCGGAAGACCGGGCAGCACGGGCTTCCCCGAGGTGATGGTATGCCTGCAATAAAACAGCTCCGTGCAGCATTGACCTGATTTTTCCCTTACGGTTGCCATCACCGTGCGGTAATCGCCACGGCCGCTGGTAGGACAAACATAGGTGAGAAACTGGCGCTTGGAATCAAAACTGACGCCGTTATTGGTGTGCAGCAGCTTGAAGCTGACGGTCGGGTCGATTATCGGTGCGCCAAAATAGGACATGATGACTTCCTGCTTGCCGAGGTCATCCTCCAGAAGATTCATGATGCAGGAGAGATATGCGTTGTGCAGATGAAACAGCTTTTTTTCTGGCAAATACTCGATCATGGCTGAATCCTTTCTCGAATTTCTTTGCGGTTATTATACGCTTGGCATCGTGCAAAGTCAACCGGCATCCTGTTTCAAGGCAGCCGGTCTAAGCGGACAAGCCTGCCGGCGGCATCATGCCTGCGCACAGACGATATTAGCGCTGCACTTTTCTCCGCCGCATGGAAAGCCTGTGGTTACGCATTACCGCCGATGACCTGCTGCGCCATGTTGTCCTCCATGATGGTGCGGTGATCGGCGCAGATCAATGTGCCATATGTGTCCGGTCTCCTGTCGTGCATCCGAACCTGATAGAGGGCATCATCGCTGCGTAAATCGAACGATGCGGATACAATGCCGGCGCTGTCCGGCGAACCGACTGCCAGCACGCTGCCATCCGGCGCGATGATTTCGCTGGGCGTGCGAATGCCGCGGATGCTTCCTTCATACGGGACAGACATGGCGCCTGCAACATAAATCCCGTTTTCATATGCACGGGCATGGCTGTAGATGCTTTCCCAGCCCCATGTCGGGCAAACAACCAGATGCACATTCGCAAGCGCGTAGTGTCTGCACACCTCCGGAAACTGCATATCCCAGCAAATTGCGATGCCGAAGCGCCCAAAGTCCGCATCGACCACGCAATATTCGCTGCCTGCCTGAAGGGTCTGCTGTTCTTCGCCCGCCAGATGGACCTTGTCGTACCGCGCAGCAACCTGTCCACTGCGGTCGAACACGATTGCTTCATTATACAATCTTCCTGCACGCTTGACGTACAGGTCGGACAGAACGTAGCAGCCGCGTTTCCGCGCATAGGCAGCAAAGCGTTCCTCCAGATGCGCCGCATCCACGTAATCCGCATAATTTCCCGACAGGCACGCCAACCTGCCCGGATAATTGACGGCCTCGGTTGTGACAATCAAATCGCACGGGTTCGCCTGCTCCATCAGCGACAGCGTCTGCTCCGCCATGTCGTCAGCAAGCCGCTGCGCCTCGCTTTTCGAGAGCAGCTCCGGAGTATGCAGAAAATCGTAGAGCCTGTTCTGCTTCACCTGTACCAGCGACAACTGCATTTTCGTCACCACCTGAGCATCTTGTTGCCCAGCAGACGGATGATGCCTTCAATCAGGTAATAATCGCCGTACACCATGGCAATATGATGGCTCTTGTCATGGTATGCGCCGGTGCACCGCTGAAGGATGGACGGCGTCTGAAGCGACCAGTCCGCATGCTGCTCACAGAGCGCCTTCAGCAGATGATACGCTGCCTGCTGAAATTCCGACGAGGTCGGCGTATCGCCCAGCTGCTCGCTGATTTCCAGCAGTCCGCATGCCGCAATCGCTCCTGCGCAGTCATCCTTGACAACCGGCTCCTTCGGTGCGCGGAAATCGCAGTCCGGCAACCAGTCGGAGGATACATGGTCAATGAAGCTCTTCGCGACGCGGATTGCCGTATCGAGATAGCGCTTATCACCCGTGTGCGCATAGCTGATGGCAAAGCCGTAGAGTGCCCACGCCTGACCTCTGCTCCACACGGTTCCCTGACCATACCCCTGACCGCGCGGCTTGCGAAGCACGTCACCCGTTTCAGGATCGAACACGACAATATGCTCGCTCGTTCCGTCTTCGCGGATGAAGTGCTTGAGCACCGTATCCGCATGCCTGCGCGCTATCAGCTGAAAGCGCGGATCGCCTGTCTGCTCGCTTGCCCAATACAGCAGGGACAGGTTCATCATGCAGTCGATGATCGCCCAGCCTGCCTTGTCATCATTCCATGCGCGGATGAAGCCGTTCGGATTATAGCGTCCTGCCAGCAGGGTTGCAGCGAACAGCGTCGTTTCCCGGCTCGCCGTGTCAAATGTCAGCTCGTAATCAAAGCCTGTTGAAATCCGCCACATGAAGCCGACATCGTGATGCAGATGCGGAAAGTCCTGAAACGCCTTATTCAGCATCTGCTGAGTGCGCCGTGCTTCCGCCATGTATTGCTCATCCTGCGTCTGCGCGTACATCTGCCACATGATTGCCGGCCAGAAGCCGTTCGTCCACCAGCAGATGCCGTCCATCGGAGCGGGCTTCCATTCGTTGCTTTCCGTGGTGTAGGGGATGAAATCAAGCCCCTGCGCCTTTTCAATGGCATAAGGCAGCTTTACCTGCAGGCGTTCCATCATGCTCTGCGCCCACTGCTGATAGGTGCTCATGTCGGGAATCCTCCTCTGTCATCCAGCTCATGGCTAAAATACTTTTCTCTGCTGAACTCGAACTGCGAGAAACGACTTGAAAGATAGTCGCTGCATGCATCGACCACGGCAAGCCCCATGCGCTCCATCTCATTGCCCATGCTGCCGGCAATGTGCGGCGTCACGAATACGTTGCGCATCGTTAGCAGCGGATGATTTTCGGGCAACGGCATCGGGTCAGTGGAATCCAGGATAGCCGTCTTTGTCGGGCATTCCTGAAGGGCGCGGATCAGCCCTTCCTGATCAACAACATCGCATTGCGCGGCGTTGATGAACGTAGCATACTCATGCATGCTGCTTAACTCATTGTAGCCGACAACCCCGCGGAGATTCGCCTTGGTTGGCAAATGACAGGAGACGATGTCGCAGGACTGGAACAGATCCTCCTGTTCAACCATGGTAATGCCAAGCATCCTTGCCTTGCTCGGCGGCAGGAACGGGTCGCAGCCATACACCTGCAAATCATGCTGCTGAAGGAGCTTTGCCACACGGCTGCCGACACGCCCAACGCCCAGGATGCCCACGCGTGTCTGGAATCCGCCGCGGTGGCAGCGGATTTCGTGCCGTTCGCGGTGATACATGTCCGGACCGTTGTAGTTTCTGATGGCATGATGGACGCCCTTTGCCGCCAGCAGAATATTCGCCAGCGTATATTCGCTCGCGGGAACGGCATTCGTCAGCCCGGTTGAAAACACGCGTGCACCCAGTTGGAAATACGGCGTTGCAAAGTCATGAATCACGCCGCCGGCATAAAAAACGGCCTTGATGTTTGGCAGCTTCTCCTGAATAACAGAAAGCGGCAGCTCGGGCATGCCCCAGTTGCTGAAGATAATTTCTGTCTTTTCAAGGATTTCTTTTTTCTCATCAAATTCATGCAGAAAAACAGGCTGCGGCTCAAGATCTACCATTTCACCAAGCTGTTCAAGCACATAATCGGAATAGACGCCGAAGAAATCCTCGTGGATAAAATTCCGATGATGCAGGTCAGCCAGCAGGATTGCGCGCACGGCAAATCCCTCACTTTCATTGTCGAGGGCAGGAGAGTGGTTTTCCCCTGCCCCCGAGCATTCCTCAAATTACATCAGTTCTGCGCGTCCAGATACGCCTGCACCTGGTCGATCACCGCCTGACGGATGACCTCGATGCCAGCCGCCTGCGCACGCTGCCAGTATTCATCCAGCTTTGCGGCAGTATCAGCGCCGTAGGTGCCGTGCATCAGCGGACGGACATACTCGCTCTGCACCGCCGAGACCGCTGCATAAGCCGTCGTCAGCTCGGACGTGGCCTGGTTGTCAAACGTGAAGCCGTCCAGTACGGACGAGGTGTAGCTGCTGGGATTGTTCTGGTAGTTCACCATGGCCTTGACGTCATCCGGCAGCGCTGCGTTTGTGCGCACGAAGTTCGGGTTCCAGGTCATTTCATAGCCGGGGAAGCTGTACTGCGCGCTGTTTTCCAGCTTCGTGTACTCGCCTGCCTCGTTCAGCTCGAAATCCTCGCCTGCAATGCCAAGCTCGAACAGGTCATGATTTTCTTTGCTCTGGAAGATCCAGTCAATGAATTTCATCGCGGCGTCGATGTTCTTGCTGTAGTACGGCACGCAGAGGAAGTTCCACGCGGTCTGACCGGTCGTGACGTAGTAGCCTTCTTCCATGTTGCGCAGGCCTTCATTGTACACGTACATGCCGATCGATGCGCCTTCGATTTTCCCGATTTCACGCGCATAGGTCTCGTAGTTGCTGACGTTGCCCTCGATGGCTGCGACAAGACCGGTGAAGAACAAATTGTTCGCCGCGTCGTCCTCAGTGATGGAGTTCGGCTGGGTGTACTGCGCCCACTTCGTCAGCTTTTCAATGGCGCGGGTATTGCGGGTGTTGGTCGTGTAGGGCTCGGGGAAGGCTTCGCTGTAGGAATCAGGTGCACCGAGCGCCGTTGCGCCAAGCACCGTCTTGCCGTCTTCGCTGATGGCAACCTCGAATTCCATGCCGACGGCCGTGCCGCTGCCGGTGATTTCAAAGATGTTTGCCTGCTTCTTTTCCATGATGTCCAGGTCAAGATAGTACATGGCGCGGCTGCCGCCGATACCGAACGGTGCGACCATGTCCTTTTCATTGGCCTGAACCGCCTTGAAGTATTCCTCCAGCGCTTCGTTGCTGTCAATCGTGATGCCGTACTTTTCCGCCAGATCAGCGCGGTAGTAAATGCACTGGATGTCGTTGGCAGCCTGCGTGAACGGAATGGCGTAGATGGCGCCGTCTTCCTCCGTTACCTGAGCCAGATAGCTCTCGGAGAAGGCCGCCTTCAGACCCGGATAATCATCGTTATTGAAATAGCTCGACAGATCAGCGTACATTTCCTGATTGATCATGGTCGACAGGTTCATCCAGTACGCATCAAAGACAAGATCTGCCGTTTCCTCGTTGCCCATGAGCAGCGGGAGCTTTTCACGGTGATCCGCGCCGGTGTTCCAAACGATGTTCAGGCGGATGTCAAGCCCGGAATCCTCGTAGAACTTCGCCAGCACCTTGTCCATGTTCTGTGCCTGCCCGAAGAGATAGATCTTGATCTCCGTTTCTGCGCACGCCGGAACAACGAGCAGCAGCATCACAGCCACTGCGAGCAGCAGAGAGACAAACTTTTTCATACCAGAAACCTCCTCTATTTTTCTCCGCGTCTATGCGCGGTAGATTCGATGGGGATCAGCCCTTTACCGAGCCGACAATCAGACCGGATGTGAAATACTTCTGCGCAAACGGATACGCCAGGATAATCGGACCTATGGTGACGATTGCGGTCGCCATCTTTGTGGTCGTTGACGGCAGGCTGCTCATGTCAACCGCAAAGCCTGCCTGGGAGGACATCTGCTTGAGCAGCTCGATGTTCCGCAGCATCCTCATGATCAGGTATTGCAGCGGATACAGCGACGTGTCCTCGATATACAGCATCGCGTTGAACCACTGATTCCAGTAGGCAACCAGATAGAACAGCGAAACGGTTGCCAGCGCCGGCAGCGATACCGGCAGAATAATCTGCCAGAGAATGCGGACGTCATTCGCGCCGTCGATTCTCGCGCTTTCGTGCAATTCAGCAGGAATCGCAGCGAAGAAGTTGCGCAGCAGGAACAGGTTCCACGGGTTCACCAGCACGGGCAGAATCAGCACCCAGATGGTATCGCGCATGTTCAGGTATTTGGCGATGAGCATGTACGTCGGCACAAGACCGCCGCTGAAAAGCATGGTGAAGTAGACGAAGAAGGAGATTTTTCCGCGGTAGCGCACCTTCTGCACCGAAAGCGGATACGCCATCATGGCGGTGACAATCATGGACAGCAGCGTTCCGACGACGGCAACAAAGATGGACACCTTGTAGCTGTCATAAATCTGATCCGTCTGGAACAGCATGTTGTATGCCTGCAGCGTGAACGCCTTCGGCAGCAGGCTGTAACCCTCGCGCAGCAGCGTCCTTTCATCGCTGAAGGAGGCGCTGATGGCGACCAGGAACGGAATCACGCACAGCGCGCAGAAAATGAGAATCAGCGCGTAGATCACCACATCCATCGCCGTGAACCGTTTGCGGGACGAAAGAGGCTGTTTTTTCTGACGAAGAGAATGTTCCATTTTGCTTCTCCTTTCTCAGAACAGTGCGCTGTCCGGTTCTATCCTCCGGGCAATGCCGTTCACACAGAGGATGAACACAAAGCCGAGAACAGACTGGAACAATCCCGTCGCAGAGCTCATGCCGTAATTCCGAAGCGTGCGCATCATGCGGTACACATACGTATCGATGACGTCCGTCGTCGAGAAAATCAGGCTGTTGTCGCCAACCAGCGCATAAATCATGCCGAAGTCGCCGTAGAAGATGCGTCCGACACTGAACAGGCTCATCAGGATGATGGTGGGCTTGAGCATCGGCAATGTAATCCGCGTAATCTTCTGCATTCGCGTTGCACCGTCAATATCGGCAGCCTCATAAATTTGCGGGTCAATGCCGACGATTGTCGCGATGTACACGATGGCACCGTAGCCTGCTCCCTGCCAAATTTTGAGGAACACGAGGATGCTCGGCCAGTAGGACGCGGTGCTGTAGATGTCAACCGTCACGCCCGTCTGCTGCAGCGCTCTGGAAATCATGCCCGTGTTGGTGTCGATAAAGGCGTCCAGGAACAGCGCAATCACCGTCCAGGAAACGAAATTCGGCAGAATGGAGATTGTCTGCGTAATCCGCTTGAACTTCCTGTTCTTCACCTCGCTGAACAGAATCGCCAGAAACACGCTCATGGCTGTCGTGAAGATGATAAACAGGAGGTTGAGGAAAAGCGTATTGCCGGTAATCCGCCAGATATCGCCCGTCGCAAAAAGGAACTTGAAATTGTTGATGCCGTTGAAGGAGGAGCCGAAAATGCCCTTCCTCATGGAATAATCCTGGAAGGCAATCACCAGACCGCCCATCGGCAAATAGCTGAAAATCAGAAAAAAGATGATACCGGGCACTGTCAGCAGATAGAGGAAAAAGTTCTGGTGCATCTCATGGAAAAATCCGTCACGATGTTTCTTCTTTCCCGCAACGATTGCCTTCATCCCGCTCGCTTCCTTTCCTTGCTCTCTTTGATGGCTTAATTGTCTAATAATTTGCCTGTTTTGACAAGTACGGAAAAAGCGCACTTTTTGAATTTTCGCAAAAACAAACACCCTGCGTTTTTTCACAGGGTGTCCGAGGAATTTCGCTGCTTTTCGGCGCGGTATGCGTATGCTGTTTTGCCGGTGCATTTCTTAAACACGACGTAGAAATAACGGCTGTCCGGAAAGCCGATCTGTTGTCCGATTTCCTTTGCCGTCAGGGATGTTTCCTCCAGCAGGCGGCATGCCTTGTCCATCCGCAGCTGCTGAATATAATCCTTCGGGGACGGATAACCGAAGTCCTTGAACAGCGCACGAACGGAATTGGTCGAAAGGCTCATCCTGTCGGCAATCGCATTGATGTTGAGATCCGCGTCCGACAGCCCTTCCTCAATCAGCCGGAGCACGGCATTCATTTGCTCCCGCCTGCGCTCCTGATTCTGCGTGTCCGCGCTGTATTCAATGGTTCGGATGCCGAACTGCCGGACGACGCAGTTGATTTCCTCCAGATAGGAGCATGCTGCAACGGCATTCAGGACCTCGATAAGCCCGCAGTCCATGCGCACCTCATTCGACATCCGCCTGTAAAGCTCAATCAGCAGATGATGAATCAGCACGCGTGCATATTCCACGGATTGCGCACCGAAATCAAGAAACAGCAAATTCAGCTGCTGCTCAAATTCGACAATCGCACGCCGCTCGAACGCGCTGAGCACCGCCTTGAACAGGTTTTCCGGAAACTGTGGAATGACGCATGTGCGCGCCGCCACGCTTCGGTATGTGATCACCTGTCCCGCACCGTAGAGCATTCGATAGTCTGCCGCAATGCGGGCCTCGCGCATGCTGTTTGATACGCCGGATGGGGTTGTCGCGGGCGTTCCGATGCCAAACGTCAGGCTGAGCTGAAACATCTGCTTCAGAATTTCGGAAACGCGGAACAGCTCCTCCTCCAGCTGATCGAACTGCCAACGATCCTCCTCCGTATAGACGGCGCACAGCTCATTCGCGTTCTGCGGCATGCAGCACCAGACAATATTTCGCTTGCCGCCGCCTTCCTCCTCGCAGATTGTTTGCAGCTGCTGCCGCCATTTTCTTGCCTCCCACAGGTGGTCGCCGACAATGCTCACCGCTGCATAGCGTTGCGTTCCCGAAGCCGGAACGCCGATCGACAGCAGCATTTTCCGAAGCATGGCCGGATTTTTGTCATAGAAACCGCTGAGCCACTGAATCAGCAGCTGCTCCTGTTCCCGCATCGCATCACGCTCCGTTTCGGTGAAATCGTCGTCTGGAAGGAAGCGCCCTGCCCGCTGTGCAACGGAAAATCGTACGATATAACGCGGTTTGACGTGTTTGAAGGCTATGAGGAAGATATAGCCAATAAGCGCCTTTCTTATGAAATTACGGGCATACGCACAAATCCACCTTTATTATATCTCAAAGCGGCGGTGAAATCAACGGACGAATTGCAACTTTTTCAGAGGGACGCATGGAAAAAACGCTTTAGTCAGGTGGTGCTCCGCTCAATCAACGTTGTTTGGAAATAGTGATCCTCCGCCTTGCCGCCGCTGAGCATGTGCTTGATGGTTTCCAGAATGGCAGCGGCGATCCCGGCCTGATCATGCGCCAGAGTGGTTAACTGCGGCTGAATAACGCGGCTCATGCGAGAGTCATCAAAGCCTGTTACGGAAATGTCATTCGGCACGTTGAGCCCGCAGCTCTGCACCGCATTCACGACCGTGCACGCAAGGAGGTCGTTGCGGCAGACAAAGCCATCCACGGGAATGCCGCTGCGTATGCGTGCCTTGACCGCGTCGAACAGCTCCTCATAATTGGTGCATCCGGTGATAAAGGACGACTTATGCAAGGGAAGCCCGTATGCCTCCATCTGATTGCAGAACCCGCGATAACGAAGATCCTGCCGATTGGAAAAATGACCGTTTCGGCTGATGCGATCGACATGCACGAGGTTGCGCCGCCCTTTGTCATACATCAATCGGACAGCGCGCATGATGCCGCTTTCGATGCCGGTATAGATGTGGGATATGTTATCGCAATGCAGGTCGGGATAATCACGGGACATGAGCAGCACAACGGCAAGACCGGCGTCCGCTAATTTTCGGATGCTGTCCACGCTCATCGCAATCGAGGAAATGATGACGGCATCGACCTGCCGCGTCAGAATCCGGCTTACAAAGTCGGGCGAGTTTTGATAGCTCATCAGAGAAATCAGAAAACCTGCATCGCAGGCAACGGCGTCGATGGCCTCCACAAGGCTGCCGTAATACTCGTTGCTCAGATTGCCGGCAACGAACAAAATGTGGCTGCTTCCTTTGCCGCGCAGGGTACGGGCAATGGTATTCGGCTTATAATGCAACTGCTCGATGGCCTCCAGCACGCGCTTCCTTTTTTCAGGCGCCACATGACGGGTGTTGTTGATGACGTAGGACACAATGGTTTCAGATACGCCGGCGGCTAAGGCAACGTCTTTGCGGGTTACAACGGATTTCTTGATTTCCACGGTATCTGCCTTCTTTCAAAGCGCTTTTGAAGGGGGTTATAAAACGGAAAAAATCAGAATGATGCCGGATAAAATCAGAAAGAGGTTGATGACCAGATTTAAGCGATGGTCATTCATCCTGGAAGAGCATTTGAGCCCTGCAACCATGCCGATGATCATAAAGGGCGTGAGCAGCAAGGCACTTTTCAGGATGTCAGCGGTAATGATGCCTGTCGCGATATACAGAATGAGGCGGAAAACATCCTCGGCTAAAAAGACGGCGCAAATATTGCCCTTGAAAACGTGCGGATCCTTTTCGATGTGGCTGAAATAGGCGGCGAGCAAAGCGCCTACTCCGTAAAGCCCTGTCACAACGCCGGAGAGAATGCCGATGAGATAGAGCACTGGCTTGCTGGTTTTCAGGGGATGCGCAGGAACAAGTCGATCGCTTAGAAGGGAATAGCCGCTCAAGCAGATGATGAGCACGCCGAAAAACGCTTTTGTCAGCTGTGCATCGATGTTCCGCAGGAAGAAAACGCCGGGAATTGAACCGAGCATGACCGTCAGGAACAGGGGGAGAATCAGCTTGACGCGGAGATACTGACGATGCTTGACGATCATGATGAGATTGGTAGGGGCGCCCAGCAAAAGATCGGTGGGCGTAATCAGGACGTTTGCCGCGTTGCCAAGGGAGGCAATGGAGGTAAAAACCATCGTGCTTGCAAAACCACATATTCCTTTTACAAAATAGGCTACGAGAGTTGCAAACATCCAAATGAACATACGCCGCTCCTTCAAGTCTTTGGTGACGTTCAACACGTATGTCTATTATAGCATGAGTTTTGCAAAATATCAAGGTGATGATTTCAAGTTTGTTCCATTCAAACAGCATTTACGGGATTACGCATTTGCAAAGATCGTCCGCTTGTGGTATGATAGCAGAGGTCAAAGCTCAAAAAAGGCAGAAGGAAGGTCGTTGAAAATGGCAGAACTCATGATTGAAAATGCGCAGGTTTACGCGAACGGACATTTTGAGCGGATGAACGTGCTGATGAGCAACGGAAAAATCACAGCTTTAGGCGATGATGTTTCTTTTTGTGCGTCAGCAACACGAGTTGATTGGCGCGGATATAAGCTGATTCCGGGGTTGATTGATGCGCATACCCATGGCGGTGCCGGCGTGGACGTGAATGCGGCTGATGCCGATGGCTTGAAGCGGATTGCAGCCTTTTTTGCCAGTCAGGGCGTAACGGCATGGAATGCGTCGGTTTTGACGGATACGGAAGAGACAACCATGCGCTGCATTGACACGATCAATCAGGTGTGCGAGGAGCATGGCTATGGTGCACAGCTGTTGGGGGTGCATTTGGAAGGGCCGTTTCTGAATCCGGAATATAAGGGCGCGATGCCGGAGCATCTGCTGCGCAAAGGGGATGCTGCGCTGGTGCAGCGGTATCTCTGCGCGGCAAAAGATCATCTGCGCTATATGACTGTTGCGCCGGAAATAGAAGACGTCATGCAGGTGATCGAGGAATATTCCGACCGGATTGTGTTTGCAATCGGGCATAGCGCGGCAACGTATGATGTCGCCATGGAAGCATTCCGCAAGGGCGCACGCTGCGTAACGCACACATTCAACGGCATGAGGCTTTTCCATCAGCATGAGCCGGCGATTATGGGCGCTGCCTTGGAAAGCGATGCATGGTGCGAGGCAATTTGCGATGGTCGCCATCTGCATCCCGGCACGGTTCGGATGCTCCTGAAGTGCAAGGGGATGAAGAAGGTGATTGCCATTACGGACAGCATCATGGCTGCCGGACTTCCTGACGGCAACTACAAGCTGGGCGTGAATGATATAATCGTTGAAAATGGCGATGCACGGCTGGCGCATGGCAACTCGCGTGCAGGCAGCACGCTGACGATGATTCAGGCGCTGCGCAATCTGATTCGCTTTACGGGAAAGTCATTAGAGGAAATTATCCCGCTATTCACGGAAAATGTGGCGGCGGCATTGCGTCTTGACGACAGAAAGGGGCGCATCGCGGTCGGCTTTGATGCGGATTTGGTGCTGTTGAACGATGAATTGGATGTTTGTACAACCATTGTCGGCGGTGAAATAGTATATTCGAGTTTAGACGCTTAAGGTGACACCGAATAATTCGGCGGCACAATGGAATGTGAATCTACATTATCCATCTCTTGCAGAAATCTTGATTTCTGTTCAGCAAACTTCCGATTTCTGCAATTACAGATGCTGTAAAATTCATGAGCCATCATGCTGCCACGTTGTATGATGTTGTTTTGAAGAAAAAAGTTGAAAAACCCCTTGACATTGTCAACACGTGTTGATATAATGATGGTGAAAGCGGTCAGTATTTGAACGCTTAATCCCAAGAGCTCTTGGAGTCACATTCTGGGCCGTTCTAACTGAAAATGGAGGTAGCGTCATGAAGAAGACAATGTCCGTGTTCCTGGTGTTGTGCATGCTGCTGGCATTCGCGGTGAGTGCGCAGGCGGAGGAAAAGACCGTATTGAAGATTTCCAACTATGCGGTTTTGGAATCCAACTACACTGAGTTCTGGAACAGTGTTGAGGCAGGCTTTGAAGCTGCTTATCCCGAATACGACATCGAATGGGTCACCAGCGAATACGGCCAGACCACCAATACGGTGATCACAGCGGCCGGCGGCGGCGACTACTGCGATGCGCTTTTCGGCGAGCTGTCCTGGGTCTCTGTCCTTGCCTATGCTTTCGATCCGGTGACGGACGTGCTGAGCGAGGATCTGCTCAACACCTTCGACGCCAACATCCTCGATTCGTGCAAGTTTGACGGCGAATGCTATGCAATCCCCTACTATGTGTCGCCGTTTATTCTGTACTACAATACCGAGCTGTTTGCGCAGGCGGGCATCGAGGTGCCGACCACCTATGATGATCTGATGGTTGCCTGCGAAAAGCTCAGCAAATTGACCAGCCCCATCACGGGCAACCCGGTTGTTCCCTTCGGTCAGACCACTGCGTCTGTCGCGATTTCCGGCACCTCGCTGACCGCCTTCATCTACAACTTCGGCGGCACGGTGCTCGATCTGGATACCGGTCTGATGAGCATTGATAACGATGGCTTCCGTCAGGCGCTTGAAACGCTGCAGGCGCTGTATCAGGCTGGCTATATGACGCCGAACCAGAAGCTGAAGGAGCTGCGTCAATCCTTTGCCAACGGTGAACTGGCGATGTACTACGATCAGTCCTGGGGCTTCAGCGGCGTATCCGGCATCAACCCCGATGCGGCGAGCTTCACGGCCTCCGCGCCTGCGATGAAGGGCGGCGAGGGCTCCGGTCAGTCCGTGCTGAATGCGGGCGTGTTCATGGTGTCCAACAAGAATGGTCATGCGGAAGGCGTCAACAAGTTTATTGAATATGTGACTTCTGACGAGGTCGTCGGTCACTATATCCGTGACATTGCCGCCGGCTGGTCCGCCAAGACGGCAGAGCTTGAGGTCGCTCCTGTGCTTCAGGGCGCGACTGGCTCTCAGGGCAATCTGAAGGCTGTCCCGATGATCGAAACCCTGAATGACCTGAATCTGGAGCTGGACACCCTCGCGCAGAACGTGACCCTGAATGGCATGACTGTTGATGAGGCGATTGAAGAATTCAAAAATTCCAGCGCGTATCAGACGATTGGCGAGTAAAAATCGCCGGCTGTCCAAAGAAGGACAGGGAGGGAATGGCAAGCTCCTTCCTTCCCTGTCTTTTTTTTGAACATTGAACCGGATTGCTGCCTATCACAGGAGCAGGAGAAAGAGGTGTGTGTATGGGGAAAATGCGCAAATCAACAGCCGACAAGCTGTTTTGGATGATATTGGTCATCCCGGCGATGCTGATTGTTGCGGCTTTCATTCTGGTTCCGATTGCCGACTCCGTGCGCATGAGCTTTACGGAGTATAAAATGAAGAACATTCTCAAAGGAACGCCCGCCGTGTGGAACGACTTTGAGAATTATATAAAACTCTTTTCCAACAGTCGGTTTCTGCCGACGATTACGCGCACCTTTGGATTTGTTCTATGGGTGGTTCTGGCTCAATTCGTGATTGGAATGATTTTTGCGCTCCTTCTTAATTCAAACGTGAAGGGTGCGAGATTCATCCGCAGCGTGATGATGATGCCCTGGGTGGTTCCTACGGTTATTTCCGCATTGGTCTGGATGTGGATTTATCAGAGCCAGTATGGTCTGCTGAAATATCTGGTCAGCGTCGTTACGTTCGGGAAGGTCAATGATTTTGCAATCCTGAACAGCACGCAGTATGCGATGGTTGGCATCGGCATTGCCGCTCTGTGGAAGCAGATTCCGCTGACGACGCTGCTCCTGCTGGCAGGTCTGCAGAATGTTCCGGACGATATCATCGAGGCGGCGACAATCGACGGCGCAGGGTATTTTACCCGCATTGTTCACATTGTGATGCCCTATATGCGCAGCGTCATTTCGGTTGTCATTACGATGGCAATTATCGAGAACTTCAAGCAGTTCCCGCTGATTTGGACGATGACCGGCGGCGGTCCGTCTAATTCCACGACAACGCTGGCAATCCTCTCTTACCGCGAAGCCTTTGTGAGCCAGAACCTTGGATCCGGTGCTGCCGTTACAACAATCTGGATGCTTCTGATGATTGTGGTGGTGGCATTGTTCAAAAAGGTGCTTGGTCGTCAGCAAGCCGAGTGAAAGGAGGAAATATGATGGAAGCGGCTCATACGTCTGTTCGCAGGTCTATTCGCCCCAAAGCAGTAGTGCTGAATGTTTTTCGATATCTTTTGCTGCTTGTGATTCTGCTGTTCCTGCTGTTCCCGCTGTATTGGGTGCTGATCACCTCGTTCAAAACGAATCTGGAAGCATACCTGTATCCGCCGACCTTCTGGCCGAAGAATTTTACGGCTGACAGCTATGTTCGTCTGGTAACGGAAAACAATCAGTTCTTTGTTTACTACCGCAACAACTTCATTGTGTCCGGTGCGGTTGCGCTGATTACGCTGTTTGCATCGTTCCTCGCCGGCTATGCGCTGTCGCGGCTGCATGTGAAATTAAACGCCGCCGTGATTGCCCTTCTGACGGCATCGCAGATGTTCCCGGTTGTCAGCAGATTGATCTCTCTGTACGGGATTCTGCGCTCGGTGGGGCTGATCAACACGCTGCCGGGACTTGTTCTCGCCATCACGGCGTCGCAGATTCCGTTCTGCACGATGCTGATGATCTCCTTCTTCGATGGCGTGCCGAACAGCATCGAGGAGGCGGCAACGGTGGACGGCGCCGGACGCTGGCGCATTATGTTCTCCATTTCTCTGCCTCTGGTGTCCGGCGGCTTGCTCGCTGTGGGCATCTATGCATTCCTGATGGCGTGGGACGATTTCCTGCATGCGGCAATCCTGATTCAAAATGACGCATTGCGGACGCTGTCCGTCGGCATTTCGGCACGCTATCTCGGCGAGCTGTCGTATGACTGGTCCCTGGTCAACACGATTTCCATCGTAGGCATCCTCCCGATGCTCCTGCTGTTCTTCTTCTTCCAGAAGTATATGGTCAAGGGACTTGTGGCAGGCGCGGTAAAAGGCTAATACGCTGAATACAGAAAGGAAGGCACAATCATGAATCAGTTGGGTAATAAAACGTATCGCGAAATTTACGGTCAGGCAGATTCCTTTGAAGCGCTGGTCAACACGCTTCCTGAAACGCTGGATACGCTCAAAAACGTATTTGCGCAGAAATATGATCAGCTGATTTTTACCGGCTGCGGCACGTCCTTCTATCTTGCGCAATCGGCTGCGTATGTTTTCAACAAGTATAACGCGACGCCTGCATGGGCGGTTTGCTGCTCGGAGCTCTACGATATGCCGCACGCGTATATTAAGGGCGCAAAGACGCTTGTTCTGCCAATCACGCGCAAGAGCTATACCACGGAGGTTCGCCGTGCGATTGACCACGTCCGGAAAATCGAAGGCGTCACCTCGTTGGCCATCACCTGCGATGCGGACAGCAAGCTTTACAACGATCATTATGTGCTTTGCCCCGATACGGCGGAGGACAGCGTCATCATGACGCGGTCGTTTACGGCCATGGTGATGATGGCGGAAATCGTCAGCCTGTTTGCGGCAGGTCGGATTGCCGAAATTGAAAAGCTGAAGGAACTGCCGGCGATTGCAAAAACGACCATCCCTGCCATGGATGCGCTGGCGGAGAAGATTGTCGCGGAAAATCCGGAGCTGAATCTGTTCATCACCTTGGGACAGGGCATGATGTACGGCATTGCCAACGAATGCATGAACAAGATGAAGGAAATGAGCCTTTCCAATTCCGAGGCATATTATTCTCTGGAATACAGGCACGGTCCGATGAGCCTGGTGGACAGGAATACGCTGATTATGATCTTCACCCTGCCGGAAACGCAGGAAGAGGATGTAAAGCTCCTGCGCGAGCTTGAAGGCTACGGCGGCGTGTCGGTCGCCATGGGACCTGCGCCTGAAGCGGCGGGCAGCCGGTATCAGCTGAAGGTCGGCAATGATGAACTGACCTGCGCTGTGCTTGGCTCCATTTTCGGACAGATGATCGGCTACCATGTCGCCATGAAGAAAGGTCTTGAGCCTGACACGCCCCGTCATCTTTCGCAGGCTATTGTTCTGAAGTAATTGCGGAGGAGAGAATAAAATGCTTTGCACAAATCTTGAACAGATGCAGAAGGCAGCCAAAGACGGCTATGCGATTCCTGCAATCAATACACAGGGCGGCAATTATGATATCATTCGCGCCATTTGCAAGGCGGCGGATGAAATGAAATCCCCCATTATTCTGGCGCATTATGTATCCACTGGCGCTTACAGTGGTCACGACTGGTTTGTGCAGGTCGCCAAGTGGTGCGCGGAGCGTGTTTCTGTGCCGGTTTCCATTCATCTGGATCACGGGGACGGTTTCCCGATTTGCATGGAGGCGCTGCGCCTCGGTTTTACATCGCTGATGATTGACGGATCAAAGCAGCCGGTTCATGAAAATGCATCATTGACAGAGGAAGTTGTCAAGGTAGCAAAGTATTTTCATGTCCCGGTGGAGGCCGAAATCGGTGAATTGCAGCGGCTCGACAATGGCGTCGTAATGGAAAATAAAAATCTTGCCAATCCGGATGAGGTGCGTGAATTCTTGAATCTCTGTCATCCTGACACGCTGGCTATTGGCATTGGCAACGCACACGGGTATTATAAGGGTGAACCCGATATTCATCTGGATATCCTTGAGAAGGTTCGCACGTTTACCGATATGCCCTTCGTGCTGCACGGCTGCACGGGCATGAAGGAAAGCGTGGTTCGCGATGCAATCAAGCTGGGCGTTGCGAAAATCAACTTCGGCACGGAGATTCGGTATAAGTATATTCAGCATCTGGAGGAAGGCCTGCAGACCGATCATCAGGGACACAGCTGGAAGGTGAGCCAGTATGCCAGCGACGCTCTGGTGGAGGATGTCAAGCATATCATCCGGCTGTCCGGCTCGGAAGGAAAGGCTTAAGGGAGGCAATTAGCAATGGGGAAAAGTTTAATTGTCGGCTTGATGGTCACGAAATCCGGGCGCTGGCCGCAGGAGCTGCCTGATAAACGTTTGGCGGAGTACTCGGAATGGATGCGGAAGAATCTGCCTGATATGGAGCTTCTGATTCCGGATCACGTGCTCACAACACCTGCGGAAGTACAGGAAGCAATTGAACAGTTCCGTTCTGCCCTTGTGGACGTTGTGGTGATGGTCTATGGTGCCTTTACCGCAGACGATATCGCGGCGGCGATCAAGCAGCAGATGAACGTTCCTCTGATTCTCTGGGCGCCTCATGAGCCTCCCTTCCATCCCGATGAACGCCTCTGGGCAAATGCGCTGTGCGCCATGACCATGAATGCATCCGCGCTTAATCGCCTGGGATATGCGTATCATACGGTTTACGGTGATCCGGAGGAGGATGCTGCCGGCGGGCAGATCATCCGTCTGCTGAAGGCCTATGCGACCCGAAAGGCTTTAAGCGGCATGAACATCGGCTTGTTTGGCTATCGACCGACCAATTATTATGTGAGTACCTTTGATGAGGCTTCGATTCGGCACACCTTCGGCATGACGATGAATTCCACCGACCTGCAGGTTGTTAAGAGCGAGATGGATGCGCTGCCGGAAAGCGAAGTCAAGGCGGATATGGACTACGTGCAGAACACGTGGGATGTCAGCCGCCTGCCGGAAGGTCATCTGGAGCTGCATTCCCGTTCCTATCTTGCCATTAAGAAGGTCATGGCTGAGCAGGGCTATGATTTTGCATCCATCAAATGCTGGCCTGAGATGACGACGATGCACATTCAGCCGTGTGCGGTTCTTGGCCGCCTGCTGAGCGATGGACTGACCGTTGCCTGCGAGGGCGATGTGGATGCAGGCATCACGCAGGTGATGGAGCAGAAGCTCACGGGCAAAACGCCTTTTATTGCCGATATGATTGACATGGATGAGAAGGAGAATACGCTGACATTCTGGCATTGCGGCAATGCGGCACCTGAGCTGCATTCAACAAAATACGCCTGCGCGTTGTGCAATCATCCGCTGATCGGTCAGGGCAGCGCCTTCTGGACGGCATTGAAGCCCGGGCACGTAACAATCGCACGCCTGCATAATGACCATGGCACGTATAAGCTGGTTCTGATGCGCGGCGAAGCATTGGATCGTGATCGTACATCGCGCGGCTGTATGTGCTTTGTAAAGATGGAACAGCCGGTTCGTGCAACGGTTGATGCTTTGCTTGCGAAGGGGATTCCGCATCATTATGTTCTGGTGTGGGATGAATGCTATGAAGCCATGAAGCAGACGGCGGCAGTCATGGGGATTCCGGTAATTGAGCTGTAAAGGGCGGAGGAAACGTATGGCCAAGCTTTTAATTGCCCACGGCGGCGGTCCGACGGCCGTGATTAATGCATCTCTTTACGGAGCGGTGGAAGAAGCGCTCAGCAGCAAAAAGGTGGATGCCATCTGGGGCGCTGTGCACGGATCGGCAGGAATCCTGAAGGAAGAATTTGTCAATCTGGGCGCTTTGCCGGAGGAAATGCTGCAGCGCATCTGCACGTCTCCCGCATCTGCGATTGGCACATCGCGCACGCCGCTCTATGAAAAGGAATACAGACAAATGGCGGAAATCCTGCATCGCCATGATATTGGATATGTGCTTTTTACCGGCGGCAATGGCAGCATGGACACATGCGGACATTTGGCGCAGGCGTGCAGGGAGTTTGGAATTGTCGTTGGCGGCATTCCGAAAACCGTTGATAATGACATCGGCGTCACCGACCATGCGCCGGGCTATGCAAGCGCCGCACGCTTTGCCGCGCAGTCGATGCTGGAAATCGCGGAGGATGTGGCAGCAATGCCCATTCATGTGTGCATCGTCGAGTATATGGGGCGCAACAGCGGGTGGATTACTGCGGCATCGGCGCTGGCGCGCGCAAAGGCGGACGATGCGCCGCATCTGATTCTGCTGCCGGAGGTGCCTTTTCACAAGGAGGCTTTCCTGAAGGAAGTGAGCCGCCTGTGGAAAAAGGGGAAGGGCGTTGTTGTCGCGGTCAGCGAGGGAATCTGCAAAGAGGACGGAACCCCTGTTGCACCGCCTGTGTATAAAACGGACAGGGCAACGTATTTCGGCGATGTTTCCAGCGAACTTGTTCATATGGTCATCGAGGAGCTGGGCGTCAAGGCCCGATGCGAAAAGCCGGGCATTCTGGGGCGAAGCTGCCCCGAAATGGTCTCCGAGGTGGACCGGAATGAGGCGATTGAGCTTGGCAGGCTTGCCGCAGCAACGGTGCTGGACGGCAGGGGCGGCTTTATGCCGGGGCTTCGCCGGGTAAGCAATGAACCGTATGTGTGCGAAAAAATACTGATTCCGGTTGAAAAGGTCATGCTGCATGAGCGCCTGTTCCCGAAGGAATTTATTGCAGAAAGCGGGATGGATGTTACACCTGCCTTTGTTGACTGGGCAAAGCCATTGGTTGGCACGCTTACGCGCTATGTTGATCTTCGGCAGCCTGATATACAATAAGAAGGAGGGCATCTGATGAAGCATCTGTGCTTGAATTTGAAGCGCTTTGACGTGCCTGTTGGTCTGGGCGGCGTGAATCGGCTGTCGGCGGCGTCGGATTGGGCGGAGACGATTGTTTCCGCCACGCAGAAGGAGCTGGAAACGTATCGCGGCGCGGCCCGTTTTCCGATGTATTTTCCGGAGGCGCATCTGATTCCGGCGGTGAAGGCGTTGGCGCACGACAGCGTGATTGAGGTGGGCTGCCAGAGCGTTTACCGTCAGGATGTGCAGGTCGGCGGCAACTTTGGCGCGTTCACGACGAACCGTCCCGCTGCCGCGATGAAGGCGTTGGGCGTGAGTAGCACGATTATCGGTCACTGCGAGGAAAGGGCGGACAAGGCGGGGATTCTGAGCGAAGCCGGCATCAGCGATACGGCGGCTGTCAATCGGCTGCTGAATCAGGAAATGAAGTGCGCCCTTGAGCAGGGGATGAGCGTGACCTACTGCATCGGCGAAAAGGCGGAGGAACGCGAGCATTGGGAGCAGGTTTTGACCGAGCAGCTGACGGTCGGTCTGGAAGGGCTTGACACGAGCAACATTGTCATCGCGTACGAGCCGATTTGGGCAATCGGTCCGGGAAAGACGCCGCCGGATGCCGATGTGATTGCGCCGATTGCACGTCTGATTAAAAAAATCACCGGCGGCATGCCTGTCATTTACGGTGGCGGTCTCAAGAAGGACAACGCCGAGATGCTCGCATCCATTCCGGAGATTGATGGCGGTCTGATTGCGCTGACCCGTTTTCAGGGGGACTTCGGCTTTTATCCGGAGGAATATCTGGAAATTGTTCGCATCTACATGACGAGCAGCGCGAGGTAAGGAGGAGAGAAAGTGAAGCTTCAGTTTGAATACGGGAATGGCTTTATGAGCGCGGAGCTGCCTGATAACACGGATGTGTTCATCCCGGGCGAAACCGTGCCGGACCCTGCCTGCCTGCCGCAGGACTGGGACAGCCTCTACGCCGCCACGCTGGACAGCATCCGTCACCCGATTGGCATGGAGCCGCTGGCGGAGCTGGCGAAGGGCAAAAAGACGGTGGTCATCGTCATTCCGGATATCGTCAAGGGCGGCTGTCAGTCAACGAGCCATCGCAAGGTGGCGATCAGGGCTTGTCTGGATGAGCTGTACAGCGCCGGAATCAGGAAGGAAAATATCTTGCTGCTTTTCTCGAACGGCTTGCATCCGCGCACGCCGATGAATGAGGCAAGGCAGATTCTGGGCGACGAGCTGTTCAACGAATTCTGGTATTCGGGGCAGATTACGAGCCATGACAGCGAGGATTATGACCACCTTGTGGATCTTGGCTTCACGGCGCAGGGCGACCACGTCATCATGAACAAATATGTGTATGACGCGGACGTCGCTGTCCTGATCGGCCATACGCAGGGCAATCCCTACGGCGGCTATTCCGGCGGCTACAAGCATTGCGCCACCGGCATCAGCCACTGGCGGAGCATTGCGGCGCACCATGTGCCGCAGGTCATGCATCGAGACGACTTTGTGCCGGTTTCCACGAACAGCCTGATGCGCGACAAGTTCGATCAGCAGGGCATGTTCATGGAAGAGAAAATGGGCAAGAAGTTCTTCTGCTGCGACGCGGTGCTGGATACCCGTTCGCGTCAGATTGAAATCAATTCCGGGTATGCGAATGAAATGCAGCCAATCAGCTGGAAAACCGCCGACAAGCGCACCTATGTGCATTGGGCGGAAAAGAAGTATGACGTGGTTGTATTTGGCATGCCGACCAACTTCCACTACGGCAACGGCATGGGCACAAACCCGATTCAGATGATGCAGGCGCTGTCCGCGCAGGTCATCCGGCATAAGCGCGTGCTGAGCGACCACTGCGTGTTTATCGTGCCGTCCATTTGCGACGGTTGGTTCCATGAGGAAAGATGGCCGTACCTGCGCGAGCTGTATGAAATGTTCCAGCATGATTACATGCAGACGCTGCCGGACATGAACCGCTACGGGGAGTACTTTGCGACCAACGAGGAGTACATCCGGAAATACCGCTTTGCGAATGCATTCCATCCCTTCCACGGCTTCAGCATGATGAGCTGTGGCCATCTGGCGGAGCAGCACACCAGCGCCATCTACATCGTCGGGGCGCGTGAGCCGGGAATTGCAAGAAGCATGGGTCTGAAAACCCGCGCAACCGTCGAGGAAGCGCTGGCGGACGCAAAGCGGAAGTATGTCGGGGAGCAGCCGAATATCCTCGCGCTGCCTAAGACGTTTACGACGGCGGCGGTCCATCTGTGCATGAAGAATCCGCAGGAAAACAGCCATTATCGGGACAACACGCCTGCTCATCCGTGCGGATGCTGAACGCAGGGCAATCAACGGACAGGATTCATTTTGCAGTGCGCACAGGCAGGGGTGATGGATGCACCTGCCTGTCTGCCTGCTGCTTTTTAGGTCATTGAGGAGAGAAACGTATGCTTGACTGCCTTATCTGCTTTGCGGTGTGCATTTTCAGCACGATAATCGGCGCCATCAGCGGCATCGGCGGCGGCGTAATCATTAAACCGCTGCTGGACATGACGCTTACAGGCTTCGGGACTCAAACGATCAGCCTGCTGTCTGCATTTGCAGTGCTGTCCATGTCCCTGTTCAGCATCGGGAAAAATTACGTGCAGAAAACGAGCCAGCAGGCGCTGTCCATGAAAATCGCCGTGCCGCTGGCAGTAAGCAGTACGGTGGGCGGCGTGGTCGGCAAATTGCTGTTCAATGCGCTCAGCCACCTCGTTCAGGCAGATGCAACGGTCAAATGCGTCCAGAACGCGGTGCTGTTTGTGGTCATGGTATGCGTCCTGATTTTCACGCTTCGGCACAAGAGCTCGGAAATGAAGGAACGCTCTGTGCCTGAAGGATTGCTTGCAGGTTTATTGCTCGGGCTCTTTGCTGCTTTTCTGGGCATCGGCGGCGGTCCGTTGAACATGATGATTCTGACAGGCTTCTACGGCATGACGCACAAGGAAGGCGCGCTGTATTCCCTGTTTATCATCGTGTTCAGCCAAACGGCAGGTATTTTGACAGCGCTGATTTCGGGCAGCACCCTGCCGGCCCTGCTGATGATTTTCATTGCCTGTGCCGCCGGTATTTCGGGCGGCATCATTGGACGGAAAATCGCAGGATTGACAAAGAATGATTTCGTAAGGACCTTGTACAACATAGCTGTCGTATTTATCCTGCTGCTGTGCGCAATGAATATTATCACGACAGTCTGATCGGTGATATGATATGCTCCCTCCGGGGCAGAAGCTCGAAAACAAACGTTTCGAGGCTGCGCTGGAGGGAGCATTTTTTATTGAGGCAATAAAGCTGTTACAGGCAATCCGCAATACGTTATTCGCCTGCGGAGAAGTATTCCAGAAGAATGGAGCTTCGTTCAACCAATTCAAGCACAACAATATCTGGCTCATAGGTTAGGATATCATCGAAGGAGTAAGCGTTAAAGTGCCTGAGATAGGTCTGCTCAAACTGCGAGCCCAAATAAGGCGCCATGGCGGTCGCGAAGGAATCCCGAATGACATAGAGCGTGCGGGGATCTGCCCCATCAGGCGCATTGTAGGCAATGAGATTGCTGAAGCTTGCGCTGACATCCATGATGCCATGGTCATGATAGCCGCTCAGGACATAATGATGATCAACGCCATTCATCTGCTTGGACAGATACAGCATTTGAGCAAGGTCGCCGGAGGTGGCTTCGCCTTCGGTGATTGCCAGCGCATCGGAAGCAAGGGAAGGCATCTCGATTCCCAGCTCCTGAAGCAGTGCGGCGCTGCCTACATAGCCGCCGATCTGATTCCAGTGGGAATCTGTCTTGTAGTAGATAGTATACCCGGTATGCGCCTTGGCTTCCATCAGCGCTTCATAGGGGTACACAACGCGCAGATCGGTATTTTTCCGGAGATAGTTGACAATCTGCAATACACCGTATTCGTCGGCAGGAAGACCGTATTCGTTAGGCATGTTTTCGCAGTAGATTCGTTCCTTATTGGGCGCGAAGTACAGCACGAACTCGATGCCGCGTTCTTCCAGCACATCGCGGAAATGAAGGCAGTTTTCTGCAATCAGCTGCAATTCCGCGTCTGTGTAAAGGTTGGTGCCCTGATAGCAGGCGAGCGGGTCGCCGTCATCCTTGCGGACATAGAAGAGCCAGCCGTTCTTGCCCGGCAATACGTAATCGCTGGTGGATTTGTGGAAAACGTAGTAGTCAATGGAGGAATTGAGGCTGATCAGCTCATTGCGGAAGGGAATCCTATCGTCCAAGAAGCTTGTGAACCGTGTTGGAAAGCTGCTGTAGGTGGACAGCGTCAATTCCGGCACCTCTGCCTTTTGACGATTCTCATAGTTGGTGTTGTCAGATAAAGGCTGCACGAAAAACCAGATTCCCCACGAAAGGCAGATGTTCACGACAAACACGATCATGAGAATCCATGAACCGAAACTCTTTTTCATCCTTTCCACCTCTTAAAACTGGAAATAGATAAACGGGTTATAGCTGTTGCCCGCAACGGAGGCAAGGCAGAGCACGAGCAGAAGGACGCACAGAATCGCCTCGGGCACGGAGTATCGCCACTTTTTCATCATCTTTTCGGGGATGAAATTTGCAAAACCCATGCCAAGCACTGCGCAGCAGAAAACAGTGATGGTCTTCAGGTCAACGCACCGCAGGAGAAGCCCTGTGCTCTGATAGCGCCACGGCATGAGCATCCGTGTAAGATAGCGCATTGCCAATTCCGTGTTTGCGGCCCTGAACAAAACCCAGCCAAAGAGCACTACAAGGAAGCAATACAGCATGCCAATCCAGTGATGCTTGTCCAGCCACTTCTTCAGCCCCACACGCTCAATGATGGAGAAGAAACCGTGGTAGAGCCCCCACAGCACAAAGGCCAGATCCGCGCCATGCCACAAACCCGTCAGGAAAAAGACGATGAACAGGTTGACGTAGGTGCGGGCGACGCCCTTTCGGTTGCCGCCAAGCGGGATATACACATATTCCCTGAACCAGGAGCCCAGAGAAATATGCCATCTGCGCCAGAATTCCGTAATTGAAGAGGAGATATAGGGGTACTGAAAGTTCTCCAGAATATCGAAACCGAACATTTTGCCCAGACCGATGGCCATGTCAGAATAGCCCGAAAAGTCATAGTAGATCTGGAACGTGTAGGCGAGCGCCGCCACCCATGCTTCTGCACCGCCGACGTTGGCAAGGTCGCTGCTGAAGATTGCATCGACGCATGCGCCCATGACATTGGAGATGAGAACCTTCTTCGCCAAGCCGATGATGAACCGGCGGAATCCCTTCGTTACGCCATCCCATGTGATGCTGCGATCTTCAATCTGCCTGTTGATGTCCTTATACTTGACAATGGGTCCTGCAATCAGCTGCGGGAAGAAGGCAATGTACAGCGCCACGTTCACGAGCTTCGGCGAAGCATCCGTGTCGCCGCGATACACATCCACAATGTAGGAAATGGCCTGAAAGGTGAAAAAGGAAATGCCGATGGGAAGCGAGATTTCCGGTATGGCCATGAGCGTTTTGCCGACAAGGCCGTTGAGAATCGAGACGAGGAATCCGGCATACTTGTAATAGCCGAGGATTGCCAGATCACACACAACGCCAATGGCTAATGCGGCTTTCCTTGCACCGCCGGAGGTTTTGGCAATGACCCCGCCAACGAACCAGTTCAGCACCACCGACGCGACCATCAGCAGCACCAACACCGGCTCGCCCCACGCGTAGAACACAAGGCTTGCCATGAGAAGCAGGATGTTGGAGTACTTCTTCTGAACGAAATAGTTCAGGATGAAGACAATCGGCAAAAAGAACTGCAAAAAAATCGTTGAGCTGAAAACCATATCGCCACCACTTTCTATCTTTTGATTCAGCAGAAGGCATAGCCAAACAAATATAGTATACCATGGACAGCGGACGATGTAAATAGCGCGAAAAACAACGCTGCGCAATTCTCTGCGTTGGCGGATTGTCACGGGCGAAAAGAAAATAAGGACAACAACGCACCAATGAGGGGGCGCGATGAATCGGGAATTATGTGCCCAAAGGCGGGTTGGCGAAATAAATGGCGCAAAAAAGGAAAAATGCGCAAGCACGGCGAAAATTGTGGCAAACGTATGTTGATTCACGTTTGACAAACAAGGGCATGTTTTTTTACAATAAAAAAGGGAGTTGAAGGAGAAATGAAAACAGAAGGCAATCGACTGCTGACACCGCGTGAGATTTATCGTTGGCTTAGCAACGGCATAGACGGGGACAAATCAACCGCCGCAATCCGGCTTGCGAAGACGACGCTGATTCACTTCTGGCGTGAGCTGCTGATGACGATTCTGGATGATGACGCGCTGGCCATGCTGGAGAGCACGAAGGAGAAGCGCTCGCGAAGCCTGAGCAATATCATGAACCGCAGCGGCACCGCAGGCGTGATGTCGCCGCTTTACGAGACCTTCTCCAAGGAGCTTGACAGCACGAAGTTTATGCATCTGACGGTCGCATGGCTGGAGCTGCTGAATCGGCAGGAGCCGGACTGGTTCCTGTTTATGCAGTCGCTGTGCGCGTTTGAAGATCAGTGCATAGCAGGCGACAGCGCGATGACGTCCGAAATTCAGGCGCATCTGGTAACCCTGCGCGATGAGGCGAATGAAGCGTTTGAGATGGACTACCCCAGTCAGGGCTTTTTCTGCAGCGTGCAGATGGCATGGCTGACGGTTTATGCTTTCCTTGGCAGCCATATGGACAGCAAGCGGATTGCGCTTTTGCGGAAACGCGATGAGTTCTCAGCCAGCCAGCTGTACATGAAATACCGCCATGTCACGTTCGGACGCTTTGTGCCGGTGGTGCTGACGTCGCATGAGTGCGAGGCTTGTAAGCAGGCGCTTGCGAAGGAGGCTTACGTGCCCTGTCCGGAAAACGTGGTCGATTTGCTGTATGCGCGTCTGGAAAAAAGAGGAAAGGTGCTCGTTTCGGGCGCCGGCGGCATGGGAAAAACGGAGCTTGTCCGGCAGGTGCTGGTGCGCTGCGGAGAGCTGGGTCGATACAGCCGACTGGCGTTTGCGCAGGATCAGGGAGATTTGGCTGCGGCATTTCAAAAGGCGTTTTCGGAGCTTCGAGAGGAGGAGCCGGAGAAGATCCTTCGCAGCGTCGGAGAGCTACTGGACAAGCCGTACAGCGGCAGGACGCTGCTGGTGATTGACAATGCAAGGATTGACCGAAATCCGGAGCAATGGGAAAAGGTGGCGTGCTTCGGCTGCGATGTGCTGGTGACGTCCCGTCAGCGAGAGCTGGAGGGCTTTTCAGAATTTCCTATGGCGTCTTTGGGCGTGGATGAAACGAGAAAGCTGCTGGAGGTCAGCAGCGGCTTCCCGTTGTCGGACAGCAGAGAGGAATTTGAGCGGCTGCACCACCGCATGCAGGGGCATCCGCTGGCAGTGATTCTGCTGGGCAAGGCATTGAAAATGCGTTCGCTGACAGTCGCTGCGCTGAACGAAGAAATTGACGCGAACGGCTATCAGAATCTGCAACTGATTCATCGCGGCGAAAGCGAGAGCTTTATCGAGAAGCTCAGGAGGGTCTTTGCGACGACCGTCGTGACGCCCCAGATGCGCAGGCTGCTGGTGCTGTTTTCAGCGCTGGATGCTGTGAGCTGGCCGCCAAGAAGCATCGAAAATCTCCTGCTGGACGCGGAGCCCGATGCCCAAAAGGTGCCATCGATGCTCTACAGCGGCTATCTGAATGGCTGGCTGGAGCTGAATCGGCATGGCTATTCGATGCAGCCGGTTATCGCCGAGGCGATGCGCACGGAATTCGGCAGGCTTCAGGATTATCCGAAGCTGGAAAAACGCATTCGGGAGCTGTTCGCACAGCATGGGGACGAGCTGTTCTGCTATAAGCAGGAGGCGTACGCCGGTGCAAGCATTGTTTCCTTTCTGGTGGCGAACGGGATGGAAGTGCCGGAGGAAATTGCGCTTGGCGCGATGGTGTATGCTGTGATGCACAGCTATCGCCAGATTCAGAAAAGAATGGTGCAGTTTTGCGGGAAAAGTTCAAATAAGGAAACACGTTTTATTGCGCATTGCTTTGAAATTGCGATCAGAATGGCAAAATATGAAAGTTCCGGAGAAGAAAACGATGCGGATGCGCTGCTGAAGGAAGCAGAGAAAATTGACTTTGCAAATCCGCTTGCCGCAATGGGTGTGTTTGTGTTCATTCAGATGGGCAACAGCATTGGGAATAAAAAAACAAATGCGCTGATCAGCCGTATTCTGGAAGAATGCCCGAACTCGATTCCACGCGGGTTTATGCTGATCGAAGAAGCGCGGAATGTGCTCATGAACAGCGGCGATGTAGTGAAGTGCAGCGAGCTTCTGGCACAGGCGGAGAAGATGGACCCTGAGCAAAAGTCGTTTTGTTTCCAGCTTCAACTACAGGCTTTTTACAGCGTTATGTTCGGCACGGCCATTCCGCAGGAGGAGCAACTTGACAAATTTGAACGGCTTATCGAAAAAATAATAAAAGAAATGGGAGACGATTCGGAACTAAATGACAGCTGGATTTCCTGCGCTTACCTGATGGAAGCGTGCGCGGTCGGCAGACAGTGGCAAAGGGTAGAAAAGTATGCGCAGCGTTATATCGAAGGATACGAGAAGAATACGGATGACAGATTGAAAAACGACAAGGACGAGCTGCTTCATCTGGCACAGGCCTACCGGCGCGCAAAACAGCCGCAGAAGGCGCTGCAGGTCAATTACCAGCTGCTGTGCAAAATAAGGAACCTCGACCGTACGTCCTGGCTGACGCTTCACGCACTGGATCAACGCGGCTATGCGTATTACGAAGCAGGAAAATACAAGCAGTCGCTGCAGATACTTGAGGAGTGCCTGAAACGGATGAATGAGTGCGAACAGCCGGATGAGGTCGGGCGCGTGACGATTCATTTCCAGATTGCGATGGCATACGATGCCATGAACAAGAAGGACAAGGCACAGGAGTACATCGATGCCGTTCTTGAGGAATATAAAGCCATGCGGGACAGCGGTTTTGTCCTTTGGGAAGAGCTTGAACCGATGCTTGCGTATGTTCATGAATCGTGATGGGATTTCAGAATCATCGGGATTCTATACAGGGCAACACCGTATAATTCGGCATTGCCGCTGAATGTGCCTCTTGCGCCATCTGCGGCGGCAAAAAGCTTTTTTGTGCCGGTCTGGCGATTGCAGAAATCTCTTACATCCGGCAAATTTTCAATTTCTGCAATCGCATCCGGCATAAAAAACACAATTCATTACACCCATCATTTGTTATAGCAACCATGAATTTGCACATTTACCTGAACGATACTGACAGAGGAATGAAAGATGATGCTACGAATCGTTATGTACAGCAGGGGACGAGGAAAAATATTCTGTCTGCCGGACGTCGAGAAGGACGCCATCACTGCGGCAGCGCCGTCCTATGAGAAATATCAGGTGACGTTTGTTGCCATGGATCATCAGTGGTACGCGGTCAAGCCTGAGGAAATGACATGGAATGACGGCGAGGATACACGGGAACGGTGTCTGCATCATGAGATGAGCCTGATTCTGAAGCATGAGGACGCGATAATCGGCATTTACTGCTCCGAAATTTTGCAGGAGGACGTCCGGTTCGGCAAGTATGTCCTGACCGGAGAGACGCTGCAAATCGGACGTCATGAGGACTGCGGCGTTTGCTCGCCGGACAAGCGCCTCTCTAATCATCATGGCGTCCTGAAGGTGTCAGGAGACCATGCAAGCTATGCCGATACATCCAAGAACGGTTCGTTTATCAATGGATGGTTCATCCGCAATGAAGAAAAGGAAATCCGCACGGGCGATTTGATTGCCTTCGCAAGCGGATTGCAGATTGTGTATCTTGGCGGCAACGTGATTGGCGTCAGCGGCATCGGCGGCGGACACGTTGCGTTGCAGGCAGCGAGCATACCGCATATCGTGACGTTCCGGGCGAAGGCGGCTCCCCTGTATCGGGATATCGCCCGACCGCCGCGCTTCATGCCGAAAATAGAAGAGAAAAAGTACGAGATTGAAGCGACGCCGGTGCTTGAGGAAAACAGGACGCAGCCACTTCTTCTGAGCATGGGTCCGGCGCTGACGATGAGCTTGCCGATGCTGCTGGGCAGCATGCTGAGCGGGTCGAGCTATCGCGGCTATGGCACGGTGATGATGGTGTCCTCCTCTGTGCTGGCGGTCGGCTGGTCGCTGATGAACTATTGCTACAGCAGGCACATGAGAAAAAAGCAGTTCAAGGAAGCGATGGCGGATTATATCAAGCGCCTTGGGCGAACAGAAAAGGAAATCAACAAGGGCGTTGAGGAGATTCTGGACACGCTGGAAAAATATTATCCGGCATGGCAGCAATGCTGCAGCGATGCGGCGCAGTTGAGCTCCGCCGTATGGGAAAGAACGCCGAACAGCGAGACGTTTCTCAAAATACGCATAGGGAGAGGACAGGTCAGGCTGCCGTACAGCATTTCCGTGCCGAAATTGAAGATGGGCGAGGTGCCTGAGGACGAAAAGAATGCGCCGTACCGCCTGCAGGAAAAATTCAGTATGCTGCACGATGCGCCGATTACGGTTGATTTGCTCAATGACAAGCTGTTCGGCATCGTCTCAGAGGAAGCATCTTCGCTGATTGAAACGCTGATTTTACAGCTGTCCGTCATGCATGCGCCCGAGGATGTGCGGATTGCCCTCATCGCAAAGCCGGGCAACGGCGAGAAGTGGCGTTTCCTGCGTGCGCTGCCGCACATGCAGCTGTATGACGGCAGCGAGGGTCAGCTGATTTCGGACAATTACGCGGATGCGATGGAAATCCTGTCGCAGCTCAACGATGTGCTGATGCTCCGGCTGGAAAAGGACAACGAAAAGAGCGCCATGCTGCCGCACTACATCGTCATTTTCGAGGACAGCACCTATCTGTGGCGGCATGTGCTGTTTTCCAACATCATTGCCTCGAACGCCGGCTTTTCGATTTGCGTTTGCGCGGAAAAGGAAGAGGAGCTTCCCAAGGAATGCAAGGTTGTATACAATGCGCGGGAGAAAAAGCTCTACAATTACGCAGAGAAAACAACGCAGAGCGTGACGCCGGAATCCTGCGAGGAGAGTCAATTCTGGCAAACCATCGATACGCTCAACGGCTGCCGCGAAACGGGTTTAATCGGCAATCGGAAAATTCCGGATCGCGTGACATTCCTGGAGATGTATGGCGTTCGCGAGACAGAGCAGCTGGGAATCCGCCTTCGGTGGGAGCAGAACAGCACGAGCAGGGACATCATCGCCTATCTGGGAAAGATGGCTGGCGAGCGCATTTTCCCGCTTGACCTGTCGGACAAGCAGCATGGACCGCACGGCATCATGGCGGGTACAACCGGCTCGGGCAAGAGCGTGCTGCTGCAGACGCTGCTGCTTTCGCTCGCGCTGAACTATTCGCCGGAGCAGATGCAGTTTATTCTGATTGACTACAAGGGCGGCGGCACCTTCAACAACTTCAGAAACATGCCGCACTGCATCGGCTTTGTAGACAACCTGCAGGGAAAGCGGAGCATCAACCGGGCGCTGTATTCGCTTCGCGGCGAGGTGAAACGGCGCGAGAGATTATTCAAAAGGTACGATGTCGATAATATCGATGCGTACATTCGCTATGTGAATCCGCTTGCGGACAGCAGGAAGCTGTCCCATATCCTGATTGTGATTGACGAGTTCTCGGAGCTGATGGACGAGCTGCCGGATTTCATGAGCGAGCTGATCAGCACGGCACGCGTGGGACGCTCGGTCGGCTTGCATCTTCTGCTGGCAACGCAGCGCCCGTCAAACAAGGTGGGTCCTGAAATCTGGAGCAACAGCCGCTTCCATATCTGCCTGCAGGTGCGGACACGCGAGGACTCGAACGATATGCTGCACCGACCGGATGCGGCGTTCATCAAGGGAAACGGACGCGGCTTCGTACAGGTGGGCAATGATGAGCTGTTTGAACAGATTCAGACGGCGTATTGCGGCGCCGCCTATGAGCCGGAGCAGGGGGATCCCGCCGCAAAGCCTGCATTGATGGATTCGCTCGGGCGCAGGAAAAAGATGGTTGCTGCGGCAAATGCACCAACGAAAAAAGCAAAGAGCCAGATGAGCGCCGTGTTGGATGAAATCAACAGGACGGCAGAAACGTATGGCTATCAGGGAGCTGGAAAGCTGTGGCTGCCGGAGTTGCCGAATGTGATTGACCTGACTGCGCTGCCATCGGCGGAGGAAAACACGGAGGACGGCATCAGCGCCGTCATCGGTATGCTGGATGATGTGGCGAATCAGCGGTATCTGACGGCATCGCTGAATGTGTCTGCGCTGCGGAACATGGCGATTATCGGGCACAGCCAGAGCGGCAAGACGATGTTCCTGCAGACGCTCGCCTATGCAGTCAGCCGACGCTATTCGCCGGCGCAGGTGCAAATGATGGTGCTCAGCTTCTCGGGCACGGCGCTGAAGTCCATTGAGACAATTCCCAACGTCTGCGATGTGCTGACCAAGTGGGAAAGCCGTGAGGAGCGTGCCGCATATTATCGGCTGGAGGAGCTGATGACCGCACGCGACGCGACATTCGCGGAGAAAAAGACGGACAGCTTTGCAAGCTACAACCGCGCATGCGAGGAGGACGGCGAGCCTGTTATGCCTGCGCTGATTGTGGCGGTGGATCGCTTTGCGCAATGGTATGAGCTGCTGAACGACAACGAGCAGGAAAAGGTGGAAAACCTGATTAAAACGGCCTCGGGACGCGGCATCTATTTCATCGTGACGGCGAATGCTATGGGCGAAATCAACCGGCGGCTGCTGGAGGCGATGCAGGTCATTCCGCTCGGCATGGGCAGTGCGTCGGAATATGCGGATGCGCTGAATGTCCGCACGAGCAGCATACAGGCGATTCCGGCAGATCTGCCCGGTCGCGGCGTGATGAACAGCAAGCAGGGCTGTCTCGAATTTCAGACGGGGCTTGCGTTTGGCTTGGCAGAGGATCGGAAGCGTGCGGAAAAGCTGCATGAATACGGTGAAGCCCTTCCGCCGTGCAGTGCGCCGGTGCTCAAAATGCCGCGTGTTCCGGCAGAATTTGGTGCGCAGGTGCTTGCCGCGTATGGCGTGAAGGAGAAAAAGGCAGAGGTGCCGGTCGCATTCCGGCATGAATCGCTGAAGCCTGTTTTCCTGGACTTCTACGAAAAGCCGACGGTGCTTGTTGCAGGCAAACGCGAAACCGGCAAGACGTCGCTGCTGATGTCGCTGGCGAAGCTTTGCGCAGGGGATGACGGAGATATTTTCGTGATTGCCAGCGAAGCCGACCAGGCAAGGTGGAAGGGCGTCAACGGTCATGTAGCCTTCCTGTCAAGCAATACGCCGGTTGACCGGCAGCGCGGCTTTACGTCCGATATGGACGACCGCTTCGGCGAGCAAAAGCGTGCGCAGCGCGCCGTTTCAGGCTGGGAGGACGAAAACAACTGGCGCGCGATTGCAGGCACCATGAAGCCGCTGTGCATTGTGCTGGATGACGTGGACCGGTGGTTTGACGGGGAAAAGGTGGACCAGCAGCTGTCGAAGCAGCTTCTGACCGCAGTGCGCCTCGGAAGCAAGTACAGCATCCGCGTTCTGATTTCCACGCAGATCAATGCAAATTCACTGCCGGATTCGGTCAGGGCGTTTGCGCAGAACTGCCACATCATCACAACGGGCAATACGCTGTCCAGCTTTGACCCGTGGAACTGCTCGCTGACGTATGACCGGACGAATGAATACATGAAGCCCGGCGAAGGCTTCGTCATTCCGGAAAACCGTTTCCCCATCAAGGTTTATCTGCCGAAGGAGTGAAGCTGAATGGAACATATTCTTGCCCATATTGTGGTGCCGGGCACGGGTCAATGCGAAACGTTTACGCTGCCGGCGGATGTGCCCTTCCGGGATATGCTTGCCGACATCGTTAAGCAGATGAATGCGCAGCCGTACATTGATTTGGTGACCTGCGTGCTTTGCGACAATCAGAGACATGCGGTGCTCGACCTGAACGAGTCGGTGCGCAGCCTGAATGTGAAAAACGGCTCAGTACTCATGCTGTGCTGAAAAATATAAGGAGGTCTGTATGGAGTTTCTGCCAATCGGGAGCGTTGTGACAATCAAGGATCATCGCGAGAAGCGCATGGTTACGGGGTATCTGCGTGTGGGAGCAGCCGGAAACATCCGGAAGTACGCTTCTGTTCCGTATCCGCTGGGATTGGGTGATATGCCCATCGTCCTCTTTGACGAGGAAGCCATCGAACAGGTGGTGTTCAACGGCTACCAGTACGAGAAGTACCCCGAGTTTCAGCAGGGGATGACGAAGGCGATGGCTGATGCGGAGCGCAGAGCCGCAGCGGGCGAATTTGCCCCGAAGATGCACGAATCGAACGAGCTTGACTAAGGAGGAAGCAGGATGAGCGACAAGTATAACAGCGCGGACATGGCATCGGCAAAGCGCTATCTGGAAGACATGGAACTGAAGATGCAGGAGGCTTCCAAGGCGCTGTCCAGCGTGAACACGTCGACCATTGGCGTCATGGCGGTTAATGAGCTTCAGAAAATTCTGGATGACAGCATCAAGGACGCGAATGAGGCGGAGAACAGCGCGAAGTCGGCAAGCGGAACCATCACGAAGAAGATTAAGGCGCTTGGATAAAAGAGAGGGGGCGTGTGCATATGGCAAATACCAACTACTCGTATGACAGCCAGCAGGTAAGCAAGGCGCTGACCACGCTGAACGACGTTTCGGACGCCTTGAAGAAGAACGGCGCGAAGCTTAAGACGGAGCTTGACGCGATGCTGAGCACCTGGGACAGCAAGTACAAGTCGGACTTCATCGCCAGCAACAACATGCAGCTCAGCGAGCAGATTCAGAGCCTTGCGGATGCGGTGAAGGCGTATGCAACGGCGGTCGGAACGCTTTCCGGAGAACTCAGCAAAAAGGAAACGGACGCAATGAAGGTGCTTAAAGGGTCTTAAGAGAGAAAAAGGAGGAGAAAAACCATGGCATATGTTGATTTGTCGGCCTTTGAGACGGCGGTAAACAACAGCCAGTCGATTGTGACGAGCATGCAGACGCAGATTGGCAATCTTTCGCAGGCGCTTGCCTTTTTGAAGCAGGGCATTGCGAGCGCCAATACGCAAAACCTCTATAAGGCGTGCACGGAGAAGAGCGACGCGGTTGAAAAGGCATTGCAGAAGCTGCAGACGCTGCTGAAAAACATCGACAATGAGAAGCAGATTTCGGAAAGGCGTTTGAACACGCTTGATTAAGAGAGAACAGGAGGAGCGGGAACATGACGGCGGTAACAACCGACTATAATGCGCAAGCATTGCAGACGTTGATTGACCAGACGACAAGTGCAAAGAACACCACGAAGGACGCACTCACAAGCGCACAGAACTCGGAGAGCTATCTGAAGCTGCATCCGGAAGCAGGCGGCGACCTTGCAAGCAGTACGAGCGGAACCGTTCTGGGCAAAATCAGCGCCACGGTCAAGGCGATTTTTGAGAAGTTTGAAAAGCTGTCGAAGTATCTGGATAAGCTGCTGAAGGTAAAGGAAATTTACGACTCCGCCGTGAAGGTGATTGAAGCGTTTCAGGATGGCGGCGTAGCAGGGGCGGTCACGGCGCTTCTGGATGTGGTCACAGGCGGCTATGCGTCCGAACTGATTGACGCCATTGCAAATGGTACCACGAATGACGTGCTTGAGGCGGCGTTTGGTGCCGGAGGCGTGATTGCAGCTGACGTTACAGGAATTCCAATGCTCAGCAACGCGGGAAATATGGCGCATTCTTACACGCATGCCGACGATGCGATAGCGAGCGTTCGTAACGAAGCTGTCGGAGATTACCGCAGCGGCAAGACGACGCTCTCAGAAACGCTTGGCACTGGTATCGGTTCAAGCGCTGCAGGATCTGTAATCGGTACGGTTGATGCGGTTTTGAACGGCTTTGGAATCGACATCATCCCGGACAGCGCAACCACCTGGGTAACTCAGGCTGGCGGGACAGTCGGCGGATGGGTCGGAAAAGGCTTTAACTATGTTGCAAATGGCGTTAAAACCACCATCTTTGGTTATTGATAGGGGAGGTCAAAATTCGTGCTGACAGCTGAAAACATGCTTCCCATCGGGAGCATTGTGCGCCTTGAGGAGAACAAGAAGTATTGCTTCGCTGTGGTTGGCTACGGCCTGAAAATTCAGGAGCATTGCTTTGATTACGTCGGCGTGTTCTATCCGCTGGGCGAAAAGGATGACGAAACGGTTCGCCCGTTTGACACGGAGAACATCAGCGAGGTCCTATTCAAGGGTTACACGGGACCGGAAGGCAGGACATTCTCGGTGACCAGCCAGTTTGTGCTCGCTGCACAGCAGAAGATGCTGACGGAAAAGCCGACGGAAAGCAAGCCGGAAGAGAGCAACGAGCTGGATTAAGGCAGGCACACACCATCAATTCATGACGGAGGCTATGGGCAATGAAACGGAAAAATGCGATTGCGTGGTTCTTGCTGATTGTATTGGTGCTGTGTGCATGTTCGACAGGCATGGCTGAAACGGCAGCGGGCGTCGATGATTATTCGCTGGCATCAAAGCTTGAGGCCATGTACGCCGAGTACAATCGCGGAAAGACCTATGAAGCCGCAGGCAACATGGTGCAGGCGCGCAAATCCTTCTCAAACGTGGTTGCGAACTACGCGGAAAATGTGTACGGCAGCTACAAGGATGCGGCGGAATACTATCATTATGCGCAGGGGTGGCTGTGCTTCTGGGATGAGGAGTACGCGGATGCGGCGGAGCATTTTCAGCGCTGCTCGTCAAGCAAATTCCCCGACATTGTCTACTACATCAAGTACGTGCAGGGCAGCGAGGCGCTTGCATCAGGCGACCTGACGAACGCCGAAAACGACTTGAAGGAAGCACGGGAGTACACCATCCTGTCCGGCATGGCGTCGGAGCAGCTGGATGTGCTGTGGAAGCTTCAGAAGGAACAGAAGGAACTGGACAAGGCTGCCGCTGCCCTGCAGTCGGTTGTCCTGAGCTTTACGGCGAAAAAACAGAGCGGCGATGGGTCATCCATCGAAATTGCGTGGGAGAATCAGCAGCACATCAATGATTACCGCATCACGGTCAGCACCTTCGCGGAAGCGCCGGATGTAAGCGGAGATGCGGTGGAAGTTACAAAGGGCGAAACAGTTGCATGGACGCCTGACGAAAATGGCTGCGCGCTCTACAGCGTTCAGACAACGGATGCGGACGTGTCGTTTTCCGTCAGCGGCTTGTGGCAGGGAAGCACGTATTACATTCGCGTGTACGATGCAAGGCAGCTGGCGCAGAGCGAGTGCAACGCCATCTCCGTGGACAGGGCAGACACGAACGAAACGTACATCGGCGCAGAGGAAGCGGTCAATGTGCGCATGTTCCGCGTCAGGAAGACGAGCTACAGCAGGGCAGTCAGCGAAATTGACCGCGGCAGCAGCAAGGGCAGCTCTCCCGCGGTGACGCTGTTCAACGCCGGCTCGGCGCAGAGAGTCAACGATTTTGCGGTTGATATTTCCGAGGAAAATCTGGCAGAGTACGGATACTATCTGGAAATTGTCAAGGCAGTTGGAAAAATCAATCGCGAGGCATTTGACGGCAAGGAGGCTGCAATCTATCTTCACGTGGAAGGCTGCGGTACGGCGCGGATTGCCGGTCAATGGCCGATGGATCAGGTCAGGTTCCTGCCGGGCACGAACGCGGATACGATGATGACCATTTATCTGGCCGACCTGTTCGATCAGCTGCAAGGCATTCCGGCAGGGGCTGACTGGTGCGTTGAGCTGCTGCTGGACGGTGAAATCATCTTCTCGGCTTCAGGAGTGACGAAATGATGGAAGAGACACAGATCAGAGCGTGCGTGATGCAATCCGAAATGCTGCGGACGTGGCAGATTGAGAGCATTCTGGGAAGCGGAAGAAAGAGCGTCGTCTACCAGATTGCAAGAGAAACGGAGACGGGAAAAACCGTATCGGCGCTCAAGGTCATCTGTGTCATGCCCGAGACGGATGATGTGAAGTACCTGAAGAGCATCGGTCTGACGGCGGACGCGATCGAGCAGAAATACAAAAGAATGGTTGCCCAGTGCCGCGATGAAATCAGAATCATGCAGCAGCTGCAGGGCGAGGCGTACATCCTGAACTGCCTTGACTTTGAAGAGGTGAAGGCAGAGGGAAGACCCGGCGCAATGCTGATGATCCGCGAGGAAAAGCTGACGCCGCTCAAGAATGTGCTTTCCGATACGCCGATGAACGAGGACAGGATTATCCAGATTGCGCTGTGCGTCGCGAAGGCGCTGGAGACCTGCCATTATCATCAGCCGAAGCCCATTATCCACGGCGATGTGAAGCCGGATAATATCTTCTGGCTGCGGGATCATATCTACAAGCTCGGCGATTTCGGCGTATCAGCGTTTCTGGTGGAAACAGATGGACAGCGGCAGGGCGGTACGCCTGATTACGAGGCGCCGGAGAGACGTTCCGGGACGATGAGCCCGAAAACAGACATCTACGCCCTTGGACGCACGATTCAGCGGCTGCTTGAAGGGCAGCAGGACGGTACGAGCAGCTCGCTGCGGCGGTTTGCTGCGCAGATGACGGCGGAAGATCCGGAGGACAGGCCGGAAAACATCAGGGAGGTTATTGAGGAATTAGAGAAAATACAGGCAAATCCGTCGCCAGAATGGCGCTATCAGCAAAGGGAGAGCGTAACGGAAACGCAGACGGATTCGCTTGCAGGCAAGGTGAATAGGCCGGATGAGGATGAGAGCGTCATTCCCGAACAGCCGGAACAAAGGATAGAGCCGCCTGCGACAGAGGATGCACAGGCAGCGGCTCGGAACGCCAGCATCACCGATGACCTGGACGAAATCGTGCGAAGGCAAAACGAAGAGGAAAAACGGAAGAAAAGAAGGACGCTGCTCACCATCGTCATGGTCGTTGTCCTCGTTGCAGCGGCGGCTGTCGGTGTGATTCACCAGCATCAAACCGTACAGGCGGCTTCAACCGCCATGCTGACGCTCGAAAAGGACCCGACGGATTACGGACAGATGACAGGGCTGCTCTTCTGGTATCCAAAGGATTGCGGCTATGACGGCGCGGACCAGCATGAAAAGCTGATGCAGGAATCTTTGCTGACGCGGATGCTCTCTGGCAGCAATCTGCCGGTCGCGCAGCTGCAAGGCAACGGACAGGGCGTGTATCTCCATTTGTCTGCCGCCAACGGATTTCCGGAGCCCATCGATAGCTGCAAGGTGGCAATCCTGTGCGGAACAAAGACAGCTATCGTCACGATGACGGCGAAAGACGGCGGCTGTGGCATTTTCGGGCAGAATCTGCTCTTCGTGCGGCTGGATGAGGTGCTGAATCAGGCAAAGGAAAGCCTGGTGAGCGGACAAAACTACGAGCTTCGGGTTTACTCTTCCAAGGGACTGCTGTTCAACATGAACGGAACCATTCAATAAAGCCGGCGTCATGTCCGGCAGGAAAAGGAGAAGATAGGATGAAACGTATATTGTCGGTGCTGCTTGCGGCGGTGACCCTGCTTTGCTGCCTGAACGTTTCTGCGGTGGCGATTTCTGCGGAGACAACAATGGAAAACAACTATGCGACGACCATCAAGAATCTGAATCTCTACATGAGCAATCCCAAGAACTCAGGGCTGGATATCAATAATATCATTGCGGATTTTAAAATGTGTGGAAACAAGGGATACAGCTCTTATCTGATCATGTATTCCACAGCCGTACAGTATATTATTGAAAAGGATGATCTTGAAACCGCTGAAATGTATGTAAGGGCGATGGAGCTGCAAAAGCAGTTCGTCAATTACCTCGAGGCAAAGGAAGACGGACTTGTCGCATACATGAAAGAAAATTGCAATATCGATGACGGAGAGATCAGCATCGTTCCCGTATCGACAATCAGAGACTATATCAATGGACGAAAAGCGGAGGCCAACAAAGACATCGACTTGGCAACGGAGCTGTATCTCAGGTGCTTCGATTTCCATGATGCGCGTGAAAGAATGACGTCTTTAATGATTGGCCGGCAACCTGCTGCGAGCAATGAAGATGTTTATGTCGATGCGCTGAAAGCCTATGGAGAGGGTAATTTAGAGGATGCGGCTAGGCTTCTTGCACAGATTAAGGGCGAATATGAGCCGGCAAAGGTAATGTACGATATTGTTACAAAGGAATATGCCGATAGTTTGATTACACCAACGCCTGAACCGACGGCAACCCCGAAGCCGACCGTTTATTACGTGCCGAAGGTCACGGCGAAGCCTGTGATTACGGCAACGCCGACACCTGTGATTACGGCAACGCCGACCCCGAAGCCTGTGATTACGGCAACGCCGACCCCGAAGCCTGTGATTACGGCAACGCCGACCCCGAAGCCTGTCGTATATTCGGACTGGGTGGAAACCGTGCCGAATGGCGTGACGATTGTGGACATAAAGACGCAGTACCGCAACAGAACCGCAACCACCGAGTATCGCTACCGTGATTTTGTCACCAAGACGAGCGCGGAAACCCAGACCGGCAGCGGCTGGTACGCGCAAGTAGTGTACGGCGAGTGGTCTGGTTATTCTGAAACGCCGATTTACGGTTCTGCTACGCTGGAGGTTGAAACGACCACACAGAACGTTGAGAAGGAAGTGACGGTTTGGAACTATTCCCGCTGGGAATACTATCATCGCGACTATCCCGGCATGCTCTATTACAGCTGCATCGATGTGACGACGCAGTCACCTTCTGTGGTGACGAGTGTAATCGGCTGGAAATACAGAAGCTCCACGACCAGATATACAGGAGTGGGGACAAAAGGCGGCTGCTATTGGTATAAGGCGCCGGACGGCTCATCATGGTATAATGAAAAATCCTCCACGAAGACGGAGACCACTCAGGTGACCATGTACCGTTCCCGCACGAAGACAACGCAGTATATCTATCAGGGCTGGGGTTCTTGGAGCGATTGGTCGACGAACTGGATTGGCCAAAGCGATACGAGACAGGTTGAAACGCGTACGGTCAACGGCGATTGGTCTGCCTGGCAGGACACGCCGCTCGAAGGAAGTCAGGTGCAGACACGCGTGCTGTACCGCTATCGGGTGCAATGACGATGGGACGAGGGAAGCGCATTGCGCTGGTGATGCTGCTTGCGCTCCTCCTGACGGCGAATGCATTTGCGGAGCAGGGACTGAATGCCTTCATGGGTTCAGCCCCTGCCGAGGAGGAGACGGAGGATTATCATCCCAAAAGCAATACAGGCATTGATGCGGACGTCGATGCCGGCGATTCGCTGGTTTACTACTTCTATCGCCCGACCTGCAGGTATTGCTCGGAACGCGCGGATATGATCATCGCCGGGCTGCCGGAGGAAATCACGCTGGCGGATGGCAGCAAAAGCAAAATCAGGCTCGTTGCGCTGAATAAATCGAATCCGGACGAGGGCACCATCATTCAGGCATACTATGAACGCAAGGGCATTCCCGAGGAACGTCAGCTTGTTCCGACGCTGATTATCGGCGAAAGCTATCTGTGCGGTTCAGTGGAGATCAAGAACAGCTTCCTGACCCTTCTTCTTTCCGGAGAAGGCAGGCAGACGCCGTACATTGACGAAGGAAGGAATCGAAATTGAAGCGCTTCATCAGGCTGATGATTCTTCTGCTGGCGGCTGCGCTTGCCTGCGAAGGCGTCTGCATGGCAGAGGAGCCCGCGTTCTGCATTACCGGCTGTGAGGATTTTCACGACTGTCTGGAGGAATTCTACACCAAACACATATCGCTTCTTGGGCAAACGGTGCTCATTGAAGGGTATCTCTATGTCGGCGACGCGCCCGAGCTGGAGCGCGACAGCTACTATTACGTCTACCACTGGCATGAAAGCTGCTGCGATGACGGCTTGATGCGCGAGGGGATGGAAGTGGTCTGGCTGACAGACGACGCCGTCTATCCGGAGGCGGAAGCCTATGTGCGCGCGGTCGGCGTGCTGAGAATCTATGAGGATCATGGCTATCAGCTGATTCGGCTTGAGCTGGAAAGCATTGAAGGCATAGAGGATCCCTGCCAGTAAGAAAAATACGGTCATTACAGCCACCATCAGGAAAGCCCGATACCCGGCATCACGCCAGGCATCGGGCTTTTTCGTCCGACAGGCTGCACAACATCAGCTCCATCGCCTCATCAGTAGGCATGCAGCAGTCAAAAGCGCAGGTCTGTTTGATTGATTGCGGCGGCGCGCTGAGGCAGTCGTGTCTATTCCGCTTGCTTTTCGCCGGAAAGCATGGTATAGTTGAAAAGAGTATTGCTAAAGTTCTACAAGATTATGTGCAATAATATAGAAATGATTGCTGAATTTTGCATGTGATGGTTCGAGGGGAGGGAAACGCTTGAAAATCGGGATTGTCGATGATGACGCAAAGTGCAGGGAGCAGCTGCAGGGATACATCGCCCGATATGCCCGGGAAAGCGGCGAGAATATCGAAACGCTGGCATCGAACGACGGCATTCATTTTGTCAGCGACTACGGCGGTGACGGCGATGTGGTGTTTCTCGATGTGGAAATGCCTCTGATGGACGGCATCGCGACGGCGAAGCGCATCCGCGAGTTCGATAATACGGTATCCATTGTTTTCCTGACGAACTATTCGCAATATGCCATCAACGGCTATGAGGTCAATGCGATTGATTATGTCATTAAACCGATGTCGTATGCCGTGTTCTGCCAGAAGCTCAAGAAGGCGCTGTCCTTCTGTGCACGGCGTGAGCAGGGCGAAATTGTGGTGCATAACGAAACGAGCGTCGTGCGCCTGCCGTTTCAGAAAATCCTGTATGTGGAAAGCGAACGGAATTACGTCGCGTACCACACGGAGAAGGAATCATACCGCGAGCGCTCCACCATGCGGTCGGCGCAGGAGAAATTCGGACATTCGTGCTTTGCCATGTGCAATGCCGGCGTGCTGATCAACCTCTCGCACGTCCGCAAGGTCGTGGATAATGAGCTGTTCATCGGCGACCAAATCATCCAAATCAGCCGCGGACGAAAAAAGGAATTTATGGACAAGTATATTGATTATCTGAGCAGGGGGTGCTGCTGATGTTTTCAATGAATCATCCGTTTTTGCTCGTATATGTGCAGCTGCTCATCGGAGAATTTGTGTATTTAAAGCATGCGCCGCGCAGACGCGGCTTTGTTGGCAGGCTGGCGGCGTCAATCGTCATCAGCGGTGCGGCGACAATATTTTATCAGAAGCTGGAGCTTTGGCAGATTCTGCCGGTTATGCGCGTGCTGGACTGGGTGATTGTATGGCTGCTTGCGGCAGGCACCGCGGCGGTTTGCTGGAAAATTCGCCTGTCGGGCATCCTGTTCGTTTCCGTCGGCAGCTATGCCATCCAGCATATCGGTTCGTCCGTACGCAGCATCGCAAACCAGTTTATTATCATTCCGCCGGATTACAGTCTGCTTTCTGCCGTGGGTTATCATCTGATTGTGGCTGCCCTGATCTGCCTGTTGATTCTCAGGAAGAACGATCGATTCTATGAAACGGCAGACCGCCGTCAGGTGCTGATTTCGACGGTGCTGATTGTTATCTGCATCGTGCTGAGCAGCCTCCGCGACACGTGCAGAAAGGACGCACTGTACATGAACGTGTATGATGCGCTTGCGTGCATCAGCTGCCTGATGATTCAGTTCAGCATCTCCGCAGCGGAAAAGATGCAGGAGGAAAAGCGCACGCTCGAGCTGATTATCAGCCAGCAACACGAGCAGCATGAGCTGTCCAAGCAGGCTGTGGAGATGATGGGCGTGAAGCTGCATAACATCCGCAGCCAGATCCGCGCAGTTCAGGAGAGCATGAGCGCCGAGGAATCCCACAAGCTGGACGGATTGAAGCGCACGATGCAGATATACGCCAGCATGGCAAATACAGGCAACGCGACCGTTGACGCCGTTCTGATGGAAAAGGGGCTGATGTGCGAGATCAATACCATTCGCTTCAGCTACATTGTCGATGGCGCGCAGATGGCGTTCATGGAGGCGGTGGACGTGTTCTCGCTGCTCAACAACATCCTTGACAATGCCATCGAGAGCGAAATGAAAGAAGAAGAGAAGGATAACCGAATGATTAGCCTGCGCATCGTCAAAAATGGCGAAATGGTGCTGGTGAATGCGGAGAATTACTGCAATTATCCGGTTGATTTCGACAGGATGGAAACGACAAAGCCTGACAAAATGAACCATGGCTTCGGCATGAAAGGCATTCGTTATGTTGTGGACAAGTATCACGGTAAAATGAAATTTTCGCAGGAGGATGCGATTGTTCGCCTTGCCATCGTGTTCCCTGTTGATTGACAGCTCGATGCAGATTGTCCCGCCAAGGGTACAGTTTGTCACAGATGGATAAAATTCGGCCATTTTTGATGTATAGTATCTCTGAATTGCTGTTGAAACGTTGATTCAACAGTGAAAAAGGAGGTACGTCTATGAAAACATCAGGATGGCGTCCCATGCTGAAGGGGCTGCTCAGCACCGCGCTGGCAGCGACGCTTTGCTTTGGCACGCTGACGACCGCCAGCGCAGGCACGCTGACCGACGGCAAGTACTTCAACGATTATGCATCGTATGAAGAGGCCGAGGCTGCGGCGGATGAGCTGAACAAAGAGCTCTCCCGCGAGGGCAACGTGCTGCTCAAGAATGACGGCACGCTTCCGCTGACCGGCAAGGAATGGGTCAGCGTGTTCGGCGTCGCGTCGGACAACCTGACCAGCATCCGCGAGGACAGAAGCAACGCCAGCGGCACGATCGCCGATAGTTTGCAGCTCGCCGGATTCAATGTCAACCCTGCGCTCGTGCGTTACTACGCGTCCATCGGCACGTCCATCGGCAACGAAACGACGGAATTCAGCCGCGAGGTCGAAAACTCGCTGGATGTGTACAATGGCGCAGCAGTTGTTGTATTCTGCCGCGACGGCGGTGAGGGCTCGGATAATGCCCGCATCATTCAGGAGGTGGAAGACAACCTCTACGGAACGAAACCGGCTGCTTTCACCCATAAGGCGCTGGCAACCGGCTCATGGGTGGACGGCAAGTTCGTCTATGATGCTTCGAGCGACACGGAGTACAAGCATTTTCAGCAGCTGACCGATTCCGAGGAAGCGCTGCTGGAGTACGTTGAAAGCAAGTTCGACAAGGTTATCGTTGTGCTGAACACCGCCAACGCCATGGAAATGTACAACCTTGAGCAGGACGAGCGCATCAATGCGATTCTGCTCATGGAGCGTCCCGGCGAAACCGGTCATGTGGCCGTCGGTGAAATCCTCAGCGGCAAGGTCAATCCATCCGGTCATCTGGTCGATGAGTGGACGGTTGACTTCTCTGCTGACCCGACATGGTATAACTTCGGCGACAACAGCCAGACCGGCAGCTCCAACATCTACAGGAATGAAGAAGGCGAGCCGACCGGTGCCGGTCAGACCGGTCCGTCCGACCCCGGCTATTATTTCGTAGACTACGAGGAGGACATCTATTCCGGCTACAAGTACTACGAAACCTACTACTATGAGACCTACCTGGGCAACACTGCCGCATCCGCTGCGGAAGGTGCGACCGAGGAGGAAAAGATTGCTGCCGCCAACAAGTGGTGGAGCGAGAACGTCCTCTATCCGTTCGGCTACGGCCTGAGCTACACGCAGTTCAGCCTGAACATTCAGGGTGTATACACTGATGCTGCCTGCACGACTGCGCTGACGGATGCTGTTGATTCCGCGATTTTCGCGTCGGACGTGGACAGCCCTGCACAGGTCGAAAAGCTCTACATCCCCGTAACCGTAAAGAACGAGGGCAATGTGGCAGGCAAGGAAGTCGTTGAAATCTACGTGACCGCTCCCTATAAGCAGGGCGGCGTAGAGAAGTCCCATATGGTGCTGGCAGGCTATGCCAAGAGCAGCCTGCTTGAAGCGGGCGCGAGCGAAACCGTGCTTGTTACCATCAATGTGCAGGACTTCGCTTCCTATGACTACAAGAACCTCAGCGGCATGGTCGAGAACGGCGGCTACGTGCTGGAGGACGGCGAGTACGTCATCCGTGCAACGAGCAGCTCTCACTACGACCTTGCGACCGATCTTAATGACACCACCGACGCATACGACCAGAAGAGCTTTACGCTCGCAAGCGGCGCGGCGCTGAAGCTGGATGACTACAGCCATCAGCTGGTGGAGAACCTGTTCTCGACCGAAATCGGCGAATACACCAAGGCGACCGAGGGCGAATATGCTCTGTACAGCAATTCTGTCCGTACGGCGGAATACGCATCTGACGGCACGTCCGCGATGACGCTCATGAGCCGTGCGGATTTCGACGGCACCTTCCCGCAGCCTCCGACGGATGGCGATCTGACGCTTAAGAATGATGTTCTTGCCAACTGGGTCTACTGGAACACCTTCGGCTGGAACGAAAACCAGAGCAAGAAGACAGAATACACCTATTCTGATGACAATCTGCCGTGGGCAGACGTGACGATTCCTGACGACTGGACGCAGGCTGAAACCGCTGCCGAGCGCAACGAAATCCTGCTCAAGGATATGGCAGGCATCGATCCCTATGACGACTCCTACACCCTGCAGACATCTGACCCGAATGCGGAGCATTATACGGCGATTGCTGCGTTCGACGGCAAGTCCGGCGACGAGGCTTGGCAGATTTTCATGAACCAGCTCTCCTATGCGGAGATTGACACCATCGTTGAAACTGGCGGTCACAGCACCTCGACCATTCCCTCCATCGGCAAGGTGGCTGGCATCGAGGCTGACGGTCCGAACAACCTGAGCAGCACGCACTCCTGGTGCGATGAAACCACAGTCGCTTCCACATGGAACACGGAGCTCGGCTATAAGCAGGGCGTCATCGTGGGCGACATGGCGATGTTCAAGGGCGTCAACGGCTGGTGGGGTCCGGGCATGGATACGCATCGTTCTCCCTTCAGCGGACGCAACAACGAATATTATTCTCAGGATGGTATTCAGGGCGGCTATATGGCGGCGGCTGTTGTTTCCGGCGCTGAAGCCCGTGGCCTGAAGACGTACATCAAGCACTTCGCATTCAACGACCAGGAGACCAGCCGCGACGGCATGAACAACTGCAGCTGGGTATCTGAGCAGGCGATGCGCGAGGGAAACCTGAAGGTCTTCCAGATGGCGATGCAGGAAGGCGGCGCGGCAGCGGCAATGTGCGCATTTGCCCGCATCAGCGGCATTCCGACGGCTGTCAGCTACGATTTCCTTGTCAAGCTCTGCGATGAGCAGTGGGATTGGAACGGCGTGTTCCTGACCGACGGCTACATGGGCGTCGCACAGTGCACCACCGGTGATTACATGCTCCGCACCGGCTGCATCCAGCTGTCTCTGGGCGGCTCGACCACAGTTTCCGGTGAATGGGATGCGACATTGCGCAACGGCAAGGGCAGCGTGACCATCGATGGCGTGGAGAATGACGTTCAGTATTACTATGCGCGTCAGTTCGCAATCTGCCTGCTGTTTGAAGAGGTCAACAGCGCGTCCAACCAGAACGGCTTCACGCTCCTCGAAATGCAGCCTGCTGCCATTGACACGGTTCAGGCGGACGCAGTGGATGCTTCCATCGCCATTTCCGCGGATGACCTTGGCATCTCTACGGCTACCTACACGATTACGAGCGGCGAGCTGCCGGATGGCATCACGCTTTCCGCAGATGGCAAGCTTTCCGGCAGGGCGACCGGTGTCGGCACGTATACCTTTGAGGTAACTGCGGCCATCGACCAGTGGATTACCCGGAGTGCAGAATATACCATCAACGTATCCTCTGCCTTCTATGTGGACGGCGATGCGCTGGACAGTGCGGTTGTCGGCAAGGCATTCCGTACGGCGCTTGTATCCGACAAGATCAGCACCGAAGCGGGCTACACTGCGGTGACCTACGAGCTGGCTGACGGTCAGCTGCCGGAAGGTCTTGAGCTGGCTGAAGACGGTACCATCAAGGGCACGCCGACGCAGGCCGGTGAATTCCCGATCACGCTGCGTGTGAACGCTGTGACCGAGGTTCGCTCGATGTGGGGCATGCAGCGATCTGTTTCTGCCTATACCTGCAGCGCGACGATTGTCGTAGGCGAGTAATAGCAATCGGTGTTGGCTGTGCAGGGGCTTCTTGCGCGGCCAACACCCCTTTTGAATCCCGGAATGACAAGGAGAAATGAAATATGATGAAAAAGTGGCTCAGCCTGCTGATGGCGGTATTGATGCTTCTCGGCTGCATTGCTCTGGCGGATGGTACGGGCACGGCAACCTTTTATCTGAATGCAGATGATCCCGATGAAATCTACACGACGTCCTCCTTCACGCTGGGCGAATGGATTGACGAGCCGGAAGACCCTGCACGCGAGGGATATGTGTTCGACGGCTGGTATACAGATGCCGAGGCGACGCAGAAGTTCAGCTTCAACGGACGCTGTGAGGCGGATACGAGCCTGTATGCAGGCTGGCGCAAGATTTACGTCTTCGAGGCGGAATATACGGACCTGGAAGGACGTCAGGGCAACGGCTATTCCGGCAACACCAGCGGCGTGGGTCTGATCGGCAAGGACAACTGCGATGCGGGCGCGAGCAATGGCTATTACATCTCCTGCCTGTATTATGACGGCGCGTACCTGACCTTCAACATCACGTCCGACCGCGAGGTTTCCGATGTGACGATCGTGCTGAGCCTGTCGGCGGAGTTCGACGACGTCATTCTGACGGATGACATGTACTTTGTGGACGTGAACGGCGAAACGTACAATGTCGAGGTCAGCCTGACCGGCGCGTATTCTGTAACGGAGGATGGCGAGCACAAGAAGCGCCCGTTTACCCAGCACACCATCGCGACCAAGGTGCACCTGAACGAGGGCGAAAACGTGATTGAGCTGGTGACGAACAATTCCGAGCACATGAGCGGTGCTACCATGGAGGCAACCGCGCCCATGGTGGATTGCCTGATTCTCTACACCAGTGCTGAGCTGACGTGGGAGCCTGTCCTGAGCAACCTCGAGTAACGCACGGATTTGCGGCGGAGCATCACGGCTCTTGCCGCGATTTTTCGGAAGGGAAGGATCGTATGAAGGACAAAAAGCCGGCGCTTTTCAGCTTTGCCGCACTGGTGCTTTCCCTGGCAACGCTGATCATCTATATCAAGACCGGACGCAACGAGTTCAACACATCGCTCTCCATGCAGGTGATTGTACCGCTTGGTATTATGGCGGCGGTTGAGCTCCTTTCAATCTTCAAGGGCGTGCAGCTGCTTGAATATGCTGCGTACCTGTGCGGATTGTATGCATGGCTGGAGTATCTTTCCAGTCAGGTGTATTACATCGTTAACGTCTTTGTTGCCATTGACGGCACGACGTTTTCTGCCAGCTTTCTGGCAACGGTGATTTGCGGCATGCTGTCGTGGATCGCGGCGCTGATTGCGGCAAGGAGCCTGAGCAGACAGCGGGATCAGCAGGCGGCGCAGGGAGGCGCGGAAGCATGAAGAAAATCAAGAACGCCATTCAGAAGTGGCGCATGCGCAGTGTCCTTGCGGCGACGCTGGCGGTCATTTTGGCAGTCGGGACGGAGCTGGCAGTGGCACAGAGCGCGATGATTAACATGACGCTCGGCTGTACGACGTACAAAATCGTGTCGGACGGCGAGGATGACGGTGATTACAACTATTATCCGACAACGTATTCCAACGCAGAGGACGTGAAGGCGTATGGTTTGAGCGTCTGCGAGGAGGTCGAAGGCGAAGGCATCGTCCTGCTCAAGAACGCCAATCAGGCATTGCCGCTTGACAAGGGCAGCAAGGTCAGCTGCTTCCTCTACGGCTCTGCAAACCTGAACTATGCGACATCCGGCTCATCGAGCGCGGATACCTCAGCGTACAAGACGCTCAAGGCGGCGCTTGAGACGGATGACATCGGGCTGAGCGTCAATCCGTCCTTGTGGTCGTTCTATACCGAGGGCAACGGCGCAGGCTACAAGCCGACCAAGAAGCTCAACCGCAAGCTGGGGATGCAGGTATACGCCGCAAATGCAGCACCGTGGAGTGAACTGGAGAGCGAAGTATCCAGCATCTCAGAATACGGTGATGCGGCAATCGTGGTGATTACCCGTGCGAGCGGCGAGGGCATGGATATCAGCACGACGAACAGCGACGGCATTGACGGCAGCTACCTGTCCCTGTCCGAAAATGAACTGGAGCTCCTCAGGCAGCTCAAGGTGATGAAGGAAGACGGCAGGCTCAGCAAAATCGTTATCCTGCTGAATTCTGCGCTTGCCATCCGCGCCGATTTCATCGAGGATGACGCGTACGGGATTGATGCGGCAATGTGGATCGGCAATCTTGGCGGTGCGGGCATCGATGCCGTAGCGGATGTGCTCGTGGGCAATACGGTGCCGTCCGGCAGGCTGACGGACACGTATGTTGCCGACAATTTCTCTTCGCCGGCGATGGCGTCATGGATTCTGAACGAAAACGGCGTGTTCTCTCAGACGTACACGAATGCCGAGGAGCTTGGGCTGAACAGCACGCAGATGTACTACGGCGTATACAGCGAGGGCATCTACGTGGGCTACCGTTACTACGAAACGCGCTATGAGGATACCGTGCTTGGCGCGGCGAATGTCGGCAGCTACAGCTACGGCGACACGGTTGTGTATCCTTTCGGCTACGGGCTGTCCTATACGCAGTTTAAAACAACGGACATGACAGTCTCAGAACGCGCGGACGGCGATTATGATGTCATTGTGACGGTTACAAACATCGGCGATACGTATGCCGGCAAGGAAGTCGTGCAGGTCTATCTGCAGAAGCCATACACAGAATATGACCGTGAAAACGACGTGGAAAAAGCATCTGTCGAACTGGTTGGCTTTGCAAAGACGAAGCTGCTCGCACCGGGCGAAAGCCAGCAGGTGACCATCACGGTCGAAAAGAGCGAGTTCAAGTCTTATGATGTGAACGGTGCAGGCACGTACATTGTCGATGCGGGCGACTATTACCTTGCTGTCGGCAGCAATGCGCATGACGCGCTGAACAACATCCTGTCCCTGAAGGGCTTCACCGAGGCTGACGGCATGGATGCATCGGGCGAGGCAGGCAAGGCGGTGCTTGTATGGCAGAACGATGCGCTGGATACAACGACCTATGCGGTGTCCGAGGAAACGGGCACAAGGATCGAAAATCAGCTTGCCTTCTGCGATCCAACACGCTATGACGGCATCGAAGAATCCGGCGTGCAGTACGTTTCCCGAAACGACTGGGAGGGCACATGGCCGACTGCGCCGATTGAGCTGAGCGTCAGCACGGAAAAGATGTCGGCGGACATTTCCAGCTACAAGGCGATTACCGAGGATGAAGACGCAGAAATGCCGACTTACGGCGCGGCTTCCGGCTTGACGCTGGCGATGCTCCGTTCGGACGATACGCAGACGATCGCTTATGACGATTCTCTGTGGGATCAGCTGCTTGATCAGATGACGTTCTCCGAGCAGGCATTGCTGGTGACGGATGGTTCCTTCAGCACAAAGGCAATTTCCTCCGTTGCGCTCAGCGGAACTGCCGAGCAGGACGGTCCGACAGGCGTTGTGGGCAGCGTCAATTCGCTGTCCTTCCCGAGCGAGGGCATCTGGGCATCGACCTTCAACACCGAGCTGATTGCGAAGGTTGGCGATGCGCTGGCGGAGGATGCGCGCATCAACGACCTGCAGGGGCTGTACCTGCCGGGCATCAACATCCACCGCACGCCATTCGGCGGCAGAACGCACGAGTATTTCTCCGAGGATCCCTTCCTGACCGGCATTGCAGCAGAAGCCGAAATCAAAGCGGTTCAGGCAAAGGGCGTCATTGTGCATGTGAAGCACTACATTTTTAACGATGAGGAGGCGCAGCGCAACGGCATCTGCATCTGGCTGGGCGAGCAGTCTGCGCGTGAAATCTACCTGAAGCCCTGGGCGTATGCGGTGAAGCCTTCCCGCGGCAACGCCCATGCCATCATGACCTCCTTCAACCGTGCCGGCTGCCTGTGGACAAGCGCGAGCAGCGAGCTGATGGATGGGATTCTGCGCGGTGAGATGGGCTTTGACGGCTATGCCATTACGGACATGGCTTCATCTAATGCGGCGTATTTCATGACGTATGTGGATGGTTTTATGAACGGCACGGATCTTTACCTCGGCGCAGGAAGCGAAACGGCACTGGATGAGTACAAGAACAGCCCGACTTTTGCCGGAAAGGTTCGCGAGTCCGCGCACCGCCTGCTGTATGTCATCGGCAATTACAGCGCGGCAATGAACGGCATTTCCTCCTCGCTGCAGATTGTGACCGTCATGCCGTGGTGGCAGATTGCGCTTTACTGCCTCCTCGGCGCGAGCACGGCATTCTTTGCTCTGTCCATGCTGATGACGGCTGTCAGTCTGAAAAGGCAAAGAGGCAACAAAATAAACAATGCGTGAAAACGACTGCCTCCCATGGTACATATGCCGTGGGAGGCAGTCGTGTCTATTCCGGAAACCGGCTTGACAATCGCGGCGTTTTCGATTATAATTGCACTGTGTTCTTGTGCGTTCAATCGAAGGAATTTGACCGTTCCTTGACACAGCAGAATGCGCTTTCAGCATGCATAAAGAGAGTGAAATACGACCATGAAATTAGTCAAAACGACCGAAGCAGTCGGGCAGATGCTTTGCCATGATATAACGCAGATTATTCCCGGCGTCACGAAGGACGCGGTGTTTCGCAAGGGGCATATCATCCGGGAAGAGGATATTCCTGTGCTGCTGAGCGTGGGCAAGGAGCATATCTATATCTGGGAACAGAATGAGAACATGCTGCATGAGAACGATGCCGCTGCGATTCTGCGCGATATGTGCATGGGTCCGCATATGAAGGCATCGCAGCCCAAGGAGGGCAAAATCGAGCTGACTGCCGAGTGCGACGGTCTGTTTCTGGCGGATTTGCCGCGTCTGCGCGCGATTAACAGCGTCGGCAGGATGATGATTGCTACTCGTCCCTCCGGTTTCATGGTCAAGGCGGGCGACAAGCTGTGCGGCACGCGCATTATTCCGCTGACAATCGAAAAGGAAGCGATGACGCAGGCGCGTGCTCTGGCAGGGGATACACCCATCTTGCGTCTGCTGCCGTTGAAGGCGCGCCGTGTCGGCATTATCACGACGGGCAGCGAGGTGTTCAAGGGGCTGATTCAGGATCAGTTTACGCCGGTGCTGGAGAAGAAGCTGGCTGAATGCGGCAGCACGATGGCGGCGCATGTCGTCTTGGGCGATGACACGCAGGCGATTACCGAAGCCATCAGGAAAATGCTTGATGACGGCATGGACATGGTGCTGTGCACGGGCGGCATGAGCGTCGACCCCGATGACCGAACGCCGCTTGCTATCAAAAATGCGGGCGTCAACATCATCAGCTACGGCGCACCGGTGCTGCCGGGTGCAATGTTCCTCCTGTCCTACACGCAGGATGGACGTCCGGTCTGCGGTCTGCCGGGATGCGTGATGTATGCCAAGCGCACGGTGTTTGATTTGGTGCTGCCGTATCTGCTTTCCGGCGAAATGGTGACTGCCGAGCAGCTGTCCGGTTACGGCAACGGCGGATTGTGTCTGAACTGCCCGGTCTGCCATTTCCCGAACTGCGGATTCGGCAAGGGCGTATAATCTTGCACAAAACGTGTAAATACGCGTTTTGAATACATTTGCGAACAGCAAAGGAGAAGACCCATGAAGAAGCTTACGGCCCTGTTGACAGCGCTCGTCCTGCTGTGCAGCTGCTGCACGGCTGCTCTGGCCGAGGAATCGGTCGAGCTGGTTGTGTTTGCCGCCGCATCGATGACCGAAACGCTGACGAAGATTGCTGAAATGTACGCCGAGGTTGCGCCGAATGTGACGCTCGTGTTCAATTTCGACTCCTCCGGCACCCTCAAGACGCAGATTCAGGAAGGCGCTGACTGCGACCTGTTCATCTCCGCTTCCCCGAAGCAGATGAATCAGCTGGACATCACCGCGGACGCGACTGTCAACACGGAAGGTCTCGATTTTGTGGACAGCGAAACCCGTCTGAACCTGCTGGAGAACCGCGTGACCCTGTGCGTGCCGGAAGGCAACCCGAAGGGCATCGAGAGCTTTGATGACCTTGCGGAGCACCTCAAGAACGGCGACGTTCTGCTGGCAATGGGCAACAGCGATGTTCCTGTCGGTCAGTACACCCAGAAGATTTTTGCCTTCTATGGCCTTGCTGAGGACGAGCTCGTCAAGAACAGCGTGCTTTCCTATGGCAGCAACGTCAAGGAAGTCACCACGCAGGTTGTCGAGAGCAGCGTTGACTGCGGCATCGTGTACTGCACGGACGCCTTCAGCGCGGGTCTGACCATCGTTGACTACGCCACGAAGGACATGTGCGGTCAGGTCATCTATCCTGCCGCTGTGCTCAAGACGGCCGCTCATCCCGATGCAGCCAAGGCTTTCCTTGAATACCTGCAGGGCGAGGACGCCATGGCGGTGTTCGAGAGCGTAGGCTTCGCGCCGGCGAACTGATCAATCAAGCAAGCATTCCCGGAAGGGCATGGCGCCTTTCCGGGATTTTTTTCGGAGGGGCTGTATGGATTGGTATCCGCTGTATAATTCGCTTCGTATCGCGGCCATCAGCAGCGTGCTCGTGTTTTTTACGGGCATTTTCGCGGCGTACTATGTTGCCAAGCTGCCGCGCTGGCTCAAGGGCATTCTCGATGTCATCCTGACGCTGCCGATGGTGCTGCCGCCGACGGTCGTGGGTTATTTTATCCTGCTGGTTTTCGGCGTGAAGCGACCGATTGGCATGTTCCTCAACCAGTTCGGCATCAAGTTTGTCATGACGTGGTATGGCGGCGTGCTGGCAGCGTCTGTCGTGGCGTTTCCGCTGATGTACCGCACGGCACGCGGTGCGTTTGAGAGCTTCGACCAGACGCTGGCGTATGCCGGACAGACGCTGGGGCTGTCCAACACGTATATCTTCTGGCGCATCCGTATGCCGTACTGCCGTCAGGGGATTCTTGCCGGCGCGGTGCTGGCGTTTGCGCGCGCGCTGGGCGAATACGGCGCGACAAGCATGCTGATTGGCTACACGCCCGGCAGGACAGCAACGATATCCACAACGGTCTATCAGCTGTGGCGGACAAATGACGAAGGCGGCGCGTTCTTCTGGGTGATGGTGAACCTCGCCATTTCCGCCGTCGTCCTGCTGACGGTCAATATGCTGGAGCGCAGGCAGAAGGGAGGACGCGCAAATGCACCTCGCAGTTAAGATTAAAAAGCAGCTGGGCAGCTTCTGCCTTCAGACGGATTTCACCTGCGGAGAGGACGGCGTGCTTGGCATTCTCGGCGCATCGGGCTGCGGAAAGAGCATGACGCTCAAATGCATCGCCGGCATCGAGAAGCCCGACAGCGGTCATATTGAGCTGGATGGCATCGTGCTGTTTGACAGCGAAAAGAAAATCAACCTGCCGCCGCAGAAACGGCACGTTGGGTATCTGTTCCAGAATTACGCGCTGTTTCCGAACATGACGGTGCGGCAGAACATCTTCTGCGGACTGCGTGCATCGAAAAGTGCGCCGGCTGACCGCGAAAAGGCGCTGAAGGATGTCGTGAATCTGCTTGGGTTGAGCGGGCTGGAACGCCATCTGCCGCATCAGCTCTCCGGCGGACAGCAGCAGCGCACCGCACTGGCGCGCATCCTCATCAGCAACCCGAAGCTGCTGATGCTCGATGAGCCGTTTTCCGCGCTGGACAGCCATCTGCGCGAAAAGCTGCAAATTGAAATGAAGCAGCTCCTGAGCACCTATCAGGGGACGATGCTGATGGTCACGCACAGCCGCGATGAGGCATACCGCCTTTGCGATCGCATCGCCCTGATGGAAAGCGGCAGCATCCTGACGCTTCGCCCGACAAAGGAGCTCTTCGCCGACCCGGGCAGCATCGCCGCAGCGGAGGTAACGGGATGCAAGAACATTGCCAAAGCCGTCAGAACGGGTGAGTATGAGGTGTTTGTGCCGGACTGGAACGTTACGCTGCACACCGCGGCAAGGGTGAAGGACAACCTGCTTGCTGTCGGGATTCGTGCGCATTATTTCAATCAGCGCTGCAAGCAGAACCGCTGCAGGGTTACGCTCGTCGGGATGATGGAGGAGCCGTTTGAAATGACCATCCCGTTTCGCTTTGACGGGCAGACGGAGGAAAGCGCATCGCTCTGGTGGCGGCTTGCCAAGGACAATAAGCCGGAAAACAATCAGCTGGAGCTTGGCGTCGCGCCCGAAAACATCCTGCTGCTGTATCAGTGAAAATCAAATAGGGGTACAAAAAAAAGAGGCGAAATGCCTCTTTTTATGTGGCTGGCGTTTTCGGCTTGACGAAGCGCGCAACCTGCACGGAAATCTCGTAGAGCAGGTACATCGGGATACCAAGCATGCACTGGGATACGATGTCAGGCGGCGTCAGAATCGCAGCGATGACCGCAATGGCAAGGGCAACATATTTGCGGATGCCGGCAAGCGTTGTGTAGGTCACCATCCCGTGACGTGCAAGCATGTAGATGACCACGGGCAGCTCAAACATGGCGCCGAATGGCAGCACGAAGGCCAGCACGAAGTTGAAGTACTCCTGCACGGACCACATGGCTGTCGCCACGCCGTCGCTGGCTTCCCAGAACAGATCCACCGCCAGCGGAAACACATACACATAGCAGAACACCACACCGACGATGAACAGCAGCAGCATCACGACGAACAGGCTTGCAAACAGCCGCTTTTCGCTGTCATAGAGGGCAGGGGTCACGAATGACCAAATCTGCTGGATGATGACCGGCATCGCAATCACGACCGCAGCGACAAGGCATGTCTTGAACTTGAGCATCAGCGCCTCGCTGACGGCCGTGGAGATGACCTCGATGCCGCGGGAACGCACGGGCTCCAGCACAAAATCCACCAGTGGCGTGCAGAACAGATAGAACAGCACAAGAAAAACAATGCCTACCGCGCTCACCGACACAATCAGCACACGGCGCAATGCCTTGATGTGCTCGGAAAGTGCCGCCTTGCGCTCCAGGCGTTCCGCTTCCTGCGCCTGCCGTTCTTCAGGCGTCAGCGCCTTTTTGTTAGTTGCCATAAAGCGTTACTTTGTCTCCGTTTTCTTGTCTTCCGGCTGCTCTGCGCTTTCTGCCTTGTCGTCGTCGGACTTGACTTCCTTCTTGAACTCGCGGATGCTCTGTCCAAGCGCCTTGCCGACACCAGCCAGCTTTCCGCCGCCGAAGAGCACCAAAGCCAGCGCCAGGATCAGCAGAATTTCCGTTACACCGATTCTCATTTTTTCTCCTCCTTAATGTTTTTGTTTTTGTCTGATTCGACTTCTTTTTTTGCTTCCCTGATTGCTTTTTCAGCATCGCGCTGCGCTGAACGGATTTCCTGTCTCGGGTCGGCATCGCGCAGGGTATTGCTGATGTCGCGGGAAGCATCCTGAAACTCGCCTATCGCCTCATCCAGACCAGTTTCCTCCTTGAACTCGGCATACATCTTCTTGATCATCTTGACGAAGCGGCCGAGCGCACGGGCTACCTTGGGCAAATCCTTTGGACCGACAATCACAAACGCGACCAGCAGGATCACAATCAGTTCCTCAAACCCAATGTTAAACATGCTGCTGTGTGTTATCCTCCCATTCTGCGCTGTGCTGGTTTTTTATGGATTATTAGGCTCCTCCACTTCAATCCACTCAAGCAGGGACTGCGCGTAAGCCTTCGTCAGGTATTTGGTGGAGAAGAATGCCTTTGCACCGTTGGACGCCTCAATCAGACCGATGTCCTTATACTCCGGTTCATCGCGCATGCGTGCGGCGGCGCCGAGCAATTCATCGCGGCTGAAGCGGAAGGGGACATCCTGCAGCTTGGAAAACTGCGTCGGGCGCGGATACAGATTGGAGTCCGAACGCGTCACGCTGGCGATGGTGCGCAGAATATCCTTCTCCTGCAGCAGCGTATCGATTTCGGCGTAATGACGCGTCATGATGCTGCTATCGTAGTAATACTGGTCCTTGCGGCCGGACAGGACGGCAACATTCTGCAGCGCCTCAGGCACCTCCGGGGTGCCCAGCTGAGCGAGGAGAGCGCTCAACTCCTCCTTGTCCAGCCCTTCAGGCGGATGCTGCATCAGCTGCTTTCTGCCGGTCACTTTGGACTTCGCAGTGTGCGCGCGCAGGCACTCATAGAGCACCTGCGCGCGGTCGACTACCTGATCGCTCATTTAGGGAAGCAGGTTGAGCGCGTCCAGATCATCGGCGACATCCTTGAGGTCGAACTTTTCGAGCGTCTCGCGGGTGGGTGCGCCGGTGGTGGGATCCCAGCCGAACTGCTCGTAGAACAGCGTCAGCGCCTTCTGCCAGTCCTCGCGCTCCAGCTTCACGGTGCCGGGCGTAAAGGGCTCCATGTCGGGATCCATATCGAAGATGAAGTTGGAAATGACATCGTGGTTGTTGCGCATGTCGGTGGTGCCGGCGGCCTTGACGGTCATGGCGCGGTGCAGCTGAATGCAGCGCTCCACTGCGTGGTCAAGATCCTCCTCGCTCCACTCCTCGCCGGTAATGGCGCTCATGTACTGGGATTCCACGCTCAGGTCGCCCTTGTAGCCGCGCTCCTTGCGGGGGCTGAAGGTCATCGGCCATACCCAGTTGCACAGGGTGAAGCTGTCGTGCAGCACCTGACGCATGATGCCGAACTTGGCAAAGCGCGCCTTGCTCTCGTTCATGGGGGTGTAATTCTTGGGCGCGTCCAGGCAGCCTTCGCCAAACAGGTCTTCCACAATGTTCTTCTGGATGACGTAGGGCAGACCGGAGCCGGTGATGTTGACGATGGTGTGGCACATGCCGTCGCGGTTGTAGATGATGTTGGTCAGCTGACCGACCTGTGCCGCGCACTCGTTGCCGTGATGGCGCTTGGCGCCGATGGGCCCCCACAGACCGATTTCAGAGCAATGCAGATAGTTATCGCCCAGAATGTCATGATGCTTCTGATCTACATAGTACGCGCCCTGACCCAGAATATTCAGGGAATTATTGGGATCCAGCACACAGGCAATCAGGTCGTTGATGAAGGACAGATCACCGTTTTCACGTTTAGACCAGTCGATGGCGTTGAACTCATCCTCCGTCATGATCTGCTTCATCAGCTTGTAATCGTCCTTCATGAAATACTTCAGCGTGCAAGCCAGCTCGCCGTAGTTATCCCACAGACCCATATCATCAGCAAAGATAGAAGCATAAATACGGGCAATTAACTTGCCGTCGCCTTCTTCTTCAACATCTTTTACAGTTACCAGGTCGTTCAGACCAAAGCCGCGGTTTGCACCGCAGGTATTGGAATGGGAGCCGACCACGCCGGTCGCCTTTTCCATCTGCGGAATGTACACACTGCCGAAGCAGCGGATGGGGCACATGGCGCAGCCCGTCATCTTGACGGTGTACTTTTCAGCGATCGCGCCGTGATCCTTTACGGCCTTCTGGCAGCGATAGCCAATCAGCGTGGGCTGGCCGGGGGCGGATTCGCCGGTATCGATGGGGCCGCCTTCAGCAGCGCCCCACGTCATACCGGGATGACCCGTCCAACGGGTGGACGTGTTTTCGTATTCAGACCAGGACTGCGCCACGGTGGGCACAACGTGGTTGTTGTTGGAGCCCATCAGGTCGCCGATGACGTACTTGTTCAGCTCTACCACGCGCTTGGGGTCGGCAATCTGCGTGCCCTTGGTGCCGTGGAACACGACTGCCTTGAGCTTCTTGGAGCCGAACACCTTGCCCAGACCGCCGCCGCCGCAGTGACCGATGCCGGTCATGACGCAGCTGAGGTTGAGCATCGCCTCGCCCGCCGGTCCGATGGACACGACGTTGGCGGCATTGTCGGTTTCCTTGGTCAGGATGGCGGTGGTGTCGCTGGTGGTCTTGCCCCAGACGTGGGACGCATCGCGAATTTCGACGTTCTCGTCATTGACGTAGATGTAAACGGGGGTGTCGCTGGCGCCCTCGATGATGACCGCGTCGTAGCCGCAGTTCTTCATGCGGACAGCGGTGTCGCCGCCCATGTGCGCATCGACAATCGCGTTATACTTGGTGAAAGGGGACAGGGACGAAATGGTGATGCGGCCGGAGCATGGCGCGCTGGAGCCGGTATTGGGGCCTACCGCGAAAACGATCTTGTTTTCGGGTGCGGCGGGATCGGTGCCGACGGGCACCTCGTCATACATGATGCGGTTGGCCATGCCCTTGCCGCCGATGTATTTGAAATACTTTTCGCTGCTTTCAATGCTGCTGGTTCTGCTTGTCAGGTTGACGCGCAGCAGATTACCCATCCATCCGTTCATAGTGCTTGCCTCCTTCTATTCGGTGATTACATCGCCTGAGCGACATCTTCCCAGGGAATCATGCGCAGGGCGCTGGTCGGGCAGCCGGCAACGCAGGCACCGCAGCTGATGCACTTGGTGGACTTGTGCGTGTCGTTATCCACACGGGGCATATGCCAGGGGCAGGCATTGACGCAGGCACCGCAGCCTACGCACTTTTCCTGGTCGATTACGCGGGCGCCGGTCTCGGGATCGGCAGAAATCGCCTTCATGGGGCAGGCATTGACGCAGGCAGGGTCGGCACACTGCTTGCAGGTGTCGGGCTTGAAGCCCCACAGGCCGAAGAAGCCGTCGCCATGCTTGTAGTCGTCGGTCGGACCCTGATCGCCAAAATTGATGTTCTGGCGAACACGGATGCGAGCCATGTAGGGATGGGCATCCCCATCATTGGCAAGCGTGCAGTTGACTTCGCAGCGCTGGCAGCCCGTGCACCTGGCGCGGTTGGCCACCAGCAGGAAATCGGGAGTGGCGATGGTGTCCACCAGCCCTGCCTCTGCCTGAGAGCGAGTGCATCCCAGCAGAGAAAGCAGCGGACTGGAGAGGGCAATGCCGGCGAAACCCTTGGCTGTCAGCTGCATGAACTGGCGGCGGGTAAACTCGCGGTCCATCAACGTTTTTTTGTTGTCAGACATAACCTTTTCCTCCTTGCTTTACTGTGGATAGACACTGCAAAAAAGCCCGTCGCCTGCGATGGTACAGCAAACAAACGTGCTTTTCATCTCCTTTGCAAAAGGCTGGCACGCGGATTGCTCCACGCACCTGTTGGCTGAAGGGGCCTCGTGGGTCCGGACAGCTCGGAGCGGCACTATCTGAGGTCAGTATAGTACACCCAAATCATGATTACAATATACAAAAAGGGAATGTTTTCGACCGTATTGCACCGTTAGACGGGTCTATCTCGGTTGACAATCGACTTTTGCGCAGGTATAATAGGATGAAACAGTGGAGATACGGGAAGAATGAACGCGGTTAACAGGAGAGGATGACGCATGCCGCAGCTGATGATTGAGCGCATTGTGCCTTGGACGCTGAATGGGCAGAGGCAATCTGCCTTTTTGTGCACGCCGCAATATGTGCAGGAGCTTGCCGCAGGGTATCTGTACACGCAGGGGCTCATCCGCGGCCTGTCGGACATTGCCGAAATCAGAGAGCAGGACGACGGCGTGGCGGTCGTGACGCGGCATACGCCCTCCGACAGGCGCGCCGACATCCTCGAACGGCTGCAGCAATGTGCGCCGTGCACGGGCGATTTTCAGGTGGAGATGGGACGCGTGCAGCAGCTCTGCCGTCAGCTGCTGAGCGAGGAGGAATTTTTCGGCACGCATCGGCTGGGGCTGTTCTGCGGGGACGAGGCGATTTTCCGCGAGGATATCGGTCGGCATAACGCGGCAGACAAGTGCATCGCTGCCGGACTGCACCGGAATTGGGATTTCAGCCGGTGTATCCTCGGCTCAACCGGACGCATTTCCATGGAGATGCTGGCGAAGGCTGCCGCGGCAGGCATTCCCGTGTTTTTCAGCCGGAAATATCCGAGCGATCTTGCCGATGCATGGGCGAAGCGCCTCGGCATCGCGCTCGTCAGCTGTGCGCACAGCGAGTCGCCGGCGGTTTATGGCGCTGCAGAACGCGTGAAGATGCGCACTGAAGGAGCATGATATGGCAATACCGGCAGTATGCTTTTCGGGCTGGTCGAACAGCGGCAAAACGACCCTGATTGCAAGGCTTGTGCGGATGCTTTCGGCGCAGGGGCTTCGCGTCTGCGTCATCAAGCATACGCACCATGCGCTTCCAAAGGATGAGGACGGCAAGGACAGCGCACTGTTTGGATCAGCAGGGGCATCCACGGTGATGCTGTCCGCGCCGGATGGTCTGCTGATGCGTGAAGCGGGAGAGCATTCGCTGCATGACCTGCTGTTGCGTGTGAAAAACGCGGACATCATTCTGATTGAGGGCTTTGAAAAGCAGGCATGTCTGCCCGTGATTGAGGTCAGACGGGACAGCAATGCGCCTTTGCGTGCGCCTGCGCAATCTCTGCGCGCCGTCGTTGCCGACAGCCCGTGTGATTTGCCGCTGCCTGTCCTCTCGCCCGATGATGCTTCGGGAATTGCCGATTTTGTGCGGAAATTAGCCGATGAACAGCGAACATCCGATGAAGGAAGGATTCAAGCATGAAGAGTCACCTCGATTATATTGCCGCACGTGATTTGCTCCTGAATCGCGTTGCGCCATTGGGCACGGAGCGCGTGATGCTGACCGAGGCATACGGACGCGTGCTGGCGTGTGATTTGCTGGCACAGGAGGACGTTCCTGCCTTTGACCGCTCGCCGTATGACGGATATGCGGTGCGCTCGGCGGATACGGTGAACGCCTCGGAAAAGCATCCGATTACCCTGCGCGTGGTGGAGGAAATTCCGGCAGGCGCGGTGCCTGAAAAGGAAATTACCGCCGGCACTGCCGCAAAAATCCTGACCGGCGCACCCGTTCCATCAGGCGCGGACGCGGTCATCAACTACGAGGCGACCGAATTTACGGCGGAAAGCGTGACGCTCTTCGCGCCGCTTGAAGCCGGCAAAAACGTGGTTCGCCGGGGCGAGGATGTTCGTCGGGGCGCGCTGCTTGCTGCCGCAGGAACGGTCATTGACCCAAGCCTTTGCGGAACGCTTGCCGCGCAGGGCGTGATGCAGCCGGAGGTGTACCGCGTGCCACGCGTTGCGGTGTTCTCAACCGGCAATGAGGTGCTTGAGCCGGATGCGCCCATGCACGAGGGATGCATCCGCAATTCAAACGGCTACACGCTGTGCGCCGCGCTGAAGGAAATCGGTCTGTCGCCGGTATACATGGGCATTGCGAGGGACGATGCGGCGGAAATCGCTGAAAAGCTTGAAAAGGCGCTTGATACCTGCGATGCGGTGGTGACGTCAGGCGGCGTCTCCGTGGGCGATTACGACCTGACGCCGGCAGCGATGGCGCAATGCGGCGCGGAGATGCTTTTCTGCGGCGTTGCGCTCAAGCCCGGCATGGCATGCGCCTACGGCATGAAGAACGGCAAGCTGATTTGTGCGCTTTCGGGCAATCCGGCAAGCTCGCTTATTAACCTGATCGCCGTTGCCGTGCCTGCGCTGAAAAAGCTGGCAGGACGTGCGAATCCGCTTCCGCAGGAAATCGAAGCGACGCTTCGCGACGGTTTTTCCAAGCGGAGCGGCGTGACGCGGCTGCTGCACGGGCGCATTGTGATTGATGGGGGCAGGGCGGAGCTGGTGCCGTCAAGCGGGCAGGGCAATGTGATGATCAGCCGCATGGTCGGCAGCAACGCCTTCGGCGTGATACCGGCAGGCAGCGGTCCCATTGCCGCAGGCACCACGCTCAAATGCTTCCTTGTGGAGTAAAAAATTAGAAGGGAAAAGCAATGCTCGATTCATACGGACGCAGCATAACCTATCTGCGCCTTTCCGTGACGGAGCTGTGCAATCTGCGCTGCCGCTATTGCATGCCGGCAGACGGCATCTGCAAGAAGGCGCACGAGGAGATGCTCAGCGAGGAAGAGATGATGCTCGCCGTGCGCGTCGCTGCCGATCTTGGCGTGACGAAGCTGCGCATCACGGGCGGAGAGCCGCTTGTCAAGCGCAACATTCTGTCCATTTGCAGCAAGGCGGCGGCAGTCCAAGGCATTCGCGAGGTCTGCCTGACGACGAATGCAACGCTGCTGCCGGGCATGGCGCTGCAGCTTCGCGAAGCGGGCGTGAAGCGGCTGAACATCAGCCTGGATACGCTGAACGCCGAAAAATATGCCTATATCACGCGCAACGGCTCGCTGGATGAGGCGCTGCGCGGCATCGAGGCAGCCCTGAATGCGGGCTTTGAGCGAATCAAGCTCAATACCGTGCTCATCGGCGGATTTAATGATGATGAAATTCCGGCGCTGTCTGCCCTGACGCGCCGCTGGCCGGTCGATGTGCGCTTCATTGAGCTGATGCCCATGTATGACGGCGAATTTGGTCCCAAGGCGTTCATTCCCTGCTCGGCGGTGCTCGATGCGCTGCCGGAGCTTGTTGAGCAGCCTGCTGACGGCGGCGTGGCGCAGCTGTACCGGCTGCCGGACGCGCTGGGCAATGTCGGGCTGATTCATCCGCTGAGCCACCACTTCTGTGCGCAGTGCAGCCGCCTTCGCCTGACGGCAGACGGAAAGCTGAAGCCCTGCCTGCACACCAGCTCGGAAATCAGCATCAGGGGACTGGATTACGAGGGGATGCGGCGGCAGTTTCTGGCGGCGATTGCCGAGAAGCCGCGTCAGCACGGGGCGCTTTCCAGCACGGAGCTGAGCGAAGCGGGACGCACCATGAACGAAATCGGAGGCTGAAGCAATGGCGGAATTTACGCATTTCAACGATGAAGGACGCGCCCGCATGGTCGATGTCGGCGAGAAGGGCGTCACGCGCCGCAGAGCCGTAGCCGCAGGGCGCGTGCTGGTGAATCGGGAAACGTTTGCGCTGATTCAGAGCGGCGGCATCAAGAAGGGCGATGTGCTGACGGTCGCGCAGGTGGCCGGCATCATGGGTGCAAAGCGCACGCCGGAGCTGATCCCCATGTGCCACCCGATTGTGATGGACGGCATCGACTTGTCGCTGTCGCTGGACGAAGCGCGATGCAGCGTGGAAATCACAGCGACCGTCACCTGCGACGGGCGCACGGGCGTGGAAATGGAATCGCTGACCGCCGTTACCGCGGCAGCATTGACGGTTTACGATATGTGCAAGGCGGTACAGAAGGACATGGTCATCACGGACATTCGCCTGCTGGAAAAAACAGGCGGCGTTCACGGGGAATTTCATCGGGAGGAGAATGAGCAATGAGCTATCAGGCAGCAGTCATCACCATCAGCGATAAGGGCTCACGCGGTGAGCGCAAGGACACCAGCGGTCCTGCCATCTGCGAAATCCTGCGCGAAAACGGGCTGACAGTCGTGTACACCGCCATCGTGCCGGATGAGATGGAGCAGATTCAGGCGCAGCTGATTCACTGCGCGGACGACCTCAAGGCGCATCTGGTTCTGACGACCGGCGGCACGGGCTTTTCGCCGCGCGACGTGACGCCGGAAGCAACCAAGGCAGTCATTGAACGCGATGTGCCCGGCATCCCCGAGGCGATGCGCGCCGAAAGCATGAAGATTACGTCCCACGGGTGCTTATCCCGGGGCATTGCGGGCATTCGCGGCGGCAGCCTGATTGTCAATCTGCCCGGCAGCGAAAAGGCCGTGCGCGAAAATCTGCTGTCGGTCATGGAGTCGCTCTCGCATGGGCTGGATATGCTCACATCCGCCGGCTCTGCGGACTGCGCCGAAAACAGCCATCATCACCATCATCATGCGGAGCATGCGCCCAGCATCGACCAGTGGCTGAAGGCGGCAAAGGCTGACCCGTCCGCGGCGGACTGCGGCATGTACCTCGTGCACAACGGCACCGTTCGCTTAACTGCCAAGGCACGCGTGCGCAGCGGCGAGGATGTGCCCGACGTCACCGGCATGGATTTCGATTATGACGCCGCGAAGGTCGATGCGGCAGTGGAAAACACGAAGAAGCTGCCCGGCATCGGCTATGTGCGCGTCTGGCTGAACCGCGGACATCTCCGGGTCGGCGATGACATCATGCTGGTGCTTGTCGGCGGCGACATTCGTCCGCACGTGATTGATGCGCTGCAGTCGCTTGTCGGAGAAATCAAATCACACTGCGTGGTTGAGAAGGAACTGCATTAAAAAAGGGCTCACAGGTCGGAAAATTCCGGCGTGTGAGCTCTCTTTATAGCATGGATTTTTTACTCTGCGGGCTTCCAGGTGGTCTGGGTCTTCAGACCGGCGGCGTTGGTGGTCATCAGCGCCAGCTCAAGGCTGGTGGAGGCGCCGTAGACCGCGCAGTATTGGTCGAGCTGCTGATACATGGCGGAGGAATAGTACTCCGTCACGGCGGCAGCGCCCTCTTCGGTGGCGAGGTAATCGTTCTTGTAGGCAATCAGCTTGTCGATGAAGCTATCAGACAGGCAGAGGTCATAGGCGTACTTGTCCTCGCCGTCCTGCACCTGGGTGAACCTGGCGGCGTTGGCCATCGTGGGGGACATGTTCATCAGGAACGGCGCGGTAATCACGATGCTTTCCGGGATGATTTCGTAGACGACCATGGAGCCGGCGTTCAGCGCGTTGGTGATGTAGGCAAGCTTCGCTTCCTTCACGGCAGCTTCGTCCGCGACATCGGCGAACTTGGCGCTGTAGGTCGCCCAGCTGGAGGCAAGCGTCGGATAGTACTTGTCGTAGAGGTTCAGCAGGGCGTTTTGTCCTTCCTCGGTGGCGAGGTCATCCACGGTGTAAATCTTCACCGTGCCGTTGTACTGCACGCCGTAGGAGCAATAATAATTGTAGGTGTTCTCCTCTTCCTCGCGGAGCTGACGCACCCAGCTGACGGACACCTTGGGGTTGTCCTTGAAATCCTGCGTCTTGCTGGTGCCTGCCTCGGACACGCCCAGCAGGTGCAGATTGCTGGCATCCAGCACCATTTCGAGGTTGGTGTTGGAGGGGACATTGTTGCGACTGGTGGCGAGCTGATACATTTCGCGGTAGTTGTAGCCGGTTTCGTCCTGCGCGTAGGAGGCATCGCCCAGATAAGTGCCGCCCTTGAGGAATTCACGCACGGCCGCTTCCTGCAGCTCAGCGTCCCATTCGATGGCGCCGTAGTTCACGCCGCCGACCTTCTTTTCGGTCGCGGAGGTCACAGCGTCCGTTTCCAGCTTGACGTAGCCGTGCGCTTCTGCCCACGCCGCGCCCTGCTCATCGGTGATTTCCGTGGTCGTCTGGGTTGCAGACGTTACGGTATCCGTGGTTTCCGCCATGGCCGCCATCGGAAGCACCATGGCCGCTGCCGCCAGCAGCGCAGTCAAACGAGTAAGAACCTTCATATGATAACCTTCTTTCTGTTCGGCGAAATGAAGAATAGCCGGACCTCTAAGACATTATTATACAATATTGTTATGAAATTGTCAATAATTTGGATGGATATTTGTACATAATACTATTCTCAAATCAGCCTAGCAATTCATGCCATCAAGTGCTATAATAGATCTGGGAGGGATGAGCATGATTCACCTGATCAGCGAGGAAGAGTACGAAGCAATCAGGCAAGCAGAAAAAGCGACAACAAACAAGCGGGTTTCGCAGCGGCTGAAGGTTTTAATGCTGCGGTATGAAGGCAAGAGCAATCTGGAAATTTCCGAGAAGCTGGATTTATCCACATACCGGATCAGCCATTTGGTCAGCGAATACAAAAGAGACGGGCTTGAGGAGTTCGTCCGAATCAAGTACGTAGGCAATCATCGCAACATGAGCTACGAGGAAGAGGAGGAAATCCTGAAGTGGTTTGAAGAAAAGGCAGATGCCGGGCAAATAATCACCGTGAAGGAAATCAAAGCGGCGTTTGATGAAAAGTTAGGAAGGGACATGGGTCGAGGTTACATTTACATACTGCTGGCGCGGCACGGATGGCGAAAAGTCAAGCCTCGCCCCAAGCATCCCCAGAAGGCAAGCGACGAAGAAATTGCTGCCTCAAAAAAATCAAAACCAAATTGGACGAAATCAAGTTAGTTAACGCAACTGCATTCGGTGCAGTCGATCCGGTTTCGGGAGACGCTTCTTTTCTGGTCATGCCGTGGTGCAACACAGTCTGCATGAATACCTTCCTTGAGCAT
>CAVEOA010000001.1:0-243630 GCA_963617205.1 Alloprevotella sp. | reverse complement strand
GTTGTGGTTGGGTGTGGCTACTCTTACTATAACCGATTTCTCGCCATCCTTCTACTCTTTTTTGCTCCTTGTCCAAGATGTATTGTACTCCTACATCTGCCATTAAATTTTCATTTGCAAAACAGTTGACCTTCAAGTCGAAAAATGGTACATTATAATGTGCGCTAAAATGCTCTCAGCGCAGCGGTCAAAGGAGGTACGTTCATCTTGCGATCCGAGATTCATCAGGAAGCCATCGCACGGATGCTCGATCAGGTGCAAAAACCTGCGCGCTATACCGGCAGCGAAATGAATACACAGCTCAAGGACTGGAACAGCGCGAAGCTCCACTTTGCATTCTGTTTTCCGGATACATATGAAGTCGGCATGTCCCATCTGGGCATGAAAATTCTTTATGCTGGAATCAATGCGCAGCCGGATATGCTTTGTGAACGCACGTTCATGCCATGGGTAGACATGATCGAATTGCTGAAGCAGGAGCATGTGCCGCTTTTCACACTCGAAAGCCGCAGTGCGCTGAGCGATTTTGATGTTGTCGGCTTTACGCTGCAATATGAAATGAGCTACAGCAATATTCTGGCTATGCTTGAGCTTGGCGGTATTCCGTTGCTTCGTGAGGAGCGAAGGGAGACGGATCCGATTGTTGTCGCAGGCGGACCATGCGCGTTTAATCCCGAACCGCTGGCTGATTTTATCGATGCGTTCATGGTCGGCGATGGCGAAGAGCAGATTCTTGAGCTCAACCGCGTCATTATGGAGGGTCGCGAGGAGGGCGCAAGTCGCATGACTATCCTGAAGCGGCTTTGTGCTGTCCGCGGTGTGTATGTTCCGTCTCTCTATGATGTTTCCTATAACGAGGACGGTACTATCGCCTCGATGAAGCCAAACTGCCCTGAGGCGCCGGAACGCGTGTTGAAGGCGATTATTCCTGATCTCGACCAAACGTATTATCCCGAAGAAATCCCGGTGCCATACATGGAGATCATCCATGATCGCATCATGCTGGAGATTATGCGCGGATGCACGCGCGGATGCCGCTTTTGTCAGGCAGGCATTCTGTATCGACCTGTTCGCGAACGCAGCCTTGAGCATCTGGTCGATTTGGCGCTGCAGCTCGTGAATACGACAGGCTATGAGGAAATCAGCCTGACAAGCCTTTCATCCGGCGATTATACCTGCTTGGCGGAGCTTATCCGTGAACTGCTTCGGCGCCTTAACGAGAAGCGCGTATCCATCTCGTTGCCGTCGCTGCGGCTGGACAGCGTGCTGAAGGAATCGCTTGAGGAAACGCAGAAAGAGAAGAAGACCAGCTTGACCTTTGCGCCGGAAGCAGGTACGCAGCGCCTGCGCGATGTCATCAACAAGGGTGTAACAGAGGAAGATCTCATCAGCAAGGTGACGGATGCCTTCCACGGCGGCTGGAGCAGTGTCAAGCTGTATTTCATGATGGGTCTGCCGACGGAAACGAAGGAGGATCTGGAAGGCATTGCCGATTTGGCGCGCAAGGTTGTCAGCGCTTATTTCGCCGTGCCGAAGGGTGAACGTGCGAAGGGGCTTCGTGTCACGTGCAGCGCCTCGGTATTCGTGCCGAAGCCGTTTACGCCGTTCCAGTGGGAGCCGCAGGACACGCAGGACGTTGTCAACGAAAAGCAGCGGTATCTGTGTGAACTGCTGCGCATCAAGGGCGTCAATTTCCATTATCATCAGTCGGATTTGAGTTATCTCGAGGCATGCTTTGCGCGCGGCGACCGCAAAATGGGCAAGGTGCTTCTGCGTGCTTACCAGAAGGGCTGCATTCTCGACGGCTGGACGGAGCAATTCAAGTATGACATGTGGCGCGAGGCATTTGCCGAAACAGGCATTGACCCTGCATTTTATGCCTTCCGCAGACGCGAGAAGGATGAAATCATGCCATGGGACGTCATTGACTGCGGCGTGACAAAGGACTTTCTGTGGCGCGAAAAGGAAAAGGCAGAGAAGGCACAGACGACCAAGGACTGCCGCAAGGGCTGCAATGGCTGCGGACTTCAGCGCTTCAAAGGGGTGTGTAAATATTGCGGATGATGGCTGTCTTTGAAAAAGGAATCCGGCTGCGCCATATTGGTCATTTGGATATCCAGCGTGCGATGATGCGTGCGTTTCGCCGTTCCGGACTTCCGGTGAGCTATTCAAACGGATATAATCCCCATATCCTGCTGACGTTCGCATCGGCGCTTTCTACCGGTGCAGCAGGAAAAAAAGAAATTCTTGATGTCACGATGACCTCTGCGGTATCACCGGAGGAATTTCTTGCGCGGATGAATCACGCGCTGCCGCCGGATATGCAATTATCCTACGCACGACCGCTTGAGGACAAGCATCCGGCGATGATGGCGCTCGTTCAGGCAGCGGATTACACGCTGACAATCTCAGATAAGCAAATTGCGGAAAGGATGATTGCGGCGATTCCGGCGTTCCTCGAGCAGGAGAGCATCATGGCCATCCGCCGGACAAAATCGAGCGAGAAGGAAACCGATATCAAGCCGCTGATTCATACGCTAACCAATGAAGGAAATTCCATTCATGCGGTTGTGACACTGACGGAGACGGTCGCATGCAAGCCTGATATGCTGCTGACGGCGCTGTCGAACTTCTGCGGACTGGAAAGCAAACCGGATATGCTCGTCGTCCGTAACGGCTTACTCGGACGCGACGAGAAAGGCAATTTAACGGCATTGGAGAATTTATGAGAACATTGATGGTGCATCAGGGCGAACGCCCGCTGATTGGCATCATTGAAGATGAGCGCCTGGTGGAGGTCTTCTTTCCCGAAAAGAATGATTCTGCCGAAGCGATTCTGCTCGGACGTGTTGAACGGATTGTGCCTGGCATGAAAGCGGCGTTTGTTGCCATCGGTCAGGAGAAAAACGGCTTTCTGCCGCTGGAAGAGAAAAATACAGGTCTCGGCTATCCGAAAACAGGCGATGCGGTCATTGTGCAGATTCGCAAGGAAGCACAGGGCGTCAAGGGCGCCTATCTTACGCGCGATATCAGCCTTTGCGGCGAAAATATGCTGCTGATGCCGATGAATCGGATGATTGCCGTATCATCGAAGATTCAGCAGGATGATAAGCGGCAATCGCTCAAGGAGCTTGGCAGGGATATTGCGCAGAACCGCTTCGGGCTTGTGATGCGAACAGCAGCAGAAAATGCAGCGGAAAGCGACATCCGTCAAGAGGCAGAGGAGCTCTTTGCCCGCTGGCGGGATATCGCGCACGCCGCGCCGATTGCCCATGTGCCATCCGTTATCAGTCGCCCGCGCACTGTGCTGGAAACCGTGATTGACGACTATCGCCCGAAGGGAATCGATCTTATCGTCACGGATGACCCGACGCAGGTGAAGCAGCTGGAGTCTGTTGCACCGGTACACTTCGTTGCTGAAAATCTGCTGATGGTGTACAAAATCGGTCAGCAGCTCAAGCGTGCGCAGGAGCGTCATGTCTGGCTGAACAGCGGCGGAACGCTTGTGATAGACCCCTGCGAGGCAATGACCGTCATCGATGTCAATACAGCCAAATATACGGGCAGCCGTCAGTTGGAGGACACTGTGCTTCACCTGAACATGGAAGCGTGTACGGAAATTGCTCGACAGATTCGTCTGCGCAATGTGAGCGGCATCATCATCATCGACATGATTGACATGAAGACGCAGGAGCACCGCAATCAGGTGCTGAATGCGCTTGCAGATGCCTTTGCGGCTGACCGCATCAAGACCGTCATCCATGGCATGACATCGCTGGGCTTAATCGAGATGACGCGAAAGCGATCTCGACCGCCGCTGCAGGAAATGCTGAAAGATGCGCCTGCATCATCCGCCGATTCTGAATCCTATATTCCTAATGGAGGAACACCATGAGCGACAGAAAGCCTGTCATTATTACTGAAACTCAGCTTGAGGAACAGCAGCAGTACATCCGGCAAATTCGTCTGATGTCCGATGCTCCCAAGACCTATCATATCGTCACCTACGGCTGCCAAATGAACGCCCATGACAGTGAAATTCTTTCGGGCATGCTTCGCGAAATGGGCATGACGGAAACGGAAAACCGTGAGGCTGCTGACTTTGTGCTGTTCAATACGTGCTGTGTCCGTGACAATGCAGAGCGGCGCGCACTCGGCAATGTCACATGGCTCAAGGAAATTCGCAAGAAGAATCCGCGGCTCATGATCGGCGTATGCGGATGCATGATTCAGCAGCCGGGCATGGCTGAAAAGATTCTCAAGCAATACCGCTTTATTGACCTCGCATTCGGCACATCGAACCTGTACCGCCTGCCGGAGCTTCTTTTTCAGGCGATGAAGAGCGACCGCAGCGTGGTGGAGGTCGATCAGGAGGACACCATTGCCGAGGGTCTGCCTGTGCAGCGGCTGCGTCATGACGCGGCGTATATTACGATTATGTACGGCTGCGACAACTTCTGCACATACTGCATTGTCCCATACGTCCGCGGCCGAGAGCGTTCCCGCAGTATGGAAGCAATTCTGGCAGAGGCAGCCGAGCTGCGCGACAGCGGCGTGAAGGAAATCATGCTTCTCGGGCAGAATGTCAACAGCTACGGCAAAGGGCTGGAAAAGCCGGCGACGTTTGCGCAGCTGCTTCGTGCGCTTGATGAAATCGGCATTCCGCGCATTCGCTTCATGACGAGCCATCCGAAAGACTTGTCTGACGAGCTGATTGAAATCATGGGCAGCTCAAAGCATATCCTGCCGCAGTTTCATCTGCCTGTGCAGCACGGCAATGACGAGATTCTCCGGCGCATGAACCGTCATTACACGCGCACACAGTATCTCGAACGTGTAAAGAAGCTGCGTGAAACCGTGCCGGATATCGGGCTGACGACGGACATCATTGTTGGCTTTCCGGGGGAAACAGAGGAGCAGTTCGAGGATACGCTTTCGCTTGTCCGCGAGGTCGGCTATGACTCGGCGTTCACATTTATTTACTCACCCAGAACAGGAACTGCTGCTGCAAAAATGCCGAACCAGATTCCGGAAGACATTTCCTCGAGACGCATTCAGATGCTGCTGAAGGTGCAGGAGGAATGTCAGCAGCGCACCATGACACGGTTCGTCGGCACGGAAGAAGAGGTGCTCGTCGAAGGCTTGAGCCGCCGCAGTGACAGCGATGTGTCCGGTCATGGGCTCCATGGGCTGTCCGTGACTTTTCCCGGCAGTGAAGCAGATGTCGGCGAAATCATCCGCGTCAAAATTACAGGTGTCCGGAATAACACGCTGCTCGGCGAGCGAATTTGATTGGTGATGGAGGATGTTTGTATGCGTGAGGTTATGATGTGCGCACAGAAGCTGGCGGAAGCGATTCTGCACAGCGATGTGTATCAGCATATGCATCAGTTGGAGGAAAGCGTCACGTCCAATCCGGAGGCGACGCAGGTGATTTCTGCCTACATGGAGAAGAGGACGGCAACAGAACAGGCGATGCGCAAGCAGGATGCCGATCCGGCTGCCATCGCAGCAGCGGCAAAGGAGCTTGAGGAAGCGCAGCAGGAGATGGACGACTGCCCCATCATCAAGGAAATGCGCGATGCTCAGAAGCAATATCAGGATATGATGAACAATGTAAACCTGATTCTGCGGCTCGTCGTGACAGGTGAAACAGGGGATGAGGGCGGCAGCGCCGGCGGATGCAGTGGCAACTGCTCCTCCTGCAGCGGATGTCATTAAGAAAGCAGGGAACAGAAATGGCAAGCGTCACGCCGATGATGCAGCAGTATCTCGACACAAAAGCAGAGCACAAGGAATGCATTCTCTTTTTCCGCATCGGTGACTTTTACGAAATGTTCTTTGATGACGCCAAAACCGTTTCGCGTGAGCTGGAGCTTACGCTGACCGGCAAAGACTGCGGTCTGTCCGAACGGGCACCGATGTGCGGCGTGCCGTATCACGCGGTCGACACGTATGTCGAAAAGCTGATTGAGAAGGGTTACAAGGTCGCCATTTGCGATCAGGTGGAGGATCCTGCGCTTGCAAAGGGTCTTGTAAAACGCGCCGTAACACGCATCATCACGCCGGGTACGGTGATAGAATCCACGATGCTTGATGAAAAGAGCAACAACTATCTGCTCAGCATCTGCTTTGCATCGGATCGCGCCGGTCTTGCCTTTGCTGACGTCTCAACAGGCGAATTCTACGTTTATGAGATTCTGCAGCCGGAAAGCACGCTTGCCGATGAAATTGCACGCATTGCGCCGATGGAAATCATTACGAACGAGCAGGTCATGCTACGCGAATGCCTGCATCGCGAGACAGAGTATGTATCCGAGCAGCCGTCGACTTGGTTTCAGTTTTCCAACGCATCGGAAACGCTGTGCAATCACTTTGCGCTGAATGACCTCTCGCCGCTGGGGCTGAGTGATGAATACAAATACGGTGCGTGTGCCGCAGGAGCGCTGATGCGATACCTGTCCGACACGCAGAAGAATTCCTTGGAGCACATGACGAGCCTGCGCATCTATCAGGGGCAGGACATCATGCTGCTCGACCGCAATACGCGGCGCAATCTGGAGCTTGTCGAATCCATCCGCGGCAGAAACCGCAAGGGGAGTCTTCTGTGGCTGCTGGACAAGACGAGCACCGCCATGGGCGGGCGTCTCCTGCGCACATGGATCGAACAGCCGCTGATTAATGAAGCCAAAATTAACCGCCGGCTCGATGCGGTCAGCGAATTTGTCAATGAACATGTGCTGACCATGACGCTTTCTGAGGAACTGCAGGGCGTTTACGATATCGAGCGTCTGCTGTCGAAGGTGTCTTACAAGTCGATAAATGCACGCGACTGCCTGTCGCTCTGCGCATCGCTGCAAAAGGTGCCGAAGATTCGTGATCTGCTGCGCGAGGCAAAAAGCCAATCCGTGCTGGATATCCGTAACGAGCTGGACTGTCTGCCGGAACTGACCGACCTGCTGACGCGTGCCATTCATCCGGATGCGCCGGTGCTGATAACCGAGGGCGGCATTATCAATGACGGTTATTCGTCCATGCTGGATGAGTACCGCGCCGCATCGACAAACGGCAAGCAGTGGATTCTTGAACTGGAGCAAAAGGAACGTCAGGAAACCGGCATCCGGAACCTGCGTATCCAGTATAACCGGGTCTTCGGCTATTATATCGAGGTCAGCAAGTCGTTCTATGAAATGGTGCCGGAACGCTACGTCCGCAAACAGACGCTGGCGAACTGCGAACGCTACATGACGCCTGAGCTCAAGGAAATCGAGCAGAAAATCGTCGGTGCACAGGAGCAGTCTGTCCGGCTGGAGCTGCAGCTGTTCACGGAGATTCGTGAGAAAATTGCCGAGCAGATTTCCAGAATCCAGAAAACCGCAATGGCGCTTAAGAAGCTCGATGCTTTGCTCTCTCTGGCAAAGGCTGCCATCGAATATCACTATGTTCGCCCTGAAATTATGCAGGATGGCACCTTAAACATCACGGAAGGCAGACATCCGGTTGTCGAACAGACCATGACAGACGGCGGCTTTGTGCCCAATGACGCGCACTTGAATAACGACGACAGCCGCATGTGCATCATCACCGGTCCGAACATGGCCGGTAAGAGCACCTTCATGCGGCAGGTTGCGCTGATTGTGCTGATGGCACATATTGGTTCGTTTGTTCCTGCGAAGGAAGCCAAAATTCCGCTAACCGACCGCATTTTTACGCGCGTCGGCGCATCGGATGACCTTGCAAGCGGTCAATCAACCTTTATGGTGGAAATGAGCGAAACTGCTTATATCCTGCGCAACGCTACAAAAAACTCCCTTGTCATTCTTGACGAAATCGGTCGCGGCACAAGCACATTTGATGGACTTTCCATCGCCTGGGCGGTGGTGGAATACCTGTGCGATAAAGAAAAGTGCGGTGCGAAGACGCTGTTCGCAACTCACTATCATGAGCTTTCCGAGCTTGAAGGACACATCGAGGGCGTGCAGAATTACTGTATTTCCGTCAAGGAGCATGGCGAGGACGTCATCTTCCTGCGAAAAATCATCCGCGGCGGCGCTGATCGTTCCTTTGGCATTCATGTGGCGCGTTTGGCAGGTGTCCCGCATCCGGTGCTTGTTCGTGCACACGAAATTCAGGCGCGTCTGGAAGTCAGCGACATCAACCAGCACGGGATTGGACAGAATATCCTGTCTGAGGGACCGAAACGCAAAGATGAACAGGTCAGCCTGTTTGAATATCAGAAAACGGAAATCATTAACGAATTACAGACGCTCGATGTGATGGCGCTGACACCCATGGATGCCATCAACAAGCTCTTCCTGCTGCGTGAAAAAGCACGGAAGCTGTAATGCGTGATTGGTTTCAAGGAGGTGAACAGCGTGGCAGAAAGAATCCAGCTTCTTTCTGATGAGGTGATCGGCAAAATCGCAGCCGGCGAGGTCGTTGAGCGGCCATCCGCTGCCATTAAAGAGCTCGTGGAAAACAGTCTGGATGCAGGAGCGACAGCCATCACAGTCGAAATCCGCGACGGCGGCATCAGCTATTTCCGCGTAACCGACAACGGGAGCGGTATTCGCGCAGACGATATCCGCATGGCATTTGAACGCCACGCAACAAGCAAAATTCGGCGGACAGACGACCTGTTCAGCATTGCAACGCTCGGCTTCCGCGGCGAGGCGCTCGCCTCCATTGCAGCAGTCGCTCATGTGACGTGTACCACACGCACAAAGAACGACCCAAGCGGAATCAAGGTACAGAACAACGGCGGTGTCATCGAGTCAATTCAGGACACCGCATGCCCGGAAGGCACAACCTTTGTTGTCCGCGACCTGTTTTTCAATACGCCTGTTCGCCTGAAATTTTTGAAGAAGCCAGTGACCGAGGCAGGTTATGTAACGGATTTGATGACCCGCCTGATTCTGTCACGCCCGGACGTTTCCTTCCGCTACATCAGTCAAGGCAAAACGCTCTACCATTCTGCCGGCGATGGAAAGCTTTCATCTGCCGTCTACAGCATCTACGGCTCGGAAATGCTTCGCTCGATGATGGAGGTCAGCGGGCATCAAAGCGGTGTGGTGCTTAAGGGTTATGTCGGCACAGGCGACAGCGGACGTGGAAACCGGAATCACCAGTCATTCTTTATCAACGGCCGCTACATGAAGTCTGCGCTTTTATCGGGCGCATTGGAAAACGCCTGCCGGGAGCGCGTAGCAAACGGCAAATATCCAATATGCGTGCTGCATCTGACCATGCCGTATGACACGGTTGACGTAAACGTCCATCCCAACAAGCTGGAGGTTCGCTTTCAGGATGAAGCTGCCGTTGCAGAGGCTGTCGAAAACATCATCTGCGATGCGTTTCCGGACAAAGCGCCTATCGATCAGCCGGATCCGCTGTTCGTCAGCCAACAGCACAGCACAGCCGTGCCTGTGACAGTTGTCAAGCAGTCTGCAAGGGAGCCGGCGACAACAAAAGTCGCCTCCGCTGCCGTGCAAAAGGAAGAAACAAAGTCGCTCCATGCCGAAACGCCTGTCGAAGCTGTTCCGGCATGGAAGCAGCCGCTTGTCATGCGCAGCCCTTCCGTGCTGGTAGCTAACTACAACGCTGATACGCAATCACCGATCGTTCAAGCCTCCGTGTCCGCCCAAAAAGCACCCGAACAACTCGTACAGGTCTCACCGTCTGCGCCAACGGTGCAGGATAAGCACAAAGAACAGACAGCTGCTGCGAAGCCGGAAAAGCAGGCACAGCAGATAAAGCAGTCAACACCAGCAAAGGAATTAAGCCAGACGATGCAGGCAAACCAGGCGCAGGCTGCCGAGCAGCTTGTTATGGCAGAGGCGCAGCCGACGCTGCAGTTGATTGGCACATTATTCCGCAGCTATATTCTCGTGGAGTACAAGGAACAATTGCTGCTGATCGACCAGCAGGCAGTGCATGAGCGCGTGCTGTTTGACCGCATGATGCAGCTGCTTGACCAGCATCGGTGCGGTCAGGATCTGCTGATTCCGATGATTGTACATGTGACGCGACGCGAGCAGCAGCTGCTGGAGGATCATCGTCAGGCGCTGGAGGAAATCGGCTTTGTGGTCGAGCCGTTCGGCGAAAACGAGGTCTCTATCCGGACGATTCCCATGATTTTGGGACGTCCGCAAACGGAGAGCTTTCTGCGTGACATCATTGATCAGCTTGAAAACGAGCGTGGTCTCGTGACGCTTGAGAAGCGGCGTGCCGGAATTGTCGCGCTGGCATGTAAATACAGCGTCCATGCAGGCGATTCTCTGAATCAGCGCGAGCTGCAGGAGCTTGTCAGCAAGGTTGCCGACCGTCACATCATGCCTGTCAGCCCACGCGGCACGCCGATGGTTGTTGCCCTGAGCAAAACGGAAATTGACCGCCGATTCAGGCGTGGATAAGAGGGGAGAAGCGTGAAAAAATGCTGTTGGGTGCTGGCAGGGCCGACGGCAAGCGGCAAGACATCCCTCTCGCTGCGGCTGGCGCAGGCGCACCAGTGTGAAATTGTCTGTATGGACTCCATGCAGATTTACCGCCGCATGAATATCGGCACGGCAAAGCCAACGCCAGAAGAACAGGCACAGGCTGTGCACCACATGGTTGATGTGGTCGAGCCCACGGAGGATTTTTCCGTTGCACGATATCAGGAGATGGCTGAGGCATGTATTGAAGAGATCTTCGCCCGAGGTCATCAGCCGCTGCTCGTCGGCGGAACAGGACTGTACCTGCGAGCACTGCGCCAGACGATGAGCATGGGTGAGGCTGCCGCAGATGAAGCGCTTCGCGCCGAAATGCAGCAGATTGCCGACCGTGATGGTGGAAAAGAGCAGCTTCATCAAGCATTGGCAGAGATTGACCCGGTGACAGCAGCACGTCTGCATGTAAACGATACGCGCCGTGTCATCCGTGCGCTGGAGGTGTATCGCCTGACAGGCAGACCGATATCGCAGCAGCCAAAACCTGCTGTGTCCGGCAAATTCGACTACCGCGTTGCCTCGCTGACGATGGAGCGTTCGGTGCTGTACCGCCGCATTGAGCAGCGTGTCGACCAGATGATTGCCGACGGTCTGACAGAGGAAGTTAAGCAACTGCTTGCAGAAGGTCTAAGCGCACAGACAAAGGCGATGAAAGCCATCGGCTACAAGGAAATGATTCCCTATTGCCTCGGGCAGTGTACGCTTGATGCAGCGGTTGCTGAACTCAAGCTGAACACGCGACATTACGCAAAGCGTCAGCTGACATGGATGCGCAGTGAACCGGATATATTGTGGGTGGACGCACTCGCACCGGATGCCTATGAGCAGCTGGACGCATATTATTCTCAAGGAGCAGAGAGCAATGACCATTGATGAAATCATTTCAGAGGCTGAAAAGAGCCTGAGCGCACCATTCAGCCGGATTGAACGCATTGAGGAACACGGAACGCGGCGTGTGCTGGATGTATTCCGTGAGTATCAGGTCGCATACCGCCATTTTGCGCCGACAACGGGATACGGCTACGACGATGTCGGACGTGACACCCTCGAAAAGATTTTCGCATCGCTGTTCGGAACAGAAGCCGCAATTGTTCGTCCGCAGATTGCAAGCGGCACGCACGCCATCAGCCTCTGCCTGTTTGGACTCGTCCTTCCCGGGGATGACATCGTGTCTGCAACCGGCATGCCGTACGATACGCTCGAAAGCATCATCGGCTGGAATGAAGGCAAAGCGCCGGTCGGGTCGCTGAGAGAAATGGGCGTCAGCTTCCATGCTGTTCCGCTCAAGGAAGGCAAAATCGAACTTGAAGCAGTCGAAGCGTCTATTAAGCCCAATACGAAGCTTGTCATCGCCCAGCGCAGCCGCGGCTATGACTGGCGTCCTTCGCTGATGCCGGAGGAATTTGCGCCTCTTGCAAGGATGCTTCATGAAAAGCATCCCGGCATCCGCCTGATGGTCGACAACTGCTATGGCGAATTTGTCTGTGAGCAGGAACCGACACATTACGGCGCTGATATCTGTGTCGGCAGCCTGATTAAGAACCCTGGTGGAGGACTTGCCCCGACCGGCGGCTATATTGTCGGCAAGACGGAGGCCGTCGAACGCATTGCCTACCGTCTGACGGCACCGGGCATCGGACAGGAGGTCGGCTCGTATGCCGCAAGCTATCAGCCGTTCTATCAAGGGCTATTCCTTGCACCGCACACAGTTGCACAGGCACTGAAAACGGCATGTCTGGCGGCACGCGTGTTTGAGCGGCTCGGCATGACGACAACGCCTGCAGCGGATGACCCGCGTGCGGACATCATTCAGGCGATTCAGATGCGCACGCCAGAGCGGCTTGTGGCATTCTGTCAAGGCATTCAAATGGCATCGCCGATTGACTCCATGGCACTGCCGGAACCGTGGGATATGCCCGGCTACAATGATCCTGTCGTCATGGCAGCAGGCACGTTCGTCGCAGGTGCATCAATCGAGCTGTCTGCCGATGCGCCGATGCGCGAGCCGTACACGGCGTACATGCAGGGCGGCTTGACATATTCGCACGGAAGGATTGCTCTGCAGATGGCGCTCCAGCGGATGATAGAGCAGGGAACGCTGACGCTTTAATGCAGCAAGGTAACCTTTGTGAAATCATTACGAAAAGCAGTTGCGAATTTTTCGTAAATCATGCAAACCCTTTCGCTGATGCGTTGACAAGCATGAAAAAAGCGACTATAATTATTTAGACGAGCTTGCGTGCTTATGCGTATTTGCAATGTCGAAAAAGAGGAGGTACTTTGATGAATATTCAGGAACTCCAGGATGTTTGCCGGCGTGTCCGGCGCGACATCATTGTAATGACGAACAAGGCAGGTGCAGGTCATCCGGGCGGATCGCTTTCCGCAACCGAGGCGCTTGTTGCACTGTATTTTGATGTCATGAACGGCATCGATCCCAAGGATGACAAGAATCCGAATCGCGACCGCTTCGTCCTCTCAAAGGGACATGCAGCGCCTGCACTGTACGGTACGCTGTGCGAGCGCGGCTATTTCTCCGCAGATGAATTTGATCACTTCCGCCAGCTTCACGGCATTCTGCAGGGACATCCGGATGTGAAAAAATGCCCCGGCGTGGATGCATCGACCGGTTCGCTTGGTCAGGGCATCTCGATCGCTGTCGGCATGGCGCTCGGTGCAAAGAAAACGGGCAATCCCTGCCATGTGTACACCATCATCGGTGACGGTGAGTCGCAGGAAGGGCTTGTGTGGGAGGCTTCAATGGCTGCCGCACACTATCATCTGGATAACCTGACCGTCATCTTCGACCACAACGGTCTCCAGATTGACGGTTCAAACGATGAGGTTATGTCGTTGGGTGACATTCAGGCAAAGTTCGAGGCGTTCGGCTATGATGTCATCGAAGTGGCTGACGGCAACGATATGCAGCAGGTTCTCGATGCGCTGCATGCACCCGCTTGCCCCGGCAAGCCGCGTCTGATTCATCTGCATACGCTCAAGGGCAAGGGTGTTTCCTACATGGAGGGTCAGGTTGGCTGGCACGGCAAGGCACCGAATGCTGAACAGACCGCACAGGCGCTGAGCGAATTGGAGGGTTAAGAAAATGGAAAAGAAATCGATTCGCGTGGCGTATGGTGAAGCCATCGTCAAGTTGGGCGCTGAAAACGACAAGGTGGTCGTGCTCGATGCCGACCTTGCTGCCGCAACAATGACCAACGGTTTCAAGAAGGCATACCCGGACCGCTTCATCGACTGCGGCATTGCCGAGGCCAACATGGTCGATATGGCTGCCGGCATCTCAACCATGGGCTTGATTCCGTTCTGCTCTACGTTTGCCGTGTTTGCCGGTCGCAGCTATGACCAGATTCGCAACGGCGTCTGCTATCCGAATTTTAACGTGAAGTTTGGTTTCTCTCATGCCGGCGTCACGCTTGGAGAGGATGGCGGTTCCCATCAGGCCATTGAGGACATTGCGCTCATGCGTGTTCTGCCGAACATGACCGTTTTCGTCCCGAGCGATGCAACCGAGTGCGAGCAGTGCGTCCGTGCAGCGGCTGAAATCAATGGTCCGGTGTACATCCGTACGGCGCGTCTTCCTTCGCCAGTTTATGACGCACGCCCCTTCACGGTCGGCAAGGGTTCAGTTATCAAGGACGGCAAGGACTGCGTCATTTTCACCTGCGGCATTATGCTGGAGCACTGCCTTGAAGCGGTTGATCTGCTTGCTGCAAAGGGAATCGATGCGGCGCTTGTTTCCTTCCATACGCTCAAGCCGTTTGATACGGAGCTTGCACGCGAATATGCGGCGAAGTGCAGCCGTGTTTTCACGGTCGAGGAGCATTCCATCATTGGCGGTCTCGGCGATGCGGTGGCTGCCTCGCTCTGCGGCATGGGTTTGAAAAAGTTTGAGAAGATCGGCATCAACGATTGCTTCGGACAGTCCGGCAAGCCTACGGCGCTGCTGGAGGAATACGGTCTGACAGCAAAGCAGATTGCCGATCGCGTTGCGGCAGACTAATCTTCTCTGATTCGGTACAAACGGACAGCGCTTCACGGTTTATGGACGCTGTCCGTTTCACGTGTTGACTTTGGGATGGTTTCGGATTCTGAATATAAGGACTAAATGAGCATGAGAACGATCATCGTCAACCCGATTGCCGGAAGCGGCTATGCACTTAAGGCAGCAGAGCAGGTCAAGACGCTACTTTCTGCACGCCATATTGCATTTGAGGTGCTGCAGACCGAATACAAAGGTCACGCCGAAGCGCTTGCAGCGAAGGCTTTGCAGCAGGGCACAGAAGCCATCTATGTCATCGGCGGTGACGGGACGTTCAGTGAAGTGGCGCGTGGGCTTGTCAACACAGGTGTGCCCATGGGACTCATTCCGGCAGGCACAGGCAACGATTTCATTAAAACGCTTGGCACGCCGAAAAAGCCAGTTGATGCAATGGAGTTTATTCTTTCCCATGAACCGCGTCCCTGCGATGCAATCGACATCAATGGCCGCGTGTTTATCAACGTGACCGGTGCAGGCTTTGACGTGACAGTGCTCGAAAATGTGGCGGATTTCGGCGGCAAAATCCGCGGTATCCTGCCGTATCTTGTCGGACTGATTCGCGCAATCCGCAAACATCAGCCGATGAAGCTGACATATAACTTTAACGGCGAAACGCACACAGAGGATGCGTTGCTCTGCGTGGCAGCAAACGGTCGCTGGATTGGCGGCGGTATCCCGATTTGCCCAGTTGCTGTACCAAATGACGGCAAGTTCGACTGGATGATTGTCGGCAATCAGCCGCGCTGGAAAATTCCTTTTTACCTTGTGAAAATGATGATGGGAAAGATTGTCGACTTTCCTTTTACGCATCACATTCTGTGTGACAATGCGGTTGCGGAGTCTCCCGGCATGAAGGTCGAAATAGACGGCGAAATCACGCCATGTGAGCGGGTGGAATTTACCATCCACCCCAATGCCATGCTGATTTATTGGTAAGCAGGCAGGATTCCAAGCTGTAAGAGGCGAATTAATACTGCAAGCGGTTATCAATATTATTGTCTGAAAGGAGTGAATGATGATGGCAGATATTGGAGCAACAGCAAAAAAGCTTCTTGAACAGAGTATGCAGGTTGTTAACAAGGCTGCAACGAACATCGCTGTCAGTGCGAAGCTGAAGGTTGATGAAATGAACCTCACAACGCGCCGCAAGGAGCTTCGCAATGAACTCGGAAATAAAATCTATGACCTGTGGAATAGCGGCGAACAGGTGCCGGCATCGCTTGAAGAAATGCTTCTCGAAATGAAAGATCTCGATGAAAAGCTGCTGGTTCTTCGCGAAAGCAAGGCTGCATCTGCACAAGAAACTGGAACAGCTGCGGAAACGTCGGAGATGGCAACCGATGCACCGACAGACGAGGTGCCTTCAAACGAGGAAACCTCGGACGATGACGATATTCCGTCGATCAATGTTCCCGAGGAACCTGAAAAGCCCGTTCTGCAGGATGACGACGTTCCGACAATTTGTGTTGACGATGAAGACGAATGATCTCGCAAGGAATTGCGCCGCGAAGCCCAGCGGCAATTGGCTTGTTTTCGATTGCCGTTCCGACCAGATGATCGGAATGGCATTTTTATTCAGGCGGGGAGGTCAAATGCATGGAAAAAAAGCAAGTTGAACCACAGGAGCAGCTTTCGGTGGAACAAGGGTCACGAAAGCCAAGGCGCAGACGGTCGCAACACGCTGATAGAAAGCGTCATAGCATCTGGCTGTATATTTTTGCATTTATTGGCGCTGTGTTTGTTGCCGTAGAGTTCTTCCGCTATCTGATTGTGCCTTTCCTGGTGCAGTTGCACATCTGGACAGGAGGAAAGCTATGAAACGCATTGGAAAATGGCTTGTCGGCGTGCTGGCTTCAGTACTGGTGCTTGTGCTTACTATTGTGTTGCTGCCATATGCCTCGAGGCTGGTCGCTTGGCTGATGCCTGATGACTCTGCCGCCGCCATCCAAACAGCTACTGTTCTATCGCGCAAGCTGGAAGAAACGGCAATGCTTGAAACAATGCATGTTAGCGAAGAAGGCATCATGCAGTATGAAATCAAGGCAGCCTTTATCGGGACCGTTGCAAGCATCGATGCCGCCTATACCTATGAAGCAAGCTTCGGCATTAACTTAAAGGAAGTCAAGATTGACCTGAGCGACGATGCGCTGACGCTCATACTCCCTGAGCCTACTCTGATCCTCGATTCGCTGACGCCGACCGATATTCAGAGCAACTCGACACTATATCCGTATCTTGATGACAACGATGTGCAACAGGCGCTGGAAGATCAACGTCTCGAATGCCGTGAGCGCTACCTCTCCGGCGATCAGGTGGAAGCGCTGCGGAATGCAACGTTTGCAGCGATGGAAAGCACGGTTTTGCAGTGGCTGGAAAAAGCCTCACTGGATACGTCCATTCAGTATAAAATGGCGGAATAAATTCATTGAAAGCCTTGACAATTACCTGTGTACGTGTATAATATGTGTATATTTATGCGTGTTTCGCATGAATAGTGAAGGAGGATGCGGATGAGCGCAACTGTCTTTATTGACGGGAAGGAAGGAACAACCGGGCTTCGGATTTTCGACCGTCTTCAATCCCGAAAGGATATTACAGTACTGACGCTTCCAGAAGAGCTCCGCAAGGATGCGGCAGCTCGTCAGGATGCCATCCGTTCGGCAGATATTGCGATTCTTTGTCTGCCGGATGCGGCGGCAAGGGAATCCGTTGCGTTGGCAGAAGGGAGCACTACGCGCATTCTGGACACATCCACCGCGCACCGCGTTGCATCCGGCTGGACATATGGCTTCCCGGAAATTTGCCCCAATCGGCGTGATGAAATCGCAACAAGCAGCCGTGTTGCCGTACCAGGTTGCCATGCAAGCGGCTTTATCGCCATTGCTGCACCGCTTGTCGCAGCCGGACTGATTTCGTCGGACGAATTGTTGTCCTGCTTCTCCCTAACCGGCTACAGCGGCGGCGGCAAAAAGATGATCGCTCAGTATGAAGCAACGGAACGCGATGATGCGCTCGATTCGCCGCGGCAATATGGGTTGACGCAGGTTCACAAGCATCTGCCGGAGATGCAGCAAATTTCCGGCTTAACGCATGCCCCTGTTTTTGCGCCGGTCGTTGCGGATTACTACTCTGGCATGGAAGTAACTGTTCCGCTCTTCCGCAAGCAGGTCAATTCTGCGCATCCGATTCAAGATGTAACTGACTGCCTGAAGTCGCATTACGCAGGGTCATCGGTTATCACCATCCTGACTGAGGAAGAAGTCGCCGCGCAGAATGGCTTCGTTGCTGCAAACGCCATGTCCGGGTTAGACAGCATGAAAATCATGGTGCTTGGCAACGATGACCGACTTCAGGTTGTCAGCCTGTTCGACAATCTCGGCAAGGGTTCATCCGGCGCGGCACTGCAATGCTTGAACCTGATGCTTGGCGTTGATGAGCTGACCGGACTTGCAATCAAATAATCATTGATTTATCGGATAGATTCGGAGGAAGGAACATGGAGCATATTTCTGGTGGCATCTGTGCGGCAAACGGCTTTCTGGCAGGCGGCATTCATTGCGGCATCCGCAAAAACCGCGGCAAACGCGATATCAGCATGATTTTCAGCAAGGTGCCGTCTTCGTCTGCTGCTGTTTATACAAGCAATCTGGTCAAGGGCGCACCGATTTATGTAACGCAGCGTAACCTGATGGGCGGCGTAGCACAGCTTACCATCTGCAACAGCGGCAATGCCAACACCTGCAACGCTGACGGCGAGGATGTTGCATGGAAGATGTGCGAGCTGTCCGCCAAAGCGGCTGGCATTGATCCGCATCATGTAATTGTCGCATCCACCGGCGTTATCGGTCAGCCGCTTTCCATCGAGCCGATTGCCGAGCATATGGATGAACTTTACGCGGCTATAAACGCAAACGGCAGTGCAGAAGCCGCAGAGGGCATCATGACGACCGACACGAAGCTAAAGGAAATTGCTGTTTCGTTTGAAATCGGCGGACACGTTTGCCATCTGGGCGGCATTGCGAAGGGCTCCGGCATGATTCATCCTAATCTTGCCACAATGCTCGTTTTCCTGACCTCCGATGTGGCGATTTCTCCCGCAATGCTCAAGAAATCTCTGTCGGAAAACGTGAAGGACACATTCAACATGGTCAGCGTGGACGGCGATACATCGACGAACGACATGGTCTGCATTATGGCGAATGGTTTGGCTGGCAACAACCCGATTGAAAATGCCAATGCGGATTATGATGTTTTCTGCGAAGCGCTGAACGAGGTGACAACCGCGCTGTGCCGCATGATTGCCAAGGACGGCGAGGGCGCGTCGCGTCTGCTGACCTGCGTGGTGCATGGCGGCAAAACCGTGAAGGACGCCAAGCTTGCCGCAAAGGCCGTTGTCTGCTCCAGCCTGCTGAAGGCGGCAATTTTCGGTGCAGATGCGAACTGGGGACGCGTGCTGTGTGCACTTGGTTACTCGGGCGCAGACATGGACATCCACAAGGTCAATGTTGCCTTCCGAAGCGCCGTTGGCAGCATTGACGTCTGCAAGGATGGCGCATCGATTGACTTCAGCGAGGAACGCGCAAAGGAAATCCTGCTGGAAGACGAAATTGACGTTGTCGTGACGCTGCATGACGGCGATGCGGACGCAACAGCATGGGGCTGCGATCTGACGTACGATTACGTGCGGATCAACGGCGATTACCGCAGCTAAAAGCGGGGGGGACTTCGTCCCGCTTTTCTTCGCCCCATCATCTTTTTATTATCTTCCTCCTCAGCTTAACAACTTTGCCCGAGGATTTTGTTCCATGAGAAAGGATCTGTAAGCAATGCAGATGTACAACGGTATGACAAACCGCCAGCGTGCTCAGGTGCTTGTCGAAGCGCTGCCGTACATTCAGAAGTATTACGGGAAAATCATCGTTGTGAAATACGGCGGCAACGCAATGATCAACGAGGAATTGAAGCACGATGTCATGCGCGACATGGTGCTGATGAGCCTGATTGGTGTCAAGATGGTCCTGGTACACGGCGGCGGTCCGGAAATCTCCAACATGCTCAAGCGCGTCGGCAAGGAATCGGAATTTGTCAACGGTCTCCGTGTGACAGACGAAGAGACAAGCGAAATCGTGCAGATGGTGCTGGCAGGCAAAATCAACAAGTCGCTTGTGGCAAAGCTGGACAACCTTGGCGGCAGAGCCATGGGCATCTGCGGCATGGACGGCGGCCTGATTAAGGCACAGATGATTGATCCTCAACTCGGCTATGTCGGCAAAATCAGCAGCGTAAATCCCCAGCCGCTGCTTGATTTGCTGGAAAAAGGATACATTCCCGTTGTGTCCACGATCGGCTGCGATGAAACCGGCCATGTCTACAACATCAATGCGGATACGGCTGCGGCATCAATCGCATCTGCGCTTCATGCCGAATCGCTCATTTCCATGACGGATACAGTCGGTCTACTGCGCGACCCGAAGGATCCGACGAGCCTGATTCGCCGCATCGATTTGAAGGGCGTCGAACTGCTCAAGGAGGAAGGGATTATCTCCGGCGGCATGATTCCCAAGGTGGAATGCTGCACGAATGCCATTCGCGCAGGTGTCCGCAAGGTGTTCATCATTGACGGGCGTGTGCCGCATGCACTGCTGATTGAGACGTTGACCGACGAAGGCGCCGGAACGATGTTTAAGAAGGAGATTGAACCTGGTTATGTGCCAAAAACAGTCTATCAAAACGAGTGACGCTACCTATATTGCCGGAACATACGGTCGTTTCGATGCCGTTATGACGAAAGCAAACGGTGCTCATTACATCGATGATGATGGCAAGACCTGCATCGACTTCGGTTCCGGCATCGGTGTGACGCTTTTCGGCGCATGCGATCCGGAATGGGTCAATGCGGTGACGCAGCAGCTCCATACGCTTGGGCATACTTCAAACCTGTACTACACCGAGCCGCAAACGAAGCTCGCGCAGCTGCTTTGCGAGCGCACCGGGCTGAAGAAGGTGTTTTTCGGCAATTCCGGCGCGGAAGCCAACGAATGTGCACTCAAGGTTGCACGCAAATATGGCGAAGCAACCGGTCGCCACGTCATCGCGACGCTCGTGAACAGTTTCCATGGTCGAACGATTGCAACCCTTGCTGCTACAGGGCAGGATCGCTTCCATGAGCATTTCGGTCCGTTTCCGGAAGGCTTTGTATATGTTCCTGCGAACGATTGCGAATCGCTCGAAAGGGTGCTTGCAAGCGGCGAAGTTTGCAGTCTGCTGATGGAAATGGTCCAGGGCGAGGGCGGCGTGATTCCGCTTACGCATGAATTCGTAAAGAAAGCGGAAGAACTTTGCCGTCAGCATGACGTGCTGCTGATGGTAGATGAGGTACAGACCGGCAACGGTCGGACAGGCACGCTCTATGCCTATGAGCAGTACGGAATTACGCCAGACGTTGTGTCAACAGCAAAGGGTCTTGCAGGTGGTCTGCCGATGGGCGCGTGCATGCTGGGTGAAAAGTGCGAGCATGTGCTCGGCAAGGGCGATCATGGCTCAACCTTCGGCGGCAATCCGATTTGTGCAGCCGCTGCGCTGAACGTGATTTCCCGCCTGAATGACGAGGTGTTCAGGGGCGTGCAGGAACGTCATGACTTTATTGTCAAGGAGCTAAGTGGTGCTCCGGGTGTGAAGGACATCACAGGACTTGGGCTAATGATGGGCATTCTGCCTGAGAACCATACGTCCTCCGAAATTGCTGCTGCGTGCCTGAAGGATGGACTGATGGTGCTGACGGCACATGAAAAGGTTCGCCTTCTGCCGCCGTTAAACATTCCGTATGACGATTTGAAAGCAGGTCTGGACATCCTGAAGAAACATCTTCAATAACACAGCAAAGCGCACTGCCCAATCATCATGCAGTGCGCTTTTGCCTTGACAGGAGGAGCCATGACACAACTTTCTGATTCAGACGCATTTCAGTTGCTGCCGCAAACATGGCAGGAAAAGCTGACGGAAGTGCCGAATTGCGCATCATCGAAAGAGCAGCTGCTGCCGATTCTGTTGCCTCTTGCGCAACTGCCAGACGAAACTCGCCGTCTCATTGCCATCGATGGTCCATGCGGCAGCGGCAAAACGACGCTTGCAGAGAAGCTTGCTGCGATTCTCGATGCGGCAGTGATTCACATGGACGATTTTCTCATTCCGCATCACCTCAAGACACCCGAACGGCTGTCCATCCCCGGCGGCAATGTCGACATAGAGCGACTTCAGCAGGAGGTGTTGCAGCCATACACGAATCATCTTCCGATTGCCTATCGCCGTTATGATTGTCATGCGGATCGATTTTCCGATATGATTACATTGACTGAACGGCAATATACCATCATCGAAGGAAATGGCAGCCTGCTGCCAAGCATTCGTGCGCTTGCAGACATCTACTTTTTCCTACGAATTACGCCGGATAAACAGCAGGAACGGCTCCTTCAGCGCGTCGGTAAAGAACGACTTATTGATTTTAATCGCCGCTGGATTCCGCTCGAAAATGCCTACTTTGCTGCTTATCATCTGCCAGACGAGCATTGTATCGTGATTGACACATAAAATAAGGAAACACCATGCAATTCGGTGTTGCCTTAAATCAGCGTTGCCGTGAAAACATTTTGAAGCGGTGTCTGACCTTCGATGAGGTCAGGCACTTGCTTTTGTGGGGTATTGTTGAATTGTGCGGTGATTCTTTAGTTCTCGTCATATGCTCTATCGATTAAAGGCTTTGCTTTCTCAAAATCCGTACTGTTTTGCAGGCAAAGTTCAACCGAACCACATCCCCAATGACCGATATTTGTAACATCTCTTGAAAAGCCTTTCTCAAATGAAATCGTAGATACATCAAGAGGTAAATTCAAAATCAGTCTTTTCTTCTTGGCAACCACTGTGACTACATTTCTGATTTTCTTAAATGCTGCATATAGCTTCAAATGACTTTCGCTGATATCATCGCCAAGGCTAAGAATATAGTTTGAAAGGTTTTCGTATAGTACTCTAATATTATCGTCGGCATTTCTTATCTGCTCATCGAATGTTTTATCTATAGGTTTCGCTTTGTCGGATGGCTCCTCTTCTGGAATAGCGGTGGCGATATTTTCATTGACCTGCTCGAACATGAGCAAATCTTCTCCAAATTTTTTATATCGAATCAAGCTGATATTACGATCCATCTGTTTAATTGCAGACTCATCATATTTTGTAAAGTCCCCTGCAATGCACATAACTCGCGGCATAGTCCAGTCGATGTTACTCGCTGCATCCATGCCCAATTTTTCAATCACAAGCACTTTGAAACTGTCTTTATGATCTAAAAGCCAGTTCAAATAGAATAAGCCTTGGTTAATAACATTCTCTTTCACAGAGCGTTTGTATTCAAAGATGACTGGGCAGTGATTTTCGTCAATACCAATGCTGTCCATACGTCCACCATCTGTTGTGCGATACTCAGAGGCAAGAAACGTTACCCCAAAGAAGATAGTCATATTATTTTCAATCACCGTCTGGAGTTCTTTTTCAAGTGTGACAGCACCGCCTTGATATTCCTTTACAGTACCTTTTATATTGAACAGTTTCGTATCAGACATTGCATCATCCATCCTTTTCGTCACTGGTAACAAGATGAAGTTGTTTTTTGTTTTTTTCGTCTGCTGCGCATATCAGTTAATCCTTTTCACTTTACCAAGCAAAATGCTTGCTCCTGAGCGGTTACAATAATTCAGCAATGCTTCCAAAAACGCAGCGCTGTTCCAACTGCATCAAGTGCTTCGTTGACCTGCGGAACAACCAGCGGCGTTACGCCCGGATAGTAGATGAACTGTAGGACAAGAATCAGCAATCCAAGCAGCGACACATACAGCGCAAACCAGTTCAGGCTGACGCGGCTAATCAGACTGAGCATGAAACGGATTGCCACATAGCCACAGACGGCAGCAACCAGAATGCCAACGAGCGTCGGGACGAGGTCAAGGTCATGAATCCAGCCTTCCTCAATCGCGTTCTTCCCATCGATAATCAGCGCGCCAACAATCGCCGGAGCGCTCATCATGAAGGAAAATTTCGCCGCGCTCTTGCGGTTCAGTCCGGATGCAAGTCCACCGGCTAACGTCGATCCGCTTCTTGAAACACCCGGCAGCAACGCGATTCCCTGCATGAAGCCCATCACAATGGCATGCTTGTAATTCGGCTGATCAACCGTCTTGCGGTGATGCGCGCTGATTGCTTCTGCCAGAACAAGCATAAAGCCAGTCATCAGGAAGCTGATGCCGAGAAACCAGCCCGTATCGCAGGAAGAGATGAAATCATCGAACATGACCTTGAACAGGAGTGTCGGGAGCGATGCGATGAACAACAGCAGCAGCGTTTTGGAACGGAAGGGATTGCGAAGAATCGCCCACCAATCCTTCCAGAACACGATAATCACCGGAATCAGCGTACCGACATGCAGGAGAATGTCCAGCATATGATAAGCAGGGGTCTCATCGATGGTGAGTCCCATCACCATACGTGCCAGCAGCAGATGACCGCTGGAGGAAATGGGCAAAAACTCGCCGAGCCCTTGAACAAGCCCTAAAAGAACAGCTTGAAGTATACTCATGCGCAGAACTCCTTTCAGAAAAGCGGATTTCTTGTGATGATTGCCTGAAACTGTTTACTCGTGCATCCACTGGACGCCGTTCTTGCTGTCCTTGACAGCGATGCCCTTTTCCTTAAGCAAATCGCGGATGCGGTCAGACTCTGCCCAATTCTTCTGCTGGCGTGCCTGATAACGGCAGATAAGCAGCTCGCGGACATCCGTCTTTTCCTCTTCGGAAGCATCCGCAGGCGCGATGATCGTGTACTCGCCTTCATTCTGTGCAACAGCTGCGGTCTTGCTGGCATCGCGGATAGCGGCTGCCTTATCCAGCAGGCTCAGCGACAGCACGTAATCAAATTTGCCGATAAGAGCAAGTTTTTCATTGTCATTGAGGTTCTTCGCCTTCAGGACATCATAGAGTCGCGTCAGGGCGAGAGACGTGTTCAAATCAGCATCAAGCGCCTGTTTGAACTTGTCATCATAGGGCACAAGCTTCGCTTCGTCTACCGCCTCGTCAGAAGGTGTCAGCTGTACAACTCGCTGGATGAGCTTCGTGTAAGCAGACGCGGCATTGTCAAGATTCTCCCACGTGAACATCAGGCTCTGACGATAGTGGCTCTGCAGGCAGAACAGGCGGTACGCCAGCGGATCATATTTTTTATCCTCCAGCAGTGAAACCGTCAGGAATTCGCCCTTGGACTTGCTCATCTTGCCGCCGGTTGTGTTCAGGTGATGGACATGGAACCACGTGCTGCACCACTTATGCCCGAGATAGCTTTCGCTTTGGGCAATTTCGTTCGTATGGTGCGGGAAGGCGTTGTCAATGCCGCCGCAGTGCAAGTCGAGATACTCGCCGAGATGCTTCTTGGAAATGCAGGAGCACTCGATGTGCCAGCCCGGGTAACCAACGCCCCACGGCGAATCCCACTTCAGCGCCTGATCCTCAAACTTGGACTTGGTAAACCACAGCACGAAATCCGCCTTGTTGCGCTTATTTTCATCCGCATCGACATCGTCGCGAACGCCAACCTCGAGATCTTCCTCGTCATGGTCATTGAAAACGTAGTATTTTTCCAGCTTGCTGGTATCAAAGTACACGTTGCCGCCTGCCTGATAGGCATATCCCTTGTTCAACAGCACGGTAACCATGTCGATGTAATCAGGAATGCAGTTTGTGGCAGGCTCAACAACGTCCGGATGGCGGATGTTGAGCTTCCGGCAATCCGCAAAGAATGCATCCGTATAGAAACGGGCAATCTCCATGACGGTCTTGTGCTCGCGCTGTGCACCCTTGAGCATCTTGTCTTCGCCGGTATCGGCATCGCTGGACAGATGACCGACGTCGGTGATGTTCATGACGCGCTTGACATCATAGCCCTCATAGCGGAGCGCTTTTTCGAGCGCATCCTCCATGATGTACGTGCGGAGGTTGCCGATGTGCGCAAAATGGTAGACAGTCGGTCCGCAGGTGTACATGGAAACCTTGTTGCCAAAGCGGGGTGTGAACGGTTCCTTGCGATGGGTCAATGAATTATAAAGAATCATAAGATGATGTTCCTTTCATATGCGGTTGATTATGGTTTCAGGAAGGTAAAGCCATAGAAGTCGAATTGACTGCCGGGCAGGAAGACGAAAGCAACGGAGCATTCGCCTCGCAGTACGCTCAAATCAAAGGACTGCGTGCTTCGCTGCGTTCCAGCGAACTGTGCGAGGCTGGTCAGCTGCTCGCCGTCTGCATTCGTGAAGCGAATAGTGACCGGATTGGTGCTCAGCGATGTACAGCCGTCAAGGCAAAGCGTCGCATGGGTGCAATCGCCGAAATCCATATGGTCGAAAACAAGGGAGACATTGTTGCCGATTCCGGTGATTGCCTGTCCACTGCGCGTGAAGGTGTCACCGTAGACGTTGTCTGCCTGTGCAGCTGTCTGTGGGAGCCATGCGCGGCTCTGCTTCTCAAAGCGGAAGCCTTTCAAGTGGATTTTATCCATCATCACGAAACTAAGCGTGTGGATGCCTGTCAACCGTTCCGGCAAATGGTACGTTTCGGCTTGATAAACGTTCCAGATGCATTCTTTTTGATAGAGGAGATCGGCGATTTTCCGACCGCCCTGCGAGGGGATGCCATCCCACAGCGCAATGGTATACGGCTTGTTGTCAAACGCAAAAACAGGCAACGTCAACACATCCGAGCCGACAACACCAAAGTCGATGTTCTTGTAGCCCGCCATGCTACTGCCGTCACGTGCGAAAGCTACGCCCTGCTCGTTGCCGCTGGTGATTTCGCCGTCGGAAATGGAATACAGTCCGCCGGAAATGAAGCTGTACGGATCAAGATACGGCTGACCCATACCGGTGATCGTCATGTCCTGCTGGCTGATGATGCGTGTATGTGCGCAGCCGTTGCAGCAAGTGGCACGAAGATACACCTGACCGTCGCCAAGCGCCGTGACAGTCACAACATCACCGTCAACCGAGCACACAGCGCAAGGGGAGTCAATGCCCGCAGCATTTGTGATGCGATAGGCGATGGGCTGCGGATCGGCATCAGCAGGGTGGATGCAAATGCGGAAAGCAACAGATTTGTTCTCAGGTGAAAGCTGCTTGCTGCCAAGCGGAATCAGCTCAATACGGCGCACGGGCTTTTCCGAAATCAGCGGCGTTTCGGTGCAGAGGCTTTGAATGCAGCTGCGTCCGATTGCCTGACGAGCGGGGCGGACAGGCAGCGTCAGCGAAGCCGATGCCAGCCCATTTCCGTCAACATTCACGGTAACTTCGCCGACTTGCGGCAGCGCACCTACAACCGCCAGCAGCTTGCCGCTAAAAAGACGGCGGCTGGTTACCTTATAGCCATCCAGATCGGTGGAGTCGCCATTATCCAACCCTAGCAAGCGACCTGCACCGCTGACAGATACATGAACGCGGTCAACAGCATTCTCGACCAGTCGCCCGATTTCGTCTTTTACGGTGATGGTAATGAACGTCATGTCCTCGCCATCGCCCAGCAGATAAGCATCCTCGGCAGTCAAGGAAAGCTGCCTGCTCTCGCCAGGCGTACATCGGACATCCTCCGCAATGCAATGGCCATTTTTATCGTATGCACGAGCGATAAGCGTACCGGGCTCATAAGGCACATGCCAAGTCGGACGGCATCGCGTCCAATCGCTGCGGACAACATCCTGTACCCCAAGAGAGCAACCGTTCAGCAGCAGTTCTGCCGATGCGCCATTTGTCATCACCGGAATATCAATCATCTGCTGTGGATTCCAATCCCAATAGACGCCGATGTGCACCATGGGTTTCTTCGTCCACAGCGAACGGATCAGGTACCAGTAGTCCTTCGGAAAGACAGCCGTGTCCATCATGCCGAAATAACATGAGCGCGTATGATAGGGCGTCGGTTCACCAATGTAGTCGATGCCGCTCCACAGGAATTGCCCAAGCGAATACGGCGTGTTCAGGTCATCGACAATACATTTGCGCATATCCTTCGTGCCCCAGCTGGAGGTTGAATTGCCCAGCGCGGAGCATTGCAAATCCTCATCAGAGAGAATTGAGGCATCGATCGGAAAATGATATATGCCGCGGCTGGACAATGCGGAGGCGGTCTCGCTGCCGTAAATCACCCAGTCCGGATACTTGTCATGATGCGCATCGTAGTATTTTTCGCCGTAATTATAGCCCTGCACATCAACAAGAGCGGCACAATGCTGTGCACCCTCCCATGGCATATAATTGCTGCCAATTGTGACGAGTCCGTTTTTCTTCGGATCATGCAGGCGGACTTGCTCGCGCAGCTCAACGGTCAGCCGTTGTGCAGATTCGTCCAGGTGCGTATCGAGAATTTCGTTGCCGATTGACCAGAGCAGCAGCGATGGATGATTCCGGTCACGCCGCACCCATGATGCAACATCAGCCGGCATGTCCTCGCTGAAGAAGCGGGCATAATCAAAGGTCGTCTTGGCACGAAGCCACATATCGAACGCTTCATCCACAACGAAGAAGCCAAGCTCATCGCAAAGATCCATCACCTGTTTTGCCGGCGGATTATGGGAGGTGCGGAGCGCATTGACACCCATATCACGCATGGCAAGCAGTTGGCGGCGCATCGCTTTTTCGTGAAAAGCAGCGCCAAGGCAGCCAAGATCATGATGCAGGCAGACACCGCGGAGCTTGACCGGCTGACCATTGATAAACAGCCCACGGTCGGTTGTGAAGGTGACATCACGGAAGCCGACATACTGCGTGACAATCTGGCTGCCAAGCATTGTCCTCAGCGTGTAGACATGCGGGTCATCAGGCGACCACAGCTTCGGCGAAAGCACCCGCATGACAGCAGATACATGGCTGCCTGCCGTATTGACTGTTGCAGCGCAGACCGGCACGTCGCCATCCAGCAGAAGGTGTGTCAGCACATCGTTCTCCGCAGCACCGCAAAGTTCCGTATCGATGGTCATGGTCCAGCTTTCCAGCTCGTGCGATGTCGTAACGTAAATGCCATCCGGCGCAATATGATGCTTCGGCAGCACGCAGAGCGTCACATCGCGGAAAATGCCCGCGCCGGAATACCAGCGGCTATTCGGACTCTGGTGGCGGATGTGAACATGCAGCGTGTTTGAGCCTTCATGCAGATAAGCGGTTAAATCCGCATCGAACGCGGTGTAGCCGTAATGGTGCGTACAGACGAGCTGACCATTCAGCAGAACATCGCAGTCCATATAGACACCGTCAAAGCGAATCAGGATGCACTGCTCCTGCCATTCCTTCGGCAGATCGAGCGTGCGGACGTACCAGCCATCCGCTGTTTCGTACAGGTCATCCGCATTGCCAATCAAAAAATCATGGGGCAGATCAACCGCTTCCAGCTCTGCGCCGGATAAATCCTCCAGCGTTGAGCCGCTCGGCCGCTTGCAAAAGCGCCAGCCGTCATTCAGAAGCCGTTCCATGTCGAATCCTCCCTCATCATAGATATCTTTGCATCTGATAATATTTCTCTTTTTCGCAGTGAAATCCTGCAAAAGAGCGGTACAGCGTCAAAAAAAGACATTGCAAAGCAGCTGAAACGGCAATTATCAGCCTTTCGGATGTTACGTCAAGGCAAATGCGCAAAACAGCTTGATTATTCGGGCGGAATTAGAGTATAATAGACACGGTTATTGAACCTAACGGGAGAGATGAAGAATGAGCGAACCCCAAATTCGTGATTATGTAGGGAAACGGATTCATATGATCGGCATTGGCGGCTCAAGCATGTCAGGCTTGGCACAGATGCTGGTCAGCCTCGGTTATCAGGTGTCCGGCTCGGATCAGAATGATGGTTATCTCATGGATGATGTCCGCAAGACCGGCGCTGCGGTATATATCGGGCATCGGGCGGAAAATGTACACGGCGCGGATTTTGTAGTCTACACCGCTGCTATCAGTCAGGATAACCCTGAACGGATGGAAGCGGCACGCCTCGGTCTTCCTGCGATTGAGCGTGCCGAACTGCTCGGTCAGCTTATGGAGCGTTACCGCCATGCAATCGCGATTTGTGGCGCTCATGGCAAAACAACCACGACCTCCATGCTCTCTGAAATCATGGTGGAATGCGGGCTTGATCCATCCGTGCACATCGGCGGCAAGCTCGATGCCATCGGCGGCTCAACACGCATCGGCAAGAACGATACCTTCATTGCGGAGGCATGCGAATATAACCGTTCCTTCCTTCACATGCATCCGACCATGGCGGTTGTGTTGAACATCGATGCGGATCATCTGGACTGCTACAAAGACATCAATGAAATCGAGGATACGTTCGGGCAGTTCCTGCATCTGCTTCCCGACGACGGCGTTGCAATCGGCAAAGGAACAGACAAGCGCATCATGCGCCAGCTGAACCGCCTGAGCTGCCGTACCATCACATTCGGCTTGTCGGAAGCGTGCGATGTCCATCCGGTCAATCTGACGGAGGATGACTGCGGCATCTATGAATTTGACCTGTGTGTCATGAATCAGACCTCAGCCCATGTCGTCATGAGCGTGCCGGGACTGTTCAACGTGGAAAATGCGCTTGCTGCAATTACCGCTGCGTGGGTCGCAGGCGCTGATTTGGCGCAGGCGGCAGAAAGCGTCCATCATTTCACGGGTGCACATCGCCGCTTTGAAAAGACAGGCATGCTCAACGGTGCGGAGATGTTCCACGATTACGGACACAATCCTGCGGAAATGCGCAATGCCGTTGCCATTGCCCGTAAACGGTGTAAAGGGACGCTCTACGCTGTTATGCAGCCACACACGCTTGACCGCGTCAGCCATCTGTTTGAGGACTATCTGACATGCACGGAAGAGGCGGATGTGACGGTCGTGACGGACATCTTCAGCGCTCGCGAACACCGTGAGGACTATCCGGGACTGAACAGCGGCAAGCTTATCGAGGGCATGAAGCAGCACGGACTGAATGCCGTCTGGACGCCCTCCTTCGATGACACGGAGCAATATCTTCGCGAACACCTGCAGCCGGGTGACCTTGCAATCACCATGGGCTGCGGAGATGTCAACCTCCTGAATGAGCAGATTGAGGCACACGAAAAGGCAAAAAGCTGACATCGGCAAATGAAGTCCTTTTCATGAATGAAATTCTATGCTATAATAATCAGTAATCCGCTCCAAAATGCGGTGCATAGCAATGAAAGATGGTGAGCTGCTAATGCAGCAGTATCCTGTTCGGACGATTGATCTTGAAGCCCTCAGGACAAACGTGCGTTTATTGATTGGAACCCTGCCTGCCGGTACGGATTTGATGGCCGTTGTAAAGGCAGATGCCTATGGTCATGGTATTATTAAGGTGGCGCGCGCCGCGCTGGAAGCAGGTGCAGTCGCGCTGGCCGTTGCACGCACAGATGAAGGTAAGCGGCTTCGTGAAGCAGATGTCACAGCTCCGATTCTGGTGCTCGGCGCTTCTTCGGATGAGGAAATCAACGAGGGCGTGCTGAACAAACTGACGCTGACAGTCTGCACGCCGCATATGGTTCAAGCGATTGAAAAAGCTGCGGTAGCTGCGAATATGGACGGCATGATGCACCTGAAGCTTGACACGGGGATGGGACGCATCGGTGTCAGGACAGAGCAGGAGGTGCGTGAAATTCTTGCTTGCCTGCAGGAATGCCCGCATGTCCGCATGACGGGAGCTTTCACGCACTTTGCTGATGCTGACGGCAGCGATTTAGCGTACACGCATGCGCAGTTCAAGCGCTATCAGGAGCTGTTGGCGCTGCTGCCGGATCACATTGTGCGGCACTGCGCCAATTCTGCTGCAATTCACCGCTTACCGGAGGTTGCAATGGACATGGTTCGCGCCGGCATTTCGATGTACGGAAATCCACCGGTGGCAACTGATCTTCCGTTGCAGCCGGTCATGAGCTGGCGTACAGAAATCACATTCCTGAAGACGATTTATCCCGGCGACAAGGTCAGCTACGGCTGCACATACACGGCGGACAAGCCCATGCGCCTCGCGACAGTAGCTTGCGGCTATGGCGACGGCTATCACCGCAACGGCTCCGGCAAAGCGCAGGTGCTGATTCATGGGCATCGTGCAAACGTTGTCGGACGTATCTGTATGGATCAGATGATGGTTGATGTGACAGATATTCCCGATGCTGAAATCGGCGATGAGGTCACGCTGATGGGCACAGATGGTTCAGAAATGATTTCGGCAGACGAGCTTGCCTCCTGGTCGGGCACCATCGGCTATGAGGTGCTTTTGGCAGCTACAGACCGTGTCCACCGCGTGTGGCTGCACGAACGCAAATGAGCACAGAGAAGGCTGCGCTGAGAAAGCTGCTTCGGGCACGCTTTGCCGGTGAAGCTCAGCGAAACGAGGAGAGCAGCCGGATGTGCGATCTCATCGCTTTCTCCGCGCTTTTCCGTGATGCATCCGTTATCGCAGGATATATGCCGCTGCCATGGGAAGCAGACGTTACAGAGCTAATAGCATTTGCGATATCGCAGAAAAAAATGCTTCTGCTGCCGCGTGTCGAAAGCCCGCATATCATGACCATGCGCAAAGTGGGTGCAATGTCAGAGCTTGTCACCGGCAGCTATGGTATCCTGGAACCGAGTCAAGACGCACCCGTCATCCCGTGCAATGACATTGACCTTCTTCTGACGCCGCTGGAAGGTATCGACAAGGAAGGCATCCGTTTAGGTAAAGGCGGCGGCTTCTATGATACATTGCTGCCATCAATGAAGGGCATTACACTCGGCTGTGCGCTGTCGTGGCAATGGGTAGAGCACATTCCGGCAGATCCGTGGGATGTCAAGCTGAATGCATGCGCTGATTCGAGAATGATTCACTGGTTTACAGATCAACCGAAAGAGGAGGAACTTTCGTGAACGAAGCAAGCAAGACCGCAAAAGGCGTTGTCAAGGCAAAACCTTATCTTACAGGAAAACCGCTTGATTCATCGTGCCTTGGCAGTGCGCTGCGTTTTTTCCTATACTATCTGCTGATTGCAGTCGCCTTTCTGTTTCTGGGCGTAATGCTAAGCTTTGATAACTTCGTAGTGAACCTTGTCGTCAATGCTGCATTGCTTTTGGCGATGCTGACGGTTATGTTCCAGTCCGGCGCCGCTGCCGGCACGGGCGCCGTCAATGCAGGCGAAATGGCGTATCAGCGCAAGGAATCCGGTCGGATGCTGAATCCCGGCGAGGTCGACGCGTGCTATCATCCGATGAAGGGGCTGTTGACGGCACTCCTCGGTTCGCTGCCCGTGCTCATTGCCGCTACCGTACTGGCATGCCTTGCTCAGCGGCAGATGACGTCCATCGGCGCACTGCCGACGTGGGTCAGCAGCATGCAAAGCAATGTAGACAACGGCATCGCGCTCGCCGTCTACAATCAGCAGTCAACTGATGTCGGCATGAGCGTTCTGCGGGTTGTCGTTCGCTGCTGCATCCTGCCGTTCCTCAACATTGTCGGCACATCTAATAAGGATGCGGTTCTGACCCTCGAGCACCTCAGTCCGCTGCTGTGCTGTTTGCCGATGCTTGCATATGGGCTTGGCTATCCGCAGGGAGTCAAAATCCGTGCTCAGGTGCAGGCAGATATTGCAGCCGGAAAACGCAAGGCAAAGAAAAAAGCAAAGAAGGAGCAGCGGCAGCGTGAGCAGCGCTCATCGTCACAGCAGCTGAACTGATATCATGCGCATCATTGCAGGATCAGCACGCGGCACAACGATCGCAGCGCCGATCGGCATGGATACACGTCCGACGCTTGATCGCGTTCGCGAAAATGTTTTCAACATTCTACAGCAGCGCGTCCGCAATGCACGCGTGCTTGATTTGTTTTCAGGCAGCGGCGCGATGGCTTTTGAGGCTGTCAGCAGGGGAGCCGCAAGTGCCGTGCTGGTTGACAACAATCGTCAGGCAAATCAGGTGGAGCAGGATAACTGCCGGAAACTGCGCATGACGGACAAATGCACGATTCTCCTGGCTGATTGGCAGACCGCGCTGACAAAGCTTCGCCAGCAAAATGCGCAGTTCGACCTTGTGCTGCTCGATCCACCCTATGCCATGCATGACCTCGTTCCGGTCATGACGTTGCTTATGCCAATGCTCTCGCCAGATGCCATCGTGCTTGTGGAGCATGAGGCAAAGACGTTTCCGCTCGCATCGGATGGGTTTGATTTATATGATCACCGCCAGTATGGCATCGCCGGCGTCAGCTTCTTTCGCCTGATCAGATCGGAGGCAACCTAATGGAGCGGATTTGCGTATATCCCGGCAGTTTTGACCCGGTCACGCTCGGACACGAGGACGTAATCCGCCGCGCCGCCATGCTGTTCGATCATCTCTACGTTGCCGTCATGCACAATCCGAAGAAACAGGGTTGCTTTACGCTGGAAGAACGGATGATGCTGCTGCGAAAGATGACTGCCGAGCTGCCAAACGTCACGGTAGACTGCTGGGATGGTCTGATGGTGGACTATGCACGCTCAAGGCATGCCGTTGCGGTTGTACGCGGGCTTCGTGCCGTCAGCGACTTCGAGTCGGAAATGACCATGTCTCAGGTCAACAGCCACCTTCTGCCGGAGGTGGAAACGATCTTCCTGATGACAAGACCGGAGCACTCCTATATTTCGTCCTCTGCCGTTCGCGAGGCTGCAAAATTCGGTGCCGATATCCGCGCATTTGTGCCGACCTATATCGCTGATGATATTATCGCACTGTTTCAGGAAAAGCAGGACTTAAAGCACTAACCGGTAAGATGATGAATGGTCGGAAAAGAGGGAAAAGGCAATGCTGAATCAAACGCAAGGCACACAGAACACGAATGATTTGCAGACCGCGCTCAATGCCATCAATGCAATGATCGAAGACATCTCCCGCACAAGAGGGCTCGGCAAAACCATAATTGTCGAAAAGGCTAGGCTGATTAATCAGCTCAGCGCCCTGCAGAGTGTGCTGCCGCAAGCGCTCCAACAGGCGAGAAACTTGCTTAATCAGAAAGAAGAAATCATCGCCGAGGCGGAAAAACAGGCGGAAATGCTCCGAAATACGGCGCAGGATGATGCACGCCGTCAGAAGAATGAAGCGCAGAAGACAACAGATGCCGCGCGTGCTGAAGCGGAAAAGGTGAAGGCAGAGGCACAGAAAAAAGCCGACGCCCTCAAGCAGGAAGCGCAGACCATCCGCGACAACGCGCAGGGCGATGCACAACGTGAGGCGCAGGCGCTGATTGCACGTGCCAACAGCGAAGCCAGCAACATCATCCGCAATGCCCAGCAGGAGGCAAAGCGACTTGTCCAGGCTGACTCCATCCATCAGATGGCACAGCAGGAAGCGGATACCATGCATTCTCAAGCGATGGAGGATGCCGCGCAACAGCGGGAAAAGACACAGGAGTATATTGCCGGTCAGCTGCAAAATCTTGACAATTATGTCACGCAAATGCTCCAAAACATTCGCAACGCGCGCAATCAAGTGCGCAGCTCGCAATAATTTTCAGTCAGGTGTTACAAAATATTCACGGGTAATTCATGCAGGCTTCATGTTTCTTGAGTATTATTGCCTTGCAAGCGCGGGAAAGCCACCATCCCGCGGGAGCAATCTCCTTTTTTTCCGGTGTTTTCTGAAAAGGAAACATCGAACCTCCCTATCCTCCATACAAGCAGAAACCGCTGACGAGCAATACCGTTAGCGGTTTCTGTGTTGTGGGGATATGCCTGTTTATGCGGCTCTTTTTGGGCAGTTTGCCTACATTTTCAGTCTGTTTTTGACCATGCGATACATTTTGCACAAGGTTTTTCTTGAAGAATTGTCAATCTGGGCAATTTACGTTTTGGTAAAAAAACGCTATAATAACAGCAGTGGTCGGGAGAGGATAGCCCGGATGGACTAAAACCGACCAGAACGAATGACCGAATGATTCGTGAGGAGGAATTCATCATGGCAAGTGTATCTCTGCAGCACATCTACAAGGTGTATGCAGGCGGCGTGACCGCTGTTAGCGATTTCAATCTCGATATCAAGGACAAGGAATTTATCGTTCTTGTCGGACCGTCTGGCTGCGGCAAGTCCACCACCCTGCGCATGGTCGCTGGTCTGGAAGAAATCTCCGACGGTGAGCTGTATATCGGTGAAAAGCTCGTGAACGATGTTGCTCCGAAGGATCGCGACATCGCGATGGTTTTCCAGAACTACGCACTGTATCCGCACATGACCGTGTATGACAACATGGCATTCGGTCTGAAGCTGCGCAAGACCCCCAAGGACGAAATCAAGCGTCGCGTTGAAGAAGCGGCTCGCATTCTGGGCATCGACCACCTGCTCAACCGTAAGCCGAAGGCTCTGTCCGGCGGCCAGCGTCAGCGTGTTGCTCTGGGTCGTGCAATCGTCCGTGAGCCGAAGGTCTTCCTGTTCGACGAACCGCTGTCCAACCTGGATGCCAAGCTGCGTGTCCAGATGCGTACTGAAATTACGAAGCTCCATCAGCGCCTGCAGACCACCTTCATCTACGTTACCCATGACCAGACCGAAGCTATGACCATGGCTTCCCGTATCGTTGTTATGAAGGACGGCGTTGTGCAGCAGGTGGATACGCCTCAGAATCTGTACGACTTCCCGGCGAATGAGTTCGTTGCAGGCTTCATCGGCTCTCCGCAGATGAACTTCTTCGATGTCATGCTCAAGCGCGAAGGCAACGAGGTTGTCGCACACTTTGGTGACAACAAGATCGTTGTTCCGCAGGGCAAGGTTTCCAAGTTTGTTGACGAGTCCTACGTTGGCCGCGAGGTGACGATGGGCATTCGTCCGGAGAACATCCACGATGACGAAATGTTCCTCGCAAACGCCGCCGATGCCTGCATCGATGTGAAGGTTGAAGTTACTGAGAAGATGGGCTCTGAGACCTATCTGTACCTGACGACGACCGGCAAGGAAGGCAACATCATCGCCCGCGTTAATCCGCGCACGACGTCCACTGCCGGCGCCGACATCAAGGTTGCGTTCGACGTGAATCACCTGCACTTCTTCGATAAGGAGACCGCACGCACGATTCTCGTGTCCGATGCTGTTCCGGCGCCTTTGGCTGCTGCAACGCCCGTGAACCTGGAAAAGTAATCCCAATTAGCATTCAAGATGCACTCTTTCTGCTCGGAAGAGTGCATCTTTTCTTTTTTCTGGTAAACTGCATTGCTTTATTTTTGGTACTTATTCATAAAATATTTTCATTTCCCAACGGATTTCGCTTTTTTTTGACGTTTGATTGTGCTATACTAAATGTGTTGTTTTGTATGTTAATGCTGCTCGTTGGGCAGCTTGAAAGGGGACGAGCAAATGTTGACAAAACGTTTGCAGGATCAGGCTAACAGTATCCTGAACCGGCTGAGCATCCCAGTCACCATGCTCGAGGTCAAGAACGACATGCTGCCAGACGGCACGAGCCTGTCTTCGCTTCGCTTGACAGAGGGTGAGCTCCGCGCTTCAATGGGAAAGCTGTACATCGCCATACCCAAGCTGCATGTTGTGCTGACTGCAGCAGAACAGCTTTCCGGTGCACGCGATGTGCTTCAGTTGGCAGCAATGCTGCTGACTGCCCTTGAACAGACAGGCGAAGGGCGAACGGAAAGCAGCAGTGACGTCTATTGCCGTGCGCTTCGTGGCGAACTGATGGGCAGCGAATTGGAAGCACTCAGCCATGAACATCAGCTGCCACAGGACATGGAACGCGCTGTCATGCTCTTCCATATTGTTCAGACGGAAAACGAAAGCGCATACGACCTGCTGCGTGATATCACACCGCTGCAGGACAAGGATGTATTGCTCAACATGGATCGCCACACAGTCGTGCTGATCAAGGAAATGTCGGATGTCGATACGCTTGATGACCTCAAGCAGTTCGCGCAGGCGTTGCAGGAGACGCTGATGGGCGAAACAGCACATCAGATGACGGTTGGTATCGGCAAGGCGCGTCGGGCGCTCGATGAACTGCGTGAAAGCTACAACGAAGCGAAACGCGCAATCGAAGTCGGACGAATTTTCAAGCCTGAAGAGAGCATTTATATGTTCAGTCACCTGATTCTGGAGCGCTTTCTGATGGAGCTTCCGCCAGACATTAGTGCTTATTATCATGGATTGCTCTTCAACCGAAAGAATCAGCGCCTGTTCAACGACGAAATGCTGTATACCATCGAAATGTTCTTCAAGAAAGATTTGAACCTGTCCGATACTGCGCGTCAGCTGTATATTCACCGCAACACGCTCGTGTACCGGCTTGACAAGGTGCAGCGTCAGACGGGTCTTGATCTACGCTCCTTCGATGACGCAATCACCTTCAAAATCCTGATGGAGCTCAAGAACGTCAGTGGCGATAAGCAAACCAGAAAATCATAATCAGTGAGGAAAAGAACATGAAAAAAAGAACAGTCCTTGTTGTTTCAACGCTTCTTGTCTGCGTTGCCTTCTTCAGCGGTATTTTTCTCGCACAGAGTGGGATGTTCAATGCACAGGCAGCCACCTCCGCAAAGGATTCCGGCGATACTGTCACAATCACCGCGGAAGAATACGCACGCTATCAGCAGTTTGACCGGTTGCTAGAGCTGATGGACATCGTCGAGGAAGGTTACTACGAGGACTACGACGTGCAGGATCTGTTGGATGGCGCTGCACAGGGATTGCTGTCCGGTCTGGGCGACCCGTATACGTTCTTTTACACAGCCGAAGAATACGCTGAGCTTTGGGAAGAGGATGAGGGCGAATACGCCGGTGTCGGCATCCAGATTTCCACGTCCTATGTGACTGGCATCTGCACCATCAGCCGCGTGTTTGACAATGGTCCTGCGCATGAGGCTGGCGTCCGCAAGGGCGACATTCTCTACAAGGTTGAGGATCTTTATGTCAACTCCTCCACCATCAATGAAGCGGTGAACATCATGCGCGGCACACCCGGCACAGACGTTCATGTGACGTTCCTGCGTGACAACGAGGAGATCGAGTTCACGCTGACGCGCGCGAATATCAACGTCAATCGCATTGATTCCATGATGCTGACAGATGAAATCGGCTATATCTACCTCTACGATTTCGCCGGCGACTGCGCGGAGAGGTTTGAAGCGGCAGTCAACACGATGGTTGAAAAAGGCGCGAAGGGTCTGATTATTGACCTGCGTGACAATCCTGGCGGCTGGGTCAACGATGCACAGAGCATCGCCGACATCTTCCTTGACAAGGGCACGCTTTGCTATCTGCAGTACAAGGACGGCGAACGCTACTATTACCGCACGAAGGATGGCAAGGTTGATATGCAGCTCGTCATCCTCGTGAACGAGAACAGTGCCTCCTCCTCTGAAATTCTAACCGGTGCACTCAAGGATCGCGCTGATGCAACCGTCGTTGGCAAGCAGACGTACGGCAAAGGCGTCGTTCAATCCGTTGTGCCGCTCTCTGATGGTACGGGCATGCAAATCACGGTTGCACAGTACTACACGCCGAACGGCAACGCGGTCCACAAGGTTGGCATCACGCCGGATGTTGAGGTTGAAGGCGACAACGGCATGTATGAGTTGGGCGATTTGACAGATGCACAGCTGGCAAAAGCGCTTGAGATCATGCAGGAAAAGCTGGCAAAGTAATGATTACAGGGATGGTCGAAGATCATCCCTGTTTTATTGCATATAAAAAGGCTGCTGCGCAACACAGCAACCTTTTTGCGAGACGAATGATGATTAATCCTCGTCTTCCTCGTTTTCCTCGTTGTACTGCTCCTGGAAGAGATTGAATACGGCATCGAGAATGTCTTCATCCTCTACGCCGACATAGACATCTTCTTCCGCTTCATGAACAACCTTGAGAATCAGAACGCCGTCTTCTTCATCGTCATTCTCTGATTCGTCATCATCTGCGGGGATCATCACCATATAGTCGTCGCCTTCATACTCGACAACATCCAGCAGCAGGAAATTCGTATCCTTGCCATCCTCATCGGTCAGTGTGATGAAATCGTCCTCTTGATACTCGCTCATTGTAATCCTCCTGATTATTCGGCGTCAGTAAACATGCTGTCGTCGCCCTCATCATCGCCATCGACGAAGTTGAATTCATCCGCGAACAGCTTCTTGAATTCCTCAAAGATTTCGTCCGTCAAGCTGTCATCCTCTTCCGGGACAAACTCTTCCGTTTCGTCATCGACCATTTCAGAGCGAAGAATGACAACCTCATCGTCCTCCTCGTCCTGAGGCACAAGCACAACATATTCGTTCTCGCCGCGCGGAATGCGTGCTGCAATATCGTAGAGATATTCGGTGCCGTCCTCATCGGTCATGACAACGACATCTTCGTTTTCTTCGTCCTGAGGATCCATCATATCAGGGGTGTTAGGGGTATCAGTCATGATACTGCCTCCTCTTCATACTCAAGGTAATAGGGAACCACGCACATTGTAACACATCTGCAACGCTTGTGCAAGCGTTTCCGTGTGATCTACGAAAAGTTCAAATTCTCAGCACGAGCTCCAGCGGGTAATGATCCGAGCTGCGAATACGCGGATGAACGGATACATCAACCACCAGCTCACGCAGACGTTCGGAAATCAGGAAGTAATCAAGTCCGCCGGCTCGAATACCCCTACGGTAGGCAAATGCACCGGGCTTGCCATTCGGATGTACGGTGCGGTACGCGTCAATCAGCCCGCAGGACAGCAGCGATGTCATCCAGCTTCGCTCTTCACGGGTGAAGCCCGGAGTGCGCATATCCTGCTTTTCGCCGGTCAAATCCGCCTTGTTGTACGCTGCATTAAGGTCGCCGCAAAGAACAATCGGCTTAATTGCATCGAGTGTCTGCACATGCGCAAGAAGCGCCTCATTCCACACGATGCGCGTTTCAAGTCTGCTCAGATCAGCCGCGGCGTTGGGAGCGTACGCATTAATCAGGTAGAAGTCGCCGAGATCAGCCGTGATGACACGTCCCTGCACATCCTCTGTATCCTCACCAAGCCCGAAACGGACGTCTTTCAATGTGCGAATGGATAAAATTGCCGTACCCGAATAACCTGGTCTATCTGCACAATTCCAAATGGCGGTATAGCCGGGCAAGTCAAGCTCACACTGACCTGTCTGCATCTTCGTTTCCTGAAAGCAGTAGATATCCGAGTCGAGCAGTGCATGCGTATCCAGCAGCGAACGGCTCAGCAGTGCGCGAAAGCCGTTCACATTCCAAGAAATCAGCTTCATTATCAATTATAGCCGAGCGCATCCCACTCGGGAGGATTCGTCGTGTCGCGGCCAGTGTAGCATTCCGGAAACAAGCCGGACGTGGAGTACGGCTCGTCAGCGGCGTACAGGTGCGAAATGTCGCCGAGCTGCATACAGCGGAAGACAACCTCGCCCTTCGTGCGTTCCTCGGTCACAAGCGTCGAGACGCTGGACGGCTGCATGTTGAACCCATGCCACAGCAGAAACGGCGAAATGCCGAGCAGATAGCCGATAGAGGCAACCGAAATGCCCATGTGGCAAAACAGCACGATAATTTCCGGATTGTTGTGCTCGCAACGGTAGATACGTCCGTTTTCCTCGCGAACCATGCCATAGCGCTTCAGCAGTGCATCAATGCCATCCTTCGTTTCCTGCCAGATGGCGCCCACTGTGCCGCCGTCAAAGAGCGAATCCTCTGTCCAGTGATCGAAATCCATCAGCAACGGATGCTCCTCATAAATGCGTGGCTTGATATCCCACGGGATGCGATCGACGCCTGTTTCCGGGTCTGCGCAGCGTCCGCGGTATTCTGCGAGCCACGGCAGCGTTTCCGCCGAGCGATGCGTCCGTTCAAGCGTATAGCGCGCTGTTTCCTGCGCTCTTCCCAGAGGAGACACGTAGAAATCCTTCACATCCAGCTTCGACAGACGGAGTGCAAGCAATTCTGCCTCCCGACGTCCCTTCAGCGTCAGCGAATCATAACGATAAAACGGTTCAGCGTGACGGACAAACATTAGCTTCATATTTTCCTCCGCAATTAAGCGAAAATCTGGAATATGCCGCACTTCAGGTACTGAGTTTCGGGTGAAGCAGGCAGAATCGGATGGTCGCGCCCCTGCGTCCTGTACTCTACCTGACGCAGCTGCACGCGTGCATCATGCGCGGCATCGCGGATAATCTGCATGAATGCGTCCGGCGAAATATGCTGCGAGCAAGAGCAGGTGATGAGGTATCCGCCTGGCTTCACCATCTTCATGGCGCGCAGGTTTATTTCCTTGTAGCCACGTGTTGCCGCTTCAACGGCACTACGCGTTTTCGTAAATGCAGGCGGGTCAAGAATAACAACGTCATACTGTACGCCGGCACGGCTTTGCTCCGCAAGCAGGTCAAATGCATTCGCCTCGACAAAATGCACGGTGTTCTCCAGCCCATTCAGCTTTGCATTTTCCGTTGCAAATTCGCACGCATAGGCTGAAATATCAACGCCTGTGACTTCCTTCGCACCGTAGTGTCCGGCATGGAGCGCAAAGCTGCCTGTATGGGTAAAGCAATCCAGAACCGTCTTGCCCTTCACGAACGGTGCAATCGCGGCGCGGTTTTCCTTCTGATCTAAGAAGAATCCCGTTTTCTGTCCTTCCTTTACGTCAACCCAGAAGTGCACGCCGTTCTCAACCATTTCAACGCGGTCAGGGACATTGCCATACAGCACGCCAGTTGTTTGCTCCAACCCTTCAAGACGGCGGACAGGCACGTCGCTGCGCTCGTAGATGCCTTGTGGATGAAGCTCCTCCACCAGCGCATCGACGATATCCTGTTTCCAGCGTTCCATGCCCAGCGCAAGGCACTGCATGACCAGCACATCGCCGAAGGAATCGACAATCAGTCCGGGCAGACGATCGCTTTCGGCAAAAATCATGCGGCACGAATGCAAATCGGCAAAGGTGCGGCGATAGTCAACAGCTTCGCGGACGCGACGAAAGATGAAATCACGGTCAATCAGCTCGTCATGCAGACTCATGATGCGCAGTGAAATTTGACTCTGCGGATTGTAGAATGCTTTGGCAAGAAATTTTCCCTTGGAGGACACGACGCTGACGATGTCGCCGGGCGTAAAGTCGCCGTTCACACGGGCAATGTCACTGCGGAATACCCATGGGTGACCGCTGTAGACGCGCTTTTCCTTACCGGGAATCAGAATTGCTTCGGTCATGCCTGTTCTCCTTGCAGTTGACTCTTGAACGCCGCAGCGATAAATGCCGCGAACAGCGGATGAGCCTTATTCGGGCGCGAGAGGAACTCCGGATGATAGATCGTGCCGACATAGAACGGATGATCCGTCATCTCGAACACCTCAGGGTAATGTTCTTCCTTGCTGAAGCCGACAAAATGCACGCCTACGTTTTCCAGCGGTGCAATACAGTCAACGTTGATTTCATAGCGGTTGCCGTGACGCTCATGCACCTGTGACGCCTTGTACCAGGAGGCAACAAGGCTGCCATCCGTCAGTTGGACATCCGAGCCGCCCATGCGTGCATTCTGCCGTCCATCGTTGTCATCGACACGATCATGTGGAATGCTGACGACAATCGGATCTGCGTTCCGGTCAACCTCGGCAGAGTTGGCATTCGGCTGATGGAGCAAACTGCGAACAGCCTCCACCACGCCAAGCTGCATGCCATAGCCAATCATCAGGCAGGGAATCTGATTCGTGCGCGCAAAATGTGCAGCCGTCATGATGCCTTCTGCGCCGCGGTCGCCGAAGCCGCCGGGCAGAATAATACCGTCATAACCGTTCAGGCGGTTCTGCACACTTTCTTCTGTCAGTTCCTCAGCGGAAATGTAGTCGATGGCAACCGACGCAAGATTCGCAATACCCGCATGCACGAGCGCCTCATGCACCGACAGATACGCATCATGCACCGCGACATACTTGCCTACAAGAGCGATTTTAACATACTTGTCCGGCGCATCGTAACGTGCCACCATGTTGCGCCATTCAGTGAGGTCAGCAGGCGGATTATCCAGATGAAGCGTCTGGAGCACCATATCCGCCAAGCCTTCCTTCTCCAGATTGAGCGGCACTTCAAACAATGTCGCGGCATCACAATTCTGAATCACATGGTTCGCCGGAACATTGCAGAACAATGCAATCTTGTTTTTGGCAGACTGACTGATACTGACCTCCGTGCGGCAGACAATCACGTCCGGCTGAATGCCGATAGAGCGGAGGGCCTTAACGCTGTGCTGCGTCGGCTTAGTCTTCATTTCACCTGCAACAGACAGGTACGGCATCAGTGCCACATGGATAAAGCACGTGTTGCCTGCACCAACTTCCCATTTCAGCTGACGGATTGCCTCCAGATACGGTGAAGACTCGATATCGCCTGCAACGCCGCCGATTTCGATGATTGCAATGTCGGCACCGGAATTTTCAGCCGCCGTCACAATGCGGTGCTTAATTTCATTCGTCACATGCGGAACAACCGTAATTGTAGCGCCATGATAATCGCCGTGCAGCTCGTGCTCAACAAGCGCCGTATGAATTTTGCCGGTCGTAATGCTTGCTTCGCCCTTGAGCGATTCGTCAATGAAGCGCTCGTAGTGACCGAGATCCAGGTCGGCAGCAACGCCATCGTCTGTGATGAAGTTTTCACCATGCTGCAGCGGTGAAAGCAGTGCCGGATTCACATTATAATAGGTGTCACACTTCTGCATGGCAACCTTATAGCCTCGTGCCTTCAGCAGACGTCCGAGAGAAGCGGCGGTCGTGCCCTTGCCCAAAGAAGAAACAACGCCACCCGTCACAAATACGTATTTCATCGTCCGTTTCAACTCCTTTAATCGATGACATAGGTCATACTCATTGTAGAATTTTCACGCTTTGATGTCAAGTATCCTATGCTTTCTTTTTCGTCTGCAATGTGCTACAATAATATCTGATAAGCGGCAAAGGAGGAAAGTTTGATGGTACCTTTTCCTGAATATCCGCGCCCGATGATGCAGCGCACCGGTTTCGTTAACCTGAATGGTCTTTGGCAGTATGCCTTTACGGAAGAATCATCACTTCCGAAGGAATGGCATGGCGATATTCTTGTTCCGTATTCACCTGAAACGAAGGCTTCCGGCGTTCAGCGGACGCTTCAGCCGAATGAATGGCTGCATTACTGCCGTACATTTACCGCACCTGCAGCGAACGACGGTCATGTGCTGCTGCATTTCGGAGCGGTTGACTTCGATTGTCGTGTTGAGGTGAATCAGCGCGAGGTCGGCAGACACATCGGTGGCTATTGGCCGTTCACATTTGACATCACGGATTATCTGCACGAAGGCAACGAAAACATGCTGCACGTGGCAGTGCGGGACCCTTCTGATACCGGCATTCAGGCGCGCGGCAAACAGAAGCTTCAGCCCGGCGGCATGTTTTATCCGGCGCAGAGCGGCATCTGGCAGACAGTCTGGCTGGAACATGTGCCGAAATGCTATGTGCATCACATTTCCTGCGAAACAGATGTTGAACACAATACGGTCAGCATCATGGTTGAAACGAACGCTGACAGCACCGTACGTGCGGACATTCTCTTTGAAAATCAGCTCGTCGCATCCGCTGTGTCAGAAACGGACGGAAAGCGCTGCGTCATGCGGGTTGTTTTGCCGAAAGAGCACATGCACCTGTGGTCTCCGAATCATCCAAATCTGTATGATGTTATCATTCATCTGGATGAAGATACGGTACAGAGCTACTTTGCCATGCGCGAATGGACATGCGAAAAGGATGCACATGGCATCATGCGTTTCTGCCTGAATCATCAGCCGATTTTTGTGAACGGTCTGTTGGATCAGGGGTACTGGCAGGATGGTCTGTACACACCGCCATCAGATGATGCCGTCATCGAGGAACTGAAGCTCGTGAAGTCACTCGGCTTCAACATGCTCCGCAAGCATGCGAAAATTGAGCCGCAGCGGTGGTACTACCACTGCGACAGGCTTGGGTTGATTGTCTGGCAGGACTGTGTCAGCGGCGGCACAAAGATGCAGTCGTGGTATGTGACCTATCTGGCGAATCTGCTGTTGCCGGTGTTGCGGCGCTTTCCTGATAATGGGCTGTTCCGATATCTGCTGTCACGCCCGAATTCGGAAAGTCGTACATTATTCCGCAGGGAAATGGCAGACACGATCACGGCACTGAAGAATCATCCTTCTATCGCAATGTGGGTTCCTTTTAATGAGGGCTGGGGGCAATTCAACGCGTCAAGCATCACACAGGAACTGCATAAAATGGACAGCACTCGCCTGATTGATCAGGCAAGCGGCTGGTTCGATCAGGGTGGCGGCGATGTTTACTCGATTCACAACTATTTCTACAAGCTGCGCATCCGAAAGAAGCGTCGCGTCGTTGCACTGACGGAGTATGGCGGCATTGCATGGCCGATGCCCGGTCATTTGACGCATGAAAAGACATACGGCTACGGCACGGCAGACAACCGCGAAACGTTAACTGCACGTTATTGCGCCCTGCAGATGGGTACAATTCTGCCGCAGATTGAGAAAGGCTTGTCCGCGCTGGTTTATACGCAGCTCACGGATGTCGAAGAAGAAGTCAACGGCATTCGCACCTACGACCGACAGGAAATCAAGCCGGATGCAGATGCTGTACGCAAAACGAACGCCGCATTGACAGATGAATTTGACCGCTGTGCACAGCGTAGCGAATGAAGTGCTGTTTCTCCTGTTTTTTTGTAGTTTGTCGGCACTAACCGGTTGAAAAACAGTCGCTCAACAGGTATAATAGGGGAGTAATCACAGGAGGCAGCATGATGTTTACTGGTTTTCCAGAGGCGACGATTCAGTTTTTTCTTGATATTCGCTTCCATAACAGCATTGTGTATTTTGAGGCAAATCGCGAGCGCTATGAACGCGATGTCAAGGAACCTTTCGAGCGCTTTATTCAATCGCTTGCGCCGGCGATGCTCAGCGTTGATCCGCAGATGGAGTTGCGTCCTTATCGGTGCATGGCTAGGTTGCGGAGAGACGTCCGCTTCACGAAGGATAAGAGCCCATTTCGTGATCATCTGTGGGTGCTGTTCCGTCATGCCGGAGAGCCACGCGAAGGCAGCGTCATGTTCTGGTTTGAGCTTACACCGAGTAGCGTCAATTGGGGACTCGGCACATGGGGCGAGAATCGACCGATGATGGACATGCTGCGCCGCCGGATTGTCGCAAAGCCGGATGAAGTCCGAAAAATCATCCGTCAGGCGCATTTGACGGAGCATCATATGCAGGTTGACGGCAACTCATTCAAGCGACTTGACATTCCTGCCGGTGTCCCGGATGATCTGAAAGGCTGGTACGCACTGCGGGAAGTGTACATCTGTCCGGAAAGCACGGCAGGCATTGACGTTCATTCGCCGGAACTTGCGGAGCGCGTGCAGGATGATTTGCTGAGCTTGTCACCGCTGTATCATCTCCTGCGCGGTGCCTACGAATCTGTACCGCAGGATGAAATGGAAAAAACACTTGGCAAGAAAAGACGTGGATAGAGGAGGCATTACCATGGATTGGATGAAATTGAAAAGCGGCTCAGACGTGCGCGGCGTAGCAGTCGGCGACAATGCTCCGCTGACAGATCACGTAGCGATGTGTCTGGGCATGGCATTCGCACGGTATGTGGCCGAAAAACTCGATAAGCCTGTAACACAGGTGACCATTGCTGTCGGGCGCGACAGCCGCATTACCGGTCCTGCGCTGCTGCGGGCTGCGGCTGAGGGCGTCAGCAAGGCAGGTGCAGCTGTGCTCGATTTCGGCATGTGCACAACGCCTGCCATGTATATGTGCATTATCACGCCTGGTTTCCAGCCGGATGGCTCGATAATGATTACGGCAAGCCATCATCCATATGACAAGAATGGTCTGAAGTTCTTCATGGAGAGCGGCGGACTGGAGGGTTCGGCGGTGGAGGAGCTTCTCCGCACAGCCAGCACATTATCGCCGGAAGATCAGCCACTGGCAGGTGCGATTGTCGAGAAACCCTTCCTGCCGACATATCAGGAGCAGTTGGCAGATCGTATCCGCCGCGGACTCGGTACGGATATCCAGAAGCCGCTGCTCGGTCTGCATGTAGTCGTCGATGCCGGCAACGGTGCAGGCGGTTTTTATGCACGGCTGATGGAAGAGCTTGGTGCATGGATTGAAGGCAGTCAGTTTCTGGAGCCGGATGGTTATTTCCCGAATCACATTCCGAATCCCGAAAACGCCGATGCCATGGCTTCCATTTCTGCTGCCGTGAAGCGTGTCGGCGCCGATTTGGGCGTCATTTTCGACACGGATTGCGATCGCGCTGCCGTCGTTGATGCGGATGGCCGTGAGATCAACCGCAACCGCCTGATTGCGCTGATTTCCGCCATTCTGCTGGATGATACGCCCGGCGAAACCATCGTGACGGACTCCGTAACTTCTTCCGGACTGAAGAAGTTTATCAATGACTGGGGTGGCGAGCATTACCGCTACAAGCGCGGCTATCGCAATGTCATTGACGAGGCAATCCGACTGAATCAGGAAGGCATTTCCTGCCCGTTAGCCATTGAGACGAGTGGTCATGCGGCATTGCGCGAAAATCACTTCCTTGATGACGGCATGTATCTGGTGACAGTGTTGATTGTCCGCGCAATGAAGCTCAAGCAGGAGGGTAAAACGCTCGGCAGCCTGATTGCTGATTTGAAGGAGCCTGTTGAGAGCCGCGAAATCCGCCTGAGCATCACGGCTGAGGACTTCCGCGAGGCTGGCAAAATCGCCATTCAGCATGTACTGGACTATGCGAATGCCGCGGAGAGCTGGCACATTGCACCGGACAACCGTGAAGGCGTGCGCATTTCCTTTGACCTGAACGGCGGCATCGACAACGGTTGGTTCCTGCTGCGCCTGTCCGTGCACGATCCTGTGCTGCCGCTGAACGTAGAAAGCGATGTGCCCGGCGGCGTTCATCAAATGCTTGCGGCGCTGCTGTCTGTGCTGGAGGAAACGGAAGGCATTGACCTGACGCCTCTTCGCAGGGCAATCGAAGAATAATTCCATAAAGCAACCCCACGGCAACGAAAATATGCCGTGGGGTTTGATTATCGATGATTGGAACGGCGCGGCGAACGAGAATTATCCTCCAGTCTGCGCTTATCAGGATGCGGAAAGGGCTTACGTGCATGAACGGAATTGCCTTCTGACTTAGGCGGATGCTTCCGCTGTTCACCTTGCTCCGGCGGCACAAGGCATTCGCGCCCATAGCCGATCAGATCCTCCCGTCCGGCCAGACGGAGTGCTTTCCTCACAAGCGGCTGATTTTTCGGATTCTTGTACTGCATGAGCGCACGCTGCATCGCCTTGTCATCCGCAGAACGTGCAACAAATACCGGCTTCATCGTGCGTGGATCAAGCCCCGTATAAAACATGCAGGTCGAAAGCGTGCCCGGTGTCGGGTAGAAATCCTGCACCTGCTCCGGATAAAAGCCTGTGTCGCGCAGATAGCACGCCAGCTCAATCGCAGCATTCAGGTCACTGCCCGGATGACTGCTCATCAGGTACGGAATCAGGTACTGCTTAAGTCCGAGCTGTTCATTCACCTGCTGATAACGCGCAACAAACGCATCGTATAGCTCGCGGCGTGGCTTGCCCATCAGATCGAGCACATACGGGCAGACATGCTCAGGCGCGACCTTGAGCTGACCGGATACATGATGACTGCAAAAATCGCGCAGGAATCGCGTTGCATTTTTGTCTGCCATAATGTAGTCATATCGCAAACCACTGCGAACGAATACTTTCTTGACACGCGGAAGCTCGCGAAGCTGCCGGAGAATTGAAAGAAACTCATCATGATCAACCTGCAAATTCTTGCAGGGTTCCGGAAACAGACACTGACGATGCTTGCACGCGCCGACCTTCAGCTGATTCTGGCATGCAGGTTTCCGGAAATTCGCCGTCGGTCCGCCAACATCGTGAATATACCCCTTGAAAATGGGGAGCGTCGTCAGCAATCGCCCTTCCTTCAGAACGCTCTGCGGACTTCTGCTCTGAATAATCCGCCCCTGATGAAACGTGATGGCGCAGAAGCTGCACGAACCAAAACAGCCGCGTGTCGAAGCAATCGAAAATTCGACCTCCTGCAGCGCCGGGATTCCGCCTTCTGCCTTGTACATCGGGTGATAGGTGCGCGTATAGGGCAGGTCGTAGACGGCATCGAGCGCCTCGCGGCTCAGCGGAAGACACGGCTTATTCTGGATGAGATAGCGGTCGGTATCCTGCTGCTGGCAGAGACGCTTGCCGCGAATCGGGTCTTGCTCATTGTATTGAACGAGAAACGCCTCGGCATACTTGCGCTTGTCCGTACTGACTTCCTGATGGGTCGGCAGGTGAATGCAGGAAGGATCCGCTGTTTTGCTCATGTAGCAGATGCCGCGCATTTTCGGCAGCTCCGCCGGATTCATGCCGTCTGCTACCCAATTTGCGCACTCGATGATGCTCGTTTCGCCCATGCCGTACATCAGCAGCGTTGCGCCCGAATCGACCAGTATGCTGTGGCGTACCTTGTCGTCCCAATAGTCATAGTGTGAAAATCTGCGCAGACTCGCCTCAACGCCGCCAATCAAAATCGGGATATCGCGATACGCCTGCCGAATGCGGTTGCAATAGACAATCGTCGCACGGTCAGGGCGCATAAAACCCTTCCCGCCGGGCGCGTAGGCGTCGTCATGGCGGCGCTTCTTCGCAACAGTATAGTGGTTCACCATGCTGTCAATTACACCGGCAGACACAAGGAAACCCAACCGTGGTCTGCCGAAACGCTTGAATGCAGATTCATCCTGCCATGGCGGCAGGCAAAGCATTGCAACGCGGTAACCGGCTTTTTCCAGTGTTCGGCTGATAATCGCATGACCGAATGACGGATGGTCAACATAGGCATCGCCGCATACGTATACGAAGTCAGGAACATCCCAGCCCCGTTCGTGGCATTCGGATAAGGTGACAGGCAAAAACTGTGTGTTCAAAGTGCTCATCGGGCGCTCGCTCCCTTGCTGTTCTCAGCCATATTTTACAAGAGCCGAATGTGAATGTCAAGAAGTGCGAAGCATTGCAGGCTTTTTACATTTTGAGATTGCAGTTTGCCGGAGAATGCGGTATAATAAGAAACGGTAAATGATGAGGATCAATTGATTTGGAGGAACAAGTTGTGCCGCTCAAACCTGTTTTGAAGAAGAATCCGCTTTCTGCGCTGACCTGCCAGCCGCTGAGCGCCGGTCAGGTGCGGATGAACAATAAAACGCTAAAAGCACTGTATGCACAAGTCGCCGACTGTCATGAGCTGCCGATGCTTGAGGGAGCATTTCGTCTTTCGGCGCTGCTCGGGAAGGATAAGTCAACATCTGCAAAGACAATCCGTACGATGATGTCAACACAGCGCGAAGACGGCTCATTTCCATTGACAGTAAGAGAGACGATTTCACTGCTTCGTGCTGTGTGGGCACTTTATGAATACGAACCGCAGAAAGAAACGCTTTCATGCCTCCTTCGCTGGATGAATTGGGCAGCCAAACGTTGGGAGGAAATCATCGCGGATGATACGGTCTGCGCTGACCCGGCAGATTTAATGGAACTGCTCGAAAATGTGTACCGCGTCACCGGTATCAGCTCATTGCTGAAGCTTTGCGCCGTCCTGTCCGAAAGCACCATGAATTGGGGCAGCGTTCTAACAACCGCATCTTTTCAGACGCCCGTCAGCCATCTAACAACGGAAGATGAGCTTACAGAAGGGTTAAAGAACGAAAACGGCGACATAGAAGGATACTATACGCATCTGACCTTAACAAATCACGGTGTTGCGCTGGCAGATGGCGCACGTGCGTCGATGCTGCGCAGCTGGCTAAGCGGCTCGTCAAAGGAAATGAATGCCGCCAAAACAGGCTGGGAACGACTAAGTCGTCATCATGGTGCAATTTGTGGCGGTGTCACGGCCGACCCGTTGCTGGCAGGCACGAATCCGAGCCTGTCCATCTCAAGCGAGGTGCTCGGCGCATGGGCGGAGGCATTTGTCAGTGTTGGCATGGGCATTCATGCAGGCTGGGCATGGGAAGCACTCGAGCGCATGCTGACAAACGCAATGCCTGCCTGCGTGCAGGAAAATCAGTTGCTTTCTGCTCAACGCGTAAATACATTTGTTGATACGGCGTGTGCTGACAAGCTTCTGCCACGCTTCTGCCGCGGTTATGCACTGGCGATGCAGTCTGCTGTGACGGCATGGGAAGACGGTTGCGCAGTCAATCTCCTGATGAGCGGCAAATATGCCGTGTGCGGCAACAAAATCGTACTGTCCATCGAGGAAAACGCTGGCAGACACAACATTACGCTGCACATGAAGAGTGAGCAGCACGCTGTTCTCCGCATCCGTATTCCATCATGGGCAGCTTCATCGAAGCTTCTCCTGAACGGCGAGCCTGTCAGCATGAATAAGCTGATTGACGGTTATGCTGTGCTTGACCGCATCTGGCATGACGGCGATGAGATCAATGTTGAATTGGAAAAGACGCTCACGCGTTGCACCTCCTATCATCAGGGGACATATCTGCTGTACGGCGCGCAGGTCATGACTTTGCCAATCGATGATGATTGGCGTTATGCGATGTGCAGCGACGGCACTGCAGACGGCGATGTCATCAAGGTATCGCTTGCGCCGATCGCCTGGAAGCAGGATGATAATGCGCCCCACAGTCTGCCAGTTCTGCCGCCGCTGACAGGCGAGGTGCGTGAATGCATGCTTGTGCCGTATGCCGAAGCACCGAAGCGGATTGCACTGTTCCCGCGGGGGGATCATGCATGACAAGCATTCGGCTTGCACCCATGGCAGGAATCACAGACTGGCCGTTTCGCCTGCTTTGCTTTGAGCAGGGCTGCGATATGGCAACGACCGAGATGATCAGCGCAATGGGTTATCTGTATGCACCGCGAAATCACCCTGCAACCGTATCGTTGCTGCAAAAGGATGAACATGAAGGCAAGCTGCTCGTGCAGATTTTCGGCAAGGAAGCAGATTTGATGGCTCGCACCGCCGAAGAGCTGTCCTCAATGGGCAGGTTTGACGGGATAGACATCAATATGGGCTGTCCGGCGCATAAAGTAGCAGCCTCAGGCGAGGGAAGCGGGCTCATGCGCACGCCGGAAAATGCTGAAAAAATTCTCCGTGCAGTCTGCAAGGTGAGTAAGCTGCCTGTTTCTGTCAAAATGCGCCTTGGCTGGGACAACGACCACATCAATGTTATTGATATGGCGAAAATGGCTGAGGATTGCGGTGTCTGTGAGATCACCATCCATGGGCGAACGCGTCAGCAGCAATACAGTGGTCAGGCAGACTGGCGCTATGCAGCAGAAGTCAAAGATGCCGTGCATGTTCCCGTCATTGGGAACGGCGATATCTTTACCGCAGACGATGCAGTCCGTCGAATCGCCGAAACCGGCGTGGACGGGGTGATGATTGGACGCGGAGCACTCGGCAATCCGTGGCTTTTCGCTCAAATTAAGCAACAGCTGCGCGGCGAAACGGTTACCCTGCTCCGCATTCGGGAACGAATCGATACGGCACTTCGCCATTATGATATGCTGCTGAATTGGAAGCCGGAGCGAGTCGCCGTCAATGAAATGCGCAAGCATATCGGCTGGTATGTCAGCGGCATGCGCGGTGCTGCACAGCTTCGTGGACAAATCAATCAGCTCGAAAGTCCGGACGAGGTCAAGGACATGCTTCGTGCATTTGCTGAGGCAAATATGGAATCAGAGACTCTTACTTGAAAGGATTGTGACCCTTCATGCGTAAGCTGCTTGCGCTGCTGCTGGTGCTCCTGACGCTGTTTTCCGCAGCATCGGCTGATTCTCAGCTGCTTCGCTATGCGTCCGATGTGGATTTGGCGGAAACGCCGCTTGCTGTCACGCTGTCGATTCAGCTTACCGAGCATTCACCGTTCGATGAGACGAGAACAACCATGCTGAATCAGGTGCTCTCTCAGTTGGCGCTGTGCATTTACGCTGGGGATGATCAAAGCAGTGTTGCCATCACGATGGGCAGTGAAAATTTGCTTACGCTCTCACAGAACGGCAGTGAGGCACAGATTTCCTGCATGCCGGGCATGACCTATACTGCATCGGGGAATGACGTTCTTTCGCTGCTTCTCGGGTCAGATATATCTGCCGACACTGCCGCTATTGACGGCACATATGAGCAGTGGCTGATAGACGGCTGGACGCTCAGCACTTCGCTTTTGGAGCCGCTTGCAGACTACGGAAAGCGCAAGAGCACGAAAACCACCATTAAAAACATGGGCGTTGCAAGCTCTTGCACTGATTATACCATTCCAAAGTCCAAGACGGATGCCTTCAAGGAAATCCTGCTGTCGCTGTGCCCCGAGGGCGATTTACATGATCTGCTGGCCTCCTTGACCTTCTCCGGCAAGCAGACCATCCGCATTTATCGTACGCAGGACGAAACACCGCTGCGGTTGGAGTACAACGGCATATGCGGTCTGGAGGACGATCTGCGCACGGTCAAGTTCGTCTGGCGCACAAAGCGCGAAGAGGATGAAACTCGCGACGAAATCACCTTGACATCGCCTGCAAAGAGCGGTTCAAACAAAAATACGCTGAGCTTTACGCGCATCATGACCTTCTCAAACAAGAAGATTACGGCTGAAGGCGAATATTCCTATAAGGTGACTGCTAACAAACAGACAAGCCAGACCGATGCAACCTTCGACCTGACCAATGTAATCAGCGGCGACAGCGAATCCATCAGCGGCAGCGTTGTCGTCAAAACAAAGTCTGCCGGCAGCGACACCACCATCACAGAAACCTTCACGCCGGAGCTTGCCTTCAGCACGGCTTCCGAAACGCTTACAGGCTCCGGAACGCTGCGTTATCAGCGGAAGGGCGAGGTAGGGATAACCGAGGACTGCACCATCGCTATGACCGTCGGTGTCGCTGATCACTTTCCATGGGAATCGAACGCCACAGCAACTGATCTGAGCACACTCAGCGAAGACGCACTGCAATCGCTTCAGGCGCAGGTGTCCGGCGCAGTTGCAACAGCAATTGTCCGTCCGCTGATTCAGGGGCTCAGTGCCGAAGATGCTGCATTCTTCTTCTACGAAATGGCAGAAGAGGATGTGCTGAAAATTCAGCAGGAGGCTGGCAAAGAGGTCATCGTAGAATAACCATTGGCTGATCCATCATATGAGGAGGAATAACCCATGTCAAAACGAATCTTGTCTGCCGTCCTGACGCTGGTGATGACGTTACTCATGCTGGGCAGTGCCTTCGCTGCCACAGAGGATGACTACACGCTGCCCGAAGTGATGTATCAGCAATTTTCTGTGCAGAATTATCCGATTCGCGGCTCTACGGCGCTCACAGCCTCTGGCACGGCCTCGTGGCTTGACTTGTTCCTGCCCGTCACTGCATCAACGCTTCATCTTCGTCTGCTGAATCTGGAGGAAAGCGATGACTTCCAGTATCAGATTTATGCCGAGGATGACGATGGCAATCAGCAGGGACTGACGCAGCTTTACCGCGTGGGCGATTCACTGTATCTCCGTTCCGTTCTTGTGCCGGAAACCATCCTGACGGTTTCGCTCAATGATAGCGCGCTTCAGTCGATTCTTGGCACTTCTGCAGGCGGCAATCCTTCCTTCTATTCCGTCCTCCTCGGCATTGCAAATCAGCCGAGCATGGTCCTGGAAAACACGTGGGCACCTCTGCTTGATGCATATCTCAACAGCATTGAGCTGTGGCTTGCTGATTACGCATCGGATCCGACAACCATTACGGAAAGCGATGAGATGCGCCTTCAGATTACCTATGTCATTCCTGCTGAAAACGTCAAAGCGCTGGCAAAGCAGCTGTGGCATACCTTCCTCTATGACCAGGAGCTGCTGGCGCTTATTCGACCGCTGATGACGGAGGCGCAGCAGGACACATACCTGAACACATCGATGCTCTACTTCTATGACGCATGCATTGATGCGCTGCCGCTGACGGGTGAGCTGCGTCTGTCAAGAACACTCTCCACGCATGGCGATACGCTGTCTGTGGCTGTTGCTCTGCCGCTTCCACAAAATCCGTGGGGCTACACAAACCTGACGTTCAAGCAGGAAGAGCAGACAACGACGCTGATGCTCATGAACGAGAAGCAGACGCTCACGTTGAGCATGCAAAAGAGTGAAGATGTCGAGCAGCCCTATTCGGGCTATGTGTCGCGCATGCCTGCCGCAGATGCTCAGGATGTCAAGCCGTTACGCGCTGCGTTTGCCTTCTCGTACACACATTCCGAAACGTCAGACTCCAGCAAGCGCTACGATAATTCCGAATGGAAACTGCTGCTTACGCCGGATATTCCCGAGGGCGAAGAGGAGCAATACGAAACGTTCGAGCCGATTACGGCTGAATTGACACTCCAGTACAACCGCGAAAAGAAAGAAGCTGCGCCTGTCCGCCTGAACATCACAGCTGGTCTTCACATGGCAGAAGCTGATTTGACGCTCCGCATGGCGCTGAGAACAACAGGTCGCTGGAATGCGCTTGAACTGCCGACCGATGGTGCACAGAATGTTACGGGCATGGACAGCACACAGCTTCTCAGTATCCTGTCAACAGCGATGAACAGTCTGACGGAAAGTTTCGGTTCGCAGCCCATCTCTGTTGCCACACCGGCTGATTTACTCGAGGATGAAGATGCTTCCACGTCTACTGATTTGGAAATTACTGATGATCTGCCGCTTCCAGAGGCGGCATATACGCCGGTTCCTCCGCAGGAATAAAATCAAGGCAATAACAAAGCTCCCGCTCTGAAGTAAATCAGAACGGGAGTCTTTTTACGGGTAAATCATTCTGCCATGGATATCGTCAATGCCGGACAGGCGATGGAAGTACGTATTAATGACATCACGCCACTCACGTGCATTCTGCTTTTGAAGCTTGATACGCTCCAGCACAACGGCACGATCCTCCTCCGGCAATGTCAGCGACTCCAGTGCTTCGCTTGCGCGTTCCACCCAATCGTATCCCTCGAAGTGATCATCATAAATGCGCTGAATCAGCGTCCGTCCATCGTGCATCCGATACGTGTACGGCAAACGATGAAAGAACAGCAGCAGTTCATCCGGGCAGGTTTCCAACGATGAGTATCGATCGCGCAGCAACGGTGGATATTGCAATGCATAGCCTGTTCCGGCGGATGTGCGGTCAATGCCAATAGCATCGCGGTCTGCCTTGTGATACGTCCCCCATGACTGATATTCATATCCGTCCGGACTTGGATCGTAGTGTACATTCGGCGTAACCATCCAGCCGATGCCAAGTGGAGCCGTATACTGCTCATACGCATGACGGCTTCCGAGCAAAATGTCTGCCAACGTGCATTCGTCTTTAAGCGAAAGGCAGTAGGTGAGGCGAATCCATTGCCGAATGATATCATCCGGACGGCAGCAAAGCGGACTCCACGCAAGTACGCCGTATGCAAACAGATTCAACGCCGCAAATGGGTGGCCTGTCATGATTGCATCATTGCCGAAATTTGAAACAGCAGCCATCGCCATGATGCTCTTCAGCGGCAAATCAGCCATGGTCTCCTGCCACATGCTTGGCATAGCATACAAGTCGATTTGCTGACCCGTGTATTCCTGCGCAAGCTGCCATTCCAGAGCAAGCTGCGTATGCGGCATCGCCAGAAGCGTCGGCGAAATCGGCTCGCGCACCTGAAAATCGAACGGACCGTTCTTTACCTGCAGGATTACGTTATCATCAAATTGACCATCGAGATGCACATAGTTGTCATAAGCAGCCTTCGGACGGTCAGTCGAAATATCGCGCCAATCCTGTTGACAATTATAGACAAAGCAACGCCAGACAAGTACGCCGCCGAATGGTTTGATTGCCCGAGCGAGCATGTTCGCACCTTCCGCGTGATTTCTGCCATAGGAAAACGGTCCGGGACGATGTTCGCTGTCTGCCTTGACGAGAAAGCCGGCAAGATCCGGAATACTGCTGTACGCAATCGCTGCCTGATGCTGCCACCATGCCTGCACACGCTCGTCCAGCGGGTCAGCCGTCGGGATTCCATGGCGCATAGGCTGCGAATAGTCAACGGCAACCATCAAGCGGATGCCGAAAGGACGGAAAATCGCCGCAAGTACCGCCAAATCCGGCAAAAACGACTCAATCAGCTCCTGCGCAGGCTCGTGAACATTGACATTGTTGATGCACAGCACATTCAGGCCGACTGATGCCATCATCCTTGCAAGCTGACGGAGGCGTGCTGCGTTGTAGGACAGCCGTCCTCCATCAAAAAACAAGCTTCTGCCGGAATAACCCCGCTCCACGCTGCCATCCATATTATCCCAACAGTTGATCATGCGCAGTGCATATTGCGGTGATGCAGTAAAGCTTTCCGGAATGTCAGTACCAACTGCCAGCTTCATCAGCAGCTGATACGCGCCGTATAGTACGCCGGTTTTACCACCTGTCAGAACGATGCTGGTGTCGTTGCGTGAGATGACATAGCCGTCTTGCAGCGACTCATCCTGCTTCAGCGTCACCTGCCAATCGGGGGCGAGCCGCGGCAGAGCATGATCCAGCTCAAAACGCGCCGTTTCCATCGGCTGTGTAAAGCCTTCAGGAACATCATCCGTCAGAAAGGGAAGCCACGAACGCCATGATTCCTTCATCACAGAAGCACTCCTTAAAAGAATGTCGTAAAAAATATAGCATGTAACGGTAGAAAGCACAAGATAAATTCCTAAAGCGCAACGAAAAATTAAGTAGATAACAGGAAAAAGATAACTGACTGTCGAATAGAGAGACTGAATTTCTTCGCAGGAAAGGATGAAGCAAACTTGGCTTTTACGGTTCACGCAGTGATGCCGGACGTGTGGCATATTGCGGATTGCCTTGGCGTGTGCATGACGCTGCTGGAAGGGGAGAACACCGCTCTGCTGGTCGATACAGGCTATGGCATCGAGAATGTAGCGGAGTTTATGCAGCACATGACCGACAAGCCGCTGACAGTCTTTCTCACGCATAACCACTACGACCATGCGCTTGGTGCGCGCTGGTTTCCGGAAACATACATGCTGCCGGAGGATTTGCCGGACTGGTCTGTCTTCACTGATACGGCAACACGCAAACGTATTGTGGCGCAGGCAGTCGGACAGAACATCGCAGTAGATGAATCTGTATTCCTGTCAGGAAGCATTCAGCCGCCGAAGCCAATGACACCCGGCATCATCGATTTGGGTGGTATGACGGCGGAAATTATCGCTGCTCCCGGTCATACGCCCGGTTCCGCAGTGGTGTACATCCCTGAGCGAAAGCTGTTGCTTTCCGGCGATGACTGGAATCCAACAACGTGGCTGTTCTTTCCGCAGGCGCTCGGACTTCGCGAATTTCGGAACAACATGCGTGAGGTGCAGCTGCTGCCGTTTGAAAAGGTGCTTTGTCCGCATCGTGATGTACTCTACGACCGCTGGATGTTCGATGATTTCTTCAACGCGCTAACGGATGGCAACCTGCGTGCCGCTGAGCCGGTGAACATTCCACCGTATGAGAAGATCGACACATGCCAGGCCTATCTGCCGCATGATCAGGTTTTTGTATTTGACTGGACGAAATCAGGCTTATAAGCCGCATCAGAAGAGGAGTAACTTTCATGAAAGTGCATGAAATTCATTTATCTGCTAATAGCACCGCTTCATTCAGCAATCACACGTCCTTCTGCATTGGCACAGGGCGCATGGGGCTGGCATTGCAGAAGGAATATCACGATCAGCTTGCCATGGCACAGGCGGAATGCAGCTTCAAGCACATCCGCGGACACGGACTGTTCAGCGATGATATGGCAATTTATCAGCCGTATCAGGATCAAGACGGAAACTGGCATGAATCGTATAACTTCACTTACCTTGACCGCGTCATGGATGACTATCGTTCACTTGGACTGAAACCATTTCTGGAGCTGGGCTTCATGCCGCAGAAGATGGCGAGCGGCACACAAACCGTTTTCTATTGGAAGGGCAATGTAACACCGCCGCAGGATGATGAAAAATGGACTAATCTGGTGAAGGCGACCCTTCTGCATCTGGCAGAGCGCTACGGCAGAGAGGAAGTTTCCTCATGGCCATGCGAAATCTGGAACGAGCCAAACCTTGAATGCTTCTGGGAGAACGCAGACGAGGAAAAGTACCATCATCTATACGCCGTCACCGCACGCGCTGTGAAGTCAGCACTGCCGGAGATGCGTGTTGGCGGACCTGCCATCTGCGGCGGTACGACATCGCTGGATTGGGTGCGCAACTTCCTGCAGTTCTGCCTCGACGAGCATCTGCCTGTTGACTTCGTGACGCGCCACGCCTATATGGGCGAAACGCCGGAGCATCAGGGGCGTTATCTGTATCATTCCATGCGTTCAGTAGATTCGCTGATGAAGGAAATGCAGCAAACACGCGAAATTATCGACAGTTTTCCGGAGTACAGCGGTATCGAAATGCACATCACAGAATTCAACACCTCATATAACCCATTCTGCCCGATTCACGATACGAATCTGAACGCTGCATACATGGCTGGGGTGCTGGCGAGGATGGGCGATGTTGCTGCATCCTATTCCTACTGGACGTTCGGCGATGTGTTTGAGGAGCAGGGAGTTCCGCCGATGCCCTTCCATGGCGGCTTCGGTCTGATTGCGAACGGGTTGATTGCCAAACCGACGCTGTGGGCCTTTGCGTTTTTCTCCAAATTGAATGGCACGCCTGTTTACCGCGATGAACACGCTGTTATTATCCGCAAGGTAGATAACAGCTATGAGGGCATCCTGTGGAACCTGTGCCACGAAACGCGTGAGCCACTTTCCATCGCCATTACATTGCCTGCCGACGGAAAACAGGTGCTTGTTACCGAAGCGGTTGATGAAATGACCTGCAATCCGCTCAAGGCGTGGCACGACATGGGCGAACCGCGCAGCTTGACGCAACAGCAGCTGAGCACGTTGCGAAAAACGGATCATCCGGACGTCAACTTGAGCACTGCTGTAGCAGATCAGGGCAATGTAAAGCTTGAATTCCTGCTGCGTGAGAATGCAGTTGTCCACTTCACGCTTACAAAGCAGGTACATGAAGGCGATTACGGCTATCAATATGACTGGTATGCAAAATAAAAACAGCAACAAACAGCAGGGCGTATCAAAAAGATGCGTCCTGCTATTTGCTATGCTTCTCAGATGACCACGAGCGGCTTAATCAGCTCGCGCGGCTTGTCCTTCATCAGCATCAGTGCAGGTTCAACGCTCTCAAGTCCGCTGAAGCGATGTGTAATCAGCTTTTCCGGATGGATGCGGTTCGCCATCACCAGACGTGCCAGACGCTCCGAACGGAGACGACCGCCGGGCATCAGACCGCCGCGAAGCTGCTTGTGACCCATGCCACAGCCCCAGTCAAGGCGCGGAATGCCAACCATATCGCCTTCACCGAGGTAGTTGACGTTGCCGATGATTCCGCCGGGCTTCACGATCTTCATCGCTTGCGCGAACGTATCATTGTCGCCGCCGGCAACGACAACCTTGTCAACGCCCTTGCCATGTGTCTTGTCCATAATCTGCTCGACGATGTCTGCCTTATGATAGTCAATGATGTCCGTCGCACCAAATTCACGTGCGAGGTCGCAGCAGTTCTTGCGAGAGCCAACTGCGTAAATTTCCGCAGCACCACGGATTGCACAGGCAGCAACTGCCATCAGACCGACAGGACCAATACCGATAACAGCAACATTTTCGCCGAACTGAACATCCGCAAGCTCCGCGCCATGGAAACCGGTAGGCACCATATCAGAAATCATCGCTGCAGCGGCGACGTCCATTCCCTCAGGGAACAGCGCCAGATTGCCATCCGCATCGTTTACGTGGAAATACTCGGCAAAGACACCATCCTTGAAATTGGAAAACTTCCAGCCAGCCAGCATTCCGCCGGAATGCATCGGATAGCCGCCCTGCGCCTCGAGAGAATTCCAGTCAGGCGTGATGGCAGACACAAGCACCTTGTCGCCGACTTTGAAATCACGAACCTCACTGCCGACCTCAACAACCTCACCGACAGCCTCGTGACCAAGAATCATGTTCTTGCGGTCACCGATCGCACCAGCCCAGACCGTGTGAATATCAGACGTGCAGGGAGCGAGAGCAAGCGGCTTGCAGATTGCGTCCATCGGTCCGCACTTCGGGATGTCCTTCTCGATCCAACCAGTCGAACCGATTGTCAGCATTGCGAAACCCTTCATATTTGACCTCCTTGTCATGTCTCGAGCGTCACTTCCTGACGCATCCTTGAATTTGTTTGTTATTAATTTATCATACTTTTAAAGCATTGTCAATAGTTTATCAAAGATATTTTGTGAACAAATTATAAATAGCAATATTAAAACACCACAAAAATTCCACAAAAAAAACGCGGTCGATCGTCTGACCGCCGCGCTTTCAGGATAGGGGAGTATTCTTCTATTTAGTCTGCAAGGAACTTCAGGCAACGTTCCCGATAGTCCGGCGCTTCATCGTATACGCCGTGACCATATTCCTCGCCATACAGGTAGTATTTGCACTGAAGTGCATCTGCAATCTGCTTCGAGCCTTCTGCCGTTGTGACATGATCGCCTTCCGCACCAAGCACCAGCACGGGGCACTTGATTGCTGACAGCTCATCATAGCAATCGAAGATAGCGCAGGCTTTTGCCTGAATGATGAACCGCTCATATTCCTCATCCGTGATGCCAAGATTTGAGGAAACGAGAACATCACGGTATGCCGCAAGAGTCGCCTCGGAATAGACGTTGTCTGCGAAACTTTCCAGCAATGCCGTTTCGTCCTTCTTTTCTGCAAGCAGAATCCACTGCTCAATCATCTGCTGAAATGTATCATTCTGCTTGGCAAGCGTTGAGCCCAGAATCAGCTTGTTAACCATGTCCGGATGATTGATGGCAATCTCCATCGCAATCATGCCGCCCTGCGATGCACCGAAGATATCTACGCTTTCGATGCCGAGCGCCTTCATCGCCGCCGCCGTTTCTTCCGCAATGTCCTTGTTGGTCATGCCTTCGCTGATTTCCTTGGGACGATCGAACACGTATACAGTATAATCCGCTGTGAAGTCTTGATACGCCGCAGCAATGGCATCTGCTGAGCCCATTACGCTGTGAATCGACAAGCCGGGTAAAATCACGAACGTCTTGCTGCCGTTGCCGAATACCGTATAATCCATTTCATTTTCTCCTACGGAAATAGTTTCAACGCGCGCAGCGGCTGCATCCTCTGCATAGGAAGTCAACACGCCGAACGCCAGCACACAAAGCAGCATCAATACCAGACATTTTTTCATCAACATATCCTCCTCAAAAAGCAGTCGGGCATAACCTATTGCGAATTATACCACGTTTTGTTTTTTCCTACAAGCAGAAAGCCTGCCAAGAGCGAGCGCTCCTGACAGGCTTCCGCATCAGTAAGATGATTACTCCGCCTTAACGACCGCATCAAGCGTGCAGCCCTTGTCGAATTCAATCGTTCCCTTGTAATTCTTGATGGTGCCGCTGACAGTAATGGTGTCGCCCACTGCAAGCGTCTGCGCGCCTTCGCCGGACAGGCGATAACACTGCACCGCATAGTCCGTCAGACCGCCGGGGACGATGGTGACCGTGATGTTCTGATACTCATCGCTCCATGCCGTGTCAATGCTGCTGATGACACCTGTCATAGTCGATGCATCGGTCATTGCAAGACCTGCCTCCAGCGTGTAGGCACTGATTGCCAGACGAACGCTTGCAACAACATCTGCGGGAACAATCACGCAGCCCTTGTCAAATTCAATGGTGCCCTTGTAGTTCTTGATGGTGCCGTACACGCCGATTTCGCTGCCGACTTCAAGCGTCTGCGCTCCTTCGCCGGAAAGGCGATAGCACTGAATCGGCTGATCCGTCAGACCGTCGCAAACGATGGTAACCGTGATGTTCTGATATTCATCGCTCCATGCCGTATCGATGGAGGTGACTTCGCCGCAGAGCGCCGTGGGCGCCGTCATGGAAACGCCGGCTTCCAACGCATAGGCAGCATCGACAATGCTCTTCTGGCTAACAATTTCGCCGTATCCGACCAGCTTGCAGCCCTTATCGAACTCGATGGTGCCGTTGTAGTTCTTCAGGGTGCCTTCAACCGTGATGGCATCGCCGACTGCAAGGTTTTCCGCACCGTCGCCGGAAAGACGATAGCACTGAATCGGCTGATCTGCCAGCTCGCCAACCTGAATCGTTACGGTGATGTTCTTGTACTCATCGCTCCATGCAGTGTTGATCTGGGTGACGGTGCCGTACAGGCGCTGCATCTCTTCCATGGAAACGCCGGCTTCCAGCGTATACGCCGCAGCAACAATCTCCTCATAGCTCATGCCCTCGAGGGTCATTGCGGCAGGCACCTTGTGCGCGAAGGAAACGCTGACCGTCTCGCCGGCAGCATTCGACAGCGTTGCCGTCAGGGTGTAGGTGACTTCCTCTGGATTGTTCTCATCGACATCAATGGTGACCATCTTATTGTCACCAGGCACGATTTTAATGGTGTCGCTGTCGGTCGTCCATGTGATCGGGAATTCCGTACCGCCAATGTTCACCACACCGACAACCTCGTAGTCAGCCATGGTCGTTTCTGCAGAGGATTTGTACATCATGTACAGGTATGCCTTTGCGGAAGTCAGATCCGCGTCAGTCGTTTCCGCAACTGCCGCGCAGGTGAAACACATGGCAGCGAGCATGAGCATTGCAAGAAATTTCTTCATGTTTATCTCCCTTTCTGAAGATCGGGTTTGTTTAATCCTGAAGTGTAATGGCATCCTGAAGATAGGTGCAGACGATGACGTTGCCGTCATAATCACGTTCGACAAAGCCGCGCACGTTGATCGTATGTTCAATCAGGGTCAGCATTTCCTCGTTGTAAGGCGTCTCCACCGTGATTTGCTGATCTCCGCAGGAGCATGTCAGGTAAATTACGCTGCCAGTACTTGACGCAGCTGTCACCTTCAGCCCATCAACCGATACGCTCGTGTACTGCGCCAGCTGTGCGTAATCATACGTTTCTGCACCATTCTCCTCGTCAACAATGGTTACCGTATCATTCAGCAGTTTATCAAGCGAAACTGCTGTGTAATACGGTGATTGACCCTCGTTAATGAGCTGCAGATTGTTCGGGTCGCTCGGTTTCATCTGCCGATAGGAGACATCAGACACCTGATACTGATCCGCTGCCTCGTAGTATTGCACCGTTCCGACTACTCGAACCTGATTGCCGGGCGTGAGGATGGACAAGCCCTTGCCGCTGAGCGAATACCCATAGTAAACGCTGATGCCGTAGACAAGCTCGCTGTCCGCATCATAAGCTTCCACGTAGGCAGACTGATTGTGGGTCAAGGTGACAATGCCGCTGAAAGCAACCTTCTTGTTCAGGTACTTCTCTGCATGGCAGCGAAGCTCCTTGAGCGTGATTTCGATGGCGTCGCCGTAGTAGTAATCGGGATCGGCTTCGCCGGAGTACATGTTCAGCTTGAACTGCCGCGCCTGATCCAGCGCATTCGAGCAGATGCTGCCGTACTGCGTATTAAACGTGGAGTACGCCTTGGCAAGCCCGTTCTGCAGCAGCTCGAGGTTCAGATTGCGGTACTCTTCGCCCTCTGCCGGCTGATACCAGACCCAGAAGAGGTACCTTTCGCCCGTTGAGTCGATTTCCATCTCGTTGGAATCTGCCTCAAGGATGATTGATACGGCGCTTTCGAGCTTTTCACGCGTGAAATTGGAAGCCTTGATGCCGTATTCCTCGATTTTTCCGGTCGATTCAGGCGTGTTAAGTGCAAGGAAACGCACCTTTACAGAGCCGCTTTCAGAAATGCTCATCGGGACATAGAAGTGCACCGTATCGCCGTCGACAAAGGCTTTGACTGTCGCGGTCGTCTTAAGCGTAGCTGAATGCATGTTTAGGTGAAGCTGAGACACGTAGTCAACGAATTCTGCGGACTCCTCTGCGATGGCTGCTGCTATCATCGTAAAGATGAGCAACAGCAGGATCAGCAGGAGCGTCCCAATGCGTTTGCTGTTCATGCGTTCACATTACAGCCCGAAGCCAGCAATGGCCTGCTCGCACTTGGTGATGGCATCATCGAAGCGGGTCTGAATCATCTCTTCGAGCTTCGTGACATTCTCTTCCTTCGTCAGGTCAAGCGTCGCAGCGTCGGTCATGCAGCCTGCCAGCAATTCGCCAACGCGGCTGCGTGCATCAGAAGAACCGGGGAAGGCAGGGGAGGTGTAATATGCATCAACCTGCTCAAGGCAGACCTTTGCGGCCAGTGCAGCCACGTTGTCGCCGCCATCCGCATTCGCCACAAAATCAGCATAGACCTCGTTCTCAGAAACGGACTTGATGACGGGCACATAGCCGGAAGCCATGGAAAATTCAGCCTGGAATTCAACCGTGGTCGTCAGATACTTGACGAACAGCCATGATGCAGCAACCTCCTGCGCATTGGACTTCTTGAAGATGCACAGACTCGGTCCTTGAGAAATGACCTTGGGGTTCGACGGATCAGCCTGCGGGATGGTCGTGATGCCCACTTCGAAGGGATAGGTGCCGTCCGCGTTCTTCGTAGGACGCTGATGCGTTGCGCCGGCAGAGGAGCCGATGGACATGTAGCTCTTGATGCCGGAATCGGAGACGAACAGTCCGGACGTGTAGCTGCCGTAAATCGTCTGCGTCGTCACGTAGCCCTGATTATACCACTCAGCAACGCGCTTCACAAATGCACGGTTTTCCGCCGTGTTGAACAGAAAGTGCTCACCGGTCGCGCTGGTGTAGGGTGTCTTGAGCTGCTCAGTCATCGTGATAAACCAGTTGTTCTCGGAGTCATAGCCGAGCGGAATGCTGTAGGGATCGATTTCAACAATCTGCTTGCAGATTTCTTCCATCTCATCCCACGTCGTCGGTACCTTCAGGTTGTTCTCATCGAAGAATGTCTTGTTGTAGTAGAGCACTTCAGTGGACTTGCTCATCGGCATGGTATACATGAGACTGTCGCCGAACTGCTTGCCTTCGCTGTAGTATGCTTCGATGAAGTCATCCTTCTGCGCCTGCGTCAGACCGAACGTTTCCGTCGTGCCGTCCGCACGGGTGATTTCGGCAGTGCTGTCGATGTAATCATCGAGCGGCTGAACCGCACGTGCGAGGTTGTACAGCGCAACGTGATCCGGGTAGCAGTAGGCGATGTTCGGCTGCGCACCGACGGTGATTTCCTTCGTGATCTGATCACGCACATCGTCATAGCCGCCGACAGCGGTGTAAGTGATGTGGATATTCGGATACAGCTTGTTGAATTCCGCGATGTAGCTATCCAGCACAGCGGTCAGGTTCGTTCCCATTGTATTGTAGAAGGTGATGTTGACTTCACTTCCATCGTAGGCTTCCACCTCAGTTGCCGTTTCAGCAGCGCCGAAGCAGACCGTGCAAGCAAGAAGCATGGTCATTGCCAGGAAAAGAGAGAGAAACTTCCTCATGTGACTACCTTCCTTTCTGATCGTAGGGAGTATATTTGTTAAAGGTGGCCTAATCCACCGATTAACCCTTGATGCCGCTGCGGCTGACACCGGACATGATGTACTTGCGCAGGAAGATGAACACCAGGAACAACGGGAACGAAACCATGGCTACAGCAGCCATCTGCACGGGATAATTCGTTTCACCGCTCGTACTGTTGAAGGCATTGCGCAGACCATTGGTAATCAGCTTATGCGCATCGTCATTTGCCACCAGACGCGGCCAGACGTAAGAATTCCACGCACCCATCATTTTAAGGATGGTGATGGAAATAAGCGTCGGTAACGACAGCGGTACCATGACCTTCCAAAGGTACTTGAAGTCGCTTGTTCCATCGACCTTCGCCGCCAGATACAGCTCATTGGGAATCTGCAGGAAGTTCTGCCTGAGCAGGTAGATGTAGAACACGCTGACAAGGAAAGGCACAATCAGTACAGTAAACGTGTTCTGCCAGTTTAAAAGAAAAATCGTCTGGTAATTCGTGATGGTGAACAGCTCTCCGGGAATCATCATCGTTGCGAGCAGCGCACCGAACAGTACGTTCTTACCCTTAAACTCCAACCGCGCAAATGCAAACGCAGTCAAAATGGTGATAACAAGCGACAGCAGCGTCGATACAATGCCGACATACGCCGTATTCAGGAAGAGCTGACCCAGATTGCCGGTCGAGAAGGCTTCGGCATAGTTGCTGATCATGAGTATTTTGGGCCAGAATGTCGGCACGGAAGAGCGGTATTCTTCCAGTGACTTCATGGACGAGATGATCATCCAGTAAAACGGAAACAGCACAATCGCAGCCATTATCAGCAGAAATATGTAAATCAGGATCGTGCTGATGACCTTCATGACCTTTTGCATCACACCGACGCTTTGCATGTTCTTTGCATGCATGACGTTTAATTGTTTTTCGGACATACTACACCTCTCAATAATGGACGCGCTTCTTGCTGACCTGCATGTTAATCATCGTCACCACGAAGATGATCGCGAACAGAATCAGTGCAGCAGCGCTCGCCACGCCGTAATTCGACTTCGGCAGCGCATCATAGATCATGCCGACGATGGTGTTCATTCTGCCCGCGTCACCCGCAGGTCCCATCGTTTCGCCGAATATGCCGACAATGCTGGTGTATTCCTTGAAACCGCCGATAAAGCCGGTAATAACGACATAGGCAATCATCGGAGAGAGGAGCGGCACGGTAATCTTTGTGAATACGCGCCAACGAGGTGTGGAATCAATTTTTGCAGCATCATAGTACTGCTTATTGATGCTCTGCAATCCGCCAAGCAGCACCAGAATTTTGAACGGCAGAGCGTTCCAGACGATGTACACGATCATGACGAATAGGTTCGCCCAATATTCCGAACCCTGATTGATCCAGTTGACGTAATGTCCGCCGAAAAACTCGATGATATTGTTGACAATACCCTTCGTCTGAATCAGTCGCTCCATATGCGGCATGCCGATAATGTTGAACATTGCTGCAAAGACCATGCCAATGGCAATAGAGTTCGTGACGTACGGCAGGAAGAATATCGTCTGCAGGACATTACGCAGCGGCTTAATGGAATTAAGCGCAACCGCAATCAACAAGGCCAAAATGGTGGAAATCGGCACCGTAAAGATGCACAGCAGCATCGTGTTCTTTAGTGCGGTCAGGAAGCCGCTGTCGCCGATAACCGTCTGAAAATTCTTGATGCCGATGGTGAACGTTGCGCCGCCAACCTCGCTCAGGCTGTTGTAATCATTGAGGAACGCAAGGCGAACCGTATTGATAATCGGCCAGACCGTAAAGACGAGCAGCAGGAGAATTGCCGGCGCGAGGTATAACCATGCCTTCCATTGATGTTTGCTTTCTACCATATCATTTCACCTCGAATGGAATGCGCGTGCCGTTGTCGTCCTTGGTGAATAAGAACAGCTTATTCGGCTTGATCTGATAGCGGACAATATCCGCGCCGATCTGCATGCGCTGATCCGCATCGATAATCGACCGAACCGTCGGCTTCTGGGATGCCTCATGCGTTGCGACGACTGAAACATCGCGTCCCATGACCTCGACGTTCTGCGGCTTGAGGGAGAAGGTACCGTGCTCCATATCCAGAATAAAGCCTTCCGGACGAATGCCGGCAAATACTTCCTGATCCTTGACGCCGGGCACCGTCATCACGTTTTCACTGCCGATGAAGAGCTGCTCATCCCTGACGCTGCCTGCAAAGATGTTAATCGGCGGTGTACCGAGGAAGTTTGCGACAAACAGATTCTCAGGATTATCGTAGACCTCCTGCGGCTTGCCAATCTGTTGCACAACGCCGGACTTCATGACGACAATCATATCAGAAATGGACATGGCTTCTTCCTGATCGTGCGTAACAAAAACGGTCGTGATTTTCGTTTCTTTCTGAATGCGGCGGATTTCTTCACGCGTTTGCAGGCGAAGACGCGCATCGAGATTCGACAGCGGTTCATCAAGCAGCAGCACTCGCGGCATTTTTACCAGTGCACGCGCAATCGCAACACGCTGCTGCTGACCGCCGGAAAGCTCGCTCGGCTTGCGGTCGAGCAGATTCTCAATCTGCACGAGCCTCGCTGCCTCCTGCGCACGTGCCAGCATGGCATCCTTGCTCAGCTTATCCTTGCCACGCAGATTCTGCAAGGGGAAGAGAATATTCTGTTTCACAGTCAGATGCGGATAGAGCGCATAGTTCTGGAACACAAGCCCGATGCCTCTGTTTTCCGTGGACAGCTCTGTCACATCATCATCACCAAAGAAAATCTTACCGCTGCTGGGTTTCTGAAGCCCGCTGATCATATACAGCGTTGTGCTCTTGCCGCAGCCTGAAGGACCGAGCAGACCGATCAATTGCCCGTCTGGAATAGTGAAATTGAAGTTATTGACTGCAACGACCTCTTCGCCGGATTTCTTATTGCGGCTCGGAAAGATTTTCGTCAGATTCTGCAAAACGATTTTCATAGAATCCCCTTTCTTTATTCCGTGCATTTTCCTGCGCGTGGTTAATAGGGCTGATTGTCGTTTGATTCCGCCTGACACCTGGCGATGTAGGCAGCTCTGTCCTCGGCGGTTCGGAAAATCTGCTGACTGCCCATGTCAACCGCAATTGTATCCGCCAGCAAATCGTGTATCAGCGAATGATTCTTCGTCGCGAGGAAAAGAATCGCCTGAGCCAGCAGAAGCGCAATGACAATGCAGCTGACCACAAGGTTCAGGTTGCCGAAGAAAACCATCATGACGGCCATTACCGGTATCATCGTTTCCACTGCATACTTGCCGAGCACCGTTCTGACAAACATCATGACAGGCGAAATCTGTACGCTGTCCGAGCGCATCAGGGCAACGCCGAATATCTTTTTGCCCAGTGTCTGTCCGTTTTTCAGCAGCAGCGGAATCAGAAATTCCAGCAGCAGATAGGAAATCAGAAGGCCAAAGCTGACAATGAGCAGTGAAAGCTGAATGACCATCTCATACGCATGTACGGCGTCCTCATCCGCGGCAAGCAGCTGATTGACCTGCTCTGCAAGCTGCTGCTCCTCCTCGGTGAGGTCGCTGTAATTCTGCGAGATAACAGATACATCCAGACCGTTATCATTGGCAATGGCTTGATACCGTGTCATGAGCGTGTCATAATAGCTGTCGTAATTCAGCATATACGATAAGCCCCAGCCACACAAAACGCAGGCAACTGCCAATAGAATCACATCGAAGAGAAAGGCTGAGATGCGTTTCCATACATTTGCCCGCTGAAGATCACACGCCATCGAGGTTCATCCTCCTGCTAATGATCATGTCCTGTTTTCACCAAATACTATTATACCGAAAAATTTCCGAAACGCCATAGAAAAACCAAATTCTTTTTGATTTTCGTCAGAATCTCTACTTTTCGGTCGGCAAATTATATGCTTTGATGCTTCGTTTAAATCTTTCGCTTCAACCGTTGACATTTCCGCAAAATGGGCGTAAGATAACACGTAGGTATGTTCAGCAACCATTTTTTCAGCATGCCAGAAAGGAGCGCTCAACCGATATGGACGGTGACCCGTATAGTAACAATTTCTCGCAAGGCAGCGCTCTCCTCGCACAATAACGGCCGAAGCTGCGCTGTCTTTTCCATGTAGGTAATGAAAGGACGCAGCAGCATGAGAAGAATTTTCAAGACAATCGAAGATCATCTTTCTGAATGCACAACGCTCGAAAAGGGCGTTTGGGTGCATCTGCAGAATCCGACAAAGGAAGAGCTGGATGGGCTGACGACCCGTTTCGACCTCGACCCAACCTTCCTGCCGGCAGCGCTGGACGAAGAGGAGTCTGCACGCATCGACTATGACCCTGATAAACAGCAGACGCTCCTCATTGTCGATATTCCGTATGTCGATACAGAAGGCACCGGCTATGTTTACAGCACCATTCCACTCGGCATCGTCCTGTGCGATGAGGTCATCATCACCGTGTGCACGCGTGATACGCCCATTATCAACGACTTCACCGAGGAGCGCATCCGCAATTTCTGGACCTTCAAGCGTACGCGCTTCATCCTGCAGATTCTTCAGCGCAATGCCGGGCGATTCCTGTCCTACCTGAAGCAGATTGACAAGACAAGCCAGCACATTCAGGAAAAGCTGGAGCATTCCAGCCGGAATCAGGAGCTTCTGCAGATGATGAAGCTTGAGAAGTCGCTGGTTTATTTCAACACCTCGCTCAAGGGCAATGCGCTGGTCATGGAGCGTCTGATGCGTCAGGATATCCTGAAGCGCTATCCGGAAGACACAGATTTACTGGAGGATGTCATCATCGAAAACAAGCAGGCTATCGAAATGTGCTCGATATACCGCGACATTATGAGCAACACGACCGACGCCTTCGCCTCCATCATCAACAATAACCTGAATATTACCATGAAGGTATTGACTGCGCTGACTGTCCTCTTCGCTGTGCCAACGCTGATTATGACCATCTGGGGCATCAATGTCCCTGTGCCATTTGAAAAGCAGGTTTGGGGATTCGCTGCCGTCTGCGGTATTGCGATCATTCTGACGCTGGTAGCATATGTCGTAATGCACAAGAAAAACATGCTGTAAAGCAGGAAGGCTTCCTGCCTTCTGTATCGGTAAAAATTATTCCTATATATATGTAATCCTCCTTTTGAAATTTGTCAATCGGAGGATTTTTTTATGCGCTATTTTACCAAAAATCAATATTCTTTTTTCTTGCAATAATTTTTTCAAAGTGTTATAATGACCGATGTTCCCGAAGAAAACAGCGAAAGCGAGGTATTCTATGAAGCTGGAGAAAAAGAACAGCCAGACGCGAATCATCGTCATCATGATCGTGCTCCTGGCGGCCTTGCTCGCAGCCATCTTTCTGACAGATTCCGGCGGGACAAAATCGGAAACGATTCAGGAAGTCATGAAGGATGCAGTGCTGCATGAAGACAACCAAATGGCATTTCTGGGGATGACCGTAAACCCATCCGTCATTTCGGACTGGGTACTCACCGGGTTGCTGTTCGTCTGCGCAGCGCTTCTGCGGGTGTTCGTCATTCCTCATTTCAAAATCATCCCCGGGAAGTTCCAAACCTTGCTGGAGGCATTGGTTTCTTACTTCCAGAACCTGGCGAAGTCGTACAGCCCGCATCGGAATGCTTTCCTGAGCGTGTACCTCTTCTCCGTGGGCGTGTATATCTCAGTCGGTACGCTTTTTGAGCTGCTCGGCATCCAGTGGATGACCACAAAAGGATTGTCCATGTCGCTGCCTGCGCCGATTTCTGACATCAACGCAGCCATTGCAACAGGTGTCATGTCCTATTGCGTGATTCTGTCCGGCGGCATTGCCAGCAACGGTCTGCGCGGTGTCGGTTCGACGCTCAAGGAGTTCTCGCTGCCCATTTCCATGAGCTTCCGTCTTTTCGGCGCTCTGCTGGGCGGTCTGCTCGTTTCCGAGCTTGTCTATTACTCGCTGTCCCTGAGCTTCGTGCTGCCGGTCGCGGTGGGCGTCCTGTTCACCCTGCTGCACGCGCTCATCCAGACCTACGTTCTGACCATGCTGACTGCAAACTACTACGGTGAAGTCAGCGAGCCCCCGAAGCCCAAGAAAAAGAAGCAAAAAGTGACCGCTGTTCAGGCGGCAAACTGATTAAGGATTAGATTTAGGAGGAGATTAGTTATGAAGAAGTTTCTGAATATGATGGCACTGGTTCTGGCGATTGTTTGTGTGGCTGCTATGTTTGCTGTTCCTGCCCTTGCTGAATCCGCTGATGTTGCTGAGGTTGCCGAGGCTGCCTCCACCAATTCTGATGCTGTGACGACTGCAAAGGCCTTTGCCGCTGCGATTGCGATTGCTGTTGTTGCCGCTGTCGGTGCACTTGCCATGGGTCTTGCCATCTCGAAGTCCGTTGAATCGATTGCCCGTCAGCCGGAAGCAAGCGAAAATATCCGCGGCAGCCTGATGATCGGTCTGGTCTTCATCGAAACCGCTATCATTTATGCCCTGATTGTTGCGATTCTGGTCGTGTTCGTCCTGTAATGATAACGATTCAAAGTTTCGGAAAGGGGACAGGCGTCCAAAGCGTCTGTTCATTCAGGTGAAGATATGCCGCTGAATATTAATTTCCAGCAGATTTTGCTGCACATGTTCAACCTTGTTATTCTGGCAGGCGGTTTGTATCTTTTGCTGTACAAGCCGGTTGCCGACTTCATGAAGAAACGCGAGGACTACTTCGCCGATTTGCAGGCAAAGGCGCAAAAGACGCAGCAGGATGCGGACGCTGCGTTGCAAACATATCAAGCGAAGCTCGCAGGCGCTGATGAGGAAATCCGTCAAAGGAGCGATGCAGCTGCTCAGGAAACCGATACGGCGTGCCGCATGCAGCTCGAGCGTGTACGCAGCGAAGCAGATAAGCTGCTGAAGGATGCGCAGGCTTCTGCTAATGTCGAGCGCAAGGCAATGATCGAGAGTGCACAGAAGGACATCGCGCAGATGGTCGTGAGCGCTACGGACAAGCTGCTCAATCAGCAGGATGCTTCGCACGATCAGGCGCTGTATGACAGCTTCCTGAAGGCTGCACAGGAGGACGAACGTCATGAATGAAACAAAGCAGAGCCGTTTGACGGCTACGCTGCTTTGCGTGACGCCGCCGACTCCAGAGCAGGAGCAGGCCATTCTCGCCTTCCTTAAAAAGAAGCACGGTGCAGATATTGACCTGCAAGTTCGTCAGGATGCTTCCCTGCAGAGCGGCTTCATCCTGCAGGTAGGCAGCGAGGTGTACGACTGGAGCACCAAGGGTCGTATGGCTCAGTTCCGCCGCGCGATGGACAAGGCTGTCGGAAAGCAGAGCGCTGAGAACGTCATTCCGTTGCTGCGCAGCAGCATCGAATCCTTTCATCTGCTCGCGCAGAGCAGCGAAGTCGGCACGGTGAAGTCCATCAGCGACGGCATTGCTGTTGTCGATGGTCTGACGCATGCCGCATACGGCGAAATTCTCATGTTCGAGAACGGCATCAAGGGCATGGTACAGGATTTGCGCCGCAACGAAACAGGCTGCATCCTCTTTGATAATGCCGATGAAATCTATGCGGGCAGCAAGGTTGTCCGCACAGGCAAGACGGCTGGCGTTCCGGTCGGCGATTGCTTCCTCGGTCGCGTTGTCGATGCCCTTGGGCGCCCGATTGACGGCGGTGCGGATATTCAGACGAACGAATACCGCCCGATTGAGCAGCCTGCACCCGGCATCATCGACCGTCAGAGCGTCGACACACCGCTTGAAACCGGTCTGTTGTCCATTGATGCCATGTTCCCGATTGGTCGCGGACAGCGTGAACTGATTATCGGCGACCGTCAGACAGGTAAGACTGCAATCGCCCTCGACACGATCCTGAATCAGAAGGACAAGAACGTCATCTGCGTATATGTGGCCATTGGTCAGAAGGCTTCCAGCGTCGCGCAGCTTGTCGAGAACCTGCGCCGCCGTGATGCCATGTCTTACTGCATCGTTGTTTCGGCAACGGCCGGTGAGGCTGATACAATGCAGTACATTGCGCCGTATGCCGGCTGCGCCATGGCGGAGTACTTCATGCATCGCGGCCGCGACGTGCTCATCGTCTACGATGATTTGTCCAAGCACGCCATCGCATACCGTGCCATGAGCCTGCTGCTTGAGCGTGCGCCTGGTCGTGAGGCGTATCCGGGCGACGTTTTCTACCTGCATTCGAGGCTTCTCGAACGTTCCGCGCACCTGAGCGACCAGCTCGGCGGCGGCAGCATAACGGCACTGCCGATTGTTGAAACGCAGGCAGGCGACGTTTCCGCCTATATCCCGACAAATATCATCTCCATCACCGATGGTCAGATTTTCCTCGAGAGCGACCTGTTCTTTGCAGGTCAGCGTCCGGCCGTCAACGTTGGTCTTTCTGTTTCGCGTGTCGGCGGTGCCGCACAGACGAAAGCCACCAAAAAGGCGACCGGCAGCTTGCGACTTGACTTGGCTCAGTATCGCGAGATGGAGGTCTTTACGCAATTCTCCAGCGACCTCGATGACGGGACGAAGGAACAGCTCCACTACGGTCAGGGACTGATGCAGCTGCTCCGTCAGAAGCAGTATCATCCGCTGAGCATGAGCGAACAGGTCATTGTGCTTGTTTGCGCCATGGGTCACATTATTGCCAAGGTACCCGTCAAGGCTGTGACAGAGTTCCGTGATGCGCTGCTTGCCTATTTTGCGAAGGAACAGAGCAACATATGCCGGAAAATCGACGAGGACAAGGTGCTGACGGACGACCTGAAGCAGGATATTCTGCACGCGGCTGAGGAATTCCTGAATGCTGAAGGCAGCCGTTTCAGGAGGGAATAATCCATGCCCAGCGCAAAGGAAATCAAAAGCAGGATTTCCAGCATCAAGGATACGCAGAAAATCACCAACGCCATGTACCTGATTTCCTCCACGAAGCTCCGCAAGGCCAAGAATGACTTGAACCGCACGCGTCCATATTTCGAGGCGCTCAAGGGCGAAATCAAGCGCATCTTCCGAACGGTGCCTGATGTGGACAGCCGGTACTTCTATCCGCCGGCGGGTGCACCGAAGCTTGAAGGCGAATACGCATGCCTGGTGATTACGGCGGATAAAGGCATGGCAGGCGCTTACAACCACAATGTGCTTAAAATCGCACGGGAAATGCTAAACGAGCACCCGAACACCAAGCTGTTTGTCGTCGGCGAATACGGTCGTCAGCACTTCATGCAAACGGGCACGCCCATCGAGCAGAGCTTCCTGTATCCTGCACAGAATCCGACGCTGCATCGTGCACGCCAAATCAGCAACATTCTGCTTGAACGCTATGATAACGGTGAATTTCAGAAGCTCTTCATCGTCTACACCGATATGAAGAACAGCATGTCCGCCGAAGCGACAAGCACGCGTCTGCTGCCGTTCCACCGCGGCGATTTCGCCTCTGTTGCAGCGCCGGGGAGTGTCCATTTCGATTTCATTTCCGGTGTTGAGGCAGTGCTCGACAATGTCATTCGCAGCTACGTAACCGGCTTTGTGTACAGTGCACTGGTCGATAGCTTCTGTGCTGAACAGAATGCACGCATGACCGCCATGTCCTCTGCCGGTGACAACGCTGATAAAATGCTTTCGGCGCTGTCGGTTCAATATAATCGCGTCCGTCAGGCCTCCATTACACAGGAAATCACGGAGGTATCCTCCGGCGCGAAGGCTCAGAAAAGAAAGAAGGTGCCTACATGCTGAATACTGGAAAAATCGTGCAGGTATCCGGTCCTGTTATTGACTGCGAATTTCAGGAGGGACAGCTTCCGAAGATTCGCGATGCCCTGCGTGTGCAGGTAAATGAAGAAGTCCGTACCATGGAAGTGGCACAGCACATCGACACGAAGACGGTCCGCTGCATCATGCTTGCACCGAGCGAAGGTCTTGCACGCGGCATGACCGTGGAAAACACTGGTCGTGGCATCAGCGTGCCAGTCGGTGACGTGACGCTTGGGCGCATGTTCAACGTTCTTGGCGATCCCATCGATGGCGGTAAGCCCATCGCGGATGACGCAGAGCGCTGGTGCATCCACCGTCAGGCGCCTTCCTTTGCCGACCAGAGCCCTGTTGTCAGCATCCTGGAAACCGGCATCAAGGTCATTGACTTGCTCGAACCATACGCGAAAGGCGGCAAAATCGGTCTGTTCGGCGGCGCAGGCGTCGGCAAAACGGTGCTGATTCAGGAGCTGATCCGCAACGTTGCTTCCGAGCATGGCGGATACTCCATCTTCACCGGCGTGGGCGAACGCAGCCGTGAGGGCAATGACCTTTGGATGGAAATGCTTGAAAGCGGCGTCATCTCCAAGACGGCGCTCGTGTTCGGGCAGATGAACGAAGCGCCCGGCGTGCGTATGCGTGTTGCACTGTCCGGTCTGACCATGTCGGAATACTTCCGCGATGTCGAGCATAAGGACGTTCTGCTGTTCATCGACAACATCTTCCGTTTTGTTCAGGCAGGCTCTGAGGTTTCGACGCTGCTCGGTCGTATGCCTTCCGCCGTTGGCTATCAGCCGACGCTGGCTTCGGAAATGGGTCAGCTGCAGGAGCGCATCACCTCCACCCGTCAGGGCTCCGTCACATCGGTTCAGGCCGTTTATGTTCCTGCTGATGACCTGACTGACCCGGCGCCTGCGCAGACATTCACGCATCTGGATGCAACAACGGTGCTCAGCCGCAAAATCTCCGAGCAGGGTATTTATCCGGCTGTTGATCCTCTGGCATCCACCTCGCGCATTCTGGAAGCGGACATCGTCGGTCAGGAGCACTACGAAACAGCGCGCGGCGTGCAGGAGATTCTGCAGAAGTACGCCGACCTGCAGGACATCATCGCCATCCTCGGCATCGAGGAACTCAGCGAGGAGGATCGTCTGACAGTATCCCGTGCACGTAAGGTGCAGCGTTTCCTCTCGCAGCCGTTCCATGTGGCAGAAAAGTTCACGGGCATCAAGGGCGTGTATGTGCCGCTGAAGGATACCATTCGCAGCTTCAAAGCCATCCTGTCCGGCGAAATGGATCAGTATCCCGAATCTGCCTTCTTCAACGTCGGCACGATTGAGGACGTGAAGGAAAAGGCCGCGAAGGAGCAAGGCGTATGAGCACCTTTCAGCTGAACATCCTGTCTGCATCTGCGGCGTTTTACGAGGGCGAATGCGAATCGCTGATCGTTCCGACGCCGGATGGCAAGCTGGGCGTGCTGGCGCATCACAGCAATATGATTGCAGCCATCAGCCCCGGCGAGCTCAGTTACACCATTCCGGGCGAGAAAGCGCGGCTTGCCGCCGTATCCTACGGGCTGGTGAAAATCGAGAACAACCATGTACTCGTCCTTGTCGAAACGGCAGAAAAACCGGAGGACATCGACAAAATCCGCACACAGGAAAAGGCGGATGCGGCGCGCGAGGCTATGCTCCAGAAGATGAGCCGGCGCGAATACATGGAAACGCAGGCAGCGCTTGCAAGAGCCCTGAATCGCTTGAAGGTCAAGCATCATTCTGAGAATCTGGACTAACGCAAAGCCGGAGCAGTTTTTTAGCTGCTCCGGCTGTTTTCATTTGACATGATAGCGGAAAAGGCGCAAATAGGGGAGATATGTATTCCGAAAAGGGAGGTCGTCCGACAGTTTTTCTGTATTCGCAATTTTGAAGAGCTGCGCATCCGTCGCCTGTGCCGCCTGCGGAAAAGACAGCGTTAGTTCATCTCGATGCAGCTGCAAAATCCACATGTACAGCGCTTCGGACGTCATCCGCGGAATATTGGGGACTTCTCGCCAGACATGCTTTTTCAGGCACGCAGAGCAATGTCCGCACGGTGCGCTCCGCTGTGCGAAAAAGGAAGATATTCCCTGCGACAGACATTTTTCCGTCAGACACCACTGAAGCACCCGGCGAAATGGCAGCCATTCCTGACGAATCATCCAGTATGCTCTGAAACGATTGCTCTTATTTTGCGTATGAATCCGGCGGCACCTTGTGTTAAACCGCAATAAATCCATCGCTGGAAACAGCAGAATACAGTCGGCATCCTGCCCATCGCGACCTGCGCGACCGGACTGCTGAACGTAGTCAATCATGTTATCCGGCAAATGATCGTGGATAATCAGGCGGATATCAGGCACGTCAACACCCATGCCGAATGCCGATGTCGCCGTGACAACACGGATTTTCCCAGACAGAAAATCGTTCAGCACCTGACTGCGCACAGTTCGCTCAAGCCCTGCATGATACGGTGCCGCAGAAATGCCGCTGTCGTTCAGCAGCGTTGACAGTTCCTCTGTCCGCACGCGGCGACGGCAAAAAATAACTGCCTTGCCCTGCATGCGTCGCAGGGAGGACTGAATCGCATCGTTCGTCTGAATTGTCGGGATGACATGATAATGCAGATTCTTGCGCTCAACCGGCATAATCACATGCTTCGGTCGGCGCAGACCAAGAGAGGAAATGATCTTTTTCTGCAGCGATCGGTCAGCCGTTGCCGTCATTGCGCAGACAGCCGGACGTTTCGGCAGTTGTTCGATGAATGTGCCGATTTTTTGATAGGCAGGACGGAACGAATCGCCCCACTGAATGACGCAGTGCGCCTCATCGACCACCACAAGCGATGGCTGACGTTTTTCGCACAGGCGAAGAAAAGCGGCATTGTCGAGCCGTTCGGGTGCAATGAACAGAATCCCGGCCTTGCCGCTGGAAAGGCGCTGAATGCCCGCTGCGCGTTCCTCTGGAGTCATCAGGCTATCGAGCTGAACGCACGGAATGCCCTTCCTCTCGAGATGACGCACCTGATCGTGCATCAGGACAATTAGCGGAGAGATGACGACTGTCAGTCCGCCAAGCATCACCGCAGGAAGCTGCCAGCAAAGGCTCTTGCCCGCGCCGGTCGGCAGGATGCAGAGCAAATCCCGATGGTCAAGGAGCACATCAGCCGCCTGCTCCTGTCCCGGACGAAAGCTGCTGACACCGAACGTGTCGCGAAGTACAGCCGTGCATGCGTGTTTTCTTTTGAGCCGCATCAGAATCTGCGTCCTCCGCCGCCGTGCGTCTGACCGCCGGACGAACGATGTGTACCGCTACCTCCGTGTGACGGACCACCGTGTGACGGACCGCCGCCGGGACGGTCATGCGGATCAGGACGCTTGACACGGGTGACATGCTCGCGCAGGAAACGAACGTCATTCTGGCTCAGCGTAATGCCGGACAGATCGTTCAGATCATAGGAGTACGTGCTGTTCTTCAGGTTATAAGCGCGGCTGATAGACGTGATGAACACGATCATCACAATCAGCCCTGCGGCTGCAGCGATGATCATTTCCATGCTGGTCAGCGGATTATACAGCGTAGTGTAACGTGCGCCGGTTTCTTCATCATAGCGGAACTGACCTCTTTCACGCCCCTGCGACAGATACCTTTCTGTCTGCTGGAGAGAGAGAATCACGGAGCGACCGTACTGACCGCTCACCATTTCATCCCAGCCTGCCTCAAAGATTCCATCCTCACGGTCATCCGTGATGTAATCGATCATCACGCCGCAGGTACTGATGTAGCACTCGCGGTTGTTCATATCCATCAGGTACAACATGCCAGCGTTGTCATCGCCGATGCCGAGACCGTGCTCATCATAGTAATCATCGGCATACGATCGTGTTTGTCCATCAGGAACATCGTTGCTTGTCAGGACGAACATGTCCACCTGATACGTCTGCTCAATCCGGTCGCAGATGTCAGTAATCTGGCTGATTTCGATCTCCGTGAACAGATTCGCATTATCCACGACCTGTGCGTCAGCCGCTGCAAAGGAAAAGGACAGCACCAGCATCAGGAAGAGTACAGACAGCTTCTTTACCATAGGTAGGCACCTCCAAGGCACAGCAAGGCAAACACGGCGATACCGAGCAGCGCGCCAACAATCGTGAGCTTGACCTTGTTGAGCGGAAGCTTGCCGCAGACGCGCCCTGTCTGGCCGTTCATCATGTAGTAATATGTCTCGCCATCCGCATGATGCTTGTAAGTCAACACCCACGCCGGCAGCAGCAGATACTTCATTTTCACCTGATCAGGTGTGAAGGATGCGTGACCGTGCAGCGTGTTAAAGTTATTGTCAACGCTGGTAAACATGCGCTCGGCATAGGAATTTGCCTCCTGCACGAGAGAGCTTTCAGCATCCTCACGCGGTACATCGCGCTTTTCAGCAAGGAAGCCGCTCAAGTAGCCTGCTTCATACGGCTTGACGTCCTCAAAGACATAGGGATGAATGCCGTCGGAAAGCTGTCTGTCCGCCTTGTTCAGTGCCTTTCGGATCATTTGCCTGAATGACAGACGACCTTCGCGGTGAACGGAAAAATAGCGCGTGACCGTGACGGTTTCCCGCGGCGTATTCGTGACGGACACCTTTGTCCCTTCGCCGTCAAATGAACCCTCGCCGGCGACGTCGCACGACCAGTACGGATAGTAAACGCCGGAAAAATCCTCCATCTGCGCTTGCGAGAAGAAATCCCTTTTCACGAACCTTTTCTTCTTGATGAACGCCTTGAACTGTGCTTCTGCCGTTTTTTTATCCAGCTTGAAAGGAATTACGCCGTCCGGACTAAACTCATCTGATAAACGGTCATTCAGGACAACAGGGGAGTGGCAATAATAGCAGCGCGTTGCGGCAGTTGTCGCATCGGTTACAATCTCCGCGCCGCACATGCTGCAGTGATAAGAACGCATGCCGGCAGATGCGGACTTTTCTGTCTGCCGAGCCTTTTCTGCTGTCTGCTTGCGCTGGTGTGACTGCTCCTTCAGTTCTCCTTCATCATATTCACCGCCGCAATAAGGGCATTGAAACTTCTGCTTTCCCGGCTCAAACACGAGATAGCCGCCGCAAGACGGACATTTGAACGTCATAACCTGACTCATCGTGCACCTACTTTCTGCCTGATGGGCGCAAAAGCGCCTCTTGCGTATGTAAGTTGATTATATCATGTTTACCTGCTTTCCGCAAGTCGGAAAAACGTGTGGTCTGCCATTGGACATTTCACCGATTGCTGCTCATTTTCATTTTTTCACCGCAGAATACGGCAAATCGGCGTTTTTTCCCTTGACGAAAGTCGCGAAACGTTGTATGATGAGAGTGGTTCGAACGCGTGCGTCCAACTGCATAGGGACTGTCGAATCGGTCTCTGTGCACAAAGTTGTAAACGCTTACAAACGTCTCGGAGACCGCAAAAGAAAGGACGATGTTTCATGGAATTTCTTGAGAAGCTGTCTTTGGCCGGCCTCGTGCCCGTCATTGCCATCAATGATCCTGACGATGCGCTGCCGCTGTGCAAGGCACTGTCTGACGGCGGATTGCCGGTTGCCGAAATCACCTTCCGGACGGCTGCGGCTGAAGAGTCTATCCGCCGCGTTCATGAGGCCATGCCGGACGTGCTGCTGTGCGCCGGTACTGTGCTGACTATCGATCAGGTTGACCGCGCCGTGAAGGCAGGCGCCGCTGCAATCGTTTCTCCCGGTCTTTCGCCGGATATCGTGAAGTACTGCGTTGATAAGGGAATTCCGGTTTGCCCCGGCACGTCCAATCCGTCTGACATTCAGCAGGCGATGCAGTTCGGTCTCAAGGCGGTCAAGGTGTTCCCGGCTGAAGCAGTCGGCGGTTTGAAGCTGCTTAAGTCCATGGCGCCTGTTTATCCCGACGTGAAGTTCATGCCTACTGGCGGCATCAACGAAAGCAACATGCTCGACTATCTGGCGTTTGATAAGATTCTCTGCTGCGGCGGCTCCTGGATGGTTCCGAAGGATGCGGTTGCCGCAAAGGATTGGCAGCGCATCACTGACCTGACTCGCTCCGCCGTCGATAAGATGCTTGGCTTCGAGGTGCGTCACATCGGTTTGAACTGCCCGGATGCAGAATCCTCCATGGCAACGGCCAAGCAGATTGCCTCACTGATGGGCTGGCCGGTGAAGGAAGGCAATTCCTCCAACTTCGTCGGCACCGGCTACGAAATCATGAAGAAGCAGGGACGCGGCGCGAACGGTCATATCGCCATCGGCACAAACAATGTTGCCCGCGCGAAGTGGCATCTGGAGAACCGCGGCTTCAAGTTCATCGAGGACAGCGCCGTCGTCAAGAACGGCAAGCTGACCGCCATCTACCTCGAGAACGAAATCGGCGGCTTCGCGTTCCATCTTGTCCAGAAGTAATTGATTGACGATATAGAGGAGGTCTTTCCAATGGCTAAGGTGATTACCTTCGGCGAAATTATGCTTCGTCTGAAGTCCCCGGCGTATGAGCGCCTGTTCCAGTCTCCCACGCTCGAAGCAACGTTCGGCGGCGGCGAGGCCAATGTGGCTGTTTCTCTGGCGAACTATGGCATGGACACCGCTTTCGTGACGGTTCTGCCCACGAATGACATCGGCAACGCCTGCATCCGTGAGCTGCGCGGCTTCGGTGTCGACACGTCCAAGATTGTCCGCATGGATGGCCGCATGGGCATCTACTATCTTGAAACCGGCGCTGTTCAGCGTCCGTCCAAGGTTATCTATGATCGTGCCGGCTCCGCCATCGCAGAGTCGAAGCCCGGCGACATTGACTGGGATTCCGTCTTTGAGGGTGCAACCTGGTTCCACCTGACCGGCATCACACCCGCTATCTCTCAGGGTGCGGCTGACCTGTCTCTGGAAGCTGTCAAGGCTGCAAAGGCAAAGGGCATCCACGTGTCCTGCGACCTGAACTACCGCAAGAACCTCTGGAAGTACGGCAAGAAGGCCGACGAGGTGATGAAGGAGCTCGTCAAGTATGTTGACACCGTCATCGCGAATGAGGAGGACTTCCAGAAGGCACTGTGCCTGAGCGTAGAGTCTGCCGGAAGCGTTGAGGAAGGTCAGATCAACGTTGAAAACTACAAGGCAATCGCTTCTCTCGCCATGAAGACATACCCGAACATCAAACGCGTTGCCATCACGCTGCGTGAGTCGAAGTCTGCCAATCACAACGAGTGGTCTGCCTGCCTGTACAACGGCAAGGACTTCTTCCTTTCCCGCAAGTACAGCATCACGGACATTGTTGATCGTGTCGGCGGCGGCGACTCCTTTGGCGGCGGTCTGATTTACGGTCTGAACACGTATCCGGACGAGAAGACGGCGCTTGAGTTTGCTGTAGCTGCGTCATGCCTGAAGCACACCATCATCGGCGACTACAACCGCGTGTCCGCGGCAGAGGTTGAGAGCCTGATGAAGGGCTCCGGCACCGGTCGCGTTCAGCGCTAAACGGCGCAGTACAGAGGAGTTTTCTCGGAAAAACCGCTGAAATCCCTTGACATGAGCGTGCAACCTGCATATAATGATTGCAGGGGAGATGCTCCTGGGGTGTCTGACAGCACGCTGGTTTTCCCCACATTTCAACAAATGGAGTCCGAGTCCACAGTTCGGCTATGTCATGCCCCCGTTGCAAAACGCCAGGGGAAGGCAGATGCAGGCGGCAGGACACCTACCTGCTTTAACAGCGGGTGAAAAGCAAGCAGTGCATCGTCACTTTGGGAGCATCTTTCATCTTATTTGGCTGTTTTCCGGATGATCTGCACAGGAGGCAGAGGTGATGAGCCTCTGTCTCCTTTTTTCGCCGCAGCCAATCCAATCTATATATCGTAGGAGGAAACACCATGTACTATATTGTTACAGATACATCAACCGATATGCCGCTTTCCTGGATTGAGGCGCAGCACGACTTCGTAATGATGTCTCTTTCCTGCACGCGCAACGGCGAATCCTTTATCCCCGGCGCTTCTGACGAGGAAAAGAAGGATGTCTATGATCAGCTGCGCAATGGTGTCGTCATCAAGACATCTGCCATCAACACTGCAACGTGGGAGGAAAGCTTCCAGAAGCTGCTTGCCGATGGACATGATGTGTTCTGCATTGCCTTCTCCAGCGGTCTGTCCAGCACATACTCTTCGGCCAAGGACGCTGCCAAAGGCCTCTCTGCCAAATATCCGGACCGCAAGCTCATCGTTGTCGACAGCCTGTGCGCATCGGCAGGTGAGGGACTTCTCGTGTATTACGCGCTGAAGAACCGCGAGCAGGGAATGTCTATCGAAGAAAACGCTGCCTGGATTCAGGCGCACATCCAGAACCTCGTCCACTGGTTCACGGTGGATGACCTGATGTTCCTGTACCGCGGCGGACGTTTGTCCGCAACAAGCGCCATGCTTGGCTCGCTCATTCGCATCAAACCGATTCTACATGTGGATGAGCAGGGACACCTCGCCATGGTCGAGAAGGTTGCAGGACGCCGCCGGAGCATCCGCATGCTTGCCAACAAGGTGAAAGAGCACATCGTCAATCCCGAAGGGCAGATGATTTTCATCAGCCACGGCGACTGCGAGGAAGAAGCAAACTCGCTTGCGGATATGATAAAGGCGGAAATTCCGGGCATTGCCGGCATACAGGTCAGCTATATTGGATCTGTCATCGGTTCGCACTCCGGTCCGGGCACGCTTGCTGTATTCTTCCTCGGAGACTGCCGCTGAGTCAACGAAAGGAGTACCTATGCGTACATTGCCACTTTTTCTTCTGCATCTTCCCGGACGCAACGACACCTGCTGGTGCGGCAGCGGCAAAAAATACAAGAGCTGTCACGCATCTTTTGACCAGCAGCTGTCTTTCCTGGCGCTCAACGGTCATGAGATCCCAAACCACAAGATGATCAAAACGCCTGAACAGATCGAGAAGATCAGAGAAAGCTGCAAAATCAATGTGGCGGTACTGGACGAGATCGGCAAGCAAATTCATGAAGGCATGAACACAGCGGAAATCGATCATCTCGTGTACACGATGACACACGACATGGGCGGCATTCCCGCACCGCTGAATTACGAGGGCTATCCATACAGTGTCTGCACGTCGGTCAACGAGCAGGTCTGCCACGGTTTTCCGTCGGAGAATGTCATCTTGAAGGACGGCGACATCATAAATGTTGACTGCTCGACCATCTTGAACGGTTATTTTTCCGATTCGTCGAGAATGTACTGCATCGGCAACGTCAGCCCGGAAAAGCAGAGGCTGGTTGATGTAACGAAGAAGTGCGTCGCGCTTGGTCTTGAGCAGGTCAAGCCTTGGGGCTTCCTTGGCGATATCGGTCAGGCAGTGAACGACTATGCCCGCAGCAACGGTTACCGCGTTGTCCGTGAAATCGGCGGACACGGCTGCGGCATCGAATTTCACGAAGATCCGTGGGTCAGCTTCGTGACGAAAAAAGGCACGGAGATGGCGCTCGCGCCGGGCATGATCTTCACCATCGAGCCGATGGTCAACATGGGCACAGATGAGGTCTGCACGCATCCCGGCAACACATGGGAGATTTTCACGGCGGATGGGCAGCCTTCTGCACAGTGGGAAATCATGGTGCTTGTTACAGAAACGGGTCATGAAGTGCTTTCCTGGTAATTGATACAGCAGAAAGGAAATGGGACTATGTGCTGGGAAGAGAATGCGACGCAGGCAATTGAGCAACTGCTGACATTTGCATCTGCAAAGGGGCTGATCGAGCAGCAGGACACTTGCTATTTTCGTAACCTGCTTCTTGATGTCATGAATCTCGACGCACCGAACGGAGAACCGGCATCACTGGAAGAGGTTCCGGAAACGGCAACGTTGCTGCTGCGGAATCTGTGTGATTTGGCAGTCGAAAAGGGACTCATTGAGGACTTAACCTATGCGCGTGACCTGTTTTCTGCCCGCGTAATAGGTCTGCTGACGCCATCGCCAAAGACCGTTCGCGAGCAATTCCGCTCATTCCTTGACCATGCGCAGCCTGTGGATGCAACAGCATACTTCTACCAGCTGTGCCGCACGTGCGATTACATTAAGGTCGACGCCATCGCGCAGAACGTGCGCTATTTCGCTGATACGAGTATCGGCAGGCTCGAAATCACGATCAACCTGTCCAAGCCCGAGAAGGATCCGAACGAGATTGCAAAGCTCAAGAACGCGCCCAGCGTCGGCTATCCCAAGTGCATGCTGTGCGTGGAAAATCCCGGCTACCGCGGCCGCGCGAATTTCCCGGCGCGTCAGAATCACCGCATTATTCCGCTGACGCTCGGTGGTCAATCGTGGTATATGCAGTACTCGCCATACGCCTACTATTCTGAGCACTGCATCGTGCTGAACGGTCAGCATGTCCCGATGCGCATCTCACGCGACACATTCGTGCGCCTGTTTGACTTTGTGAAGCAATTCCCGCATTACATGCTCGGCTCGAATGCCGATTTGCCCATCGTTGGCGGTTCCATCCTCAACCATGACCACTTCCAAGGCGGACGCTATCATTTCCCGATGGACAGCGCCGGCATCCGCTGCGAGCTCGTTTCGCCGGTGGAGGGAGTATCCGCGTCGCTGCTTAACTGGCCGATGGCGACCATCCAGCTGCGCGGCACGGATGAAGAGAAGTTGATTGACGAAGCGAGCCGCATTCTTGACGCATGGCGAACCTACAGCGATGTTTCCTGCGACATCCTTGCGGAAACGGATGGATCGCCTCACAACACCATCACACCGATTCTGCGCATGGAAGACGGCGTTTACCGCCTGAATCTTGTCCTGCGCAACAACCGCACCAGTGCGGAACATCCGCTGGGTATCTTTCATCCGCACGCGCCGCTGCACCACATCAAGAAGGAGAACATCGGGCTGATTGAGGTTATGGGTTTGTTTATCCTGCCGGGACGCCTGAAGAAAGAGCTGGCAGAGGCAAAGCTGTACCTGACAGGCGAGAAGCCGCTTGTTCGTCCGGATGAAACAGACTGCTGCGCCAAGCATTTCGACTGGCTGATGGACGTTGTCAAGCGCAATGGCATCAGCAGCACGCCTGAAGAAGCGGAGAACGTCCTACAGCAGGAAGTCGCGGATGTCTGCGCACAGGTGCTTCAGGACGCAGGCGTCTATAAGCTGGATGAACATGGTCTGGAAGGCTTCAAACGCTTCATGAAGAAGCTTGGATATGAATAATTAAAAGGACTTCTGCACAGAGCAATCTGCCGCAGAAGTCCTCTTTCATGATGTTCAAATCAGAGCAGTCTTGTCAGGTCAACCGCCTGAACCAGCGTATCCACGAACTGCTGAAGTCCGCGCGCATCCTCCTCAGAAAAGCGCGACAGGATAGGAGAGTCAATGTCCAGCACACCCCACACCGACTGATTCAACACAATCGGCACAACAATCTCCGACCGTGACGCGCTGTCGCAGGCAATATGCCCAGGAAACAGGGCGACGTCCGGTACGAGCTGAAGTGCCTGCGTAAGCGCCGCCATTCCGCATATGCCTCGTCCCAGCGGGATCTGCGTGCATGCCGGCTTTCCCTGAAACGGTCCAAGATGCAGCATGTCACCCACGCGGATATAGAAGCCTGCCCAGTTAATATCCTGCATCGCGTTATACAGCAGAGCCGCCGCATTACACAGCGCGGATAGGGGAGTCGCCTCTTCCGAAAGCGCAATAAGCTGCTCCTTCAGCAGGTCGTAAAAGCGCTCATCACCCGGCATAGCAGACATTTCAGCATGCATCGAGGCTACCTCCGTCACAAAACGTAAAAGTAAATCGAAAAGAAATGAAGCACCGTGCCAGCCAGACAGAAGAAATGAAAGATCGAATGGAAATACTTCTTTTTCGACCCGATGGCATACAGCACAGCGCCGACCGTGTACGCGATGCCACCGCCAACGAGCAGCATCAAACCTGCATAGGAGAGATTCGAGACCAGCGTGCGCGATGCCAGCAGAATCACCCAGCCAAGCAGCACATAGCAAATGACGCTGAGCTTCGCAAATTTCTTCAGATTCACCGCATTCAGCACCACGCCGGTAATCGCTACCGCCCATACCACACCGAACATGACCCAGCCAATCGCACCATGCAGGGTCACGAGCGTATACGGTGTGTACGTGCCGGCAATCAGCAGAAAAATCGTGCAATGATCAAAGACACGGAAGACCTTTTTTGCACGGTTGATTTTAAGTGCATGGTACAGGCAGCTCATCAGATACAACAGGGTTGTCGTCAACCCGAACACGATGCTCGATGCCAGCTTGTACCCATCGCCGGCGTGTGCGCTCTTAACGATGCACAGCACGAGCGCCGCAATGCCGAGTCCTGCACCGATGCCATGGGAAATGCTGTTTAGCAGCTCTTCGCCGAGCGTGTAGGTTGGAATGCCGTACTTTTGACGCTTGATTGCTTTTTCGTCCACCTCAAATCACCAACCTTACTTGAGGATTCGGTAAAGTGAAACAACCTTGCCGAGAATGGTCACCTCATCCGCGTAGATGGGCTCCATCGTATGGTTTTCCGGCTGCAAACGGAAGTGACCATTTTCCTTGTAGAAGCGTTTGACCGTGGCGCTGTCCTCAATCATCGCGACCACGATATCGCCGTTCATGGCTTCACATGTCTTGCGGACAACAATGTAGTCGCCATCAAGAATGCCTGCCTCGATCATGGATTCACCCTTGACGTGCAGGATGAAATGCTCGCCCTCACCGAGCATGACTTCCGGAATGGAGACGTACTCCTCGAGATTCTCCTCTGCGAGAATCGGCACGCCTGCCGTCACAGGACCGACAATCGGAACAGCCGTCGAGTTGTTTCGGATGAAATTCGGGTCGCCCATGACTTCCATGGCACGCGGCTTCATGGCATCACGGTGAAGCAGACCGCGCTTCTCCAGCCGCTGGAGATGTCCATGAACAGTGGATGTTGATTTCAGCCCGACAGCCTGTGCAATTTCACGCACGGACGGTGGATAGCCCTTTGTCTGAATTTCAGACTTTATGAAATCGAGAATTCGCTGCTGATTATCACCACGTGGTCTTTGCATAGAATTCATTCGCCGCCTTTCTTTATATTGTTCGATTTATTATATCATACTCCAATGAAAAATTCAAACAGTCGTTCGATGCATCTTGCAATTTCTTTTGGCCGATGTTATACTACTCTTTGCCAACAGGAAAGAAGGGATACAGATGGCTAAACAGTGTGTTCTGTATGATCGGGAATGCATCGACTGCGGCGAATGCCAGCGATGCGATTTGGATCCCGATAAAATCTGTGATAACTGCATGCGGTGCGTCAGCGGCGATGCTGATTACCGTGCAATTACAATTACTGGAATCGAGCTGGAAGGGGAGTCGGATGACGAGCTCTAAGGGCTGTTTTCACTTTTGCAAATCGTCATCTTGAAGCTCCGTTTGCTCAACCTCTTCACGCGTCGGCAACAGCACATGCTCTGCTGCCATTCTGCGTCGCTGATCCGTCATTTCAGCATAGTGCTTGCGTGTCGTATCAACGGACGAATGACCAAGCACGTCCGCAACCAGATAGATATCGCCAGTTTCCTGGTACAGATTGGTGGCAAACGTGCTGCGAAGCTTATGCGGGCTGATTTTCGGCTTCAGCGGCGCTGCAACCGCTGCATACTTCTTGACGAGATTCTGAATGGCCCGCTGCGTCATCCGACGCTTCTGCAGGGACAGAAACAGAGCGTCCTCATGACCCGGCAGCGTCTCAATTTGCTTGCGCTCCTCGATGTAATCAGCCAAAGCCTCGGCAACCTCGGGCGGAAAATACAGGACAACCTGATTTCCGCCTTTTCTTGTGACCAGAAACGCATTGTTCTCAAGGTCAATGTCTGCCAGATTCAGCCCGACACACTCAGAAATACGGATGCCTGTGCCAAGAAATAGTGAAATCAGCGCAAAGTCCCGTTTGGACGTTAGCTTCTGGAATTCCTTCTGTTTCTTCGTCAGTCCTTCGCCTGTGGCAGACTGGCTCAGCATCCGCTGCAGCTCATCCTGAGACAAGCGGATAATAGGCTTCTCGTGGATTTTCGGCAGACTGACAAGTGTCAGGACATTTGCCTCGATCCGGTGATTTTTAAACAGGAATTCGTAGAAGGATCGCAGTGCGGACAGCTTTCGCTTGATTGCCAGTTCATGGTTAACGAGCGGTTTGAGCGCCTGCGCGGAATCTTCACCATCATCCTGCGCCTTGAAATAATATGTCAGGTACTCGACATAGGCAGACAAGTCGCTCTGCGTGACGCTGCCAATCTGCGCGTCCGTCAGCAGGTTGATCGGCGTATCCGCAAAGGCACTCCGTTCGCGCTGCAGAAATCCGAAGAATGTCCGCATATCAATGGAATACGCCAGCCGCGTGAACGTGCCAGTCGTCACGGCAATGCTTCGGATGAAATCACCGCACGCCTGCGGCAGCTCACGCAGGATCTGACGAATCTGCACAATTCGCTTTGCATCGACCTGTTCGCGGTACGATGGCGTATTTGAGGACATTTTCACCACCTCCTGCAGCTTTTTTATCTCTAACTATTCGTGAAACTGTGGTTTAGCGAATAGTTAGAGCTTATGGTCTCCCTTCTCAAGTAGCACTATCTTTTTCATCCAGCGCATTCAGGCGACGATATTCTTTGATTGCACCGGTCGCCAGCTCATCACAGCGGATATTTTCCGGATGGTCGGCATGCCCCTTAACCTTGTAGAAGGTCACATGGTGCTTCTTGGTCTGTGCAATCAGGATCAGCCACAGATCCTGATTTTCGACCGGCTGACCGGCAGAATTCTTCCAGCCGCGCTTCTTCCAGCCGTCAATCCAGTGCTCATTGAAGGCATTGACCAGATACGCGCTGTCTGAATACAACTTGACATCGCACGGTTCCTTCAGTGCGCCAAGACCGCTGATTGCCGCAAACAGCTCCATTCGGTTGTTCGTCGTCCCTGCCATGTATCCGCTGAGTTCCTTGCGATGCTGACCAAATTCCAGAATGCAGCCCCAGCCGCCAGGACCGGGGTTGCCAGAGCACGCGCCATCCGTGTAGATGTTGACCTGTTTGCGGGGACGCAAATCCGTCATGCCCTTCTCCCCTTCCATTGCAGTTTGCGTCATTTCGCCATCTTCCTTGATTTATCGGCACATGCCGCCATTGCTTCCTGAATTGCCGCGCGGAATCCATCCTTTTCCAGCACTTCGACCGCGTCGATGGTTGTTCCTGCCGGCGAACAGACAGCGTCTTTCAGTTCAGCAGGGTGTTTCCCTGTCTCCAGCACCATTTTTGCGCTGCCGAGAACCGCTTGTGCCGCCATTTTAATCGCCGCTGTGCGCGGAATCCCCTCTTTTACTGCGGCATCAGCCATCGCCTCAACCAGGATGAAGACGTATGCCGGACTGCTGCCACTGACTGCTGTAACGCCGTCAAACAAGTGCTCATCAAGAATAATCGTTTCGCCAATAGCACCGAAAATGCCCTGAGCGTATGCGAAATCCTCTTCCGAGAACGTCGTTTCGCGGCAGATGGCAGTCATGCCCGCACCGACAAGCGCCGGCGTATTAGGCATAACACGCATCATCGCTGCATTCGTTCCTGCAAGCTTTTCCTGCAGCATGGCAGTTGTCCAGCCTGCCGCGATGGAGATAACGGCATGGTCATTCAGGCAGTCATGAATTTCATCAAGAACGCTGCCGAGCACCTGCGGCTTGACAGCAAGCAGAATCATCCGGCATTCCTGAGCAAGCGTCCTCGCATCGTTTGTGCGGCACAGTTCAGGGAACTCGTCTTCCATCGCCTGCAGTTTCTCGACGCTCTGCTCGCAAACCATCATTTCATCAACCGAGGCGTATCCGGAAGTCAGCATCCCGCGCAGGATTGCGCCACCCATGTTTCCTGCTCCAATCAGACCGATCTTTTTCATGTCTCGCAGCCTCCTTCCCTGTCATTATAGGATGTACTTTTTTAAATCAGCAGGTTTATTTTCGCCGGAAAGGTGCTCTCTGACGTAATCGCCCGTGATTGTCAGTTCAACCTGCGGCATGTCTTGATCGCCTGCATTGAAGGAAATATCCTCTAGCACCTGCTCAAACACAGCATGCAGCCGGCGTGCGCCGATATCTTCTGCCGTTTCATTCGCCGTGTACGCCGCATCCGCAATCGCCTCGATGGCACTTTCATCGAACGTCAGCAACACTTTGTCCACCGCCAGCAATGCCTTGTACTGCAGCGTCAGTGCATTATCCGGCTGCGTCAGGATGCGCTGGAAGTCCGTGCGTGTCAGACTCTTGAGCTGGACATGCACCGGAAAACGCCCCTGCAGCTCCGGAATCAGATCGCTGACCTTTGCGACATGGAATGCACCTGCCGCAATAAAGAGCATATAATCCGTCTTGACAGGACCGTATTTCGTGTTGACCGTGCTGCCCTCGACAATCGGAAGAATGTCGCGCTGCACGCCTTCGCGGCTGACATCCGGACCTGAACCGCCTCGGCGACCCGCAATCTTGTCGATTTCATCGATAAACACGATGCCGTCCTGTTCTGCGCGGCGAATCGCTTCCTCCTGCACCGCGTCCTGATCAATTAGCTTATCCGCCTCCTCCTGCTCAAGGATTTTGCGGGCTTCCCTGACCTTCACGCGGCGGATTTTCGTCTTTTGGGGCATCATGTTACCCATCATGTCGCCAAGGCTGATGGAATTGCCGCCGACTTCGATCGAGGGTGTTGCTTCTTCGACCTCGATTTCAAGCTCCTGCTCCTCCATTTCGCCAGCCATCAGGCGCTGACGCATCCGTTCGCGCTCATCCGCCAGCTCGGCATTATCCGTTGCTGGGGCTTCGGGCGACTTCGTGCGCCCAAGCAGATAATCCAGCGAGAACGTATTTGCCTGCTTTTTCGGCGGATTAACAAGCAGCGTCACAAGGCGATCCTCCGCGATAACGCGTGCCCGCGGTGCAACGCGGCTGATATGCTCCTCCTTCACCATGCGGATAGAATTTTCCACGAGGTCGCGGACGATGCTTTCGACATCGCGGCCGACGTAGCCGACCTCCGTGAATTTCGTCGCTTCGACCTTCACAAACGGCGCGCTGACGAGCTTCGCCAGCCTGCGGGCAATTTCCGTCTTGCCGACTCCTGTCGGACCAATCATCAGGATGTTCTTCGGGTTGATTTCGTCGCGCATTGCTTCGTCCACCATGGCACGGCGGTAGCGGTTGCGCAGCGCAATGGCAACTGCACGCTTTGCTTCATCCTGACCGATAATATAACGATTTAACTCCTGAACAATCTGTCTCGGTGTTAATTCAGCCATTTTGTTTCTCCTGCCTTTCGGTTAGACGTCCTCGACAATGACATTATCATTCGTGAACACGCAAATGCTCGCGGCAATGTGCAGCGCTTTTTCGGCGATCTCATGTGCGGACAAATCCGTGTTCTGCACGAGTGCCCGTGCCGCTGCCAGCGCATAATTGCCGCCGGAGCCGATTGCAACAACGCCCTCGTCAGGATCAATCACCTCTCCCGTGCCGCTGAGCACAAGCAGCGTGTCATGATCCGCGACGATCATCTGCGTTTCAAGCTGACGCATACCGGAATCACCGCGCCAGAGCTGCGCCAGCGCGACTGCGGCACGTTCAAGATTGCCGCCGCACTGCGTCAACTTCTCCTCGAACTTGTCGCAGAGCGTGAAGGCATCCGCCACCGTCCCTGCAAAGCCGATGACGACCTGTCCGCCATACAGCCGGCGAACCTTATGCGCATGGGACTTGAAAATCACACTCTGCCCCATCGTCACCTGACCATCGCCTGCAATGGCGGTCTGACCATTCTTTTTTACGGCACAAATCGTTGTGCCCTTCAATTCGATGCTCATTGATCTCCTCCCGGCTGATTTTCAGCCTCTGCTGCCATATTTTCGCACCAAGCCTTCATAAAATCGAGAGCTCGCTGTGAAATGACGGTATACCTTTCCTGCTTGTTGCGGATTTTCTTGTGCTGCTTATCGACAGTCAGTCCATCCAGCAATCCGAAGGTGCAATTCATGGGCTGGAAGTCGTGATTCGGCGTGGACACGTACCGTCCCATTGCACCCATCGCGGTAATACCGGGGAATTCGACAGGCCCCTGCCCATTCAGGTCATGTCCAAGGCTCAGACCGCACAGCAAACCGCTTGCCGCGCTTTCCACGTAGCCTTCCACGCCTGTCATCTGTCCGGCAAAATAACACTGCGGACGAGAAATCATCTCGAAGTGCGCATTCAGGAAACCGGGCGAATGGAGGAAGGTGTTGCGGTGCATGACGCCATAACGAGCAAATTCCGCATGTTCCAACCCGGGAATCATCCCGAACACACGCTTCTGCTCGCCAAACTTCAATCGTGTCTGGAAGCCAACGAGATTGAACAGCGTGCCCTCGGCGTTATCCTGCCGAAGCTGCACGACTGCGTATGCCTCCTTGCCGGTATGCGGATCATGTAGCCCCACCGGCTTCATTGGTCCGAACGCCAACACCATCCTGCCGCGGCGTGCCATGGATTCCACAGGCATGCAGCCTTCAAAAACCATGTTCTCCTCGAAGCCGTGAACCTCCGCTGTTTCCGCTGTCAGGAGCGCATCCACAAACGCGTTGTACTCCTCTTCGTTCATCGGGCAGTTCAGATAATCATCGCCGCGGTCGTAGCGTGACTGCCGAAAAATACGTTCCATGTCGAGTGATTCAAGCGTCACAATCGGCGCAGCAGCATCATAGAAATTCAACGTCTCCAGACCAGGCAGCTTCGCAATCTCGCTGCTCAGCGCATCGCTCGTCAGCGGTCCGGTTGCAATGATAACAGGCGTTTCCGGGATTTCCGCGACTTCCCTGCTGATGACCTCAATCAGCGGATGCTCGTGCAGTTTCCTCGTGATGTAGCCTGAGAAGGAATCACGGTCGACTGCCAGCGCACCGCCTGCCGGAACACGCGCGAAATCAGCTGCTTCCATCACCAGCGAATGCAGGAGGCGCATTTCCTCCTTGAGCAGCCCGACTGCATTCGTCAGTCGGTCGCTCCGCAGTGAATTTGAACAGACCAGCTCGGCAAACAGCGGACTATGATGTGCCGGCGACATTTTCTCCGGCTTCATCTCAATCAGCGTGACATGAATCCCCTGCTGTGCCAACTGCCATGCCGCTTCGCATCCTGCCAATCCTGCGCCAACAACGGTCGCATGCGGATTACTCATCGGCATCCTCCTCGCTTGACTGCACCTCGATGCGATGATGGCACGTTTCGTTGGCACACAGGTACCAAACCTCGCCCTTGCGGCCACGCTTTTCGACCATGTAGCTGCCGCAGACAGGGCACTTCTCCGTTACCGGCTTCTCCCACGAAACGAAATCGCACGCAGGGTATTGCTCACAGCCATAGAACTTGCGGTTCTTGCGGCTCGTCTTTTCCATCAGCCGCGCACCGCACTTCGGGCATGGCGCTTCGATGTAGTTGACAATCGGCTTCGTGTTGCGGCATTCCGGAAAATTCGGGCATGCCAGGAACTTACCGAAGCGCCCCATCTTATAAACCATCATTGCCCCACATTTGTCGCAGGACACATCGCTCGGCTCGTCCTTGACCTCCACCTTTTCAATCTGCTGCTCGGCAATTTCGAGCGTCTTCTCAAACGGCGGATAAAATTCGCGGAGAATCTGCTTCCAGTCGGTTTCGCCTTCCTCCACCTTATCCAGCTTGTCCTCTAGCTCAGCGGTAAATTCCATGTCGACAATGTCCTTGAAGTACGTCTCCATCATGCTCGTTACCATGCGCCCGAGCTCAGTCGGATAAAGGCGCTTCTTCTCGCGGCTGACATATCCGCGGGCGATGATGGTCGTGATGGTCGGCGCATAGGTGGACGGACGACCGATGCCTTTTTCCTCCATCATGCGCACAAGTGAAGCTTCGGTATAACGGGACGGCGGCTGGGTGAAATGCTGTTCGCTGCTGACATCCGCCAGCGTAACCGCATCCCCTTCCACAAGCTGCGGCAGCGTCGTTTCAGCCGATGCCACGGCATCATCCGTGCTTTCCTCGTATACGGATGTGAAGCCTGCAAACGACTTGTGCTCGCCGTAGAAGCGCATGACAACGCCTGAACCGGCGATTTCCATGGTCATCGTTTCATACAGCGCCGGCATCATCTGACTGGCCAGAAAGCGGTTATAGATCAGCCGATACAGGTTGTACTGCTCCTTGCTCAGCGATGCCTTGATGCTGTCAGGTGTGCGATGAATGTCCGTTGGGCGGATTGCCTCGTGGGCATCCTGCGCGTTCTTGCGACCCTTGTACTCAATCGCCTTTTCCGGCAGATATTCCGCACCAAAGCGCTCCGGAATATAGGCACGCAATGCAGAGAGCGCTTCATCGCTCACACGCACGCTGTCCGTACGGATGTAGGTAACGATACCCTGCGCGCCCTCACCGTCCAAATCGATGCCTTCATACAGCTGCTGCACGACCTGCATCGTTTTCGCTGTCGTAAAGCCCAGCTTCCGGCTGGCTTCCTGCTGCAGGGATGACGTTGTGAACGGTGCAGCAGGCATCTTACGCTTTTCACCCTTCTTGATGCTGTTGACGGCAAAATGTGCCTGCCGGATGCACTCGGCTGCCTTTTCGGCATCGTCCGCATTGGCAATGGCTACCTTCTGACCATCTAAGGAGTACAAACGGGTGTTGAACTGCAGCTTGCGGCCGTGCGCCTGGAAAGTATTGAATTTTGCGGAGATATCCCAGTATTCCTCTGGAATAAACGCCTCGATTTCTTCCTCGCGCTTGACAACCATGCGCGTGGCAACCGACTGAACACGTCCGGCGGAAAGACCCTTCTTGATTTTCGCCCAAAGCAGCGGACTGATTTTATAGCCGACAAGACGGTCAAGTACGCGCCGTGCCTGCTGGGCGTTCACACGTCCCATATCAATCTGCCGCGCCGATTTCAGCGCATTCTGAATCGCCTTTTTCGTGACCTCATGGAACTCAATGCGGCACGGCTTCGTTTCATCCATGTTCAGTACATGGCTCAGGTGCCATGAAATTGCTTCTCCTTCGCGGTCAGGGTCTGTCGCGAGGTAAATTTCGGATGCATTTCGTGCTTCCTTGCGGATCTTGTTCAGGATTTCGCCGCGTCCGCGAATGGTGATGTATTTGAGCGCAAAGTCATTGTCAACATCAACGCCGATCTGACTTTTCGGCAAATCGCACACATGTCCCTGCGATGCTTCGACCTTATAGCCCTTGCCGAGGAATTTGCTGATGGTTCTGGCCTTCGCAGGCGATTCGACGATGATAAGTTTCTGCTTGCTTGCGGTCATTTGTTATAGCCTCCGATGTGATGTAATAATCATGCTTGCATTGCGTTTTTTACGCGACATGCTGTAAATTTCAAGGGTCAGTTTGTTTCGGCAAGGCAGTAGCTCTTTCCCGGCAATGCCTTGATAACGCCCAGTATTTGCAGCATGGTCAACGAGGACATCAGCTGCGGTGCGTTCAATTTTGTTCGTGCTGCAAGCTGGTCAAACGACATTTCGCAGTCAGACAGTGCCTCATAGATTGCTTTCTGCTCGTCACTCATGGGCGGTAAGGATATGGTCGGCTTGGGGTGTTCCTCCTCAGGGGCAAATGCCGTTTCTATCGATTCAGGTATTTCCGGCTTCCTGCGCTTCTTTGCAGGTGCCTTGGGTGGCGGCTCAGATTTGGGCTTAGCCTGCAGCCGCTCTGTGTGCTGCGGCTTTTCGGGCAAATCAGCTGTCCAGCCCATGTCCTCTAAAATATCCCGTGCACTCGTGAAGAAGACGGCGCCCTCGCGCAACAGCTGATGCGTCCCTTCCGAATGTGTTATGCCCGGAATGCCAGGGTAAGCAAACACGTCTTTCCCTTGCTCCAGCGCATGATGAACCGTCAGCATGCTGCCTGAGCGAATCATTGCTTCCATCAGGACGACGCCGCTGCTTAAACCGGCAAGAATCCGGTTTCGTGCGGAGAAGACATACTTGCTCGACCGCATATCCGGCGGATACTCGCTTAACAGCAGACCATTCTGCGATAAAATCCGTTCCTTCAGCGGCACGCTGTCCGATGGATACGGCACATTCAGTCCACAGGATGCCACGCCAATGGTCGGACTTGTGCCGTCCAGACAACCCTTGTGTGCAGCGGTATCGATGCCGACTGCCAATCCACTGACGACGCACACGCCTGCGTTGCTCAGTTCGCGGCAGACAGCGTGCGTGGCTGAGATTCCCTCGTTGGTTGCATTCCTTGAGCCTATGACAGTGATGCATTTTCCCTGCATTGCCGCCAGATTGCCCTGATAGAAGAGAACCTGCGGCGGAACGGCAATATTGCGCAGTGCATCCGGATAGTCTGCGTCCTTCATCGAGATAACGCCGATATTCCACTTCTGCATGGTGACGAGCATGTCGTGCATCTGTTCCCGCGACGAATGCTCCCGAAGCAGCGACAAGCTATAGGGCGACATCATGTCCCGGATGGAGGTGCCATGATCCTGCATAAACGCATCGTACACAGCTTCAGCACTGCCGTATTGCGCCAGCAACGATGCCAGATGCTTGCCGCTAATCAGCCCATGGGACAGCCATGCTAAGCACCCCTGTTCCCGCGAATAGCGCAACAGCCATGCCTCCCTCCGTCATCCATTATCTGCCACTGAATTTCTTGTGAAATAAGTCCTTAAGAAAAATAGGCTAATGGTACGTTGAACAATCCTATCACAAGTCAAAGAAAAAATCAAGGCTGCACCACACAAATCATTCAGATGATGAGTCATGCAAATTTTGCCAATCATCATTCATGATTTATGTAGCACAGCCTTCGTCACGCTTTCTTCGGCTCACGCCGCAGCCATTCACCAAGCAAACGGTACAGTGCAGCCGTCAGCGGAACAAACACAATCATGCCGCCGATGCCCATCATGCCGCCGCCAATCATGACTGCCGCCAACACCCACAAGCCGGGCAGCTTCAGGCGGCTGCCGACCGTGTGCGGATAGATGAGATTGCCCTCCACCTGCTGGAGCAGGAAGAGAAAAATCAGGAAAATCAGGCTCTTCGAGGGCGATACGGAAAACAGCATGATAAATCCGACCACCGCACCGATGTATGGGCCGATAATCGGAATCAGTGCCATCATGCCTACTAGCGTACCAAGCATGAGCGCATAATCCAGCCGAAGAATCAGCATGCCCGTCACACAGAGCATACCAAGGATGAGTGCCTCCGTGCATTGTCCAACAATATAGCTGTGGAAGCAGTCGTCCAATGTGGAAATGATGTGCATCGCAAAGTTCATCCGCTGATCGCCAAGCACCTTGTGCATCAGTTTTGTGAATTGATGCTTGAGCGTTTCCTTGCTGCTGAGCATATGGAACGCAAAAATCAGCGACATCAGCGTCGACAGAATCGATCCCAGAATGGAGGTCGTGAATGTCACTGCCGTGTTGACGACATTGCGCGTGCCGTTAAACAGCAGGTTGATAACGCGTTCAAGGATTTCGCGCCATTCCGAATCGGTCGACGGCAGCACGATGTTGTAGTCCGTCAGCAGAGAAGCGATGGTCGGATTCTCCATCAGCTTATCGTAGAGCTGACGCAGGACGCCCGGCATCGTCGAAATCAGCACCTGGAAGCACGAGAACAGCTGCGGCAAAATAATCTGAATCAGCGCAATGACCACCAGCAGCAGCGTCAGAAACGCAAGCGTCAAGCAGACAGGACGGCGCATTTTTATGACTGCCTTCTTGGCAGAATGCGGCATCATGTGTTTCTCATAGAAGCGCATAAGGATATTCAGCACATAAGCAATGGCTGCACCGGTGAAAAACGTGCCTGCAGCTGCGACAAAGAGTGACACCGCGCCAACCAGACCATCCCAGTAGTGAATGGCAAGGAAGAGCAGGAATGCAGACACGCCGACAGTAATGCATGTCTTCTTGTCGATTTTCATCATCCAGCCTCCCTTATGTCCACCACAGCAGGTGAACCGCCGTTTTTTCTCTTTCCTCCTTGCTCAGATGCAGCCGGAGAATCACGACGCAGGACATGCACAGCGCACCGAAGCAGATCCACGCAGGCATATGCATGAGGATCAAGCCCGGCGGCAGCGTTACATATGTCGCAATTGTCCGCGCGAGGTTCGGAGTAATCCGCAAGACGGTCGAATAGAAGATGAAGATGACCGCAAGCACAAGCACGGGCGTCCAGCATATCTGCGCAAAACCAAGCAGGCAGCCGAATGATGTCGCTATTCCCTTGCCGCCGCGGAAATGGCGCGTCACAGGAAACACATGCCCGATGACCGGCGCGCAGAGGATGAAGGGGGTCAGCGGCGTCGGCAGCCCGTTCGGGAGCGTATGGAAGTAGCATGCAATCGGGACGAAGCCCTTTAGGATATCGCCGGCAAGCGTCAGCACGCCGCACCAGAATCCACCGTACATGAATGCATTTGCCGAGCCTGGATTCTTGTCCTTTGAATCCGCCGTGACATCCTTATGAAAAAGCTGCGAAAAGATAACTGCAAACAAAACGCTGCCGGACAAATAGCCCCAAACCAGATAAAACAATTCCCGCAGCATGGTGTTTTTCTCTCCTTTCTTCAATTCCGTTGGCGTGCTTTATCTGCGCCAGTTTTTCTTCCACTGCTGGCGGCGTTTGAAGTCGCGGATGCGCTGCAGCAGGTCGCCGTAGAAAAACAGGATGACATTCAGCAAGCTCATGATAAGCGCGACAATTCCCCAGAGATTGCTGGTCAGCAGCTGCTCCGCGACAGGCAACAGATATACAAGCGCCAGCCACTTCATCTTGACCGGAATGATAATGATGTTGACCTCGTTTTCCGGGAAAAGCACCGCGCAGCCGAGGAAAAGCGACAGGTTCAAATACGTGTTCGTTGCATAACCGGTAATAAAGCCGGAAATGATAACGCCAAGCATGCCGCAAAGGTAGTACATTGTAAACCGGAACGTGCCCCATGTGTTCTGCAGCATTGATCCCAGATACCAATAGAACATGAGCGAAAAGAGGAAAAACAGGAGTGAAGAGCTTGTCGGCAGGAAGACAAACGTAATCAATCGCCAAATCTGTCCCCTTAGAATCGCACTCCGGTCGAACATCAGATAGGAATAAAGACTGATGCCGTAAGCTTTCAGCAAATAATCAGCAATAAACACAGCACCCATGCCGATGCAGAGAATTTTCATCAGCTGCGGTATGCCCCAATAGCGCCCGAGTCGGCGTTCTGCCTTTCTCAGCAGCTTCTCAAACACGCGGAATTCCCCTTTCATGGTTGCACTTTCAGCCGCATCTGTCCATTCAGATGCGTTCTATAGATATTTCGACAGTTCTATTCCTTTGTCCTGCAAGGTTACTTCGGAAAAAGAAATGGTTTTGTTCAAAAATCACGATGTCCCTTCACTCGACACCGGAAAGTTCATTGACAATTCAAAAAAATGACTTATACTGGAATTGTGAAAGAATCAGAAAGAAGGTGATTGGCATGAGTTACATTTCCTTTCAGGATGTTTGCAAGGACTATCCCGCCGGAAATACGGTTGTCCACGCATCGGACCATGTCAATTTTGAGATTGAAAAGGGTGAATTTTGCGTCGTATTGGGACCTTCCGGCGCAGGAAAAACCACGGTTTTGAATCTCCTTGGCGGCATGGACAAGGCGACAAGCGGACGCATTATTGTCGGCGACAAGGAAATCACCGGCCTGCGCTCGCCGCAGCTGACGGAATATCGCCGCCACGATGTCGGCTTCGTGTTCCAGTTCTACAATCTGATGCCAAACCTGACTGCGCTTGAGAATGTCGAGCTCGCACAGCAGGTCTGTTCGCGTGCACTTGATCCGCGCGAGGTGCTCAAGCAGGTTGGACTGGAGAACCGCATGAGCAACTTCCCTGCCCAGCTCTCCGGCGGCGAGCAGCAACGCGTCTCCATTGCCCGTGCGCTGTGCAAGAATCCGGCGCTGCTCCTCTGCGATGAGCCAACCGGCGCCCTTGACAGCAAGACAGGCGAACAGGTGCTTGAGCTGTTGACACGCCTGTGCCATGATTACAATACGACCGTCGTGATTATCACGCATAACGCCAGCATCGCGCCGCTCGGCAACCGCCTGATCCGAATGAGAAACGGCAGCGTTCAGGAAATGGTCATCAACGAACATCCCGCGAAGGTGGCTGATATCACATGGTAAACCCGAGTAGCGGCAAAAGAAGACACGGAACACTGACGAAAAAGCTGTTCCGCGATATGGGACGCAGCGCCATGCAGTTTCTTGCCATGTTCCTGCTCTGCGCCATGGGCACATGGTGCTTCAGTGGTCTGGATGCTAATTGGCGGATGCTGGAGTTGTCCACAGAAACGCCGATTGCACAAAGCAATCTGGCAGACTTCTGGGTGAAAGGCTCGTCCTTCAGCAAAGCAGACATGCTCAAGCTGCAGAATATCGAGGGCGTTACGGACACGCAGGCACGCATCACGCTGGAGATGGACTGCCCGGATTTGGGTGATGACGTTTCCCTCATGGTACATGGCTATGACGGCGACATGCGCATCTGCACACCAATTATTCGCACCGGCAGTACACTGTCCTCATCGGATACGCGTGGCTGCCTGATTGAGGAGCAGTTTGCGCAGGCACACAATCTGTCTGTCGGCGATGCCGTCAAGGTGTCCTACAACAGTATTGAAACAACCTTCTTCATCCGCGGCGTTATCCTGTCCGGCGAATATCTCGTAACAACAAAGAACATCACGCCTGAACCGGAAACTTACGGTTATATGTATGTCAGTGCGAAAGCGCTTTCCGCCTTTCCGTTCACTGAGGTGCTGATGACGCTCGCGGATGATGCAGACACGTCCGCCGTGCGCGACGGTGTCATGGATGCATGCCCTGCCGCCATCATTATCGACAGCAACACGCACAGCGGCACGCTCTCGGCACGCAACTTTGTCAGCATGTTCCGCAGTCTGTCGTATCTGTTCCCGGTGCTGGTGTTCGCGGTCGCGGCGATGATTGTTGTCAGCACCCTGACGCGCATGATTGAGAATCAGCGCACACAGATGGGCACCCTGAAGGCGCTTGGCTACCGCGACGGACAAATCCGGCTACATTACCTGAGCTACGCCATCGTGCCGTCAGTCGCCGGTTCACTTCTTGGCGTGCTGACAGGTCAGATTACGATTCCGTACATCATCTGGCCGATTGTTTCGACAAACGTGCGCTATCCGGAGCAGCTGCACGCGCCGATTTCCGGCATCACATGGCTGATTGCGGTGCTTTCCGTGCTGATGAGCCTTTTCATCTGCCTGCACACATACAACCATGCCGCACGTGAAACAACCGCGAACCTGCTTCGCCCGAAGCCCCCGAAATCCGGTGTGCGCATCCTGCTGGAACGCATCACGCCGCTGTGGTCGCGTTTCTCCTTCAACACAAAGATGATTGTCCGCAACATCTTCCGCAACAAAGGACGCACATTTCTGTCGCTCGTTGGCATTCTCTGCTGCAACATGTTGATTATCTGCTCCTTCGGGCTGCAGGAATCCATCAACACTTTTATCGATAATTACTACACAAAAACGCTGCGATATGACGTCCGCGCCGAACTTGCCTCAGGGAACACCGCATCGCTCGACCATTACCGTGCTGTCCTGAACGCCATGATGGTCGATGGCATCATGGAGAAGTCCGTCAGCCTGCACAGCGAAACAAACACACGCTCCTGCCTGCTGACCGTCATGACGGATGACCAGACTTCCATCGCCCTCGGCACGAACGAAACGCTGATGACACTGCCTCGCTCGGGTACTGCCATCAGCATCAAGCTGGCAGAATTGATGGACGTATCCCTCGGCGATACGGTCACCGTTCGTCTGCCCGGTGACACCGATGCCATCACGCTGGAAATCACCGCACTGGCAGACACCAACATCGGTCAGGGGCTCTACATGAGCAAGGAGGCATGGGAGGAATGCCGCAAAGGCGACTTCCAGGTGACCGCGCTGCTCATTACCGCTCCAACGCAGGAATGCAGCCACTATCTTGAGGCGTCGGATGATTTTTCCAGCCTGCTCTATCCTGTCAACCAACATGTCGAAATGTCCAGCATCATGGACTCGACCACTGCGGCATTCACGATTCTGAGCGTTGCCGCGCTGTCATTGGCGTTCATCATCTGCTATAACATGGGACTGATGAACTTCACCGAGCGCGTCCGCGATTACGCCACGCTCAAGGTGCTCGGCTATCATCAGCGTGAAATCCGCCGGCTCATGCTGCGTGAAAACAACTATGTGTCCATCACTGGCGTGCTGCTCGGGATTCTGCCCGGATTCATGATTACGACCATCATTCTCAAAATGTGCGAGTATGACAACATGGTCTTCCCGACCTACATCACGTTCCCGTCGGTCGCGGCGGCATGCGCAGTCACATATATCTTCGCTTTCCTGATTCAGCTGCTGCTGACGCGCAAGGTTCGCTCCATTGACATGGTGGAGGCGCTCAAGAGCGTCGAGTAAGGCGCTTTCCAATTTGTTTGAAAGGATGATTCTCATGAAAAGGATGCTTGCTCTCTTTACGGCTGTGCTGATAAGCCTGTCGCTCGCGCTCGCTGACACGGTATCTCTGACAGACTGCTCCGTTGCAAACGGCACCGTCAGCGCTGTCAGCTATGTCGACATTGTCGCGCCGTTCTCCGGTACGCTCAAGCCGTTCACATGGGAAGTCGGCAACCTCGTCAATGCCGGCGATATGCTCTTTGAAATGCGGACAACGACCATCTACGCCACAGAAGACGCCATCGTACAGGCGATCTACTGCGATGCCGGCGATGATGCAACGGCAGCCATGACGCGCTATGGCGGTCTTGTGGCGATGTGTGCCGATTCCGAATGGATCATTGCAGGCAGCATCACCTCTGCCTACGAAAAGCGCGACAACAAGATTGTCGATGTTGGTGAAACGCTGTACTTCCGCTCGACAAAGGAGGGCCGCTCTGTCGGCACAGGCCGCGTCATCAGCGTGTCCGGCTCAGAATACATGGTGGAGGTGCTCACCGGCGAATTTGAGCCGAACGAAACACTCTCGCTCTACCGTGATAAGAACCGCACTGCATCCGATCAGGTCGGCAGAGGAGTTGTCAGCCGTCGCAGCACGCTGATGGCATCCGGTCAGGGACGCGTTGCAGAGGTGCTCGTTAAGGTCGGCGACCACGTCACGAACGGCACGCCGCTGCTGACGCTGATGGCAACCGCCACGACGCCCGATGCATCTCCCTACATCAAAAGTGAATCCAACGGCGTCATCGGTGCACTCGCAGTCAGTGCCGGTCAGCAGGTATACGAGGGGCAGCTGCTTGCGCGCGTCATGCTGGTGGATAAGCTAGAGGTTGTTGCGCAGGTAGACGAGGTGGATATCGGTAACGTCTATGTCGGCGACAAGCTGTCCATCAAGCTCGACATGGATGCTGACAACACCATTACCGGCGTTGTGACCGAAATCAGCAATGTCGGCACGACGATGCAGAACGCAGCATATTACGAGGTGCATGTCGAGCTGCCCAACAATCAGATTCCGCTCGGTGCAAACGCATCAGTCTATATCCCGAGAGACTAAAAATAAAGAACGCCTTTTCCGATAGCACCCGCTTTCCGGAAAGGGCGTTCTTCGCTTTATCGGTTTGCACTGCAGGGCTGCTCTGCGGCGGAGAGCATGGCACGCATGACATCACGCGGCGGCAATAGATCGTGATGCTGATTCATGCTGTACGCCTGCTGTCCTGCAACAATGACGTGGTCAAGCATGATGATGCCTGTCCCCTCGAGCAGCTGCTGCAAATAGCGTGTTGTACAGACGTCATCACCGGACGGCTCTGCCATGCCGCCGGGATGATTATGACAGAGAACAACGCTGTGTGCGTTGCTGTTGATGGCGGCTTCCATGACGATGCGCGGATACGCGGTCACGGCAGATAGCGTCCCCTCGGCAATCTTCCGATGACAGATGACACTCCCGTCTGCCGTCAGGCAAATCATGAAGAATTGCTCCTGTCGGTATCCTGCCATCAGCGTTTTGCAGTAATCCATCGTCAGCTGGCAGGTCGTCAGCTTTCTGCGCTTCTGGTTTGCCTCATCGGCATAGCGCCGGAACAGCGGCAGAATCAGCGTGAGCAGCGTTGCTGTCTCCTCGCCGACGCCGCTCACATTCATCAGCTGCTCCTGCGTCGCCTCGAGCACGCCGGACAATGAGCCGAATGCGTCCATCAGCGCATGCGCCGTATCGTTGACATTGCCGCGTGCACGCCCGTAAAACAGCAACAGTTCAAGCGCCTCATGCGCCGAAAAACCCTGCAAGCCATTCTCCCTGAAGCGCTCTCGCATGCGCTTCCTGTGCCCATCGTGCATTGCGGTCATTGTTCATTCTCCTTTTCCAAGCCATCCCTCCTGCCCATTGTAGCGTATTTTTTGCCGGAGTGCAAGACGGACGAGGTGCCTTTTTTTTTGCATCGGCAGGAATTGCAAACACCTCTCACGAATAATATTAGTTGGTGTAATTTTCGTACACATATAGGGTATGTTTGATAGAAAGAAGGAAGCATATGGCAAATGAAAATAAAAAGCCTGTCGATATCGGCGGACAGGCCGTTCTGGAAGGTGTAATGATGAAGGGACCGGAGGCAATCGCCATCACGGTTCGCCGTCCGAACAATACGATGGTGGTCGATTATCGTCCTTATGAATCCCCTGCGAAGAAGCATGCCTGGATGGGCTGGCCGATTATCCGCGGTGCCGTCAATATGGTGACAATGCTCGTTATGGGCATGAATACACTCGAAACGTCCGCCAAGATGCTCGGCACGGAGGAAGAGGAGCCGACGAAGTTCGAGAAGTGGCTCGCCAAGACGCTCGGCAAGAGCATCGACCATGTCGTGATGGGCGTTGCCATGGTGCTCGCCGTGCTGCTGAGCGTCGGACTGTTCATCGTGCTGCCGTCTCTTGTCGAAAAGGGCGTGCTTTCCCTCGGCGGCAGCGGCTTCCTTGCGACGCTTGTCGGCGGTATCACAAAGATTCTGTTGCTGATTGGCTATATGGTTTTCTGTGGCTTTGTGCCGGACGTCCGCCGCACATTCCAGTATCACGGTGCGGAACACAAGACGGTCTACTGCCATGAGCACAAGCTGCCGCTCACGCCTGCCAATGCCCAGCAGTTCACCACGCTCCATCCACGCTGCGGCACAGCATTCCTGCTGATTGTCATGTTCATTTCCATCGTTCTGTTCCTTTTTGTCGGTCGCGATATCACCAACGCTCTGCTGCGTATGCTCGTCCATCTCTGCCTGCTGCCCGTTGTGGCCGGCGTCAGCTACGAGGTGCTCAAGGGTCTGGCACATTCCGAGAACAAGCTTGTCAGCATTCTGCGTTGGCCCGGCTTGCAGATGCAGCGCCTGACGACCCGTCAGCCCGATGACAGCATGCTGGAATGCGCGATTGTCTCCATGAATGTTGCGCTGTACGGTCTGCCGAAGAATGCTCCGAAAACAGAAGAAGGCTGGGCAGTCCTGACCTCCTACACGCAGTCGGAGGAAGGGTATACCTTCCCTGAAACGAGCGAGGGACAGCTGTGACGCCGCGCCAGCTGCTTCGCCAAACTGCGTCCGCCTTCCGTCAGGCCGGTATTCCCGACCCAGAGGTGGACGCTTCGCTAATTTTATCGTATGTGACAGGAAGAGAGCCGCTTGACCTTCGTCTGGACACGACAACCTTGCTTTCAGAGGATTTGATGCAGCAATTCCAGCAATTAGCAGCTCAGCGGCTGACACGACGTCCGCTCCAGTATCTGCTCGGGCGACAGTCATTCCTCGGCCGCGACTTCTTCGTGAACGAAAGTGTGCTGATTCCCCGTCCGGAAACGGAGTTGCTCGCGGAGAAGGCAAATCAGGCGCTCAAGCATCTTTCCGGCCATCCAGCCGCGCTTGACCTCTGCTGCGGCAGCGGTGTGCTGGCGGTGTCAATGGCGCTTGATGTGCCCAATGCTGCCGTCACAGCGGTCGACCTTTCTGCTGATGCCTTGGCGGTCGCTATGCACAACGCAGAACAACTGCACGCCGATGTGCATTTTCTTCAAGGCGATCTGTTTAGCCCTGTACAGGACATGCGATTCGATGTCATTGTCAGCAATCCGCCGTACATTCCGTCAGAGGAATGCAGGACGCTGCAGGCCGAGGTGATGCAGGAACCGATGCTTGCGCTGGATGGCGGCAAAGATGGGCTTGATTTCTACCGACGCATTGCACATGAAGCTGCTGACCATCTGCTGCCCGGCGGTGTGCTGCTGCTGGAGGTCGGCGATGGCGAAGCAAACACAGTCGCTGCGATGCTGACAGGCTATACCGTGCAGATTCACGAGGATTATCAGCACATTCCCCGAATAATTGAGGCTAAATTCAATGTTTGAAAAGTATCCTATGCTTGTCAACCGCTATGAAGAGCTCAGCGAAGCCATTGTGCAGCCGGAGATTATCGCCGATTTGCCTCGCTATCAGGCCTATTTGAAGGAGCAAGCCTCCTTACAGGAGCAGGTCGATGCATGGCGGCAATACCAGGCGCTGCAGGAGCATCACCGACAAGCGACAGAGATGCTTGATGAGCCTGAACTGCGTGCAATGGCTCAGGAAGAGCTTGATGCGCTGGACAAGCAGATTGCTGAGCAGGAACAGCTTCTGTGCGTGCTGATGCTGCCGCACGACCCTGATGACGAGCGCAGCATTATCATGGAGATTCGCGGCGGCGCCGGCGGCGAGGAATCCTGCCTGTTCGCTTCGGAGCTCATGCGCATGTATATCCGCTACGCCGAGCGTCATCACTTCCGTGTCGAGCCTGTTTCCACCACGGAAACCGAGCTTGGCGGCATCAAGGAGGCAGTGTTCAGCATCACCGGCAACGGCGTGTTTGCCCGCATGAAGTATGAAAGCGGCGTTCACCGCGTTCAGCGCGTTCCAATCACCGAGTCGAACGGGAAAATTCAGTCGTCTACATGCACAGTCGCCGTTCTGCCGGAAGCCGAGGAAGTCGCCCTGCAAATCGATCCGCGCGACCTGCGCATCGACGTCTATCGCTCCACCGGTCACGGCGGCCAGTGCGTCAACACGACCGATAGCGCAGTGCGCATCACACACCTGCCGACTGGACTTGTTGTCACCTGTCAGGATCAGAAGAGCCAGCTCAAGAACCGTGATACCGCCATGCAGGTACTCCGTAGTCGTTTGCTGGAGAAGTTTCGTTCCGAGAAGGATGCCGCCTATGCCGAAAACCGCCGCATACAGGTTGGCACAGGCGACCGTAGTGAGCGCATCCGCACCTACAACTTCCGTGAAGGGCGCGTCACCGATCACCGCATCGGGCTGACGCTCTACCGCATTCAGGAGATTCTTGACGGCGACCTCGATGAAATTATCGATGCGCTCCATGCCGAGGAAATCGCCGAAAAGCTCCGCAGGCTTGGCAATTATTGATAAAGAAGGCTTCATTATGACACAGGTTCTTGCTCCCAATGATGAATCTCTTGCGTTGGCATCACGCCTTTTGCATGACGGTCAGCTCGTTGCATTTCCCACGGAAACGGTCTATGGTCTCGGTGCCGATGCGCTCAATGCCGAAGCCGTGCTCAATATTTTTGCGGCAAAGGGGCGTCCGGCGGACAATCCGCTGATTGTCCATGTCTGCGAGCGTTCGCAGCTCACGCCGCTGTGTGAGGTTTCGCCGCTGGCAGAAAAGCTGATGGATGCATTCTGGCCGGGACCGCTGACGCTCGTTTTGCCGCGCAAGAAGACGATTCCGGATGCCGTTGCCGCAGGGCTGGATACGGTCGCTGTCCGTATGCCGTCGCATCCTGTCGCACAGGCGCTTTTGCGAACCTGTATGCTGCCCATTGCCGCGCCCAGTGCGAACCGCTCCGGCAAGCCCAGCCCGACAACTGCGCAGCACGTCCTCAAGGACATGGACGGTCGTATTCCGCTGATTCTGGACGGCGGCAGCTGCTCTGTCGGCGTGGAATCCACCGTGCTGGACGTAACGAGCGGCGCGCCCTGCATCCTCCGTCCGGGTGGAGTCACGAAGGACATGCTTGAGCAGGTGCTTGACCATGTCGATGTCGCCGGAAGCGTGCTTCGTCCGCTGCAGAAGGGCGAAAAGGCGCTGTCGCCCGGCATGCGCTACCGCCACTACTCCCCTGACGGTCAGGTTACGCTGGTGGAGGGTACAGAGCAGGACGTAGTCAAGGCGCTTCAGCTGCTGACTGCTGCTGCCGAGGCGCAGGGACATCGTTCTTGCGTGATGTGCTTCACGGAGCACATGGAAACACTTAAACACTGCCATCCGCATAACATCGGACACCGCGGAAACGCCTCCGAGGTTGCGCAGTGCCTCTTTGATACGCTCCGCCGACTCGATGACGAGCACATGGACGTCATCTTCAGCGAGGTCGTTCCGCCGGAAGGGGTCGGACTGGCCGTCATGAATCGTCTCGGTCGCGCTGCCGCCTTCCATACCGTGCAGGCAAGCGCTGTGCTCGCTGACGGAGTGAAATAAGATTTACAATCTGTCTGTTTACAAGCATCCGTCAGACGTGATAGAATAATCCCGATAATGCCTACAGGAGGGCTGAACCATGTTTGATGCATTGGTGCAATGGGTTTCCAGTCAGGTGTCAAGCCTGACCGATGCACTCGTTTATATCGCCATTGCCGGAGTTACGCTGATCGGCGTGTTCAAATGCCTCATTCCCCTGCTGTCCACCACACATGCGCTCCGCCGTGCTATCTCCATGCTCCAGCATGACGCAGGCTCGCGTCAGGGCACACCCGTCTGGCAAGAGAAGCGCTTCATGGGCAACCGCCTCAAGAACTGCTGGCTCCGCTTTCTGCAGAATGCCGAACAGCTCGACCGCCGCGGTCTGCCGTGCAACGTCGAGGACTACATCAACGATGACACCGTGACGCACGGTCCCGGAAACGCGCAGCTTGCCGACCTGATTCCCGGTCTGCTGACGTCGCTTGGCATTCTGGGCACGTTCATGGGCATGATGGACGGTCTCGGCGGGCTTGACCTCACCAATGCCGATAAAATCATCGACAGCATCCCGACGCTGCTGACCGGCATGCAGTTCGCCTTCGGCACGTCCGTCGCCGGCGTTACCTGCTCCATTTCGTTCAACATCATCAACCGCATCCTGCAGGGCTCGAGCTACCGTGCTATCGACGATTTCGTATCGAACTTCACGACGCTAGCCATGTCGCGTCCGCTTGACAACGATGTGCAGCTCATCTGCCAAAATCAGGATTCCAACCATATGCTGTCAACATTGACGGACACCCTGCCCGGTCAGCTTGCCGGCGCGATGGAAATGTCTGTCCGCAACGCCATGCAGCCTGTTTCGCAGTCATTGGACAACTTCCTGCTTGCGTCAACGCGTGCGCAAGTCGACGGCGTTGGGCGCATCGTCAACAGCTTCGTCCAGCAGATGAACGCGACGCTGTCCGATCACCTGCTAACGCTCGGCAGGACAATGACGGAAATCAACCAGCAGCAGCAGGCCAGCATGGAGCAGGTCGAGCGCTCGCTAAAGGCAGCCGAAGCCATTGACACGAATATCGTCCAGCTTCACGAGGTAACAAACGATGTCATAAGCCACTTCGAGCAGTACATCAACGAACTGAGCGCCGCCAGAAGCCGCGATGAGGGCTTCGAGCGCAGCGCCGCCGAGCTGATGGAAAATCTCGGCAAGGTCAGCGAGCAGCAGCTGTCCGCACTCAGCCGCATTCAGTCGGAGCAGGAGCAGCTCATCCGCGTATCTGAGCACTTCACCAACCACAGCCAGGGCGTTTCCGACGCGATGAAGCAGTCTGCCGCCGAGCTTTCCTCCGGCTGCCAGAACTTCACGCAGAACGTCGTCAGCGGTCTGAGCCAGTCGCTTGGCATGTTTGATGCCAGCATGCATTCGCTGATGACCATGATGTCCGAAACGACCGACAAGCTCAGCGGTGCCGAAAGTGCTGACATGACGCGTCAAACCAGCGAAACACAGCGCCTGCTGACCGCCTTGACTGAATCCATCAATCAGGCGACTGCCGCTCTCCGCCAGAAGGAGGGGTGACCATGGCTCGCATCCGTAACCGGCGCGCAGCCCGCACCAGCAACAGCGGCGCAAGCTGGATTAGCTACTCCGACATGATGGCGGCACTTCTGCTTGTGTTCGTGCTGATTCTCAGCGTCAGCCTGTACAGGTATTTCAACATGTTAGAAACGAAAACGGCTGAGCTGGACGCAAAGCAGCAAATCGTCAGCGCCCAGCAGGTCACGCTCGATGAGCAAACGCTGCAGCTTGCCTCGCAGCAGGTCACGCTGGACAAGCAGGCAAGCGAAATCGCCATCATTCAAGTGCAGCTCGATGAGCAGGCAGCCGAGCTGGAAAGCGCATACATCGTCCTGTCCAACAAGCAGGCAGAGCTGGAGCAGGCGCAGACCGACCTTGCCGACCGTGAGGCAAAACTGATTATCTTGCAGAGCGACCTGAGCAGCAAGGAAATCGCGTTGCAGGCTGCAAATGAGGTGCTTGTAAACCAGCAGGCAGCCATCTCCGCACAGGCAGAAAAGATTGAAGCCGTCATCGGCATTCGTCCGAAAATCATCAGCGCTCTCTCGTCCGCGCTGTCCAGCGCCAATCTCCGCGCAAACGTCGACAGCAAGACGGGCGACATCGTCCTGGACAGCTCCGTGTTGTTCGATACCGGCAGCTATGAAATCCGCCCTGAAGGCAAGGCGCTGCTGAGCACCTTCGTGCCGATTTACCTGAACGTGTTGCTTCAGGATGAATACAGCGACTATCTCGGTGAAATCATCATTGAGGGTCACACGGACTCCACCGGCGAGTATTTCAACAACCTGAAGCTAAGCCAGAACCGTGCGCTTGCCGTCGCCGAGTATATCCTGCAACTGCCGTCGCTGACAAGCAGGCAGCTTGAGCTGCTCAAGGGCGGTCTGCTGACCGTCACCGGTCGCGGGGAATCGGTGCTTGTGTACGACGAAAACGGCAACGAGGACGCTGATGCCTCACGCCGCGTAGAATTTCACTTCAGCCTGAAGGATTCCGAAATGATTGAAGAAATGAACCGTCTTCTTCAGCAAACCGAACAGGAGTAACGCATGAGGAAATTCGCCATCATTTGCATTATTCTGCTGTTGCTGACCTCCATCGGCGTCGGCACCATGTACATGACATCCAACGTGACTGTCATCGCACAGGGCGTCACCGCCGTCGAGGCATCGAACAATGCCGAGCTGTTCGCCGAGCTGGCGGCACAGGTGCGTGCAGGTGCAGTTGTCGGCACAGCGTTTGTCACCGCGCAGGAACTGTCCTCTGCAGATGACTACGTGCTCTACACCTACACGTTCCGGCTGGAGAACAACACTGCACTTTCTGCAGAAATGATTGAAGTGCAGATTACGCCCATGAGCGGCGATATCCTGCAGACTGGCAGTGACCACGTGCTTATCCTCTCTGCCCACAGCATTGGCGATATCACCGCAACCCTGCTGACGGAAAAGTCCATGCATCCCGTCCGTGAGGTCAACATCACCTATTATATGTGGGGCATTCCATTCACCATCCGCACAACCGTGCAATGAATTAGGGCAACATCGCACAAATGAGATAGTACGATGAATCATGCACTCTATGCCGGATGCGATTGCAGGAATCGAAGGTTTACTGGCTGTAAATCGGGATTTCTGCAAAGCCAGATCGGCGAATAGATAGCGCAAAAGGCACATTCAGTGGCACTACCAAATTGTGCGGTGTTGCCTTAACAATCAAAACAGTCAAAACCCGCGCAGTCCAGAAAAATCCGGATTGCGCGGGTTCTTTTTATCTATCAACCATTAGAACCGTTGTCATCAGGGAACGACACAGTCAGTTCCTCCATCAGGACAAAGCCGCGGATGGTCTTCCCCTGTGAGGTTGTGGTTTCGATGTACGCCCAATCACTGCCGAGGTGTCCGAGGTACATGACGCTCGTGCCTTGGCTGAGCGTCATGACAGTGCCGCAGGAATTCAGCGGATCATCCGTCATCTCGGTCGTGGTGGTGACGGTCGCATCATAGCTTGCCCAGCTGCCGCGGATATGTACCTCAGACTTATCCTTCAGTGCATCCGCTGTAATGTAGCCGATGCGATACTGCTTGCTGGAGATGGCATATTGCACCATCAGGTAGCCGTTCTCCTCACAGAACACCTGCACCCAGTCGTTCGTTGAAAGCAGTGCCTTGCCGTTCGCGGCGCGATAGCTATTCTCAGACGGTGCGGAATAGACAGCGTACTGCTTGCCGGCAGGCAACGAGGCGTATTCGGACGTTTGAATCGCATATTCACCCGTGACATCGCCCAGCGCTGCGCCATTCGGCACGGTCGGCGGATTCGTAAGCTTTTCGCGTGCCTTCGCGACCGTCTTCGGGAAGCGGCTCATGCTGAACTGTGCCATGGACGTTTCCACAACGCCGCTGACGGTCGTTTTCGTCAGCTTGCCGGACGATGCAGTGACCTCGAAGGTCAGTCCGGTCTTCGCAACATGCACAACGGTCGAATCGCTGTAGGTCAGCTGCGTCAGCTCCCAATGCTTATTCTTTCGCGCAAACATCGCAGTATTGCCGTTTGGATAGGAAAGCACGAAGCAGTGCTCTGTTGTGTAATAGATCTTCGGCACCGACTCATCGCCGGAATCAACTGCCGCCCAGTTACGCATGGTGATTTTCCAGCTATCCTTGACGGACGCCTTCTCCGCCATGACGAGCACGTTCGTCTTGCTCTGCGTGTTGCGCATGACCAGCAGGACAGCCTCATAGCCGTCATTGGAATCCGCCGCGACAGCAAATGCCTTGCCTTCCGGCATCGCCGACTGCGTCGCGATGGTGTAATGCGCCCACGACTTCACGGTGAACAGATCCGCCACTTCATTCGGCAGCAGGCTGCCTGCCAAGCCCATTACCGGCAGCAACGCCGTCACCAGCACCAACAGAAAAACGAAACCTTTGCGAATGTACCTCATTTTCCATCCCTCTTTCCGCCGCTTTCGCAGCCTTCACCTATAAAACGAGGCAGCCATACACTTTCATCCCGTGAAAAAAGAAAAATATTGCTTATTTCTGTCCGCATGCTTCATAGCGCCTGACAAGCCAACAAGTTGCATATTTCTAACTCGTCAGAAGACTTGTAAGCTTGTATACACCAAAAGCAGCAGGAGTGCCAAGAAGCAACTCCTGCTGCCAAGAATCAGAGATCAGTGCCGGATGTCGGCGGTTCCGAAGGCTTCGGCGTAGCTGTCGGCGCTTCGGTCGGCGTAGCTGTCGGCGCTTCGGTCGGCGTCGCCGTAGGCGCTTCGGTCGGCGTAGCCGTCGGCGTTTCGGTCGGTGTGGCTGTCGGCGTTTCCGTAGGCGTCTCACTCGGCGTTTCGGTCGGTGTAGCTGTAGGCATCTCACTCGGCGTTTCTGTCGGCGTAGCTGTCGGTGTTTCCGTAGGTGTTTCGCTCGCCGTAGCAGTAGGCGTTTCGGTCGGCAAAGCCGTAGGCGCGTCTGTCGGGATTGCCGAAGGAATCGGCGTAGGTACAATCGCAGGATTCAGCGGCGCATTCTCGTCATAAAGCAGAATCAGCGTGTCCGCATCTGCTTTGCCCGTGATATCCTTTTGCTGATAGCCGCAAACCTGCTGGAACAGCTTAACAGCCTCGGTCGTGCGCTTACCGTACACGCCGTCTACTTCCTTGTTCTCAAGGTTCTGCGTCGATGCGAAGTATCCCAAATCGAACAAGCGCTTCTGCATCAGCCTGACTGGCGTACCCTTATCGCCCTCTTTTAGAGGCTTGTACTGGTCGTAGACAGGCGCCTTCTTGGAATAAAGCTTCTCTTGCATGGCAGACGATGCATATTTGTGCTCGGAGTAGCCAATGGCAAACTGGAAGAGGTTAACAGCCAGCTGCGTATCGTCACCCCAGACGCCATCAACCTTGCCGACCGGATAGCCCAGCGCCTTCAGTCGGTTTTGAAGCTTGCGGACCGCAGAGCCCCTGCTGCCGTAATTCAAGCGCGTGTACTCTGATTCAGCCGTAGCAGTCGCAGTCGGCTTCTGTGTGGCAGTTGCAGTCGGCTTGACGGTCGGTGTCGCAGTCGGCTTCTGCGTGGCAGTTGCGGTCGTCGATGGCTGAGATGTCACCGTTTCCAGGGTCGGCACGCCGGTGCTTTCCACTTCCACCGTCCAGCCGAACGTTTCCGCCGATGCATAGCGGATCAGCTTGCCGTCTGCCACGGTAGCACGCTCGGTCAACGTTGATGTTGCCGCATACACCACTCCCTGCATGGTCACACGATTGACGACCAGCACACTATGGTCTGCGCCAACGATGCAGATAGCCTCATTGTTCGCCGTCATACCGAGCACAGGCGTTTGAACATTCAGCACCGCGATGGACTTCGCCGTCTGGACATTCTCCGTGCGCTGCATGAGTGCAAGCGTATTCGTCGTGTTCTGCGTCAGGTAAAACAGCACATCTGCATCCGTCAGTGACTGCTCGTCAGCAAGGTCACAGTACGCCAACACACCGCTTGCAATCACGTTACCGGCATTATCGCGCAACACGCCATCCGTCAGCGTATAATTCGGCGTAGTCGTGACATTCGCAATCTGTTCATCTGTCGGCTCACTCGACACAATCAACGACTGTGAGCCGTCAAGTGCAATGCTCAGCAGTTTGCCGTCCTCTGCGCGGCAGTAGACGACCGTGTCTGTGATAGACAGGACATCCGCAATCGGATAACGCAGGACGCGCACCGTGCCAGTCGGATCCTGCAAGTAGAGCTCGTTGCTGTCGCCCAAATAAGCGGTATAGCCCAGATGTGTCATCGAAGGTTCTGCAAGCGCAACAGCCATTGTAAGCAAAATCAGGCTGAGAAACGCAGGAAGCAGCTTTTTCATGATCATTCCTCCTTGCCAGAACGTGCGCGACTTCCGCTGCACACGCCTTACATATATTAAACGAGCTTCCTGGCGTTTTTGTTCCCGAAAACAAAATATTTTTTTACGATTTACTCCCCTGAGCGAATGATATTCGGCAGCGCAAGCGTCCATGCCGCCGTACCGTCCATCTCGAAAAGCGCCTGGTTTTCCCACGCACAGCCGCCGTACCATTCGCCCGCATCCTTCGGATCATAGCCGCTTGCATAGCTGCTCGCCCAGCCTGAGCCATACTGCTCCCACAGAATGCGCTGTTCCTCCCACGTATCGCCTGGAACCTTAATCCACGCTGGCTCCCAGTAGAACACCCCCAACGCGCCTGCCTCGACCGCTGCCTTCACTGTCGCCTTAAAGTCAGCCGCCTGACCATCACGGTCTATCGTCTGCTTCATGTCGCACCACTCGTTCGGCACGCTATTCGGGTGCATATCAAGGTTTTCGTTCGTAAAAGGATATGCCGTTTCCGCAATGATGACATCCTTGCCGAAATTCTCGCGAACGTCCTTAATCAGCCCCTTGAGCGTATCGATGTCACCATGCCAGTAGCTGTAATAGCTGTATGCCATCACGTCAAAGTCAACCACATCGTCGCCCTCGCAAACCTCGCGGATGTACTTTTTCGCATCAGACTGGTTGATATTGGTGAAGTGCACCGCCACAAGCACATCCGGCAGCACTGCACGAACCGCCGCACTGCCGGCATTCATCAGCTGATTGCGCCCATTTGTGCTCCATTCACCCGCAATGCCGCCATTGATTTCATTGCCGACCTGCACCATGGTCACCTGCACGTCCGTTTCCTTGATGCGCGTCAGTGCGCTGACCGTAAAGGCATAGAGTGCATCGCACTTCTGCTCGAGTGTCATGCCAAGCCACGCTTTCGGGCACATCTGCTTGCCCGGGTCGGCCCAGAAGTCGCTGTAGTGAAAGTCTACCATCAGCGACAGTCCCACCTTCTGGCAGCGTTTGGCAATTTCTACCGCATTGCTAACATCGCAGTTGCCGCCGCCGTAGCCCATTCCGTTCTCATCAAAGGGATCGTTCCATACGCGCACGCGAACCGTATCCCAACCAGCATCCTTGAGCAGTTGAAACAAATCCGTTTCCTCGCCTGCAGCATTCTTATACAAAACGCCGCTATTCTCCTCACTCAGCGCCGTCGAGACATCCGCGCCAAATATGAAGGACGCAGGAATTGATTCATTCTCCTCCGCGCAGACCGCGCAAACGGACATTAAAATCAGCACCAACGCCAGCAGAAAAACAGTCGCCTTCCTCATGGTCAATCCTCCTTTTTAAATGAAAAGAAACGTGTCCCCTTTTCTGATTAACAGTATACCAAAGGAAGCGTTTCTCGTCAATTAAAAATCAAATAACATCCGGTTTTTGAATATGTAAATACTATCATGGACGAAAGCAGCGAAAAAAAGTGAAGTTTGTCTTGCAAGAAGGTTGAAAAAATAGTATAATCAAAAAGGATAGCTGTAGGAATGCGAGGATATACTCTGCGAAGGGCTATTTTCTGTGCGTTCTCTGATTCCGCATTACGAAAAAAGGAGTGTTTCCAATGGCGAAGAAGTATGTCTACCTCTTCAAAGAAGGCAACGCTAACATGCGTGAGCTTTTGGGCGGCAAGGGTGCCAACCTGGCTGAGATGACGAACCTCGGCATGCCTGTTCCTCAGGGCTTCACCGTGACGACCGAAGCCTGCACCCGCTACTACACGGACGGCAAGGTCATCGGTGACGATATCGTCGAGCAGATCTATGCTGCACTGGCTGAAACTGAGAAGGTTGCCGGCAAAAAGTTCGGCGACGACAAGGATCCTTTCCTTGTTTCTGTCCGTTCCGGCGCCCGCGCCTCCATGCCCGGCATGATGGATACCATTCTGAATCTGGGTCTGACGGACGTTTCCGTCGTTGGTCTGGCAAACCTGACCAACAATCCTCATTTCGCGTATGACGCTTATCGCCGCTTCATCGCCATGTTCTCCGACGTGGTTATGGAAATCCCGAAGAGCGAATTTGAAGACGTTCTGGACGAATTCAAGGAGAAGAAGGGTGTCAAGTACGACCGCGACCTCTCTGCGGATGATCTGAAGGAAGTCGTTGTCCGCTTCAAGGAAATCTACAAGAAGCATCTGGGCGTTGAGTTCCCGCAGGATCCCAAGGTTCAGCTGATGGAGGCTGTCAAGGCCGTCTTCCGCTCCTGGGACAACCCGCGCGCCATCTACTATCGCCGCATGAACGACATCCCGGGCGACTGGGGCACTGCCGTCAACGTGCAGTCCATGGTCTTCGGCAACATGGGCGAAACCTCCGGCACCGGCGTTGCCTTCACGCGCAACCCCTCGACCGGTGAGAAGAAGCTCTACGGCGAGTATTTGCTGAATGCTCAGGGCGAGGACGTCGTTGCCGGCATCCGTACCCCCGAACCCATCTCCAACCTGCAGGCGCAGATGCCTGAAGTGTACCAGCAGTTCGTCGATATCGCAACCAAGCTGGAAGCGCACTATCGCGACATGCAGGACATGGAGTACACCATTGAGCGCGGCAAGCTCTACATGCTGCAGACCCGTAACGGCAAGCGTACTGCGGCTGCGGCTCTGAAGATCGCTGTCGATCTGGTCGATGAGGGCGTGCTGACTGAGGAAGAAGCCGTGCTGAAGGTTGAGCCGAAGCAGCTCGACACCCTGCTCCACCCGAATTTCGATGCAGATGCTGTTAAGAAGGCGCCTGTCATCGCAAAGGGTCTTCCGGCATCCCCCGGCGCTGCGACCGGCGGCATCTACTTCACCGCTGACGAAGCTGCTGCGCACGGCAAGAACAAGGAAAAGGTTATTCTGGTTCGTCGTGAGACCACGCCTGAGGATATCGAAGGCATGGACTTCTCCCAGGGCATCCTGACCGTCTTCGGCGGCATGACCTCCCACGCGGCTGTTGTTGCCCGCGGCATGGGTCGTGCGGCTGTCGTCGGCTGCGGCGCTCTTAAGATCGACGAAGAAGCCAAGACGCTCACCGTCGGCGACAAGGTGTACCATGAGGGCGACTTCATCTCTCTCGACGGTTCCACCGGCAACGTCTACGATGGTCAGATTGCAACGGTCGAAGCGTCCATTTCCGGTGAATTTGCCCGCTTCATGGGTTGGGCTGATGCTGCTCGCCGTCTGCGCGTCCGCACCAATGCGGATACCCCGCGCGACACCAAGCAGGCTGTTGCATTCGGTGCTGAAGGTATCGGTCTGTGCCGCACCGAGCACATGTTCTTCGAGGCTGATCGTATCGCGGCTGTCCGTGAAATGATCCTGTCCGACACGAAGGAACAGCGTGAGCATGCGCTGGCGAAGATCCTGCCGATGCAGCAGGGTGACTTCGAGGCCATGTACAAGGCGCTGGAAGGCCGTCCCATGACCGTCCGTTACCTCGATCCACCGCTGCACGAGTTCGTGCCGCATGTGGACATGAAGGACGAAATCGAAGAGTTGGCCAAGAATCTGGGCATCTCCACGGAGGACGTCATCCACAAGATCAACGCCCTGCACGAGTCCAACCCGATGATGGGTCACCGCGGCTGCCGTCTGGCTGTCACCTATCCGGAAATCGCCGAGATGCAGACCCGTGCGGTCATGCAGGCTGCGATCAACGTGAAGCGTGAATGCGGCTATGACATCGTTCCGGAAATCATGATCCCGCTCGTTGGCTCCAAGAAGGAGCTGGCCTTCGTCAAGAAGATTGTCGATGACACTGCGAAGAAGGTCTTTGAAGAGCAGGGCATGACGCTTCCCTACCATGTCGGTACGATGATCGAAATCCCGCGTGCTGCCGTGACCGCCGATGAGATCGCTGAGGAAGCGGAATTCTTCTCCTTCGGCACGAACGACCTGACGCAGATGACCTTCGGCTTCTCTCGTGACGATGCCGGCAAGTTCCTCGGCGCGTACTACGACAACAAGATTTTCGAAAGCGATCCGTTCGCTCGTCTGGATACCGACGGCGTCGGCAAGCTCGTCCAGATGGCTGCTAAGCTCGGCCGTCAGACTCGCCCCGACCTCAAGCTGGGCATCTGCGGCGAACACGGTGGCGATCCGAGTTCCGTTATGTTCTGCCACAAGGTTGGTCTGAACTACGTCTCCTGCTCGCCTTTCCGCGTGCCGATCGCTCGTCTGGCTGCGGCTCACGCTGCGATTCTGGAGAAGATGGGCAAGTAATTCCTCATTTACTCCGACTGACAGGTTAACAGGCTGCCTCCATCGCTTCACGGCTGTGGAGGCAGTTTTGTATACTAATACCAAATCAAAAAAGACAATGTTCAAGCAGCTCATTTTATGGTAACTGAATGCTCCCTCCAGCGTAGTCTCGAAACTTTCTGTTATTTCGAGTGTCTACTCTGGAGGGAGCACATCATATCAAATTAAGCTTTATTTGGGTTCCGAAACACAGGATAATGGGGCAAGTACGTCGGTTTTTGATTAAGCCGTCGCGTTTTCCTGCTTGGGCTCGAGAATTGCCCACATGGCCTTTGTCGGACAGGCTTCGGCGCAAGCCTTGCAGTGATGGCACTTTGCCTGATCGATGACCGGCAGACCGTTCACCATGGTGATCGCGCCATACTGGCATGTACGTGCGCACTTGCCGCAATGGATGCAACCGATCGAACACGCCGTCATGACGCGTTTGGCGGTATCGGTATTGCGGCAGCGAACCTTCACGTCCTCCGTCACCGGACGTAGGCTCAGCACACCCTTCGGGCAGATGGAGACACACTTGCCACACGCCACACACTTTTCTTCATCGACCACGGCAATTTTCTTCTCCGGATCGACATGAATCGCATCGAACGCGCAAACACGTGTGCAAGTGCCGAGACCGAGGCACGCAAACTTGCACGCCTTGTTGCCGTCATTCACGACAGAAGCTGCAACGCAGTCAGCAATACCGTTGTACTCAAACTTTTCCTTGCAGAGCCCGGACATGCCCTGGCAGATCACGTTCGCCACCTTGCGGACGCTTGTGGTGTCATTGCCGACACCCATGATGGTAGCGATCTTGTCCGCCGATGCCTTGCCGCCGACAGTGCACGCATTGACGGGTGCCTTGCCTTCCGCAATCGCATCCGCGCAGCCATCACAGCCCGGATAGCCGCAGCCGCCGCAGTTTGCGCCCGGCAACGCTTCACGCACCGCATCGCGCTTCGGATTGGACGGAACGGCGAACACCTTGCCTGTTGCCTTAAGCAAAAGACCGAAAAGCAGACCCATGACACCCAGAACGCCTGCCGCGATGAGAATACCTGTCATTTTTTATCCTCCTCACGCAATCAGACCGCCGAAGCCCATGAACGCCACAGCCATCAGACCGGCAGTAATCAGCGCGCCCGGGAAGCCGTTCATCCACTTCGGCATGTTCGCCAGCGCGAGGCGCTCACGAATGCAGGAGAACAGGATGATCGACAGACCGAAGCCAGCGCCGCCGCAGAAGCCATTAAACGTACTCTCCAGCAGGTTATAGGAATTGTCGATATTCAGGATGGCGACACCCAGCACCGCACAGTTCGTCGTAATCAGCGGCAGATAAACACCCAGCGACTGATACAGCGATGGCGAAATCTTTTTCAGCGCCATTTCGACAATTTGCACGAGAACGGCGATGACGAGGATGAACGCAATCGTCTGCATGTACTCGAGCTTCAGCGGAACCAGAATCATGTACTGCACGAACCAGGTGATGAAGCTTGCAAGCGTCATCACGAAGATAACCGCCATTGACATGCCCTTCGCAGTATCAAACTGCTTGGAAACACCAAGGAACGGGCAGCAGCCCAGAAAGCGGTTCATCACGAAGTTGTGAACCAGCAGGCCGCTGATCAGAATGGTTGCCAGACTTGACAAGGTGCTCATGCTGCCGCCTCCTTCTTCTTCAATTTCTTAGACAGCGCGTTGACGAGAATCAGCAGCAAACCGAGCGTAATAAAGCCACCCGGAACCTGCGTCAGGATGCCCATCGGCTGGTAGCTTGCCGGCATGACCTGCATACCGAAGAACGTGCCGTTGCCCAGCACCTCGCGAATGATGCTCAACAGAGTAATCGCGCAGGTAAAGCCAAGCCCCATGCCGAGACCATCTGCAATGCTCAGCAGCGGCGGATTCTTTGAGGCGAAGGACTCCGCACGCGCGAAGATGATGCAGTTGACGACGATCAGCGGGATGAACATACCCAATGCCGAGCTCAGATCCGGAAGGAACGCCTTAAGCAGCATGTCCACCATCGTCACGAAGGACGCAATGATGATGACATAAGCGGGAATACGAACGCTGTCCGGGATGATGTTGCGCAGGAGGCTGATGAACAGGTTCGAGCAGATCAGAACCGCCGTCACCGCCAACCCCATGCCGATGCCGTTCGAGCCGGAGGTCGTAATGGCGAGCGTCGGGCACATGCCGAGCATCATCACAAACGTCGGATTCTCAAAAATCAGACCGTTGAGGAAAACACTCAGGAACGTTTTCTTATCATGATTAGCCATTCTTCTTCACCTCTCCAAAGGGCTTCGGCGCCGTAAAGCGATCGATCATCGGCGTGCAGACGTTCATGAACAGAATCGCGAACGAGCAGCCTTCCGGATAATTCGCGTACGCACGGATGACGAAGAGCAGAATGCCGCAGCCAACGCCCATGATGACACGGCCAAGCGCCGTCACAGGGCTCGTTGCGTAGTCGGTCGCCATGAAGAATGCGCCGAGCATCAGACCGCCAGCAAACAGCTGATACAGCGCCATTTCAGCGCCGTCCTTTATAAGGTAGCAAACAAACACGGTCGCAATAAAGGAAACCGGAATGCGCCAGTCCGCAATCTTGCGGATGCACAGGTAGATGCCGCCAACCAGAATAGCGATTTTGCACGTTTCGCCGAGGACGCCGCCGCAGTTGCCCAGCAGCAGATCCATGAAGTTGATACCGGACACGCCCGTGCCGGCAAGGATATTCAGCGGCGTTGCAGACGTTGTCGCATCAACCGCAAAATTCGTCTGCGGATAGGTGCTCATGAGTGCCGACCAGCTGATAAAGAGGATGACGCGCGCCGTCAGTGCAGGATTCATGAAGTTGCTGCCGATGCCGCCGAAGAACTGCTTAACGAGCACGATGGCAAGGACACCGCCGATGATCGGAAGCCACCACGGTGCATTCGCCGGAAGGTTGTATGCCAGCAGCAAACCCGTCACGACCGCGCTCCAGTCGCCGATGGTGACTTCCTTCTTCGTCGCCTTTTCCCAGACGAACTCGGAGAGCACGCACGTCACTACAGAGATGCAGATGAGCATCAGCGCGTTCCAGCCGAACAGGATGACGCTCGCGATGCCGGCCGGAACGAGCGCCAGACAAACCTCCTGCATGATGCGCCGCGTGCTACTGTGATCGCGCAGATGCGGCGAGGATGTCATTACAAAATTATTTTGCATGGGTTATGCCTCCTTCTTCGTCTGCTCTTCGGCAGCCTTCTTTGCGGCTTCAGCGGCGGCTTTCTTGGCAGCCTCCGCCTTCTTGCGCGCCGTAATGACCTTTTTGCCCTGACGGCAGGACTGTGTCAGCAGGCGCTTCGCCGGGCAGACAAATGTGCAGGCACCGCACTCAATGCAGTTCAGCACGCCGTGTTTTTCCGCCTCATCATAGCGGTCGGCGCGGATGCAGCGGTCGAGCAGCGTCGGCATGAGCTGCATCGGGCATGCACGCAGGCAACGTCCGCAGTTAATACATGCGGATTCCGCCGGATCAACCGCTTCATCGCCCAGCGCAAGCACGCCAGAGGTACCCTTCGTCACCGGAATATCCGTCCGATTGATTGACATGCCCATCATCGGACCGCCATTAATCAGCATCTTTGCACCGCTCTGCACGCCGCCGCATGCTTCCAGCAGCGCATCAATCGGTGTACCCACACGGACGAGGAAGTTGCCGGGGTTGTTGACCAGACCGCCGACGGTCGTGACGCGTTCAACCAGCGGACGACCCTCGCGGATTGCCTGCTGAATCGCATATACCGTGCCGACGTTGCTGACGACGCAACCGACATCCAGCGGCAGACCGCCCGTAGGCACCTTGCGGCGCGTCAAGGCGTAAACCAGCTGTTTCTCGCCGCCCTGCGGATAGCGAACCGGCAGTGCGCGGACTTCAATGCCCTCAACGTTCTTTGCCGCCGCCGTCAAGGCTACAATCGCATCGGGTTTGTTATTCTCGATGCCTACAATCGCTTCCTTGACTTCCAGTGCCAGCATCATCAGGTGAATGCCATCGATAATTTCAGAAGGCTTCTCCAGCATCAGACGATGATCAGCCGTCAGGTACGGCTCGCACTCCGCGCCATTGATAATCAGCTTCTCGATCTTCTTGCCCTTTGCGGGAGTGATTTTGACATGCGTCGGGAAAGTCGCGCCGCCCATGCCCACGATGCCGGCTTCACGCACGATGGTCTGCAGTTCTTGTGCAGTCATGGTTTCCGGATGTTCCGCAGGATGCAGTTCAACCCAGTTATCCTGCATATCGTTCTCAATCACAACCGCCATGGTAGATGTGCCGTTCGCCAGTTCGACAGGCTCAATCGCCGTCACCTTGCCGGAAACGGAAGAATGCACCGGCGCGGACACAAAGCCGCCTGCCTCGCCGATCAGCTGACCTGCAAGCACCAGATCGCCCTTCTTGACGACTACCTTGCAAGGCGCTCCGATATGCTGTGAAAGCGGAATAACAACCTTTGCTGGTGCAGGCAGTTCACGAATCGCATTGCCGCTGTTGACAGCCTTGCCATTCACACCTTCATGCGGATGCGTTCCGCCCGGAAACATGTGTTTTGCGAACACAGAAAAAACCCCTTTCCAAATCCCTTGACCCGCGCGTTTCATAAAAGAGGCGCACATACTTCAGGTGACATTGTCTGATCTGGACATAATCACGCAGCGTTAATTATACCATAATATGTTCTGATTCGTACAGTGAAATTTTGTACAAAAGTAACAGCTTTATTTTCGCGAAATTATCTATTAGTTTTCGCTAACCTTTCTGATTCTTTGCTCCTCTGCCACGCGAAGCATATGTTCGGCGTGGCTTCTTGCGCTGGTTTCACTGCCATCCGCGCCGCCGAGCATTCGTGCAATTTCGCCGATTCTTTCCTCCGGTGTCAGCAATCGCACGCTCGAATTGGTGCGTTCACCCTCCACTTTCTTTTCCACGAGGAACTGATGCTCCGCCATCGCGGCAATCTGCGGCAAATGTGTCACACAGATGACCTGCCTGTGCTGTGCAATGAGCGCCATTTTCTCTGCGACAACCTGAGCGATGCGTCCGCTGATGCCGGTGTCGATTTCGTCAAACACCATTGTGCCGACGCCGCTTTTCTCCGCCTCGAGGCTCTTAATCGCAAGCATCAATCGCGACAGTTCACCACCCGAGGCAATCTTGGACAGCGGCTTCAACGGTTCACCGGGGTTTGGTGAAATCATGAACTCAATTACGTCATCGCCGACCGATTGCGGCATGTACACCTTGCCTTCCGGTCTGATTGCAAAATCCACCTTGAAAACTGTGTTCTTCATGCCGAGATCCTGCAGCTGCGTCATCATGTTCTTTTCAAACGTATCCGCCAGCTGATGACGCGCCTCTGTCAGCTGACGAGCCATTTTGCGGTACTGTGCCAGCAGCTTTTTATGCTCCGCCGCCATTTCCGCAACATCACTGTCGAGCGAAACATAGCGGTCGTACTCTTCCTGCATTTTCGCCTGTTCGTCAAGGATTTCAGCGATGCTGCTGCCATACTTGCGTTCCATCCGCCGAATGAGATCAAGGCGTGTTTCGACCTTCTCCGCGCGCACCGGATCGAAATCGCCCTGCTCCGCCATTGTTGCAAGCTCATAGCCGATTTCTTCAATCTCATAGTACGCCGAATCGCATCGTTTCGCCAGCGTTTCGTACTCCTCGCCGAACGCTGCAAGCGAATGCAGCGCGTCTGCCGCCTCCTTGATGCGCGAAAGCACCGCCTCGCTGTCCTCATTCGCCGAAACAGCCTGCTGTGCCCGTGTCACCGCCGTCATGATTTTCTCAGAATTGCGGAAGCGATCCTTCTCCGCCGTGAGCGTCTCCTCCTCGCCCACACGAAAACGTGCCTTCGTCAGCTCCTCCAACGACTTCTTGAGCGATTCCATGTGGTACTGCTTCTTCTCATTTGCCTTCACGAGCCGCGCATACTGCCGATGGTTCTCGATGAACGCCTGATACGCCGCATCCACCTGTCCAAGCAGCTTCTGATAATCTTCATCTCCTGCCGCATCCAGAAAAAGCAGATGGAACTGCGAATTCATCAGGAACTGCGCCTCATGCTGACCATGCACATCCATCAGCAGCGCCGCAATCTCCTTGAGTGCGGACAACGGCATCACAATTCCGCACACCCGGCACAGATTGCGCCCGGAGCGCGTGATTTCTCTGTACAGCGTGACTGTCCCGTCAAAATCCTCCAGATTTTCGGCTTCGCACCACTGCCGGACGCTCTCGCTGCCGGATGCATCGAAAATGGCCTCAACCCACGCCTTGTCTTCACCCGTGCGGATGATTTCCCGCGTTGCACGGCCGCCGAGCACGAGGTTCACCGCATCGACAACGATGGATTTACCCGCACCTGTTTCGCCGGTCATCACATGCATGCCTTCGCCGAATTGAAGCGTCAGTTTCTCAATCAGGGCGATGTTGCACATTTGCAGGGACAGAATCATGACAGAAGCTCCTTTACTTTGTCGCGCATTACTTCATCATTTCGCGGATGCGATTCGTCACGGCAGCCGCTTCCTCATTCGAGCGGATAATCAGCAGCACCGTATTATCGCCTGCCAGCGTACCAAGCACCTCCGGCCAACGGAAGCTGTCAAGCGCCTCTCCGGCAACATTCGCTGAACCGCTGAGCGTCTTGACGACAATCAGATTGTTCGCATACGTCGCGGAAAGCAGCGATTCGGCAAGCATTCGGACGAAGCGGTCAGACATGTTATTTTCTGCCGACTCGCCGGTCGCATACTTGTACTTGCCCGTGCTGCTCAGAAGCTTGACCAGCCGCAGCTCCTTGATATCGCGGGAAACGGTTGCCTGCGTCACACGGATTCCGCGTGCATTGAGCGCATCTGCCAGCTCTTCCTGCGTTTCGATTTCCTGATTCTCAATAATTTCGAGAATCGCTACCTGTCTGACTGTTTTCATCGTATTCCCTGCCTTTTCTGCTTATCGTGTCCATTCGCTGAGCTTTTCGTGAACAAGACCGAAAAATGACTTCTTTCCCGTATGAATCAGCCGGAGCATTTTTTCTGACTGGCTGATTTCAATCATGTCGCCGTTGCCAAGTTCCTCATACGACTGCCCATCAACCTGCAGGCAGGCACATTGCGTTCCCTGTGCGGACAGATACATCTGTACATTCGCCCCGCCATGTACAACAATCGGTCGGTGCTGGAGGCTGTGGGCACAGACGGGTGTCAGCACCATGCAGTTGACATTCGGCGAGACAATCGGTCCGCCCGCAGAGAGCGAATAGCCCGTTGAGCCAGTCGGCGTCGCAACGACCACACCATCACCGACATAGCGTCCTGCCTGTTCGCCGTCAACAACCGCCGTCACGGTAATCAAATGTGCATAACCGCCGCGCGTCATGCTGACATCGTTGACAGCATACCACTGTTTTCCTTTTGCTTTTACCGACAGGACCGCGCGGTTCAGCGTTTCGTATTGGCCGGAAATGATTTTATCCAACAGCCTCGGCAGCGCATCAATCTCGCATTCCGCCAAGAAGCCGACATGACCGAAGTTCACGCCGACCAGCGCCGCATTCCATGCCAGTGCATACTGAGCGCCGTGCAGCAGCGTCCCGTCACCGCCAAGCGACAGGATGACATCCGCATGCGCATCCTGCGAAGTAATCGGCAACACCGTTCCCTTTTTAAAGAAGGGAAGCATATCCTCCTCAACAAGAACCTCTATGCCGTGAGAACGCAGCTTCACGGCAGCATTCTTGGCAGCATCTGCCGCATCCTGACGCTGCCCATGAATCATGATGGCAACTTGCACGCTGTGTCCCTCCTCGCTTTGTCCGTGGGCTGCAAAACGATCCAGCCGCTTGGTCTGAAATTATTATATCACAGGATGAATATTCATTCAAGCATATACATCAAAAATAAGCAAAAGGAAGGGTGACCGGAATCGTCAGCCCTTCCCCTTCAGTTCCCGATGTGCGCGCTCGACAAGCTCATGAATTTCCTCGCGGGTGATTTGCTTGTTTTCCGGCGACTGCACCGTAATTTCCCCTAAAAATTCGATGTTTCCCTCAGGTCCCTTGATCGGTGAATAATCCAGCTTTCGCACCTGCCAGCCGATCGTGGATGCAAACGCGACAATCTCACTGAGCACATCCTCATGCACGGCAGGGTCTCGCACGACGCCTTTTTTCCCGACACGCTCGCGCCCCGCCTCGAACTGCGGTTTAATCAGGGTATAAAACACGCCCGACTCCCCCATCAGTTGAGCCGCAACGGGCAGAATCAGCCGGATGCTGATGAAGCTTACGTCCATAACTGTCACCGTCGGATGAAGCGGCACCATGTCCGGTGTCAGTGCGCGGGCATTCGTCCGCTCATACAGCGTCACGCGCGGATCATTGCGCAGCCGCCATGCGAATTGCCCGTAGCCTACATCGACTGCATAGACATGCGCCGCACCATTCTGCAGGCACACGTCCGTGAAGCCACCTGTTGCAGCGCCGATATCCATGCAGATCTTACCCGTCAGGTCCGCACCGAAGGATTTGATTGCCTTCTCCAGCTTGAAACCGCCGCGACTGGCGTACTGCGCTGTCTTTTCGCGGATTTCCAGTTCTTCCTCCGGCTTAATCAGTTCGGACGGCTTATCAATCCTGCGCGTCCCGACGTAGACCTCGCCTGCTAAAATATGCACCTGTGCCTTTGCACGGCTTTCACACAATCCGCGCTCCGTCAGCGCCACATCGGCACGCTGTTTATCGCTCATATTTCTTCTCCGATTCCTGTTATTTGCACTTCAGCGCGCCTTCAATACGCTTTGCCATCAGCTCCGGCGTCAATCCAAGATACTTCAGCAGCTGATCGCGCCGCCCGTGCTGAATGAACGTGTCCGGAATGCCGAAAGTCACCAGCGGCGCTGCTCTGCCTTCTCCGGTCAGGAAGGAACAGACTGCACTCCCGAAGCCGCCGATCAGCACGCCTTCCTCCATCGTTACAATCGGGCATCTATCCGATAGCGACCGCAGCATCTCTTCATCCATTGGCTTGACAAACCGGCAGTTGATGACTGCCGCATCAATGCCGCATTTTTCGAGCATACGCCGCGTTTCAACCGCCTCGGGCACCATGGAACCGACTGCAAGCAGCGCCACATCCTTGCCGTCTTCAAGCTGCTCCCATTTGCCAAGAGAGATGTCCGACTTCATCGGATATTCGGCGGACATGTCCACCGGTGTTCTGCCATAGCGAATGACACACGGTCCATGATAATGCTGCGTCCATTGCATCATCGCACGCAGCTCTGCCAAATCGCGCGGTGCCAGCACCGTCATGTTCGGAATCGGCAAAAGCGATGAAATATCCCACATGCCGTGATGCGTTGCACCGTCTTCACCAACAAGCCCGGCGCGGTCAATCAGGAATGTCACGTTCAATTTCGGCATGCAGACATCGTGAATCGTCTGGTCAAACGCCCTCTGAAAGAACGATGCGTATACGGCAAAATACGGCTTCATTCCGCCAGCCGCAAGACCTGCCGCCATTGTCGCTGCATGCTCCTCCGCAATGCCGACATCCATCATCCTGTCCGGAAAGCGCTCCGCAAAATACGAAAGCCCTGTACCGGACGGCATCGCTGCGGTAATTGCGACAATTTTGTCGTCCTCACGCGCCATATCCGCCAGCGTTTCCGCCATAACCTGCCCGTAAGACAGCAGCTTCTTCTTTTCGCGTGCCGCACCTGTTTCCACATAGAACGGCGGTGTCCCATGGAAACGCTCCGGCTTGCTTTCCGCCGCGCTGTAGCCGTAACCCTTGCGCGTCAGCACATGAATCACAACCGGCTCATCGAGCTTCTTGACCTCGCTGAGCGTATGCTCGAGCGATTTCAAATCATGCCCGTCAATCGGACCGAAATAATGGAAACCCAAGCTGTTGAAGAACCCCTCCTGATTCTCGTGCATCAGGACGGATTTGACGCTGTTCTTAACCCACGATAGGAAACGGTGAATCGGCTTGCCAATCACCGGCAGGCGCGAAAGTCCCTTGCGAACCACGTTCTTCGTGCTTGCCCAGCCGCTTGAGACACGCAAATCCGTCAGATGACGTGAAAGCGCCCCGACATTCGGTGAAATCGACATCTCGTTGTCGTTGAGAATCACAATCAGCCGCGTATGGCTGTCGCCGGCATCGTTCAGCGCCTCATAGCACATGCCGCCAGTCAGTGCACCATCGCCGACAAGTGCCAGCACATGATGGTGCTTCCCCTGCAAATCGCGCGCCCGTGCCAGACCAAGTGCCGCGGAAATGGCAGTGGACGCGTGTCCCGTCTCGAACACATCGTATTCGCTCTCCGACCGCTTCGGAAACCCCGACATGCCGCCGAAGGTGCGCAGCGTATGGAACGTGCGGTAGCGTCCGGTCAGCAGCTTGTGAACATAGCTCTGATGCCCGACATCGAAGACAATCTGATCCTCCGGCATGTCAAAAACGCGGTGGATTGCCATTGTCAGCTCCACCACGCCCAGATTGCTTGCCAGATGACCGCCGCGCTGCGATACTGTTGTGACAAGCGTCGTGCGGATTTGCGCTGCCAGATCGCTCATTTCATCATAGGACAGCTGCTTGATGTCCTGCGGAGATTTGATGTCCTCCAGACGCACGCATTCCACTCCTTTCCGCCTGTCACCTTGCCATTTTTTGTTACATCTTTGCCGCGCTGTTCAGCTTCGCGCCTTTTGCACCCTTTGTTCCCTTCGTACCGCCGCCGAGCGATACGCTGGAGAGGATATTGGATGTATATGCATAGTTGCGCATATTGCGATCCGCATGCGCCTTGCGCGCACAGTCTACCATGCGGTCAATCAGCTGTGAATACTTGACGCCCTTCGCCTCCCAGAGGTAGAACGCCAACGAGCCGGGAATCGTGTTGATTTCTGTGATATACACCTGCTCCGTCGCACGGTCGAACATGTAGTCAATGCGGACAACGCCTTTGCAATCCAGCATGCGGAAGATTTCGCAGGACATTGCCTGAATCTTGTCGCGCAGAGAATCCTCAATCGGCGCGGGCAGCACGCGATGAAGGCTTGCCATGCCCTTTGAACCGCCGTTGGCAAGATACTTCTCCTTGAAATCAAGGAACTGCTCGCCAGACAGTGGCATTTCAATCGGGCTTGCCTCGACCTCGCCGTCATAGCCCAGCACGGAGCAATTCAGCTCAATCGGGCGGTCAAGCCCTTTCTCCACCAGCACGCGTCGGTCATATTCAAATGCCAAATCGAGCCCCTGCGTCAGCTCATCACGGTCATCCGCACGGCTGACACCAATCGATGAGCCGAGGTTCGCCGGTTTGACAAACACCGGGAAGCCCAGTTCCTTTTCAACGCGGTCGAGGACAGCCTCCTTGTCCTGCTGATACTGCGCACGCGTAAACCAGCAATCCGGCAGACAAGGCAGCGTCCCTGCGCCACGGAAGAACTGCTTCATCATGATTTTATCCATGCCAATGGCACTTCCAGCCACGCCCGTAGACGTATACGGCAGATTCGCCAGCTCAAGCATGCCCTGCAGCGTGCCATCCTCGCCGTTCAGACCATGCATGACAATCACGCAGACCTCAAGGCGTGCGACAATCACCTGCTCCGGATGTCCGAACAGTCCCTTGCCCGGACGCATCGTCAGCAGTGCGCCGGAACCGGATGTAATATCCAGTGAGACGGCTTCAACGCCATTCTTATTCGGGTCGAAATGCGTGTACGTCTCGATTTTGCGCAGTGAAGCACCGGTATACCAGATGCCGTTCTCCGTGATGTATACAGGAATCACATCATACTTTTCGCTGTTGACATGATTCATCAGCTGCACTGCGCTGATAATCGAAACTTCACGCTCGCAGCTGCGCGAGCCAAAGATTACGCCAAGTTGAATCTTTGCCATAAAGCTCTATCTCCTTCATTAAGCTTCGGAATAATGGTCCGGCAAATCGTTTTCAAACATCGCGATATCGCCCGGCTTGGCAATTTGGCGCAGAAGCGCCATCGCCTCATCAAGGCTTGCTGCTACATGCAAATTTTCCTGCCTGAAGCCTGCCTCCAGCAATCCTTCCGCAATCGGCTGCGTATGCTTTTTGCCTACGAGAATCGCGATATCCACGTTGGAAGCCATCTTGCGACCAAATTCGCGGTTGAACTGCTCCTCCTCTGCGCCAAGTTCAACCATGCCCGGCGTAATGATGATACGCCGCGCATCAAACGCGCCCAGCACCTTCAATGCAGCCTCTGCCCCTCGCGGATTGGAATTGAAAGCGTCATCGATGATCGTTAAGCCGATCGACGGAATCAGCTGCAAGCGATGTTCAATGGGCTGCAGCTTGCTGATGCCGTTTGCAATCTGCCGAAGCGTCAAGTTCAAGTGAAGCGCAACCATCGCCGCAAGCAGAATGTTCTGGATGTTGTGCTCTCCCAACAAACGCGTTTCACAGGTAATCTGTTCCTGACCTGCATGGAGAATGAATCTGCTGCCCGTTGCGGACACAGTGATGTCACTTGCCCACACCTCGGCATCCTGCGATTGCGTCAGAGCGCACAAATGCTTTTCGACAGTCGTGCGGCCGTAGAGCTCACGGCAGATAGCGCCGTCATCCGGGAAGAACGCACAGCCATCCTTCGGCAGTGCCTCAATCAGCTCATATTTTGTGTTTTTGATTCTCTCCAACGTGCGGAACGTATCCAGATGTTGCGGACCGACGCTCGTCAGCACGCCGTAGGTCGGATGTACCAGACGGCACATTTCCCTGATATCGCCGACATGACGCGCACCCATTTCCGCCACGAACACCTGCGTCGCCGGTGTCAGCTTTTCGCGGATGACACGCGTCACGCCCATCGGCGTATTAAAGCTGCTCGGCGTAACAAGCGTCTGATGCTTTTCCTGCAGGATTGTCCCCAGAATGAACTTGACGCTCGTCTTGCCATAGCTGCCCGTAATGCCGATTTTGACGATATCCGGACGCGCCTTGAGCTTCCGCTGCGCATCGCGGAAATACAGTTCACTCACAAGCTTCTCAAACGGCCACGCCAGCAGACCGCCCAGCGCCACCCACAGCGGCAGCAGCAACGGCATCAATCCGCAGCACCATGCAGGTAAAAGCAGCGCCGCCAATGCACATAGCAGCGTGTAGACGACCGCCATCACAACGTACGTCCGCTTCACACGCTTTGTGACAACGAAGGCCTTCTTTGCCTTCTTCTGACGGAATATCGCTCGGCAGACCAGACCGCCGCAAATTGCAAGCACAAGATTCGCAATCGCCAGCAGAAGCTTATACGGGTTAACCGCAACTCCGGCAATGATGTGGCTGTGCAAGCCATAGAGCACCGCCAAATAGCAGCCGAGCACGAGCCCAGGCATGATGCTGCGCTTCCAATTCCGCTTCAGCGTGCGGAAATAGCCGGGAAATTGATAGCTTTCCAGTTGGAAATCATGCATCAGACTCCGCTGTGCGCATAGCATCGCGATTGCTGTCGCAAAAGCCATCATCCATTTGAGAAAATTGAGAAAAGCTGTCACAATGCCACCCCTGATAATTATTGAATCAGTTTAGCAAGAACTGACGTGCAATCGCCTGAAAACGCGTCGCCTGTTCCAGATAGGCAAAATGACTTCCGCCATCCAGCACAATCAACGCACTATCAGCAATATCCCGTTCCATTTTTTGACCCATCCATAGCGGCGTTTCCGTATCGCAGTCACCCCAAAGGAGCAGCGTCGGCGTCTTGATTTGCTCCAGCAGTTCGCTCTGGTCATAGTTCACAACCTTGACGAATGTCTTGCGCATTTCCGGAGAAAGCGCGGCATAGTCCGCCGAGCCGTACTTCTGAATGAGCTGTTCCATCCATTTTTGCGGCAACTTCCCGAAAATGCGCATCTTTTCTGCCCTCAGCACAAGCTTCTTCAACCGCTGATAACGGCTTGATCGCTTCTTTTTGGTCGCTGAAGCCTTTGGTATGATACCCGCGGCGCCTGTCAGGATGATTTTCTCGAACCGTTCCGGATGATTCGCCGCCAGTTCAATCGTCACACGTCCGCCAAAGGAATGCGCAATCACGCTGCACGGCAGGAAGTCAAGCGCCATCAGCAAAGAAAGCAGATTCGCCGCAAAGTCCGGCACACCCCACGGCTCCGGCGGGAAATCGCTCTCACCGTGCGCCGGAAAATCAACGCGCAGCACCGTCATGTCCGGCGACAGTGTGTCTGCAAGCCCCTGCATCAGTTTCTCCGAGCATCCCCAGCCATGCAGCAGCACCACACGCTTTTCACCTTGTCCGCTCAGCTCATAATGAACCTTGACACCATCGAGCATCATTTTCACGCCGTTCATCTCTCCCTCAGGCGTTGATTCTCCAGATATAGCGGCACTTAACCGCGCTGATTTCCCATCGGTCGCGAATGCTGTTCGGCACGGCGACTGTACGTTCCAGCGTGCAGCCAAGACCGATGCACGTCTTGCGGCTTGCCCAGTTATCCGGGTCAGTCGTGATGACAACGCTGCTCTTGCCGTGCAGCGCAATCAGCGGAGCAAGCAGCCGACACGCACGTTGCGCATAATGCTGACCGCGGTATGGCGGGTCAACATGATATCCGATATGCCCGAAATAATAAACGCAGGGACTTTCCCCAAGGCGCAGCGAAATTCGCCCTGCCTCACGCTTTGTCCCGTGCGGCACAATCATGTAATCATAGACACGCCCGAAGCCCATCTCACGCTCCGGCGGATAGAGCCGCAACGGCAGCAAATCAATCACGCCGTCGGTAAATTCGGCACGTACTCTGCGAAACAGCATTCTTTACACATCCTGTATTTTTACCTGCGGAAGCAATGCTTCAAACACGTCCGGCTGAATCAACTGCGTCCCGTCGGTCATGACGGAAGCGCTTCCTGCCGCCACGCCATAGGCAAACGCCTGCCGGATGTCACCCGTCTTGATGAGCCCGGCCATCACACCGCCGACCATCGCGTCACCCGCGCCGACCGTCGAAGAGACCGTTACGGGCATGGCAGGCGCAAACATTGCCGCATCCCTTGTTACCCACATGGCGCCATCTGCGCCAAGGCTGACAAGCACGTTCTCGGCACCCATCCCGATGAGCTTCTTCGCCGCCTCGCGAACCTGCGCAAGCGTATCGCATGGACAACCGAGTGTATCATGCAGTTCATGCTGATTGGGTTTAATCAGGAACGGGTGCGCCTTCAAGCCCTGCAGAAGCGTCTCTCCGCTTGAATCCAGAACGCATCGGCATTCCGGCAAACGTTCCATCAGCGCCCTATACATATCTTTCGGTGCATTCGGCGGCAGCGAACCTGTCAGCACGACATAGTCACAGCCTTGAATCTGCTCCTCTGCCATCGCAAGAAATTCCTGCACCTGCTGCGCATTCATTGGTGCGCCCTGTTCGTTCAGCTCCGTCACGCAATGCGGCTGCAGCGCGACAATCTTCGTATTCGTCCGGACAGCACCATCTAAAGGAAGGAACGCACTATCGATTTTTTCAGCCGACAGCCGATTTATCACCCGTTCCATGCCTTCTTTTCCGGCACAGCCCAGCACAAACGCTTCGACACCGAGACGTTTTGCCGTAATCGCGACATTCACGCCCTTGCCGCCGACATCCTGCCGAACGGAAGCAATCCGGTTGACAGCGCCGATTTGCAGCGACGGCACCGTGACCGTCCTGTCAATTGCGGGATTCATACAGATTGCCGTCAGCATACAAACCTTCCCCCGTATATGTGCATCAATTGCTTTGCAGCATTTTACATTATAGCATGTTTCAGCGAGTGTTGCAACCGTTCGTTTTTTACTTGCCATTTTTGCCATAAAATGATATACTGTTTTCTGAATATACGTGCGGCATGGCCGTGCAGAAAGGACGATTGCGCCTGATGCAAACGCTTCGGCGGCTACTTTCCATCTTGATTCTGCTGATATTTCTGTTGAGTGCAGCATCTGCGGAAATGCCGAATCCCACGCTGAACCCCAACGCGAATCCATATGATTCAGATCATCCGGAGCTTTTGGAGGCTGACCAGCTTTATTGCACCTCCGCCATCCTGATTGAGGAAAGCACCGGAGAGGTTGTCTTCGAGAAAAATGCCGACCAAATCATGTACCCTGCTTCCATCACCAAGATTATGACGGTGCTTCTTGGCGCTATCAACCTGGATTTGACCGCCACCGTCACGGTCAGTGCCAACGCCTCCTCAGATGCCCTGCAGGCGATTGACTCGCAGGCAACCGTCATCGGGCTACAGGAAGGCGAAGAGGTAAACGTGCAGGATTTGCTCTTTGCCACGCTTCTGCGTTCCGGCAATGACGGCGCCGTAGCAGTTGCCGAGGCAGTCTGCGGCGACGAAAACACATTTGTTGCGCTGATGAACCAGACAGCTTCAGATCTTGGCATGACGAGCACGCATTTCATGAACCCGCACGGTCTGCATGATGACAACCATTACACAACAGCACGCGATCTTGCCATCCTTGCGCAGTTCGCCATGCAGAACGACACCTTCCGCACCATCGCCGGTACAACCACCTATTCCATGGCAAAGACGAACAAGCATCGCGCCCGTTCGCTGACGACACGCCACCGCATTATGCTCTCCCAGTACAACAACGAGGAGAACCGATATTATTACGCCCCAATGACCGGTATCAAATCCGGTTCGACGTCGCTCGCAGGCTACTGCTATGTCGGATCTGCCAGCAAGGACGGCGTTGACCTGATTTCCGTTGTTCTCTACTCCAGTCAATATGGCGTCTGGACGGACACAAAAAAGCTGATGGAGTACGGCTTCAGTCAGTATCAGCACGTAACTATCTCCGAGCTTTACAACCTGAACCCCATCAGCATTTACACAAGCGCGTATGAGCTGGATGACCCCAATCAGGGTGAACTGACGCTGCTCTGCCAGCCGCAGGATGCCATGCAGGCCGCTCTTGCCGAAATCAGTGCTTCGGCATCGCGCATTGAGTACCTGTCAGAAAACCTGCGTGACCTCGTTACCGTCACCTACACTCGCGATTTCGCGGCACCGGTTGCTGCTGGTGAAATCATGGGTGCCATGACGTACGTCAGCGATGACGGCACGCCGATCACCTTTAACCTTGTCGCCAGCCGCAGCATTGAGCGCCGTTCAAATCTACCGCTCTCCTACGAGGAAATCGTCGAAATGACGAACGGGCAGACGGGCATCCCAATTGTGCCTGAAACCGTCATACCCGCCATTATCATTCTGATGATTCCGACACTTGCACTCTTTCTGATTTTCCGCTTCCACCGTCGGCACAAGCGCCGCAAGTACCGCTTCGGCGATGAAGAGAACGAATAACACAAGGCAGCAAAACCGCCCTGCACCAGCCGAACTCCGGTCGATGCAGGGCGGTTTGTTATGGCGTTCAGCCGACTGCCAGCTGATTCTTTTTGCTTTTCTCCTTGATTTCCCCTGCCTTCGTCAGGGCAACCTTCGTGATAACAGGACCTGTCAGTTCGTAAATAAGCGTACCGGCAAGGACTACCGCATTGATAGTTGCGCCGTATTCCGGCAAATCCGTCAACGCCATCCGTGCCATACCGATTGCGACACCAGCCTGCGGAATCAGCGTGAAGCCAAGATAGCGGATGATGTTCTTATCGCACTTCTCGATCTTTGCGCCGATGGTTGCACCGAGTGCCTTGCCGACTGCACGGCTGAGCACATACGCCACACCGACAACACCGACTGTCGGCAGCACGGATACATCGAGGTTCGCGCCGCTGAGCACGAAGAAGAGCAGGAAAAGCGGCGGCGTGAAGCGGTCGCACTGCTCCAGCAGCGCCGTCGAATCGTTGCTGATGTTGATCATCGTCGCACCCACCATCATGCACACGAGCAGGCTGCTCAGGTCAAACATGGACGAAATACCAACAGACAGGAAAACAACCAGAATCGTCATGGTCAGCTTATTGCCGCGAGAGTGGAAGAAGCGCAGGAAGAACACCATCGCAATGCCAATCACCACGCCCAATCCAAGCGAAATGACAATTTCCAGCATCGGCTTAACAAACAGCGTCATGACGCTCAGTGCCTCACCGCTATCAATCGTGCGGGCAACCGCCATCATGATCGCGTAGAGCATCAGACCCAGTGCGTCATCCATTGCAACGACAGGCAGCAGCATCTTCGTCACCGGACCATCCGCCTTATACTGACGGACAACCATCAGCGTTGCGGCAGGCGCCGTTGCTGCAGCAATCGCGCCGAGTGCAAGGCACAGCGGCAGCGGCTGATTGAGCGCCAGCAGCGTCAGGAACACGAGCAGCGATGCCACGCAGCCTTCAAACGCCGTGATAACAAGCGGCTTCACGCCGATTTCCTTAATATACGACAGCTTGAATTCGCCGCCGATGGAGTATGCAATAAAGCCAAGCGCCACATCCGAAACAATGGACAGCGTATTGTTCATTTCCGGCGTCAGCACATTCAGGATAAACGGACCAACCAGCAGACCGGCAATCAGATATGCCGTCACATTCGGCAGATGAATCAGCTTAATCGCACGGGTCATTGCCATGCCGACAGCCATTGCGATTGCCAGCGCACACAGGATATTCATTGCTTTTTCTTGACCCCTTCCACAAATGTCGTGGGCAGGGCAAAGCAGATACCCGTATCGGGCTTGTCCAGTCCTCCGGTTACTTTGTTGATGATTTCGACCATCTTCGGAATCTGTTCGTCTTTCATCAGCGTAAAGATCGTTTTGGAGTGTTTGCGCTCCGGATTGCAGATATGACGCAGTACGCCAAGGAGCGGCAGATCATCGATATTATGATCGCTGTCCAGCACACGCATCATGCCGGTCGATTCCAGAATAGTTGCACCGCCGATCTTCTGCTTGAGCATTTCCTCCAGCAACGGCTCCAGAAACTCCTCCCGATTGAGGACAAGGACAAACATCTGCATTTCTGTCTAACCTCCCTTTCAACGCTGCCGAACCCTTTCGGACAGCACATCCTATTGTAGCACGTTAAAAGGGTTTGTCAATCAAATTTCGGGGACATTTCACTGCTTTTCTCATATAATTCTCATCTTTTCCTTTCCTTTTTTTCAGGCAATTCCGTTTCATTTGTGCTATGATAGAAGACGTCAAGGGCATATCTCTGCTGATGTGCCCGTTGCTGACTGAAAGGAGCTTTCATCATGGCGGCTTATACCATTGAGGATATTGAGCTGATTCGCCGCAAGAGTGGTATCAGCTATCAGGAAGCCGTATCGCTGCTTGATTATCATAACGGCAATGTCGCCCGCGCACTGATTGATTTGGAACGCAGCGGCAAGCTGAAATACGAATATACCACTACCGACCGCACACATACCGCTTCTCAAGCAAGCACCTCCGGCAGAACGTCTGCTGCGGGCAGATCGTCTGCTGAAAGCAGTTCTTCTGCTTCATCCGAATCCTCCCCAAATCAAAAGCGCGGCATCATGCACTATCTCGACAGGCTCTACCGCATTCGAATCAAGGTCACCCGCAAAGGAGCGGTGATTCTCAATGTTTCCGTCTTGTTTGCAATCATTTCCGCACTCTTCAGTCTGCATCTGCTGATTTGCAGCATCATTTGCATCCTGCTGCTCGGATATCATGTTTCCATCGACAAGTCAGACCCTGACTTTGCAGGAGAAAACGTTGACCGCACGGTTAAAAATACCGCACAGAATTTTCACACCACCTTCGATGCGTTCACGAAGGGCTTTCAGGATGGTGCAGGCAACGTAAAGGGCGAAAAGAAAGCTGAGAACGCACCTGCACGTAGCTATTACGCCAGCAAACCCGTTCACCATTCCTGCCCGACCCTCAATGTCCCCGTGCAGGTCAAAAGCAAGGACGGTCGCGTAACCATTGAGGATGACACAGACGGCTTCAACTCTGCAACCATAAAGTAAGGAGGATTCAACCATGTGGCTCTTCTCTCTTCTTCTCCTGTTCATAAGCAATCTGCTTGCCATTGGCTCCATTATGTTGTTCCTCGGACTGTTCAAGAACGATCAGAAAGAAGTGTGATGGCATGAGCCGCATTCTTGTCATTGAGGACGAACGAAAAATCGCCCGTTTTCTTCAGCTGGAATTGGAGCATGAGGGCTACGAGGTACAGACAGCCGGTGACGGCCGTACAGGGCTTGAGCTGGCAAAATCATGGACGCCTGATTTGCTGATTCTTGACCTGATGCTGCCTGAGCTATCCGGCATTGAGGTCTGCCGTCGCCTTCGCCATGACAGCGATGTGCCGATTATCATGCTGACCGCAAAGGATGACGTATCCGACAAGGTCATGGGGCTTGATATGGGCGCGGATGACTACATGACAAAGCCGTTTGCCATTGAAGAGCTCCTCGCACGCATCCGCGTCGCGCTCAAGAAGCACCGCGGCACGCCGTCCGCCGAACAGTCGCAAACGCTCCGCGCAGGGCCGCTCGCACTGACGCCTTCCAGCTACACGGTCACCATGAACAATCAAATTGTCAATCTGACGAAAAAAGAATTTGACCTGCTGAAATACCTGATGCTCCACCAAGGCGAAGCAGTGACGCGGGACACGCTGCTGACGGACGTCTGGGGCTACAATTATACTGGCGACACAAACGTTGTGGATGTGTACATCCGCTATCTGCGTCATAAGCTTGATGAGCCATTCGGCGTAAAGATGCTGCACACCATCCGCTCCGTCGGATACATGTTCCGTATCGATGAGTAAAAAGTCTGACCAATCGCAGCTGAAGGCAGTTCAGGTTCCCGAGGAAAAGCCTGCTGTCGAAAAGCCTTCGCCCCTTTCCCGCATTCGGCTTTCGCTGACGCTGCGCATCGCCATGCACTACTCCGTGCAACTCATTCGGTCGTTTATTCCGGTGCTGCTGTTGACTTCCCTGCTATTCTGGGTTGCTGTTTTCACATTGTTCCGACAGGATACTGCCAAGCTGATCGATGCGCCGCTTTCTGTTGACGGCGCTATCACGCTGTCCGTGCTCGATGATGCAGAAGTCACCTGCCTGGAAGCACCAGACAACACAACCACGCGGATTGCCTTTCCCGATCCGGCAGCCGTGTTTACAGAGCATTGCCTGATCGTTGAGGCTGTTCACACCTCCGGCACAATGCTGCTGATCCGTTTTTCGCTCGAGCGCTCGATTTTTTTGTATTGGATTCTTGTCGCAGCCCTGCTCCTTGCTGACGCATACCGGATGCTGTACTTCGTCCTGAAGCGAAAACGACTGCTCAAAAATGTCCTTGCACCCATTCGCGATATGACAGAGCTTGCTGCGACACTGTCTGCCAACAACCTGTCCAACCGCATCAACATTGCCGGCACTAAAAATGAGCTGCAAGATTTAGCAATCGTCATCAACTCCATGCTCGACCGCATCGAAACGTCCTATAACAGCCAGAAGCAGTTCGTATCCGATGCCTCTCATGAACTGCGAACGCCAATCGCCGTCATTCAGGGATATGCAAACATGCTTGCGCGCTGGGGCAAGAGTGACCCCGCCATCCTTGATGAGGCGATCAGCGCCATCTCGCAGGAAACAGAAAGCATGAAACAGCTGGTGGAGGAGCTTCTCTTCCTCGCACGCCATGACAAGAAGACGCTTCTGCTGGAAACAATTCGCTTCGATGTGCTCGATGTTGCTGCCGAGGTGCAAAGTGAAGCAGCCATGGTAACACCGGAAAATACGTTTCTGCTGTCCCCTTCCGACCATGTTGAAATCGAAGCCGACCGCAAAATGATTAAGCAGGTGCTCCGTATTCTCTGCGACAATGCCGTCAAATATTCATCCAAAGGCGGCACCATCACCATCGGCGTAGCAAAGACAGATACTGGCTGCACATTGTCCATGAGTGACCAAGGCATCGGCATCGCCAAGGAAGAGCTTCCGAAAATCTTCGAGCGTTTTTACCGCTCCGACAGTGCACGCAAGAGCGAAACAGGTGGTCACGGACTCGGACTGTCCATCGCGCGCATCATTGTCATGGGACACGGCGGTCAGCTTCGCGTTCGCAGCAAGGTCGGCGCGGGCACGACATTCTTCGTTGACCTGCCAACAAACGTGCTACGCAATCCAAACGAAAACGCCTGACTTTTCCCAATAATGCAGCTCCGTCAGACACACATCTGTGCCCGACGGAGCTATTCTTATGAAATTAAATCCGGAATATCATCCTGACTGTCATCTTTTTTCTCTTCGACTTTTTCCGGCAGCGGAGGTAGATCCTTCAGCGATGAAATGCCGAAATGCGCCAAAAACACGTCTGTCGTCCCGTACAGTATCGGCCGTCCGAGTGCTTCCTTGCGTCCGACTTCGGCAATCAGTTCCTTATTCATCAGCGACTGCAGCGAATAATCGCACTTGACGCCGCGAACCTGTTCGACCTCGGCACGCGTCACCGGCTGACGATACGCGACGACTGCCAACGTTTCCATCGCCGCCTGCGTCAGCGACTGTTTCTGTACAGGCTGAAGCAAGCGAACAACATCCTGCGAATACAACGCGCGCGTTGTCAGCTGTACATGATGCCCGTACCGCTTGAGTGAAAAGCCTCTCTGCTTGAAGTCATATTCATCGCGCAGCTGTGAAAGTGCATCCTCCACCTGCTGCACGGGCAGCTCAAGCGCCTTTGCAAGATCCTCCACCCGAATTGCCTCTCCTGCCACAAACAGAATTGCTTCAATTCTTCCGAGCAGGTTTCCGCCGGTTTCTTCCAGCTCATCGATTATTTCCAGCTGCTCTTCCTTGCCTTGTTCGCCTGTCATTGCAGCTCCTCCGTCATCTCCGATATTGTTTCTTCATCCGTCATGCCATGTCTTCCGCCCGAGTAGAGCACGATTTCCCTGCATGTTCCTTCCTGCTCCACATGAATTTCACCAAGCTTGAGCAGTTCCAGCAGCGCCATAAACAGTGTAACGACCTCTTCTTTTGTCGGTACAGCACTGAATGTTTCCTCAAAGCGCAGGCATCCGCGTGATGACACACCCTTGAGCAGCGTCAGCATACATTCCTGCACGCTGTGCTCATCGCGATGAATGTCCCGCGGCGCATAGTGATTTGTTTCCGGATTGTCACTGTCTGCCGGCTTTCTCGCCCAGATGCGCAAAAACGCCTCCGTCAGTCCCTGGAGCGTCAGCCCAACAAGCTCCGTTTCCTGCGGCGGAAGCGGGTATTCCTCCGGAAGCTTCGTAAACACCTGCGCCGCTGCCAATTCAAACTGCTTGAGCGCCGATGCGCTCTCCCGAAAGCGCTTGTATTCCTCCAGACGACGGATGAGCGCCTCCTCCGGATCCTCCTCGCCCTCATCGAGTGCCGGCGGACGCGGAAGCATCGCACGTGATTTGATTTCCAGCAGCGTCGCAGCCATCACGAGAAAATCCGTCGCGTCATCCATATCCAAATCAGCGGCATTCCGGACAGAATCGATATACTGGTCGGTAATCTGGCTGACAAAGATGTCCTTGATGTCGATTTTTTCCTTATTAATCAAGAAGAGGAGCAGGTCAAGCGGGCCGTCAAAGTCCTTGAGCTGAAATGTCATGCTCATGCGTTTCCATCCTTATGATAATCCTGCCAATGCCATTATGCCCTTGAGCAGGAAGCCGTATACCTGAAAGAGCGCTTCGCTCAGGAAGCTGTCCAGCACACCTGACAGCACAAGCACAATCAGCACAACCTGCGCAATCATGTACCCATTTCGGTTCAGGTGCAGCTTGCCCTTGAACAGCAGATCGTTGAACAGATGATACCCATCCAACGGCGGAATCGGCAGGAAATTGAAGATGGCAAGACATAGGTTCGTCTGCGCCATCATCAGCAAAAAGCGCTGAACGTACTGTATCCACGGCACTGCCAGCTGGCTGAGCATTTCTGCGGCAAATGTGCCGTTCGCAATATCCGCGCCGCCCGTGTTCATGTTCGTCGTGTAAAACGGGCTGAACAGGTACGACACGGAACCGGAATAGTTCTGCACCTGCTTGAGAAGGTCATCGCCAAACATCAGCCGTCCGATCGGTACGCTCAGTCCCATGCACACAAGACACAAGCAGAGATTCGTCGCAATGCCTGCAATCGACACAAGAAAATCATCGCGCCGTCCATGACGATAGTTATTCGGATTGACCGGCACCGGCTTTGCCCAGCCGAAACCGATCAGAAACATGCTGATGGTGCCGATCAAATCAAGATGCTTGCGCGGGTCAAGCGTCAGCCTGCCCATCATCTTCGCCGTTGGGTCGCCGCAACGGTACGCAACATACCCGTGTGCGCATTCATGCAGCATCAAGCTCAGAAGGAATACAACCACACTGTACAGAAGCGTCAGCAAAAAGCCGAGCGGATCAGTTCGCAATGCCTCCAGATATGTATCAAGATGGGAAATCATCGTTTTCCTCTTTTCCACTGTATTGCTTCGGACACATGCCTGTGCCCATGCTGATGCTACCATCCGTTCATGAAGTCATCATGAAGAAACGCGTCTGAGCAACTCTGCCTCATCAATAATCTCAATGCCGAGCTGCTGCGCCTTCGTCAGTTTGCTGCCTGCCGCCTCGCCTGCAACGACAAAGGCGGTTTTCTTGCTGACGGACGAAGCCGGTTTGCCACCGTTTCGCGCAATCAGCTCTTCAGCATCGTGTCGGGACAGCGTAGGCAGCGTACCGGTCACGACAATGCTCATGCCGTTGAAGCAGCCGCCTTCCGCTTTTTTCTTTTCCGCAGGCGTTACACCAGCTGCAAGGAGACGATCAATCATCGTGCGGTTCTCCGCGAATGAGAAGAACTCGATAATGCTCTGTGCGACAATTTCGCCGACATCCTCCATTGCAATGAGCGCTTCCTGCGAGGCGCCTGCAACAGCTTCAAGCGTACCGAAATTGTTGGCGAGGTCTCTTGCTGTTTTTCTTCCGACATTCGGAATGCCGACTGCGAACAGGAATGCGTCAAGTGCACACGTTTTGCTCTTTTGCAGTGCCGCAAGCAGATTGTCCGCCTTCTTATCCTTAAAGCCGTCCAACGACAGCACCTGTTCGCGCGTCAGCACATACAGATCCGCCGGGTCGCGCACGTTCATCTGGTCGTAAAGCTGCCCTGCCGTCTTTTCTGACAGCCCATCAATATCCATCGCATTCCGTCCGGCAAAATGGCTGATTCGCGCCACTGCCTGCGGGCGGCATGACACACGGTTCATGCAAAAAAGATGTGCGCCTCGTTCAATCAGCTGATTTCCGCATGCGGGGCAGACGTTCGGGCGCACAATCGGCGTTTCATTCTCCTCGTCCTCACCGACATGGCCCATAATTTCCGGAATCACGTCATTTGAACGGCGAATCCATACCTTTGCGCCGATTGCCACGCGTTTGCGCTGGATGTCACCCCAGTTATTTAGCGTCGCCCGACGCACCGTCACGCCATAAAAGTCAACCGGCTCCACTTCAGCCACCGGCGTCAGCTTGCCTGTTCTGCCGATTTCCCATGTCACACTGCGAATGATGGTCGTTGTTTCCTCAGCTTCGAACTTATAGGCAACTGCCCAGCGCGGAAAGCGGTCTGTGTAGCCCATGATTTCGCGCAAGGACAAGTCGCTCACCTTAATCAGCACGCCGTCAATCAGGAAGTCAAGGCTGCTTCTTTTCTCCTCAATCTGGCGGATGCACTCCTCAATTTCCTGCATACTCTTGCAGCGACCGAGATACGGGCTAACCTGAAAGCCGTTCTCGCGCAGGAAAGACAGCATTCCCTCCTGCGTCGTGTACGGCGGATTGTCAATCGTGCCAATCTGATAGAAGAATGCATCGAGGTGGCGCGATGCCGTCACTGCCGGGTCAAGGTTTCTCAGTGCACCGGCAGCGGCGTTGCGTGCATTCTTGAGCGGCTCCTTCGCCGTCTTGTTGTACGCATCGAGCACGGACAGGCGCATGATGCACTCGCCCTGTACCTCCAGCAATCCCTTATACGGAATCGTGCGCGGCACCGTTGCGATGGTCTTCGCCTGCGGCAGAATTGCCTCGCCGGTGATGCCGTTGCCGCGTGTCGCCGCCTGAATCAGCTGACCGTCCTGATAGGTCAGGTTCAGCGTCAGCCCATCAAACTTATATTCTACGCAATATTCCAGCTCTGTCTGGCCGGACAGCTTTTCCGTCCGCTGAACCCAATCCATCACAGCACCGGTCGATTGCGCCTTGTCCATGCTCCACAGCCGATGGATGTGCGTGTGCGGTTCAAGCGCCGTTTTCGCCTCACCGCCGACCCGATGCGTCGGAGAACCCGGCAGCACAATACCCGTCTGCTTTTCAAGCGCAGACAGCTCATCATAAAGCGCATCCCAGTCCTTATCGGACATGATCGGTTCGCCGGAAAAATAGTACGCCTGTGACGCCTCATTCAGACTGCCGATCAGCGCTTGCATGCGGTCGGTCGATTCGGTCATGCGTTATTCCTCCATTTTTACAATCGGCACATTAACAAGCTTGAATGTCTTGACGCCATACGCCGTAAACTCGATCTTAATCAGGCTGTCATTGCCCGAACCACTCACATCGACCACAGTGCCTTCGCCGAACTTCAAGTGGCGAACACGATCCCCTGCCTTGTACATATTCCTGAGAGCGCTTGTTGACAGATTCCGCGCGGGCGACTGCACGAAGCCCTTCTGCACGCCAGGGATATTTAGCCCCTTCAGTCGGCTGGCGCTGCTCGTCGTCGGAAGCGTTCCCGCCGATGGTGCCGGACGAACCGGTGCCTGACGTGCCGGAGCATTGCGATATCCGCCTGCCGTCTTCGTGTGGTTCGGCACACGTTCGCCAAAGCGTTCGCGGATGGTTGCCAGCTCGTCGGAAATCAGGCGTGACGGAATTTCGTCGAGGAAACGGCTCGGCGCATTATGATTAATCTGGTTGAAGATCGTGCGTTGATTCGCATGAGAGAGGAACAACCGCTTCTGCGCACGCGTAATGCCGACATAGCACAAGCGCCGCTCCTCCTCCATGCGCGATTCGTCCGACAAGCTTCTTGCAGATGGGAATACCCCCTCTTCCATTCCTGTCATGAACACATCCGGAAATTCCAGACCCTTTGCAGCATGCAACGTCATCAGCGTAACATAGCCGCGGTCGTCCTCCGCCTGATCAAGGTCGGTAATCAGCGACACGTTCTCCAAATAGTCTTCAAGCGTCGCATTTTCCGCTGTTTTGGCGTATTCAGCAACAGCACCCAGGAATTCGTTGATATTCTCAGCACGCGTTCTGGCTTCCTCAGTGTCTTCCTTCTCATATTGCCCAAGCAGCCCCGTCTTTTCGATGACCATCGTCACATAGTCCGTCAGAGGCATCGTATCCTTGAGTGCAAGGAGGTTCGTCATCAGCATGAAGAAGTCATTCACGCACTTTTTCGGTCTGGCAGACAGCGTTTCCGGCACATCTGTCAGGGCGCTGAAAAGCGGCATATCATTTTCCTGCGCATAGCTCATCAGCTCCTGCACCGTACTGTCACCGATGGCACGCTTGGGTACATTGATAATCCGGCGCAGTGAAATGTCATCCGACGGATTCACCACAACACGCAGATACGCAATGACGTCGCGCACTTCCTTGCGGTCGTAGAATTTCTGTCCGCCGAACACCTTATAAGGAATGGAGGATCGCATCAGCATTTCCTCCAGCACACGGCTCTGCGCATTGATTCGGTAGAGAATCGCTACGTTGCCATATGGTTCGTTCTTGCGATTCATCTGCCTGATTCTGTCCGCGACCCAAGCTGCTTCCTCTCGTTCGTCACCGGCGGTAAACAAACGGATCGGCTCGCCCTCAGGCTGATCCGTCCAAAGCTTCTTCTCCTTGCGGCCGGCGTTGTGGGCAATCACCTGATTGGCGGCATCAAGGATATTCGCGGTCGAGCGGTAGTTCTGCTCGAGCTTGATGACCTTCGCGTCCGGATAATCCTTCTCAAAGTCGAGAATGTTGCGGATGTCAGCGCCGCGCCAGCCGTAAATCGACTGGTCATCATCGCCGACGACGCACAGGTTTCTGCTTTCATCCGTCAGCAGGCGGACGAGCTTATACTGTGCATAGTTCGTGTCCTGATATTCGTCCACCATCACATACTGGAAACGCTTGCGATAAACGTCAAGCACCGGCGGATGATTCACAAGCAGCTCCAGCGTACGGATCAGCAAATCATCGAAATCCAGCGCATTCAGCGAACGCAGACGCTTTTCGTATTCCACGAACACCTGATGAATCTGCTGCGAACGATGGTCGCGTTCTGACTGCTCGAACCACTCCTGCGGCGAAAGCAGCTTGTTCTTCGCATCGGAAATTTTGGACATCAACTCACGAACCGGCAGAAACTTGTCATCGATATTCAGCCGCTTAAGAATCTCCTTGAGCACCGACTTCTGATCATCGTCATCGTAAATCACGAATGAACGCGTATAATCGCCGAGCTTTTCGATATCGCGGCGCAGAATCCTCGCGCAGGTGGAGTGGAAGGTCGAAATCCACGCATCATTCGCCGCATCACCGACAAGCGAACAGATTCTTTCCTTCATTTCCTTTGCTGCCTTGTTGGTAAATGTCAGCGCCAAAATATGATAAGGCTGCACACCGTGCGCCATCAGGTTCGCTACGCGGCAGGTCAGGGCACGCGTTTTGCCCGATCCAGCGCCCGCAAGAATCAGCACCGGTCCCTCCAGCGTTTCCGCTGCCAGACGCTGCTCCGGGTTCAGCATACTTAAATCCATCGTTTTCCCCTCAATCATTCTTTGTTCCGTCGTGAGGCTTTCCTTCCAAAGCATCCAGCACCGCCGTATACCCATCTGCGCCATAAATCAGCGCACGGTTGACACGGCTGATGGTAGCAGAGGAAGCACCCGTAATCCGAGCGACCTCCTGATATGTCGCATGCTCCCTCAGCATCTTTGCGACCTCAATGCGCTGCGCCATGCTCTTGATTTCAGACACGGTACACAAATCTTCGAAAAAGCGATATGCCTCATCCACCGAATCAAGCGTCAGAAGCGCCTGCATCAGCAGATCCGTTTGCTCATTCTTCACACGCGGCTCAAACATATCGGACACTCTCCTCCCACAAGCATACAGATCGTATTCCTGCCCATGTTATGATTATAGCACATTTTGTTCAAAAAAAATAGTGGAAAGCAAGCATCTGTACAGGAAGCTTTTTGATGATTTCTGCATTTTGCACTGAGAATCGCCTCGCGTTCGCAGCAATTTCATACTGCATCATATGAAAGCATCTGCAATCAAAATTGCAAAATATTATCATTAAAAATCTAATAACGAAATTTTTTCGAGAAATGACGTCAAAACCAGCAGGAAAAGGGAGAAAAATGTAGAAAAAAGAACATCAGAATAGGTTCGCCTATCAAATTCACTTTACAGGAGGAGAACAAACTCATGGCATGGTTCATTGTTCTGGCGGTTGTCGCGCTTACGCTCGCTTACATCGCCTACAACTACGTGCGCATCCGGAAGATGAGTGAAGGCACCCCTGACATGATCGAGATGGCCGGCATCATTCGTGATGGCGCCTCGACCTTCATGAAGACGGAGTACAAGACAATTTCCATCGTCGCCGTCCTTGTTGCACTTGTTTTCTCGCTGTTCGTGGAAGCGACCAGCGGCATTACATTCCTGATGGGTGCCTGCATGAGCAGTATCGTCTGCGTGCTTGGCATGCGCAGTGCGACTTATGCGAACGTGCGCACCGCCAACAAGGCTCGTGAAAGCCTTTCCATCGGCGAAACGGTGAAGGTCGCGCTTTGCGGCGGCAGCATCAGCGGTCTGAGCGTTCAGGCGTTTGGCATGCTGGGTCTGCTGCTCGTGCTGATCATCTGGGGCGTTGAGGATATCAACGGCGTTGGACACGGTCTGATTGCCAACCTCGAGTGCAACCCGTGCATCATGCGCGTCACGACGTACTCCCTGGGCTGCTCCATCGTCGCCATGTTCAACCGCGTGGCCGGCGGCAACTACACCAAGGCTGCGGACATTTCTTCCGATATCTTGGCAAAGCTGCGCCACGACATGCCTGAGGACGACAGCCGCGTGCCGAACGTCGTTGCTGACTTCATCGGCGACAACGTCAACGACATCGCCGGCAACTGCTCCGACCTGCTGGAGAGCTTCGTGGCCACCATGGCGGCTGCCATCATGATCGCCATCACGCTCTTCAAGGCAAACGGCACCCTGCCGACTGAAACCCTGACTGCTACGACCGTATATCCCATCGTGCTCGCCGGCGGCGGTCTGCTTGGCTGCCTGATCGGTCTGGGCTATGCGGCGTTCCGCAAGATGGGCGACAACCCCTCTCACGAGCTGAACCTTGCAACGTGGATTTCCGCCGGTATGACCATCATCATCGGTTTCTTCTCCTGCCTGATCATCTTCAACGGCAAGGAGCTGTACAGTGATTTCGCGGCAGGCTGGCTGTCTCCGTGGATTTCCAGCGTTCTTGGCATCCTGAGCGGCATCGCTATCGGCTCCATCACCGAATACTACACCAGCACTGATTTCAAGCCAACCCGTCAACTGGCTGAAATCGCGACAGAAGGCGAAGCCTTCGTCATCACCAAGGGTGACGCCATCGGCTCCCGTTCCTGCCTGCTGCCCATCGTGGTAATCGGCATTGCGCTGTTCATCTCCGGCAAGATTTGCGGCACCTACGGCATTGCGCTGTCCTCTCTGGGCATGCTCGCATTCGTCGGTACGACAGTTTCCATCGACGCCTTCGGTCCCATCGCGGATAATGCCGGCGGTCTGGCAGAAAGCTGCCACCTCGATGACAAGGTTCGTGTCATCACCGATAAGCTCGACAGCGTTGGCAACACCACTGCCGCCATCGGCAAGGGCTTTGCCATCGGCTCCGCTGCTTTCGCGACTGTTTCCCTGATCGTGGCATATGTTTCCGGTTATTCCAACGCGGCGGAACCGATCCTGAATATCGCTTCCTTCGTGGTCATTGCCGGCGGCATTATCGGCGGTGCGCTGATTGAATACTTCTCCGCGCTGCTGACCGACAATACCATCGAGAGCGCACGCCTGATGGCAGATGAGGGCGACCGTCAGCTGTCCGTCCCCGGCGTTCTGGAAGGTAAGGTCAAGCCCGACTACAACCGCTGCATCGAAATGGCTGCAAAGCAGGCGCTGCGCAAGATGCTGCTGCCTTCAATGCTCGCGCTGCTCATCCCGATCGTCGGCGGCATCCTCTTTGGTGTGGAATTCGTCGGCGGCATCCTTATCGGTGCGACCATCGTGGCAATCCCGCGTGCCATCTTCATGGGCAACTCCGGCGGTGCCTTCGACAATGCGAAGAAGTACATCGAGAGCGGCGCCCTCAAGGGACACGGCAAGGGCTCTGCTGCCCATAAGGCGTCCGTTACCGGCGACACCGTTGGCGATACCCGTAAGGACGTTGTCGGCGTTGCGCTGGACATCTTCATCAAGATGATGTCGACGGTCGCAAACACGCTGGCTGGCGTCATTCAGACGCTGACAATCATCAAGTAAAACTTCATTTATCCATCGCCCTCTTTTCCACCTCATGTGGGAAAGAGGGTTTCTTTTTGCGGACGTTTATTATCATGTGAATGAATTTGTTCGTCTTTTGGTTATTTTTCGAGGTTCGGATTGTCTTTATGCTGTTTTTTGCGGATTTTTTCGCAAAATGCATCAGGAAAATTAAAAATATCCCTTGACAAACGGTTTTGCGGCGGCTATACTTGTTATAACAGCAAGGGCGCTGTGAGATGGATTTCATTCGTTCTCGCAGTGTCCTTTTCCTTTTTAGCGGAATTCGGCTGACAGGCATTGATGTCTGGTGTCGGAGCTGATTGGCAAATGTCATCGAAATGATGAAGGAGGAAACCTGAATGGCCAACTTGGACGAGCTTTTTGGAAGCAGTGTCTTTAACGACGCTGTGATGCAGAAACGTTTGCCGAAAGATATCTACAAGGCGCTACACAAGACCATCAGCGATGGAAAGCCCCTTGATCCTCAGGTTGCAAATGTCGTTGCTAATGCGATGAAGGATTGGGCGGTTGAACGCGGCGTTACGCATTATACGCACTGGTTTCAGCCGCTGACCGGCATCACGGCCGAGAAGCACGACAGCTTCATTTCTCCTAAGGACGGCGGCAAGGTCATCCTTGAATTCAGCGGCAAAGAGCTTGTCCGCGGTGAGCCGGATGCATCCTCCTTCCCGTCTGGCGGTCTGCGCTCCACGTTTGAGGCGCGCGGCTACACTGCTTGGGATCCGACCAGCTATGCTTTCATCAAGGATGGCGTGCTGTGCATCCCGACTGCTTTCTGCTCCTACGGCGGCGAAGCGCTTGACCAGAAGACGCCTATACTGCGCTCTATGGAGGCTCTTTCAAAACAGGCCGTCCGCGTGCTAAAGCTCTTCGGACGCGATGCCACGCGTGTCACCTCCACGGTTGGCCCTGAACAGGAATATTTTCTCGTTGACAAGGCGCTTTACAATAAGCGCAAGGATCTGATTTTCACGGGTCGCACGCTTTTCGGCAATAAGCCGCCGAAGGGACAGGAGCTCGAGGATCATTATTTCGGTTCCATCAAGCCCCGTGTGCAGGCCTTCATGACCGACCTGGACGAGGAACTGTGGAAGCTTGGCATTCTCGCCAAGACTGAGCATAACGAAGTTGCTCCCGCTCAGCACGAGCTCGCCCCGATTTTCACCATTACATCTATCGCCACTGATCACAATCAGCTCACGATGGAAATGATGAAAAAGGTTGCTGATCGTCACGGTCTTGTTTGCCTGCTGCACGAGAAGCCCTTTGCAGGCGTGAACGGCTCCGGCAAGCACAACAACTGGTCAATGTCTACCAACACCGGCTATAACCTGCTTGATCCCGGCGACGATCCCGCGACCTCCGCACAGTTCATGCTCATTCTGACTGCTGTCATCAAGGCTGTGGATGAATACGCCGATCTGCTGCGCATCTCCGTTGCTTCCGCCGGTAACGATCACCGTCTGGGCGCCAACGAAGCGCCGCCTGCCATCATCTCCATGTTCCTTGGCGATGAGTTGTCCGCGATTGTCAATGCATTCGAGGAAGAGAAGGAATACTGCGCAACTGCTAAGCGCGAGCTGGAAATTGGCGTCAGCGTCCTGCCGAAGTTCCCGCAGGACAACACCGACCGCAACCGTACCTCACCGTTCGCCTTCACAGGCAATAAGTTCGAGTTCCGCTCGCTCGGCTCCTCTGAATCCCTTGCTGAAACAAACGTCGTCATCAACACCATCGTTGCGAACTCCCTCAAGGAATTTGCCGATGTGCTGGAGAAGGCAGACAATTTCCGCGAGACGCTGCACAACCTGATTGTCGAGAACCTGCGCAAGCATAACCGCATCATCTTCAACGGCAACGGCTATGCGCCTGAATGGGTTGAAGAGGCTGCCCGCCGCGGTCTGCCGAATTATGTGTCCACCGTCGATGCGCTGCCGCACCTGCTCGATGAGAAGAACATCAAGCTGTTCACCTCCTTCGGTGTCTTCACTGAAACCGAGATGCGCTCTCGCTACGAAATCAAGCTGGAGAACTACGCCAAGGTGCTCAACATCGAGGCGGAAACCTGCCTGATGATGGCGGAGAAGGAAATTCTGCCGGCATGCATGAAGTTCGCCGGAGACACTGCCAAGACCGTCAACGCAATGAAGGCCGCTGGTGTCGAGCCTGTTGCTGAATCGAAGGTGCTGTCCAGCGTTGCGGAATGCAACGGCAAGCTGTACAAGACAATCGACGGTCTGCGCACGGCGGTGAAGTCCACGTGCCATGGCGATGCGCTTGACTGCGCAATGTACGAGCACAATGTCATCATCCCCGCGATGGCGGCTGTGCGCGAACAGGCGGACGAGCTGGAAACGCTTGTCGGCAAGGAATATTGGCCCTTCCCGACCTACGACGATCTGCTCTTCAACGTCTAATCATTTCTGCACAAAGACGTGCAGGCTGAACATACAAACGTGTTCGGCCTGCGCGTTTTTTATTTTCATAGAGGGAGGTTCTTGGAAAATGGAATTGGATTTGGCTAGCATCATGTCAACCGTTGATGACAAAATCTTTGGTGTATGGTTTTTGATGGGTGCTGCACTTGTCTTCTGGATGCAGGCAGGCTTCGCCATGGTGGAGACGGGCTTCACCCGCGCAAAGAACACAGGCAACATTCTGATGAAGAACCTGATGGATTTCTGCATTGGCACCATCATGTTCATCCTGATCGGCTTCTCGCTCCTGCTGGGCGAGGATCTCCTGGGCTTCATCGGCAAGCCTGGCTTCGATATCTTCACGGCATATCCGACCTTCGATTTCTCGAACTTCGTGTTCAACCTGATCTTCTGTGCGACAGCTGCAACAATCGTTTCCGGCGCCATGGCTGAACGCACAAAGTTCCTGTCCTACTGCATTTACTCCGCTGTCATTTCCGCGTTGATCTACCCGATTGAAGCGCACTGGATCTGGGGCGGCGGCTGGCTCGCTCAGATCGGCTTCCATGACTTCGCCGGCTCCTGTGCCATTCACATGGTCGGCGGCACATGCGCGCTGATCGGCGCCAAGATGGTCGGTCCGCGTATTGGCAAGTTTACCAAGGACAAGAACGGCAAGATTGTCGGCGTGAATGCTTTCCCCGGTCATAACATTCCGCTTGGCTGCCTGGGCGTTTTCATCCTCTGGCTCGGCTGGTACGGCTTCAACGGCGCCGCTGCCAAGAGCATCGAGTCAATGGGCTCCATCTTCCTGACCACAACGGTTGCGCCCGCTGTTGCAACGGTCACCTGCATGATCTTCACGTGGATACGGTACGGCAAGCCTGATGTTTCCATGTGTCTGAACGCCTCGCTGGCTGGTCTCGTCGGCATCACAGCAGGCTGCGATGTGATGGACTGCACTGGTTCCATCATCGTTGGTATCGTCTCCGGTCTGCTGGTCGTGTTTGGCGTCTGGTTCCTGGACAACAAGCTCCATGTGGATGACCCTGTCGGTGCTGTCGCTGTTCACTTTGTGAATGGCATCTGGGGCACATTTGCGGTCGGTCTGTTCGCGACCGGCACAACGCCTGATTTCCCGTCGACCATGAAGGTTGGTCTGTTCTACGGCGGCGGCTTTGAACTGCTCGGTTTGCAAATTGTCGGCATCGTGAGCGTCCTCGCATGGACGGCTGTCACCATCACGCTGACTTTCCTCGCCATCAAGGCCATCTTCGGTCTGCGTGTCAGCAAGGAAGAAGAAACGCTTGGTCTGGATATCACCGAGCACGGTCTTGCCTCCGGCTATGCCGACTTTATGCCTGCAACCTCTCTGATGACCTCCATCGGTGTTTCCACACCTGCCCCTGCCCCCTCTGCTGCACCTGCTTCCGTGGATGACGCAGTACCGGTTGTTGTCCGCAGTGAAAAAACGCCCGCATCGGATGTCAAGATGACGAAGGTTTCCATCCTGTGCAAGCAGAGCAGCTTCGAGGTGCTCAAGACGGCCATGGAAGAAATCGGCGTCACCGGCATGACCGTTTCTCAGGTGCTCGGCTGCGGCATGCAGAAGGGTCGTCCGGAATACTACCGCGGCGTTGCAGTCGAAATGAACCTGCTGCCCAAGGTGCAGGTAGATATTGTAGTCTGCAAGATTCCTGTCCGCACGGTCATCGAAACCGCCAAGAAGGTCCTTTACACAGGTCATATCGGCGATGGCAAGATCTTCGTCTACGACGTAGAAAACGTTGTCAAGGTTCGCACCGGCGAAGAAGGCTACGATGCCCTGCAGGATGTCGAATAAGCCAACAAAATCGGGGAGGAAGCTCAAGCTTCCTCCCCTTTTCATATGCCATTCTTTATGCAAGATGCTTTTTGAGCGTTGCGCGGACAGCGTCCTTCCCTGCCAGCATTTCCTTCACGTAAGCTGTAACCTTGTCCGCCAAGCCTGCCGCATACAGGCTGACACCGAAGATACTCGCATTGTCGAGGATGCTGTCAAGTTTCCCATTCACAGATTCCGGCTCACCGAGCTTCACGCCGGACAACGCCGCCTGAAGTGATGTCAGCTGCGGATCAGAGGACACGTTCATTGCATCGCCGTTGTCATCCACACCCAGCAGATAGCGAATCCAGCCAGCCAGTGCCAGCGGAATTGCCGTTAAATCGGCAGCATTCCTGTCCGGATCGTTCATGTAGCTCTTGATTGTCTCGCCGAAACGGATAGCCACCTTCTGGGACGTATCCGTCGCGATACGTTGCGGCGTATCCGGGATAAACGGATTCGGCAGACGCTGCTCGACGACCTCATCGATGAAGGCTTTCGGGCTGATAATGCCGGGATCAGTCACAACCGGCAAGCCCTCTTTGTAGCCGATCATCCGAATGAGCTTGACCAGCTCCGCATCCTTCATTTCAGCCGCGATGGACGTGTAACCAAGCAGGCAGCCGTAAACAGCCAGCGCCGTATGCAGCGGATTCAGGCAGGTTGTCACCTTCATGCGTTCGGTTTCGTTAACGGTGTTGCGATCGCAGAGATATACGCCAGCCTTCTCAAGCGCCGGACGACCGTTCGGGAATCGATCCTCTACCACGAGGTACTGCGGCACTTCCGCATTCACGAACGGTGCGATGTACGTGTTTCGTCCAGTAACGATGGTCTGCATATCCTCGAAGCCAGCCTGCGTCAGCTGCTGCTCAATTACGGGTGCCGGACGCGGCGTAATCTTGTCGATCATGCTCCACGGGAAGGATACACGTGCTTCATCCGACACATACGCCTCGAAATCAACCGGAACAAGCCCGTTTTTCACCCATGCAGACACGATTTCCAGCACGCTCTGACGCAGCTTTTCGCCGTTATGCGAGCAGTTGTCCATGCTGACCATGGCGATCGGATTTGCACCGACCTGATAGCGCGCATAGAGCATCGCCGCAACGACCGCCATGGCATGATGCGCCTTTTCAGGACCGTTTGCCATGTCCGACGTCACAACCGGCATCAGCTCGCCCTTCGCATTGCGCAGTGCATAGCCTTTCTCCGTGATGGTGAAGGACGCCATCTGAAGCGACGACGCTTCAAAAACAGACTTGAGCTTCTGCCACGAGGATGCATCCTCGCAGTTTGCCTTGACGCCCTCAGCGATGGAGGCAACGACTTCCTTGTCCGTTGAGCCATCCGCATGCAGCGACACCATCAGCGTCATGCTGTCATGCGGCACGTAAATTTTGTCAATAATGTCGTAGTCGAACGTTTCCGCAGCGATAATGCCGGCATCTGCAAGTCCATCATTCAGCAAACGCTGCTGAAGACCTGCGATAAAGCCGCGAAAGATGTTGCCTGCGCCGAAATGCACCCACACAGGCATCTTTTCCGTCTTTACGGCCATGCACTTCCAGTCGAATTTCGGCAGACAAACATTCGCCGCCGCGTATTCCGCGCTCTGCTGAATCCCCTCATATGACAGCTTCATGGCTTACTTCCCCGCTTTCTCCGCCTTCATGCGGCAGATGGCTTCCCACAGACCGTTCAGATACGTTGCGCCCAGTGCACGGTCGTAGAGACCATAGCCGGGACGACCCTTCTCGTCCCAAATCATGCGGCCGTGGTCAGGACGGATGTAGGTGTCCGGGCAAGTATCGCAAATTGCCTCCATGATGTCGAACATGTTCAGGTCGCCCGTGGAGGACAGATGCGATGCCTCGCGGAAATGGTGATAACCCAGATACTTCACGTTGCGCACGTGCATCGCGCCGATGCGGTTCATTTCGCCGAAGTGGCGAATGATTGACGGAATGTCATTGTCCGGCGAGCAGCCCAGAGAGCCCGTGCACAGGCAGACGGTGTTTGCAGGGCTATCATGCAGCTTGATAATTTTGTCGAAATCGTCCTGACTATGCGCAATGCGCGGCAGCCCGAAAATCGGCCATGCCGGATCGTCCGGATGACATGCCATTCGCACGCCGACTTCCTCGCACACCGGAATAACTGCATCAAGGAAATACTTGTAATTCCTGCGCAGATCGTCCGGCGTGATGTGCTCATACTGCCGCAGCGTCGTTTCCAGCAGGGACAGACGCTCCGGCTCCCATCCCGGCAGCGTAAAGCCATGCGAATCAGCCGCCGTCCGGCGAACGATCTCCATCGGGCCCATCTCGCCCAGATCCTTCTCATCAAAGTAAAGCGAGTTGGAGCCATCCTCCGGAATCACGCGTGCAAGATCCGTGCGCAGCCAGTCGAACACAGGCATGAAGTTATAGATAATGACCTTCACGCCGTATTTTGCAAGCTTGCGAATGGTGGAAATATAATTTGCGATATACTTGTCGCGCGTCGGCAGCCCCATCTTGATGTCCTCGTGGACATTGACGGATTCAACCACCTCGAATTCGAGACCGGCAGCATGAACCTCCTCGACCAATGCCTTGATCTCTTCCTCGTCCCAATCCTCACCAGCAGGCTTATCCAGCAGTCCCATAATGCCGGACATCCCAGGAATTTGCTTGACATACTTCAGCGGAATCGGATCGGCCTCCCGACCATACCAGCGAAACGTCATTTTCATGCGTTTTCTCTCCTCCTTTGATTGCTGCATGAGCCGTGTAAGCGGTTAACTCATTCAGTCCTTCCTCTCCTGTATTCTACACAAAAAGCGCTGAAAAAGCAAGTACGATTTACGCGCACCGTACAAAAAGAAAGCATGAAGCAGAAATTTGCTCCATGCTTTCATGCGTGTTAGCTCTTACTTTTTTTCAGGCTCATGACCCTCGCGATAGACGATATCATCGCGCAGACGATAGAGCGTCGCGCCTCTTGTTTTCTTGCAGAAGGTGCTCGCCCACCATTCTACGCTCTTGACCTCGTCGTACTGCACAATGCCATAGCGAATGCCGTTTTTCTTGCCGCCGCGCATGTTGCTGTCCATCCAGTGGATTTCGTCCGTCTCCGCATCATAACCCAGCATGATGGCACTGTGTGCGCCTGTGCCGTATTCATACTTTGCTGACATTTGGAAATAATCGCCACGCTGCGCCTGACGCATGAATTTGCAGGCAAGCGCCATGTTTTCCTCCTCAGACAGCGATGTATCGTACTTGAACTGCGCCGCGATATAGAACGGATTGCCATCTGCCGCAGAGATATTCTCCCATTCGATGCCGTAGCTGTACGGCTTGCTCTTCGAGGCGGACAGATTATTCGGAACAAGCAGCTGCACATCCGGATACTCTGCCATGCAGAAATCATCTCGATTTTCTCGGAACAGGTACGTCGTGAAGTTCTTGCAGACGTAAATGTCACTCTTGTAATGTGCACGCTGACTCTTTCCATCCGCCTTGACATACAGCGAATGACCAAGCTCAATGATTCGGTTAATCAGGTCATCGCGCGCAGACATTGCTTCTTCCTCCGATTCAGTCACATCGGAGGACTCGTCTGTCTCGGAGGACTCAACCGTCACAATCTCATTGTTCTCATCCAGCACATATTCCACATCGTACTCGATGTCATAATCCTCATCGCTCTCCGCCAGCGCCGCGCAGCTGCACAGCAGCAACGCCAGCAGGAACGCGGCGATTTTTTTCATCTTTCTATCCCCTTTTTCTTACGGTTCCAGTGCCGCATACCGCTTTTCACCGACATGCACGAACACGAGTGCCGCCGCCAACGTTTCAAGCAGCAGAACCATGATGGTCACTGTGCAGCGCAGCACTGCGGTGTTATCCATCAGCATGATCGCGCCAATGCAGGCTGCAATCGGCAATGCGATGATGAGCGTTGATGCCAACATCGCAATCATCTCGTTCATGTTCTGCTTCATCACCGCCTGCTCGCTCTTCCAGCGCAGCACCGGTCGGCAGGCATCGATTGTGATCGCCGCACAGCCGGTCGCGATGCTGAAAAGATTGCCGATAATCATCGCACCGAGCACAGCCCACCAGTACTGCCAGCTCAGGAAAATCAGCATTGCGATACCCATAATCAGGATTGCCGCCGCATTCAGTGCCAGGTTGACGCTCAGCTTCGCCAAAAGCTGCGTTCGCACCGAAACCGGAATACACTTTGCAATCGGCAATCTGCGTCCTTCGCGCGACACGGCCGTGGAAACCAGCGGATTCACCCAGCTCACGATAGCCAGCATGCCGCCGAGTGCCAGCATCACATCCGTGACCTGCAATTCGTTCCGGAACAATTCCAGCAGCGTGCCAATGAAATTCGTTCCGCCATCCCTTGCGGCACCGATACTGCCACCCAGAAGGATAATCGGCAGCATCAAAACGCCCATCACGCCGTTAAGCGTATAAATCGGCACGCGAAAAATCTCTTTCCATTCACGGCAAAAAATAGCCATGAATGCGCTTTTCCGGCGGAAGGTTCTGTCCGTCATCCGCACTGCCTTCGTTTTGCGGCTCGATTCGCCCTGACGAAGCGCTACATTCAGATAACTACGCCCGAGCAGCGCAATCGCCGCAACCGTTACGCCCACAGATGCCGCAACAAATAGAAGCCAGAGCGCCCAATTTCCACCAACGCCAGAAACTGCCCACACGACTGGCGGAAATGCCCCGATAATTTTCTCCATCGTTGGCTGCAGATTCATGAGCAGCTGTAGCATCTGCGTTGCATCCGCCTCGTCGGTGAATTTCGGCATGAGACCCCATTCAAACCCCAGCACGACCACAAGCATGATTACCGTGCCGATGACCGACCAGAGCTCCTTGTTCCTCGTCACGGAGGTGAAGCGTGCCACCACGCTGGAAAGCAGGAGCGAGATAATCAGCGGAATGCAGTCAAGGCACAGGAGTACCGGCACCATTCTCAGCCAATACGTCCAGCTCTGTGCGCAGTTCAAGCCATAGAGCACAAACGCCGGCGTTGCAATCAGCAGCGAGAATGGGATCTCACTCACGTAGACCTCTGCCCACTTCGCTGCCAGCACCGTCCAGCTCTTGACTGGCAGATACGCCATTGCGGACGGCTCGCGGCTGAAGTACATCGTCGCAAGCATCTGATAGATGCTGAAGAACAGCGATGCCAGCATTGCAAGCATCGCCGCCAGCTCCGGCAGCATTTCGGGCATGCCCAGTGCTTTAAACACGTCAAACAGTGACAGCTCAAGGAAAATGACAAATCCAATCAGCGCAAGAACGCCAACCGCTGCAATCAAATACAGGATGATTTTGCCAATATCAAGCTTGCCGTTTTTCTTGCGGATGCCATCATGCATTTCGGCAATCATCAGACGAAGATTCAGCCGGACAAGCACGCCAAATGCTTTCATGCCTGTTCCTCCGCATCCGTCAATTCGAGGAACAGCTGCTCAAGTGAAGCGCCCTTCTCTGTCGAGCGCAGTTCCTCCAGTGTCCCCTGTGCAATCAGATGTCCCTTATCGATGATGGCAATCTCATCGCACAGCTTTTCCGCCACATCCAGCACATGTGTAGAGAAAAACACCGTATTGCCCTTTTCGCAGTGTGCACGCATTTCCTCCTTGAGGATATGCGCCGCACGCGGATCAAGACCGACCATCGGCTCGTCAAGCACCCACAGCGGCGGCTGATGGATAAGTGCGCCAATGATAGTCAGCTTCTGCTTCATGCCGCGAGAATACGACTTAATCTGTTCCCCTGCGGCTTTTTCCAGTTCAAAGAGCGCCAGATACTTCTCAATATGATCCTTGCGCTGCTGTTCGCTGACGCCGTAGACATCCGCCATGAAATTCAGATATTCCAGTCCTGTCAGACGGTCATAGAGCTCATGTCCATCCGGCACGAAGCCAATCAGACGCTTTGCGCCAATCGGGTCATCCTTCATGGACACGCCGCCGATTTTCACGCTGCCGCTCGTAGGCTGCAGAATCCCCGTCAGCAGACGGATGCTCGTCGTTTTACCGGCACCATTCGGACCGATGAAGCCAAAAACCTGTCCCTTGCCCACGTGAAGCGTCAGATCGTCCACCGCACGAACATCGCTCTTGCCGTACTGCTTGACAACATGCTCAAAATCAATCATACCGATTCCTCCATTGACATTCTGCATCATACCATTGATGGCATGTTTTTGCAACAGTTACAGTCACATTTTACATTCAGCATACAAAAGCAGGGCGACGCCAATCAGCATCGTCCTGCCCTTGTCTGCATCGAAAAATGAACCTTATGCCTGTGCCGGTGCACCAACGGGGCACACTTCTGCACATGCGCCGCACTCAACGCACACATCGGGATCGATCTGGTACTGCGTATCGCCCTCGGTGATTGCGGACACCGGGCAGCCTTCAGCGCAAGCGCCGCACTTGATGCAAGCATCAGAAATCTGATAAGCCATTGGTGATTTCCTCCTTGAATAATCATATTGATCAACGTTCTCGTTGATGCTATCATCATATCACGGATTCACAGAAAATGCAAGCCCCAACCTGTCAGATTGTGTCATCCTGGTCATCCTGCGGAATCACAATTTCCGGGAAAATGTCCGTTGCAGCCTCTTCCTCTGCCTTTTCCGTTACTTTTTCTTCATGCTTTTCCTCAATGATTACATCATCAGAAATGCCTTCCGCAGCTCTCAGTGCCTGCTCTACCGCCATCTTCCACGGGCTCACTGGCTTCGCCTGATTTTCCTGCTTCACAGGCTTCGCCTGATTTTCCTGCTTCGCAGGCTTCGCTTGGCCTTCCTGCTTCACGGGCTTCGCTTGATTTTCCTGTTTCACAGGCTTCGCCTCGTTTTCCTGCTTCGCAGGCTTTGCCTGTTTTTCCTGCAAATTTTCCTCGCGCTTTTTCCATTCCGTTTTCGGTGCACGTTCCCTGTTTTCCGGGGCTTCCTGCACTTCCTCTAGCTGCAGCTGATTCTCTTCAAGCTTGTCAGGCACATCCTGCGGCTGATTCTCCGCGTGGACAGCATTCTGCGGCGTAATGCGCTGGATATCGGCAACCGGATACTCCTTGATTTCAAAGCTGTCGCCCTTCTTCATCCGCACCTTGACGGACTCGGTGACAATCTTCAGCTCGCACACAACGCCAACGCCGTCGGGCGTCATGACCTCCTTGCCTTCCTTCGGCATGGTCTTTCGGATTTCCTCATATGTATCCTGCTCGTACTTCAGGCAGCACATTAGTCTGCCGCAAACACCGCTGATCTTAATCGGATTCAGCGACAGATTCTGTTCCTTCGCCATCTTGATGGACACGGGCTGGAAGTCGCCAAGGAACGTGCCGCAGCAAATCGGACGACCGCACGGGCCAAGTCCGCCGATCATTTTCGCTTCATCGCGTACGCCGATCTGTCGCAGCTCAATGCGCGTCTTGAACACGCCTGCGAGATCCTTGACGAGGCTGCGGAAGTCCACCCTGCCATTCGCCGTGAAGTAAAACAAAATTGTTTTATTATCGAACGTATATGTCACGCTGACAAGCTTCATGTCGAGCTTATGGTCAGCGATTTTCTTCTGACAGATAGCGAATGCTTCCTTCTCTGCCGCCTTATTCGCATGATGATGACGAATATCATCCTCGCTCGCGATTCTGAGCACCTGCTTGAGCGGCGAACTCAGCTTTTCATCATCGATTTCACGGACACCCGTCACAACCTCGCCAAATTCTACGCCGCGCGCCGTTTCCACAATCACAAAGTCACCCGGTGTCGGCCAAAACGCTCCGGGATTAAAAAAATACAGCTTTCCCGCGTTCTCAAAGCGAACGCCGATTACATTGACCATCGATTCTTTTCCTCCATCAGGCACAGCAGCAGCCGTTCGACTATTGCCTGCCAAGTCACCTGACTTGCCCGCATTTTTCGTGCCTGCGCAACCTCATCCATCAGGTGCACCATGCTTTCGAGCGGGCCGTCATGACTGAAACATTTCCATGCATCCGGATAAGTGTCCAATGCCTGCTCGTCCCGCTGTCCCAAATGACACAGTAATAACGTCCGCAGCATATCCTCCAGATCATCAAGCATCTCGTCCGCATCGTCCTTGCGATCCTTCCATGCGTCCGACACGCGAATGATGTCGCTCTGATGCTCAATCCGGAAAAAATCCTGCATAATTTCGTTTCGCCGCTGCCAATATGCTTCGTTGCCTGCGACCGCCAGCGCCTTGCCGATTGAGCCGCTGCTGACATAGACTGCCTGCTTTGCGCGTTCACCCGATACGCCATGCTTTTCCAGCACGGACAGAATCATCTCATCCTGCCATGGATGCAGCTTGATTTCGCGGCACCGGCTAACGATTGTCGGTAGCAGCAGCGCCGGCGATTCTGTAATCAGCACAAAAATCGTACCGGGCACAGGTTCCTCAAGCGTCTTGAGCAGTGCATTCTGCGCAGGCGGATTCATCTTGTCCGCATGCTCAATCAGGATAACGCGCTGTCCGCCCTCAAACGTATGCCGACATGCAATCGTATTAACGGCACGAATTTCATCCACCGGAATAGACTTCAAATCAGGACGCACATCGGCGCTGATCGGCTTACCGGGCGTAACAACCAGCATATCCGGATGCGTCTGTGCAAGAACCTGTTCGCACGCGCTGCACTTTCCGCAGGGCTTTTCGCCTTCCTTCGCCTGACAGAGCCAGTATTGTGCCAGCAGCCGTGCGAAGGTACGCTTGCCAACGCCCTCGATGCCCGTCAGCAGATACGCATGGACGAAAGATCCATCCCTGAGTGTCCGCATCAGTCCATCATAAACAGCGCCCTGCCCCTGAAAGTCGCTCAGGACGGGCGCTGATGTTGCATTTCCTGCCTGTGTCAACGCTTCTGCTCCTTACAGCTTCATAAACTGGTCGACCGTCAGGACAAAAATGGTAGCTCCGCCCACGGTCACTTCCATCGGGAAGGAGGTGAATACATTGCCGCTGCCGCCGACAGGGGTCGGTGCTGCCGCCATCTGCTTGCGCGATTTGCAAACCTTTTCGATGATATCCAGCACGTTCTGCAAACGGTTCTCCTCAACGCCGATGAGCAACGTCGTATTGCCCGCACGCAGGAATCCGCCGGTTGTTGCGAGCTTCGTTACGCCGATTCCGGCTTTCATGAGCTGGTTGACCAATCTGGAAGTATCTTCATCCTGAACAATCGCAATAATCAGTTTCATGCGCCGCTTCCTCCCTTAATCTTGTGTAACGGTTACAGTATACCGCATATTTGTCGAAATTTCAAGCGCTTACAGCAGCTTCTTCATCAGCGCCTTCATGGCATTGAGCACATCCTGCTTGTCCGCCTGATTGCGCCAGAACCGCGTGACATACGGATTCGCTGTATTAAAGGACACCAGGTTGTTGACATACATCATCACAACGCGCTCCTCGCCGAAACACTCGGAAATGGAGAACGGCTCGCCGAATTTGAAATCCGTGTAGATTCGGCGTGGATTCAGCCGGATGACGTCGTTCGTGCTCTTGAAGAACGTTACGAATTCCCGATACACATATACCTGATCCCAGCCGTCAGCCGTGTTGAGATCCTCCGAGCAGATGTAATCCACCTGTGCCCAGTCGCCGTCTACCGTCACCATAACATAGCCAATATGCCATGCATCCGCCGCTATCAGATCGAACACCTGCGTTCCCTGCTGACTGAAGTCAACCACCGAAAAACGATACCACTCATCCGTCAGTTCCTCGCATTCGTCCTTGAACTGCGGTCCGAATGAGCAAGCCTCCTGCTTGGTAAACCAAACATCATTTGATGTCTGTTTCTGCTGCTTGAGGTCGTCCTCATTCTTCCAATCCACCAGCGAAATGTAATCCAGCCCAAGCGCGGGGATGTAGGTGACATCAAAATCGACCTGCGTAACGACCTCGCCGTCAACCGATACGTCCAGCCGGTGCGTCACACCGCCGTCATGCGCTGTATAGTCGCCGTAATTGTAGAAATTCCACCAGATGCGCTCTGTACCTTCATCTGCGCCGATTTCACCCTGCAGCGGCGTCGTGTCCTCCCGAGAGACAGTTGCATCTTCCCACTCCTCACCATTATAGCGGCTGATTGACCATGATACGTCCTCATCCTCCGGCGTAATCGTGAATAGCGTGCGTGGCCAGAAGAACGGCACGATAATCGAATGCTCCTGCAGAATGCTGTCCACCTGCGGAGAAGCCGCCACAGCGACCGTGCAGAACATGCCCAGCAGAATCAGTGCCAGAACAAACCGTTTTTTCTTATTCACGTGCTCGCCTCCTTTTCCTTTCTTATTATACACCATTTAGACACATTTGTCGAGAAAAAAGAACGCCTGTCGCATTTGCGTACAAGCGTTCTCGATGGTTTTACACTTCCTTGGCTGCGTCTTCCAGAATCGCCTTGGCTGCCTTCTTGCCGGCACCCATGGCGAGGATAACCGTTGCAGCACCCGTCACGGCATCGCCGCCGGCATAGACATGCTTCTTGCCGGTTCTGCCGTTCTCGTCCGTCGTGATGCCGCCCCATGTTTCGGTCGGCAGATCAGGCGTGGTCTTCTTGATCAGCGGATTCGGGCTGTTGCCGATGGCGACGATGACCGTCTCGACCGGCATATCGAATTCGCTGCCTTCCTTGGGAACAGGACGACGGCGACCGCGTGCATCCGGCTCACCAAGCTCCATCTCCACGCACGTCATGGCGCTGACAAAGCCCTTCTCGTCGCCGAGAATCGCCTTCGGATTCGTCAGCATGCAGAAGTGGATGCCCTCTTCCTTGGCATGATGGAGTTCTTCCTTACGGGCAGGCATTTCCGCTTCGCTGCGGCGATACACAATCGAAACATCCGCACCCAAACGGCGTGCGCAGCGTGCCGCGTCCATTGCGACATTGCCGCCGCCGATGACTGCCACACGCTTGCCAATCTTAATCGGGGTGTCATGCTCCGGGAAGGTGTACGCCTTCATCAAATTGATACGCGTGAGGAACTCGTTGGCAGAATACACGCCGCAGAGGCTCTCGCCGGGAATCTTCTGGAAATTCGGCAGACCCGCACCGGAGCCGACGAACACCGCGTCATTGCCCTCTTCAAGCAGCTCTTCCACCGTCTTTGCGCGACCGATGACCGCATTTGTCACAATCTTCACGCCGAGCTTGCGGATATTGTCAATCTCCTTCTGCACGAGCGTCTTCGGAAGGCGGAATTCCGGAATGCCGTACATCAGCACACCGCCAGGAGTATGCAGTGCTTCGTATACCGTCACATCCCAGCCGGCCTTCGCCAGGTCAGCCGCGCAGGTCAGACCTGCAGGACCGGAGCCGACCACGGCAGCCTTCTTGCCGGTTGCAGGCGCCGTTTCCGCAGAAACCGTGCCCTCATTCATCGCATAGTCAGCCGCAAAGCGCTCCAGACGACCGATGCCGACAGGCTCGCCCTTGATGCCGCGAACACACTTGCTCTCGCACTGGGATTCCTGCGGGCACACACGACCGCAGATTGCCGGCAGACCATTCTGCAGGCGGATCGTCTCATACGCTTCCTGGAATTCGCCCTTCTTGATGTGAGCAATGAAATCCGGAATCGGCACATTCACAGGGCAACCCTGCACGCAGGGAGCATTCTTGCAATGCAGGCAGCGTTCGGCTTCCTCCATGGCGATTTCACGCGTATAGCCAAGCGCAACCTCTTTAAAATTCGTTGCACGAACCTCCGGCTGCTGTTCAGGCATCGGATGCTTTTGCAGACTCATGTTCGGCATTATCGAACACCTCCCGTCAGGCGGCAAGTATGGAGCTTCTCCATGCTGCGCTTTTCTTCATCACGGAACATGCGGCCGCGGGCAATGGCCTCATCCCAGTCGATGAGATGACCATCGAAGTCAGGACCGTCAACGCATGCGAACTTGGTCACGCCGCCGACCGTCACGCGGCAACCGCCGCACATGCCGGTACCATCGATCATAATCGGGTTCATAGAAACGATCGTCTTGAGTTCATGCGGCTTCGTCAGGTCGCAGACTGCCTTCATCATCGGCAGCGGACCAATGGCGATGACTTCGTCATACTGTTTGCCGGCATCAAGCTTTTCCTGCAGTGCCTGCGTCACGAAGCCCTTGTGCCCATTGGAGCCGTCATCCGTCATGATGGTCAGTTCAGTGCATGATGCGGTCAGTTCATCCTTCAGAATGATGAGGGACTCATTGCGGAAGCCAACGATCAGGTCAACCTCGCAGCCAGCCTCATGCAGCGCCTTTGCCTGCGGATAGGCGATGGCAACGCCCAGACCGCCGCCAATGACCGCCGCACGCTTGACGCCTTCGGTATGGCTCGGCTCACCGAGCGGACCCACGAAGTCCAGCAGCGCATCGCCCTCGTTGAGGGTATCCAGCTTCATGGTCGAGTAGCCGACCTTCTGGAAGATGATCGTGACGGTGCCCTTTTCACGGTCGTAGCCCGCAATCGTCAGAGGAATCCGCTCCCCCTCTTCGTCAATGCGGAAAATGATGAACTGTCCCGGCAGCGCCTTGCGCGCAACCAGCGGCGCCTTGATCTCCATGAGCGTAACCGACTCATTGAGCGTGCGCTTTTTTACGATTGGATACATGTTAGCAAACCATCCTTCCTCTTGTTAAAAGATATCAACCGGGCCGATTATTCTTCATTATACCGCGCCTGATAAAAACTTTGCAAGGTTAAAATATCATTTTATTGTTTTTTCCATGCCAAAGTCATCATTTTCATAAAATACGCTGCATCATTCCGGAATTGAAAGTGTCTCCATTTTCCTTATGGGTTCATGCGGAACCAGCAGAAGGAGGTTGCGTTCGGCAGATCCCAGATCGTCAGCTTATAGCCATCCGGCATCTCGAACCATGCGAAGTCATTCACGCCGTAATGTCCTTGATTCGGCGCATCCTCGAACGGAATGCCGATGATAGAGATGGCTACACCGCCGTCGGTTGTCTTCACGCCCTGATAATACGAGTCATCCTGATTCGCATCAAGGAACGCCTGAATGCGGTCGGTGTAGTCGAAATTCGGTCCGCAGTGAATCACCAGCGCATAGTCAAGATAATCCGCAAGCTCCGGCAGCTCCTCCTCGGTGTAGCCGAAATCGCGCAGCGTGCCAATGAACATCATCACGTGGCGCGCACGCTTCTTCGCGACGAGCAGGTCGCCAACCTGCAGATTCTCCGCCAGCTTGTCATACGAAGGCATTTCCTTGCCCTTTCGGTGGCTGTAAATCTGATTCTTGCCGTATTTGCCATACTCAAGAATCATGCTGGACAGCGAGTCATGCGCCGGCAGTCCTGCCTGCGCGTATACCCACTGCGTAAAGCCGGAGCAGTCAAAGCCGTAAAGGTAATACGAACCCTTCTGATAGAAGCGTGTCTGCTCCCAGATTTCCCGCTTGCCGTACAGCGGGGCACGGGAGAACAGACGCGTCTGTGTTACCTCTGTATCGCCCTTCCCACCGAAGAAGTACGGGCAGCCATACGTGAACACCGCCTGTACATCGGCACCGGTGATTTCGTTGTAGCGGCGAAGGAAGTCGTTTCCTTCCTCCAGCATGGAAAAAGCCGCGTCCAGCAGGTCGGAGCGTTCCACCTCAGCATTCGCCGTCACCAGCGAAGTCATCAGGAGAACAGCCATCAGGAGCAATGCAGCAATCTTCTTCATTTTGGAAAGAATCCCCTTTACTCAAATTGAATCATCATCCGGACAGGCTCGCAGCCAGTCAATTCCTTCGAGCGTTCATCAGGCTGTGACAGTCCGCAGAATACCTCATAGCGCGTTCCGTCTGCCACACGCTCTCCTTCGTCATTGACCACCGTGAATGCATTTTTATCCAGCGAAACGGCAATCTGCTTCTTTTCGCCAGCCTGCAGCGCAATTCGTGCAAAGCCTGCCAGATGCGCATGCGGCGTCTCAAGGCAGCTGTCGAGATTGCGGACGTACACCTGAACGACCGTTTCACCGTCAATCTTGCCTGTATTTTCGACCGTAGCCGTCACCCAACCCGTTTCCGCGTCAACAGCGGCATTGTCAATCGCAAATGTCGTATAGGACAGCCCGTAGCCGAACGGATACAGAGATACGCCTTCAAAATAGCGGTATGTGCGATTCTTCATGGCGTAATCCGTGAATTCAGGCAGCTCGGACACATCATGATAGAACGTCACCGGCAGATGTCCGGACGGGTTGACCTCGCCGAAGAGAATCTTCGCCAGCGCCGTACCCCCGGCCTGACCAGGATACCACGCCATGATTTCCGCATTGCCCTGCGGCACATTGAGCGCCGAGCCTGCCGCGATCACGGTCACAAACGGCTTACCGGTTTCCGCAAGTGCATCCAGCATCCTCTGCTGACTTTCCGGAATCTCCAGCGTTGTCTTATCTCCGGAAGCGAACGCGTTTCCGGTATCGCCTTCCTCGCCTTCGAGCGTCGCATCCAGACCGACGCAGGCAATCACAACGTCCGAATTTTCAGCAACCAGTTTCGTTTCGGCAATGCGGTCATCCCTCATGCCAAGCCCCTGCACACGATCCTTGAATAGATGGCAGCCCTCGCTGTAGAGCACACGGATGCCATGCTCCTTTGCATAGGCGCGGATTCCCGCAAGGAAAGTCACATAGCGGCTGGAACGCCCATTATAATTGCCTTCAAGTGCCGGAATGCTGTCCGCATTCGGACCGACAACGCCGATCGTGCGGATTTTCTTTGCATCCAGCGGCAGGACGCCGTCATTGCGCAGCAGCACCATGCACTTTTCCGCCGCTTCGAGCGCCAGCGCGTCGTGCTCATCCGTGTCATTTTCGGTGAACGGAACCTCGTCGTACTCGCAGTCATCCGCGAAGCACCCAAGCAGATAGCGTGTCGTGTACATGCGCTCGCAAGCGGTCGTAATCTGCTCTTCCGTGACGAGCCCTTCCTGATAAGCCGTCAGCATATGCAGGTATGTGTTGCCGCAGTTGACATCGCAGCCGTTCTTGATGGCCAGTGCTGCCGATTCAGGCGCAGTATCCGTCACATGATGATGCTCATGGAAGTCGCGGATTGCCCAGCAGTCGGACGTCACATGTCCCTCAAACTGCCACTTGTCGCGCAGAATGTCCACCAGCAGCGTTTTCGAGCCGCAGGCAGGCTCGCCGTTGACGCGGTTATACGCGCCCATAACGCTCTCTACCTTTGCTTCCTTCACGGCCGCCTCGAACGCCGGCAGATACGTTTCTGCCATATCCTTCTTGCCGGCAACTGCGTCAAAAGAGTGACGAATTGCCTCGGGGCCGGAGTGTACAGCAAAATGCTTCGCGCAGGCAGCTACCTTCAGGTACTTGCCGCTGCCCTGCAATCCCTTGATGAAGCGCACACCGAGCCGCGTTGTCAGATACGGATCCTCGCCGTACGTTTCATGGCCGCGTCCCCAGCGAGGGTCTCGAAAAATGTTGATATTCGGGCTCCACATCGACAGTCCTTTGTAGATGTCATGGTCGCCGTGTGAGAACTGTCCGTTGTACTTTGCCCGCGCCTCTGTGCTGATGACGCTGGCTACCTTCTCGTGGAAATCCTCGTCAAAAACCGCCGCGAGACCGATTGCCTGCGGGAACACCGTTGCCGTACCTGCCCGCGCCACGCCGTGAAGCGCCTCATTCCACCAATTGTAGGCTGGAATGCCCAGCCGTTCGATCGCCGGCGAGTCATAACGGAGCTGCGACGCCTTCTCCTCAAGCGTCATTTGCGAAACAAGCTCATGCGCCAGACGGCGCGCTTCTTCACGCTTCATCGTTCATCAAATCTCCTTCCGAAAAAAGCAAACACAATGCAAAATAAATCCGCATTTGTCCTCGTTCTATGATATTTTCAACCACAAACTAAAAAATCCTGCCTTTCCTGTGACATTTTTCACGAAATTCGCCCTTTTTCGCGAAAAACGTATAGAATCGCGGCGCTTTTTTTGCTATAATAGTCCAGAACGCATCTATGTGAGGTGAACTGCTTGAACTCGCATCCGCCCATTCGCGCCATCGCGTTTGACCTGGATGATACGCTCCTTCGGGATGACCGCACCATTTCCGATGAAACCGTTGCCGTGCTCCATCAGGCACGCTGCATGGGCATCCATATTCTGCCTGCCAGCGGACGAACATTCAGCAGCATGCTCAACACGCTGCGCCGCATCGGCTGTGCATCGCGCGTTATTTCCGCCAACGGCGCCGTTATTTCCACGCCGGACGGTGAAAAGCTCCATGAACTGCTGATTCCGATGGACACTGCACGCGCCGTTGCCCGATTTGCGCAAAGCCATGGCTGCTACGCTCAGACGTATGCCGGCGATTGCTTCTATTATAATCAACACGGGCACTATGCCGAGGCGTATGCGGAAAGTTCTTCCCTGCGCGGCGTGTATGTCGGCGACCTCGAACAGTACCTGACTGCACCCACAACCAAGATTCTCATCATGGCAGAGCCTGAGCGGATTGCCGCCATGATGACCGAAGCGCAGCAGCTTTTCGGCGATACGCTTTCGCTGACATGCTCCAAACCTTACTTTCTTGAGGTCAATCCGCCGAACGCAACGAAGGGACATGCACTTTCCGTCTGCGCCGAGGAAATGGGATTTCCGCCGTCTGAATGCATGGCGTTCGGCGACAGCCTGAACGATGTTTCGATGCTGCGTGCCGCCGGGATCGGCGTCTGCATGGGCAATGGCCGTCCGGATGTCAGGCAGATGGGCTTTGCCATCTGCGGAACGAATCAGGAGGACGGCGTTGCACGCTATATCCGCCAAATGGTGTTTTGATTTCGCCCTACAACACGAAGGAGGTCTTCTATGGTACAGGCCGCTGATTTCGTCAAGGCCCTCCAGCTAACGGTGCTGTCACCTTCCACCCAGACCGAATGGGATATTCGCACGACTGACCTGAACCGTCCCGGTATGCAGTTCTGTGGATTCTATGAATACTTCCCATTCGAGCGTCCGCAGGTTATCGGCAAGGTTGAAATGACCTATCTGGAAAATCTTGACCCCGATGTCCGCCGCGAGATGCTCAAAAATTACTTCTCGTTCGACATTCCCTGCGTTGTCATCTGCCGCGGCATGAATCCGCCTGATGAGCTGCTTGAGGCTGCCGCAGCAAGGAACATTGCCGTTTACCAGTCGACGATGGTGACAACGAAGTTCTTCTTCAACGCCATCAACTACCTGAACCGCTGCCTCGCGCCGCGTGTCACGCGTCACGGCGTGCTCGTGTCTGTCTACGGCATGGGCATCCTGATTACCGGTGATAGTGGCGTCGGCAAGAGCGAAGCGGCGCTTGAGCTGATTCGGCGCGGTCATCAGCTGGTTGCAGATGATGTGGTGGATATCTGCCGCGTCTCCGACAGCCGCCTGACGGGCGAATGTCCCGAAATGGTGCGCCACTTCATGGAAATTCGCGGCATTGGCATCATCGACATCCGCTCGATGTACGGCATCGGCGCCGTCGCGCAAAGCAAATCCATCGACCTCGTCATCCATATGGAAAAGTGGGTGGAGGGAAAGGAATACGACCGGCTCGGGCTGAATGACGAATATGTCACCATACTCGGCGTTAAGGTCCCCAGCCAGACCATGCCGGTTCGTCCGGGACGCAACCTCGCCATCATCATTGAGGTGGCTGCGCGAAATCTCTCAATGAAGCGTCTCGGCTTCAGTGCAGCACGCGAGCTCGACCGCAGGATGACGGAAATGATTATGAAGCGCAATCATCCCGAAAATCAAGAATAAGCGGCACATCCGCCGCATTCTATCAAAAAACATTGGAGGCGTTTCCCCATGATTTATGTAGGCATCGACGTCGGCGGAACCGGCATTCAGGTCGGTCTGGTGGACGAAAGCGGCAAGATTCTCTGCAAGGGCGGCATTCCAACCACGACCAACATCCCCTTTGACATGCAGGTTAAAGCCATCGCTGACTGCGTGCTGGATACCATCGACAAGGGCGGCTACACACTTGGCGATGTCAAAGCCATCGGCGCAGGCGTTCCCAGTGTCGTTGACCCGCGCACCGGCAACATCGCTTTCTGCAACAACCTCGGCTGGTATGACGCGCCGTTCGTGCAGGAATTCAACAAGCACATCGCCAAGCCTGTCTTCATCGGCAATGATGCGACGGTCGCCGGTCTTGCAGAGAATGTCGCAGGCATCAGTGCAGGCGCGGACAGCAGCGTTTTCATCACGCTCGGCACTGGTGTCGGCGGCGGCATCATCATCAACGGCAAGGTCTGGAACGGTTTCCATGGCGTCGGCAGTGAAATTGGTCATGTCATTTTGGAGCTGAACGGCGAGCCGTGCAACTGCGGCAATTACGGTTGTGCCGAACGCTACTGCTCCGCGACTGCCATCATCCGTATGGCACGCGAGCTGTGCGCCGTTCATCCGGAAAGCGAGATTGTGAGCGTCTGCGAAGGCGACCTGTCCCGTGTGAATGCCAAGATTGTCTTCGATGCTGCAAAGCACGGCGATGAAATCGGTCTGAAGGTGTTCCACCGCTATGTGAATTACCTCGGTCAGTTCATCGCCAGCATCGTCAACTTCTTCGACCCTGAGGTCATCGTGCTCGGCGGTGGCGTCAGCAAATCCGGTAATTTCCTGCTCAACGCCGTCCGCGAGGAGGCGAAGCGCTACGTGCTCTACAAGGCGCTGCCTTTCGCGCATATCGAGCTGGCGCAGCTCGGCGCGGATGCAGGCATTATCGGCGCCGCAATGCTCGGCAAGTAAATCCCATCGATTCATCAGGTCCGAAGGCTATCGCTTTCGGACTTTTTTATTTTTTTGTACGATTGACAAGGATTTTTCGGTGAAAATGTTGTAATTACATATTGAATTTCCTATTCAAATTGATCGGACGCTCTATCGGCTCAGCGGAAGGAGGCGTTTTTTCATGACCATTCGTGAACAGCTCGAAGACGAGGAAAGGCAGCGGCTGTCCTCCTTTGCCAAGTGCTCGGCAGACACAAAGGGACGCGAAAAACAAATCGCACCCTGTCCCATGCGGACAAATTTTCAGCGCGACCGTGACCGCATCATTCACTGCAAATCCTTCCGGCGGCTCAAGCACAAGACACAGGTCTTTCTCTCGCCTGAAGGTGATCATTACCGCACGCGCCTGACGCATACGCTTGAAGTCGCCCAGATTGCACGCACAATTGCACGCTGCCTGCGTCTGAACGAGGATCTGGCCGAAGCCATTGCGCTCGGGCACGACTTAGGGCATACGCCGTTCGGGCACATTGGTGAACGCACGCTGGATACGCTCATGCCTGAAGGCTTCCGTCACAACGAGCAGTCAAAGCGCTGCGTCGGGGTGCTGGAAAACGACGGGAATGGGCTGAACCTGACATGGGAGGTGCGCGACGGCATCCTCTGCCACTCCGGCAAACAGTTCCCAACGACGCTTGAAGGGCAGTGCGTCCGCCGCGCCGACCGCATTGCTTACCTCAACCATGATCTTGATGACGCGCTTCGCGGTGGAATCCTGCAGCCGCATGAACTCCCCGCGGACTGCCTGCAGGTGCTCGGTCAGACCCACGGCGAGCGTATCAACACCATGATCACGGATATCGTTAAATCCAGCATAGATCAGCCGATGCTGTCCATGTCGCCGCTGGTGCAATCTACCATGGACGGCCTGCGCGAGTTCATGTTCGCTCGCGTTTACCGCGATTCATGGCGGCAGACCGAAGAAGAAAAGTGCGACCATGTGATTCGCCATCTCTTCCAATATTATAGCGAACATCCGGGTGAGATGCCGGAGGAATTTGTGCTCATCGGTTACCGCGAAGGCACGGCGCGCGCTGTCTGCGATTACATTTCCTGCATGACCGACCGATTCGCTATCCGTACCTATCAGCAGCTCTTTGTGCCGAGCAGCTTTGCAACCATCTGAAATTTTCCTGTACGTTGATTTCCTGCGATTTTTGAGCGGATTCAACAAAACGCGTCCCGAAATTCAGCAGGAAAATCCGCTTCAGCGGCGAATAAAATAGATGTTGTGATTAGTTCGAGGAGGTGAGCGGTTCCGTGCGTTTCCCACCAGCATGGCTGGATGACCTTCGTGCCCGTGCGGATATCGTTCAGATCATCGGACAGTACGTCCAGCTCAAGCGCAACGGGCGCAAATATTGGGGACTTTGTCCCTTCCACGGCGAAAAGACGGCGTCCTTCTCTGTTGATGCCGAAAAGCAGCTGTTTTATTGCTTCGGCTGCAAGGCAGGCGGCACGGTCATCCACTTCATCATGGAGATTGAGCATCTTTCCTTTCAGGATGCCGTCAAATATCTGGCTGACCAGCTTCATATGCCCCTGCCACAGATGGAGGCCGACCCAGATTATCAGCGGCGACAGTCGCAGCGCGAGCGATTGTTGCAATGCAATCGGGATGCAGCGCATTTCTTCTATGAAACACTCTTCACGCCAGCCGGTCAGCCGATGCTTGACTATTTGAAGCGACGCGGCGTTTCAGATGGTGTCATCCGCAAATTCGGGCTGGGTGCCGCCCCTAACAGCTGGGACAGCCTGACGAGGGCAATGCTGGAAAAGGGGTATACGCTCGATGAGCTCCGCTTAGTAGGTTTGACAGTCATCAAGCCTGCCGAGCCAGCCACTGAGGAGCATCCCGCCAAGCCGGAGCGCGCGTTTGATATGTTCCGCAACCGCGCCATTTTCCCCATTATCGACCAGTACGGCAATGTGCTGGCATTCGGCGGGCGCGCCATCGAGAACATTCAGCCGAAGTACCTGAACACATCCGATACTCCCATATTCAATAAACGTCTCGGTGTTTATGCAGCCAACCTTCTGCGCAAGGAGCGCCATCTGGATCGCGTTGTTCTGGTGGAAGGCTACATGGACGTTGTTTCGCTGGTACAATTCGGCGTTGTCGGCGTATGTGCGACACTCGGCACCGCGCTGACAAGCGAACAGGCACGGCTGCTCAAACGGTTTGCACCGACTGTTTATCTGTCTTATGACGGCGACAGTGCCGGTCAGCATGCCATCCTGCGCGGTCTGGATATTCTGGAAACGGAAGGCATTCCCGCACGTGTCCTTGATTTTCCGGACGGACAGGATCCTGATGAATTTATTCGCGCAAGCGGCAAGGACGGCTTCGATCATCTGCCCGCACTCAAGCCGCATGAATACAGGATGCGCCGACTTCGTGCAGAGCATGACCTTTCCACGCAGGACGGGCGCACAGCGTACGCCAAGGCATGTGCTCAGATACTCCGGCACTTGGAGCCGGTCGATATGGAAAATGCTTTGCAGGAGTTGACCGTGCAAACCGGCTTCAGCAAAGAGGTGCTGCTGGCACAGATCGGCACGGTTCCTGCCAAGTCGATAGATGCTGCAATGCCTGCACAACCGCGTTCTGCACGTCCCCCTTCTCCCGCAGTCAATCAGCCGCTGGAGACTGCCGACGAGGACATCCGTGCGGAGGAGCTGCTGCTTTCGCTCGCCGCCGCAGGTCGTCTGCCCGACGGCATCGTCCGCACAGATGATTTCCGCGATCCACTCCTTCATGAGCTGTTCGAGCAGCTTTCATCAGGCGTATCCGCCGCATCCCTTGTGGAAAGTCAGACAGATGAAGTCATCCGGACGCGCGTCAGCCGTCTGCTGATGGATACAGGCAGTGAAAGCACAGATCAGGTCATTCAGATGGCACAGGACTGCCTGACAAAAATGCGCAGGAAACGCGCAAAAAAGCAATATGACGATATCATGAACCGCATTAAGACGCTTTCCGGCGAGGAAAAAAGCAGCGCGCTCAAGCAGGCGCAGGAGCTGCTTGTTATCATGAACCGCTTAAAGTAATTTGCCGAGTTGCGGCGTGATGATAAACTTGTTTGGTCACAAACCGGATTTTGCTCCGGCCGTTTCGCAAGAAGGAGAGAGACATTTGACACTTTCAGAAAACGATCGTCCATCAGCGCTTGACGAACTCTATGAATATGCAAAGAGCAAGGGAACCATCACCTATCAGGAGGTCACAGACCGTCTATCGAACATCTATATCGATGCCGACCAGATGGAAAATGTGCTGAACCGCCTGGAAAGCATGAACGTCACGGTGGTCGATGCCAGTGAAATTCCGGACGCAGACGCGCAGGATGCCGAAATGCCGAGCACGTCAATGAACGACGACTTCAGCGAGGCCGATGTTGTTTCTGCGGATGATCCGGTTCGCATGTACCTGAAGGAAATCGGCAGGATTCCCCTGCTGACGGCTGAAGAAGAAAAAGCAGTCGCCATGCAGCTCGAAAGCGATGATCCTGCCGTGCGCGATGCCGCCAAGCATAAGCTGAGCGAAGCAAACCTCCGCCTTGTCGTTTCCATTGCAAAGAAATATGTCGGACGCAGCAAGAACTCTATGAGCCTGCTCGACCTGATTCAGGAAGGCAACCTCGGGCTGCTCAAGGCCGTTGACAAGTTCGACTACACGAAGGGTTTCAAGTTCTCCACCTACGCCACATGGTGGATTCGGCAGGCCATTACGCGCTCCATCGCCGATCAGGCGCGCACCATCCGCATTCCTGTTCACATGGTTGAAACCATCAACCGAATCGTCCGTGTGAATCGTCAGCTTCAGCAGAAGCTCGGCCGTGAGCCGCATCCGGAGGAGGTTGCCAAGGAGCTTGGCATCAGCGTCAGCAAGGTGCAGGAGATCATTAAAATCGCACAGGAGCCTGTTTCGCTGGAATCCCCGATTGGCGAGGAGGAGGACAGCCACCTCGGCGACTTCCTCGAAGATGACAAAACGCCGCCGCCTTCACAGCAGGTTGCTGAAAGCATGATGAAGGAGACGCTCTCCGATGTTCTCCACATGCTGACGCCGCGCGAGGAGCAGGTGATCCGCATGCGCTATGGGCTCGATGACGGGCAATCCCGCACCCTGGAAGAGGTCGGCAAGGCATTTAACGTGACCCGCGAAAGAATTCGTCAAATTGAGGTGAAGGCACTTCGAAAGATCAAGCGTCCAAATCTGTCGAAGAATCTGGTTGACTATATGGACTGACCATCAGGAGCCTGAAAAGGAGTGGATGCCACTTGACACAAATTCCTGACAACCGCCAAAAACGGCTCGACGATCTTTACGAATACGGAAAAAAGAAGGGCACCATCACCTATAAGGAAGTTATTGACCGTCTGATGGATTTGTACATTGAGCCGGATCAGCTCGAAAAGGTGCTTGATAATCTCGATGCTCAAGGCGTTGAGGTGATCAGTGAGGACGGTATGCCTGCCTCCGCTGCGCAGGAGGAGGAGCCTGTTGATACCAGCGATCTGTCTGTGCCCGAAAGTGTCAGCGCCGATGACCCTGTCCGGATGTACCTGAAGGAAATCGGCAAATATCCGCTTCTGACTACTGAGGAAGAAATCGCACTTGCCAAGCAGCTCGCCGACGGTACGCCCGAAGAGCAGGCTATCGCCAAGCAAAAACTCAGCGAGGCAAACCTGCGCCTTGTCGTTTCGATTGCGAAGCGCTATGTCGGGCGCGGCATGCAGTTCCTTGATCTGATTCAGGAAGGCAATCTCGGATTGATTAAGGCTGTTGAAAAATTCGACTACAAGAAGGGCTTCAAGTTCTCTACCTATGCAACGTGGTGGATCCGACAGGCGATCACCCGTGCCATCGCCGATCAGGCGCGCACCATCCGCATTCCTGTCCACATGGTCGAGACCATCAACAAGCTAATCCGCGTCAACCGCCAGCTTGCGCAGGAGCTCGGTCGTGACCCTACGCCGGCAGAGGTGGCAAAGGAGATGGGCATCAGCGAGGCAAAGGTGCGCGAAATTATCAAAATAGCACAGGAGCCCGTTTCCTTGGAAACGCCAATCGGTGAAGAAGAAGACAGCCATTTGGGGGACTTCATCGAGGATGAAAATGCGCCTGCACCGGCTGAGGCTGCATCCATGAGCATGATGAAGGAACAGCTGCAGGAGGTGCTCCATACGCTGACGCCACGTGAGGAGAAGGTGATCCGCCTCCGCTTCGGGCTCGATGACGGTCAGCAGCGCACGTTAGAGGAGGTCGGCAAGGAATTCAACGTCACGCGCGAGCGAATCCGGCAAATTGAAGCAAAGGCCTTGCGCAAAATACGCCATCCCACCCGTGCAAAGAAGCTCCGAGATTATTACAGCGAATAAGCATGAAATCGGCTCTGTCCGGGCAACTCCGGCAGAGCCCGTTCTGTTGGAGGATGCATGTTAGACGAACGACTATTGCTCGCGGCAGCGCTCTACGAGCCTTGTGCGCTGGGCGCGGACATCGGGACGGATCACGCGCTGCTCCCCTGCCATCTGCTTCATCAGCGCATCTGTGAACGGATGCTGCTGATCGACATCAGCCCGAAGGCACTTTCACACGCACGCGACAACATTGAACGCCATCATTTGGAAGCTCGCGCACAGCTCTGCCTTTCGGATGGACTGGATGCAATCAGTGAGCCGTGCGGATGTGTTTCCATCATGGGCATGGGCGGTGAAACAATCCGCAGCATCCTCCTTCGCGGGCATGAGAAGTTGTCTGGCACAGTGCTGGTCGTTTCTGCGCATACAGAACAGCCGCTTGTCCGGCAGACGTTTGAAGATATCGGCTACCACATCACGCAGGAACGCCTTTGCTACGCGGATGGGCGATTTTACATCTTCTGGCGTGCCGAACCCGGTCAGGAATCGCCCTGGCAGGATGAAAGCGTTCAGTACGGAAAGCTGCTCTGGCAGCAGAACAACACTGATCTGCTCATTGCGTACTGCCGCTTCCGAATGAAGGTCATGACAGATCGCCTGTCCGGTCTGAAATCCGCGTCAGGTAATGTTGAAGCGCTGCGTGCCGCCATTACTGCCGACTTTACTTATTACCAGCACAAAATAGACGCATTGGAGGGAAACACATGATGACCGTGCAGGACGTGTATCATCTGATTGACAAAATCGCACCATTTGAGACGCAAGCCGATTTCGATAACGCCGGACTGCTCGTCGGCGACCCTCAGCAAGAGGTCACCGGCATTCATTTCGCCTTAGACGTGACTGACCGCGTGATTGATGATGCCATCGCGCAGCAGGCAAACCTGCTTGTCACGCATCATCCGCTGATGTTTTCGGCGCGGAAACGCCTGCTCGAGACTGATTATGAAGGGCATCTGTTGCTTCGGCTCATCCGCAACAACATTTCTTTCATCGCTGCCCATACAAATTTCGATCAGGCGCCCGGCGGCATGAATGACACGCTGGCAAAGCTGCTCAATCTGCAAAACGTGAGCGGAGAAGGTTTTCTGCGCGTTGGTGATTTACCTTCGCCCATGACGGCGGAGGATTTCGCCTCCTTTGCCGAACGTCAGCTGGGTGACAGCGTGCGCATCATGGGCAATCATCAAGCCCTGTTGCACCGGATCGGTCTGTGCACCGGCGGCGGCTGCGACGAGTGGCGAAATGCCTACGATATGAAGGCTGATGGGTATATTACCGGCGAAGTGAAGCATCATGTGGCGCTTGATGCTGCCGCGCACCATATCGTGATGTTCGAGGCAGGTCATTTTGCGACCGAAAATCCCGGCGTTTTTGCCCTCATGCATACTTTACAAAAGTCGCCGGATATAGTACAATGGAAAATGCGCTTTTCGTGCTCTGAACGGAAGGCATATGAATGATGATCCGTGCCGTAAGACACGCTGCCAATCAAGGAGGTCGCTATGAACCAGCTCGCTATGTTATGGGAATATCAGCAGGAAGATCGCAAGGCTGACAAGCTGGAGCAGGAGCTAAGCCGCAGTCCTATCCGTCAGAAGATGAATACCTGCCGCACGCAGTTCAACAACAAGCAAAAGCAGCACAAGCAGATTGAGGAGCAGGTGTCCATGCTTGCCGACCGCAAGGATGCCATCCGCGACGCCATCGGCCGCTGCGAAGAACAGCTGCACACCCTGCAGACCCGCTTCGAGCAGAACCCTCCGGCAACGCTCGATGATACGAAGGCTCTTCTGAGCGAGGTCACCCGCTTCCTGCAGACCATCACCAGCTATGAACAGGAAATGAAGCGGATGACGAAGGAAGCCGCCGAATGCGACCAAAAGGAACGAACGCTGCGCATCGAAGCCTTCAACATCAAGACGGAGTTTGAGAATCTCAAAAAGCAGTACGAGAGCGAAGCACCCCAGAAGGAGGCCGCGCTCAAGGCGCAGAAGAGCGTTGCAGAAAAGAAGGCGGAAGGCATTTCACCCGAGCTGCTCGCGCGGTATCAGGAAATCAAGAAGCGGATTAAGCCACCGCTTGCCCGACTGATTAACAACCAGTGCAGCGGCTGCAACATGTCGCTCCCCTCCGCCGTGCTCAGCCGCATCAACAGCGCAACCGGCGAAATTGTCGAGTGCGAAAGCTGCGGTCGTATGCTCATTCCCTAACGGAATGCTATAAAAACAGTCTGCATTGATATGTACCCCCAATTCTGGAGATTCAGGATTGGGGGTATTGCTATATGAAATACAGCTATGCGTACAAGCGCCGTCAAGGAAAACAGCCGGAAGCGCTTCGACACAAAAAACAGAATAAGGAACGGACAGCCAACAGAGATGCGAATTGGCAGTCCATGTTCTGGCAGGAAGATTGGCATGACATTGCTATTGATGACAGCAAGGAGCATCGACCTGCCCGGTAGCAGCGTTGCAAAGCCGGAAGTGAGCATCACTGATTGCAACAGGATGGCATCGGGTAACGGCATGCGCATGGTGCAAGCATCTGCATCGGATTTGGCGGATAAAATATCGGATTCGGTACTATCTCTGCTGGACATCGCCGGATATAATTACGCGCAGAGCCATGGCTGCGGTCGTCTGCTGTCATTTGGCAGCGAAAGCTCGAAAAAATGGGAGAATTCACAAACGGACTGCTACACGACGCATTTCGGGCGAAGTCTCGCTGCCATTTACGTGACAGGCACTGTTCTGACGGTTCGTGCAAGCGGCAACGGCTGGACAAACGCGGCTCTGACCATCATATCTTCGGACTGAATCGAGGAGGATGCACATGGAAATCAGCAAGAGCACATGGATTACGACATCCGGCAGCATCGTCGATGTATGCCCGGTTTTCCGCAGGACATTTGATGCTGCGGACATCATCAAGGCGGAGCTGTCTGTCACGGCGCTCGGCGTCTACAAGGCGGAAATCAACGGAGTACGCGTAGGCGATTTCATCCTTGCGCCCGGCTGGACAAGCTATGCGCATCGCCTGCAGGTGCAGACGTATGACGTAACCGGGCTGCTGTCTGAACACAATGAACTGCGCGTGACGATCGGCCGTGGATGGCTGCGTTCACCGATGCCGGGCTGGGGACAGTCAGAGGACGAGCGCATTCGCCATGAAATGCCGTGCGCTCTTCTTGCACTGCTGACGCTGAATTTTGCTGACGGACATACGGAGGAAATTCGCACGGACGAAAGCTGGCAATGGAGCGAAAGCGCCGTCCGCTTCAGCGAAATCTATGACGGCGAACGTTATGATGCGCGGTTTGTCACAACAGATTGGCAGAGCGCGTCCGCGCTTGACTGGTCGAAGGATATCCTGATTGCACAGGAAGGCGAAATCGTCCGCGAAACGGAGCAGGTGCAGGCGCGGCGCGTATTCCATACGCCAAAGGGCGAATGCATCATTGACTTCGGGCAGGAGGTCACCGGCTATGTGTCTTTCACTGTGGATGCGAAGGAAGGCGACATAGTTCGCTACGACCATGCCGAGGTCATGGATGCAGACGGCAATTTCTACAGCGAAAATTACCGCGCCGCAAATGCTGAGGTTCGGTATATCTGCCGCGACGGTGTGCAAAGCTGGAAACCGAGCCTGACGTTCTTTGGCTTCCGCTATATCCGTTTGTTGGACTGGCCCGGCGATGTCAAACCCGCCTGCTTTACGGCGATTGTTGTGCATTCCGACATGAAGCGCACAGGACGTCTTGAATCGGGCCATGCGGAACTGAACCAGCTTTTCAGCAACATCGTCTGGGGTCAGCGTAGCAATTTCCTTGATGTTCCGACGGACTGCCCGCAGCGTGACGAGCGACTCGGCTGGACAGGCGATGCGCAAGTGTTCTGCAAGACGGCAAGCTACCTGTTCGATGTGGAACGCTTCTTCCGGAAGTGGCTGCATGATTTGGCGGCTGACCAGCGTGCAAGCGGCGAAGTCGGACAGGTTATTCCGGATTATCTGCCGAACGGTGACGGCAGCGCCGCGTGGGGTGATGCGGCGACCATCTGTCCGTGGCAGATTTATCAGACGTACGGCAATGTGCAGGTGCTTGCAGAACAGTTTGAAAGCATGCGGAGGTGGGTAGACTACATCACCGCCTCGACTGGCACGCCTGGTCTGTGGACAAATCACTTCCATTTCGGCGACTGGCTTGGGCTCGATGCGCCGAGCGGCAGCTACAAAGGTTCATCCCGCGAGGAGCTGATTGCGACGGCGTTCTATGCGCATTCCACAGCGCTGGTTGTGAAGACTGGCAGGCTGCTGAACAAAAACGTCAGTGCCTATGAGCAGCTGCACAAGCAGATTGTATCCTCCTTCCGTGCTGCTTATCCGATCTACGAAACGCAGACGGAGTATGTGCTGGCGGTGCATTTCGATCTGGCGGAAAAACCGCAGGAAACGGCTGATGCGCTGGCGGATATGGTGCGTAGAGACGGCACGCAGCTCCGCACAGGCTTTGTCGGCACGCCGTATCTGCTGCACGTACTGAGCAGCTATGGTCACGCAGACGTGGCATGGGATTTGCTGCTCCGCCGGCAGTATCCAGGCTGGCTCTATCCGGTGACGAAGGGTGCAACCACCATCTGGGAGCACTGGGACGGTATCCGCGAGGACGGCAGCTTCTGGTCAAAGGACATGAACTCCTTCAATCATTATGCCTATGGAGCAGTCGCAGACTGGGTATTCGAGCAAGCAGCCGGCATCCGTCACGCAGAGGACGCGGCAGGCTTCTCCTCGCTGATTTACGAGCCGCATCCTGACCCGCGCATCGGCTGGCTCAACGCCGAGCTGAATACGCGCCACGGTCCGGTGAAAGCCTCCTGGCGCTATGAAGGCGAACACATCCGTTACGAGCTGGAAACGCCGGTCGATGTGACGTTGCGCATCGCCGGACATGAGCAAAATCTTCCCAAGGGACATTATACTTTCTGGGGTTGATACCATGAACGCCTGACCTGTGATATGGTCAGGCGTTTTGTAGCTGTCGGAGATAAATGAACTCAATCATCCCTTGCGTGCAGCTCCGTTTACAGGCTCCCTGAATTCCTTTCAATTTCCGGTTCAAATTCCCGTTTGTCGCAGACGTTGATATCTTCGCCCAACTGTACTTCGATCAGTTTCAATTCTGTGTCAGCCATGACAGTGTGGCGACAGCCTGCAGACATGGTAATCACATCTCCTGCTTTGACTTTTCGTTCAATATCATCTACAACAGCCCTTCCCTCGCCGGAAATCACAACCCAAACCTCATCCCGATGGTTATGACTATGATAACTCATGCTTTTCCCCGGATTCAAAGTTGCTTTGATTGTCTTAGAGGATTTCTCCACATCCACAACTTTTAAATCGCCCCATGATTTTTCGGCAAACATCACCTGATTCTCAAAAGAATCTACAAACGGTTTTATTCTGCTGCTTGACTCCTTATCGCTGACAAGAATTCCATCCGGTGACGCGGAAATAACGACATCATGCAGGCCTAACGCCAAAATGGGAACGTCCATTTCATTCACAATGTGAACGTCTGTGCATGTTTCATCCATCGCACCTTGCCCGACAATTGGCTCATTCATCGCCTCGGTTAGCGTATTCCAAGTACCAAGATCCTGCCACATGCCGGAAAAGCGGACGACCTGAATCCTTTTTTCGTGCTCCACAACGGCATAGTCAAACGAGATTTTCTCAAGGGTATCATACTTTTTCAGCAAATCCTGATAATCGGCAAAATCCGTCAGTTCATGTGCTTTGCCCATCATATAGCCCAGTTTGAAAGCGAACACGCCGCTGTTCCAGAGCGCCCCCTGCGCAATATACTGCTCTGCCACATCCTTCGTCGGCTTTTCCTTGAAGGTTTTGACCGCAGCGACGTGTTCAGTGCTTTCCGGAAGAATGTAACCATATTTTTCACTGGGATACGTCGGTTCGATGCCCATCAACACAAGGTTTGCTTCGCCCTTATCGACCTGTGCCGACAACTCCTTCAGCGCCTCAAAGTAGCTCTCATCCACATAAGGATCTACCGGGCAGACAATAACCGTTTCGTGCGCATCAACATGCATGACATCCGTCAAATAGGATGTTGCCAGCACAATGGCCGGAAAAGTATCACGGCGGCAAGGCTCCACGCAGATGCAAACATTCTCACCCAATTGGTTGTGAATTGCAGAAACCTGCGTTTTGCTGGTCGTGATCGTCACGTTTGCATCGGCATCCGCCTTCTTAATCTGACGGTAAACGCGCTGCACCATCGATTCGCAGCTGCCATCTTCTCTTTTGAAAATCTTGATAAACTGTTTCGAACGGATGTCATTAGACAACGGCCAGAGCCGCTTGCCTGATCCGCCAGACAAAAGAATGATGTTCATAGCCATAGCCTTTCTCAACCGTTAAGAAATCAGCTTCATGAAGCGATCAACTGCGCCGTCTGCTGAATACTTCTTTAATCCATATTCATAGGCGTTTCGCGACATTTCCCTGTACTCCGATTCAGTCATGCTGATTGCTTCTTTTAGTTTCTCCACAAACAGCGTAATGTTGCCTTCCGGTATCAGGTAACCGCTGACTCCTTCGCTAATCTGTTCCGCGATTGCGCCCACGTTAAAAGCAATACACGGACGCCCATACCGATAGCTATCAATGATTACGCCCGATTGCGTAGCAGAATTATAGGGAAGCACAATCCAATCAGCCTGCATGAATGCCTCTGCCATTTCTTTGTCTGTGACGTACACATTATTCATCGTCACATTGGGCAGTTTTTTTAATTCATCTGCTAAATCTTGCGTTTGCGGTTCAGCGCGACCTACAACATCGAACTTGATTTCTGGACATCTCTGGGCAATTTTCAGCAGATTATTTATTCCTTTATATGGATTCATTCTACCGAAAAATAATACTCTTTTTGAATAGCGCGGTTCTGTATACTCCGGAAATCGACGCCACATGTCAATAGAACGAATCCGCTCCTGTGGCACGCCATATATTTCCGTAACCTTCAAAACATATTTCTGATTGCACAAAACGATGTAATCTGCCATCTTACAGACTGCTTTGTTCATCATGTGAACGTTTTTCTCTTGTTTGTCCCCCGGATGTGGAATAATATCATGAATCATCTGGAAAATGAGCGTGTGCTTGTGGCAGCACAGCATAATTGCAAGATTCCAGACATGCAGCGTTTCAAAGAAAATCACGTCGAAATTCTGTGCATTTATCCATGTGATGATCTTGCGTAATTCCTTAAAATCAAAAGTCTTCTTTTCAATCCCCGGTCGCTTGGGACAGTCCACTAAATATGTATTGGGTGTATCGATCACCGGCATCTTGGGATGATTCGTTCCCATAAGCCAGATATCGACATCATTCCTTCTTTGTGCATACACACTTTCAAACATGCCAAAGCAGATATCCTGATGATCCGGATTATCAGAGAATGTTACCAGAAGCACTTTTTTCACTCAAAAATCCACTCCTGAGAGCTTATCATTGCCATCCTCCAGAAAGCAGCCTCGAGGCATCGTCATACTGCGCAATGTTGACATTACCTTCTGTGGGAATCGCACTTTATTGCTTGACGTTTTCTGCATGGAAACAGAAAACGTTCGCAAAAGCAATGCCCCTCCCCTGTATTCTATCATAAATATCCTGAGCCTTCAATGGTTTTTTGAGTTAATACAGCACCGCACATTCAACGGTACCGCCGAATTTGTGCGGTGTTGCCATGAAATCTTGACCGCCGCCTGATTGCAGACCTTGTCCGGATAACCGCGGGACGCAGAGAAGAATCTGCCCACTGCACAAATTTGCGAAAAAGCGGCCGCCGATGTCTTCTATACATCGGCAGCCGCCCCCTGAATGGGAATATTTACTTGATGAGTCCGCTTTCCTTCAGCAGGATCTCAACGTCGGTGCCCTTGACCTTTTTCAGGAGCACCTTGAGCATTTCCTTCTCCTTGAAGGACAAAGGTGCCTCGCTGATGGGCTTCTTGTCGATGGCGTAGTAGCAGGAACGCAGCAGCTCCCGCACATCATACTTGCTGCCCCACACCTCCGGCACGCCGCGGTCAATGTCCAGCAGGGTGTAGACCGACTCCATACCGGTACGCATGGAATATTCAGTGGTGAAGATGGTGTCACGGGGCGTCTCAGCGAACTGCCCGATGAAGGCGAAGTTCACAGCGCCGTCGGGCACGACCTTCGGACGGTCAGACTCCTTACGAGGCTGGAAGAAGGCATTGATATACGGCATAAAGCAGGTGGTGGTGTTGCAGGCATCGTGTGCCAGCGCGTCGATTTTTTCGGTCGGCACGCCGATGTGGTACAGCCACTCGCGGCAGACCTCCTCGCCAGTGCAGTCCCGCATGGCCTTCTTCACATAGTTGCCTTCCTTGTTGGTGTTCAGAGAATACAACCACACAAGCACCATGTTCTTGTCCTGTGACTTGAACTGGGGCTGGCGGTTGATGGTCCATGATAGATACCAGTTGTCGGTGCTGTCCTTGACGGTGACGATGCCGCCGGTGGTCACCTTGCCGGAGCGGGGATCACGCTTGCAGATGTTCGTAATATGCCGGATGATTTCCTCGTTGGAGGTGGCGACAGTAGCGCTCATCCAGTTGGTGGCATCCACATCGGAGCAGAATTTATCCGGATCGCCGTACTCGCCGTGCTCGGCCTGCGCAGCAATGGCTTTCCACATATCCCACGACTCACCTGCGCCGTTCTTCACACCGGACAGGTCAGGCGCATGGGTCTGGTCGCCATAGCAGGAGGTATCGGTGCAGCAGCCGTTGGTGATGAATACCAAATCATCCTCAATCAGGTCAATGGTCTGCTGTTTGCCGTCCTTGACGTACACGATCTGTCGGGCAACTTTTTTGTCGCCCTCGGTTTCGATGATGACGTTTTTGATATCCATGCCGTACTCGATGCGCACGCCGTGGGACTCCAGATACTTCACCAGCGGCAGGATCATGCTCTCATACTGGTTGTACTTGGTGAAGCGCAGGGCGCTGAAATCGGGCAGACCGTCGATATGATGGACATAACGGCACAGATAACGTTTCATCTCCAGAGCACTGGACCAGCGCTGGAATGCAAACATCGTCTGCCAGTAAAGCCAGAAGTTGGTGTTCCAGAAGGAGTCAGGCAGCACATCGGAAATCTTCTTGTCCTCCAGATCCTTTTCCGGCGTCATAAACAGCTTGGACAGCGCCAAGGCGGATTCCTTGTCCAGTTTAAACTGCTTGTCGGTGTGGGCGTCCTCGCCGCGATTCACACTGGCGCGGCACAGAGAGTAGTTGGGGTCGTGCTTGTTGAGCCAATAATATTCATCCAGAACAGAGACGCCCGGCGTCTCGATGGAGGGGACATCGCGGAAGGTATCCCACATGACCTCGAAATGGTTGTCCATCTCACGACCGCCACGCATGAAGAAGCCCTTTGTGATGTCCTTACGGCCATCGCAGCTGCCGCCTGCCAAATCCAGCTTTTCAAAGACATGGATGTGCTCGCCCTTCATCTGTCCGTCACGAACCAGATAAAAAGCCGCTGTCAGACCAGCAAGACCGGTGCCGATGATATAAGCCGATTTTTTGTCCACATCCTTGGGCTTTTCGGGATGGGCAAAGGATTCATAAGTGCCAGCAGAATAATACATAACATAACCTCCTGTTGTTTTTCCCTTTCGGTGATTTAATTATAGCATTTCCCATCCGGCTTACAATAATCAGAAAAAGCTCCATGATAAAAGTCTTATCACGGAGCCGAAAAGTGTAAAAATAATAATCAGATTCGCAAAAATGATAAAATCAGAATTGGAAACGGGCGAGCGCTGCCGACACAGAGCCTTTGATGAGCTTGGCAAGTCTGTCCACAATCTGCTGCGGATCCTCCCGCATATCGTCTTTGATCCAGTCGAGCATCAGCCCGATAAAAATGTATGAATAGACCTGGGCGATAAAATGCTTATCCTCGTCCCGAACCTTCATTTCACCGACTTCTTCATTGATTACATCCAACAAAAGCCGGTCTACAAGCGGCTGCAAATATTTTTCAACCCGTTCTCCGTGGACACAGCGGTAAACATTCAGAATAAAGGGCTTGTTATCCTGTACCGCCTCAAAGATCTGTAAAAATCCCTGCTGCCACGTTTCATAAGTCTTTTTCTCATCCAGCGCTCTCTTGGCGTCTTCAAGGCAAGACCATTCCACAAGATCATAAATATCCTTGAAATGGTAATAAAAGGTCATGCGGTTGATGCCGCAGTCTTCGGCAATCTCATTGATGGTGATTTGGGTCAGTGGTTTTTTCCGCAGCAGATTCTTCAACGACTGTTCCAAGGCTCGCTTTGTTACCTGTGACATAGCAGCCTGCTCCTTTCCCTGCATGATTGGCTTCGCAGCATTTCGCTGCGAAGCCAATCACGGTTGCTTAATCGGTGTCCTGAACCGGACTGTTCCCCAATGAACGGAAGGAAAAGCCCTCTTGAAACATAAGTATATTTTACGCGGTCTTGTCCCGAATTTCAAGCGGGTGTAAGGACATTTTTGAGCGATATACGCTTAAAATCGAAGCGGCGGTTCAGCAGGTTGGGGTATTTATGCACCACCTGCATCCACAGCTTCACGAGCTCGTTATGCTGGTTGTCTCTCCGGCTGCCTTGCTGGCTCGGATATCGCTTGTCAGTTTCTCTACCTTTGTGTGCTTTCCTGTCATACAGATAACCTCCTGTTGTGCTTTTCATGCTACAACAGGAGGTCTCTTTTTCTATTGTCCGTTCATCGGGGAACAGTCCAGTTTTATGATTCGACGAGTGCCGCGTCCATCAGCTTCTGCAGCACGACAGGGTTCGCCTTGCCGCCGGACAAGCCCATCGCGATGCCCATCAGCGCGTTTTTGAGCGTCAGCTTGCCCTTGCGGTAGCCTGCCACCATTTCCGGATGTTTGTCAATCGCCTGACGCACATACGCCATCAGCTGTGCTTCGTCGCTGAGCTGCTTGAGTCCCATGCGTTTCACATACTCCACAGGCTCCTCCGGCTGCGTCCAAAGTGCCGTAATCGTCTTGCGTGCTGTGCCGACGCTGATGACCTGACTTTCCGTCATCTCGGCGATTTTCGCCAACGATGCAGGCGAAAGCGGAATTGTGCCGTCCTCATCGTCAAGCAGCCGGAACACCTCGGAAATCAACAAATTTGCGACCGTCTTGACCGCATCTGTGGACTGTGCAGCCGACTCGAAGTAATCCGCAAGATACTTGCTGGAGACAATCTGTTCCGCCGCATACGCCGTCAATCCATACTGTTTCATATAGACCGCCTTGCGCGCATCCGGCAGCTGCGGCAGTTCCCCGCGCCACGCTTCAATCTGCGCATCCGCCAGCACAATCGGCGCCAAGTCGGGATCGGGGAAATAGCGATAGTCGTTAGCATTTTCCTTGCGGCGCATCGATGATGTTTTGCCGGTGTTCTGGTCAAAGCGGCGTGTTTCCTGCACAATCCTTTCGCCCGCCTTCACTGCCTCCACCTGACGGCGATATTCCTCCTCAATCGCACGCTGAACAGACGTGAAAGAGTTCAGGTTCTTCATCTCAGTGCGCGTCCCAAACGGTTCGCCCTGCTTGTGGATGGACAGGTTGACATCACAGCGCAGCGAGCCCTCCTGCATCCTGCAATCGCTCACGCCGGTATACTCAATGACCGCCTTGAGCTTGCGCAGATACGATACCGCCTCCTGCGGCGTGCGGATATCCGGCTCGGACACGATTTCAATCAGCGGCACGCCGCAGCGGTTGCAGTCGATTAGCGTTCCCTTTTCGGGGTCATGCACGAGCTTGCCGGCATCCTCCTCGATGTGGATGCGCGTGATACCGATTCGCTTTTCGCCGTTCTCCGTTTCGACCGTCAGATGACCGCCGATGCACAGCGGCAGATCGTACTGGCTGATTTGATACGCCTTGGGCAGGTCGGGATAGAAGTAATTCTTGCGATCCTGCTTGGAATAGTGCGCGATGGCACACGATGTTGCCAGTCCAGCCAGCACCGCATAATGCACCACCTGCTGGTTCAGCACCGGCAGCGTACCTGGAAAGCCCATACACACCGGGCAGCACTGCGTATTCGGTGCGGCACCGAACGTCGTCGGGCAGGAGCAGAAAATTTTGGTCTTTGTCTTCAGCTCCACATGAACCTCCAAACCGATGACCATTTCATAGCCGTCTATCATTTTCCAAGCCACGTCAAATCACCGCCTCTCCGCAAATTTCGCCCAACGAAGCTTCCAGCGCATAGCCCACACGATACAGCATTGGCTCGGACAGTGCAGGACCAATCAGCTGTGCACCAATCGGCAGGCCCGCCTTGTCCAGACCGCACGGAAGCGACAGCCCGGGCACGCCGGCAATGTTGACCGGCACCGTGTTTACGTCACCGAGATACATTTCCAACGGCGACATGGTCTTTTCGCCGAGCTTGTAAGCAGTCGTCGGCGCAACAGGCGACAGAATGCAATCCGCCTGCCGGAACACCTCGTTCAGTTCTCGGATGACCAGCGTACGCACCTGCAGCGCCTTCTTATAGTACGCATCGAAATATCCCGCAGACAGCGTATAGGTGCCCAGCAGGATGCGCCGCTTGACTTCTGCGCCAAAGCCTTCGCTCCTGCTCTTCAGGTACAGCTCCTCCAAATCGGCATATTCCGCTGCACGATGACCATAGCGCACGCCATCAAAGCGTGCAAGATTCGAGCTTGCTTCCGCAGAGGACAGCACATAATATGCCGGCAGCGCGACCTTGAGCGACGGAATGCTGACTTCCTTGATGACAGCTCCCTGCCCTTCAAGCGTGTGCGCCGCTTTCATGACTGCCTTGCGAACCTCCGGTGCAAGTCCTTCCCCGAACATCTCCTTCGGCAAAGCGATTTGCATTCCCTTTACGCCAGCCTTTATCTCGCGATTCATGGGCGTGTAGCCACGCTTGATGGAGGTCGTATCGTGGCTGTCGTAGCCCACAATCGCGTCAAGCACCATGGCGTTATCCTCCACTGTGCGTGTCATGGGACCAATCTGATCCAGCGACGAGGCGAACGCAATCAGTCCATATCGGCTAACCGTGCCGTAGGTTGGCTTCATACCGACAACGCCGCAGAATGCCGCCGGTTGACGAATAGAGCCGCCTGTATCGCTGCCAAGCGCAAACGGCGCTTCATCTGCCGCAACGCATGCCGACGAACCGCCGGACGAGCCGCCAGGAACGCACGTCAGCTTGCGCGGATTATGCGTCGGGTGAAATGCGCTGTTTTCGGTCGATGACCCCATAGCAAATTCATCGAGATTCGTCTTGCCCAGCAGAACACATCCTGCTGCGCGAAGCTTTTCCCAGACGGTCGCCGAATAGGGCGATACAAAGTCCTCCAGCATCTTTGAGGCGCAGGTTGTTCTGCCGTTCTCGATGCAGATATTATCCTTCACAGCAACCGGAATGCCATGCAGCGGCGATACCCTCTCGCCTGCCGCACGTTGCCTGTCGCAAAGCAACGCTGTTTCCATTGCCTGCTCTTCATTCAGCGAGATAAACGCCTGCACCTTGTCTTCCACCTGATGGATGCGGTCAATGTATGCCTGTGTGATTTCGCAGGAGGTCAGTTCGCCTCGCTGCATCGCCTCTGAAAGTGCCTTCAGTGGCATCCGCGTTATTTTCACAGCGTTTATCCTCCTTACTCAAACGTCTGCGGCACGGTGACGCATTCATCCGTGCGCGTCGGTGCATTGGCAAGCAGCTTTTCCCGATCCATCGGGCGAACCGGAATGTCCGTACGGAACACATTCTCCATCGGAATAACATGCGCCGTCTGCGGAACATCGGTCGTGTCAACCTCCTGCAGCGCCTCGGCAAAGGCAAGGATGCTGTTCAGCTCCTCACCCATTTTGCTTTCCTCTTCCTCTGTCAGGGAGAGTTTCGCCAGCGATGCAACCGTCTTGACGGCCATCTCCGGTCTTTTGCGCTCCTGCTTCTTTTCTGCTTCTGCGGCGGACGACACACCCAGTTGAAGCACCTCGAGCTGCTCGGCATCAACATAATCCGGTGCGCTCGTCATCAGGTCAGACGCATCGCGCACCTTCGGAAAGGCAATCACATCGCGCAGCGAATCCGCGCCCAGCAGCTGCATCACAAGCCGGTCAAGCCCGAACGCAAAGCCTCCGTGCGGCGGTGTACCGTATTTGAACGCGTCGATCATGAAGCCGAATCGTGCGCGTGCGGATTCCTCCGTAAAGCCGAGCGCCTTAAAGATCGTCGCCTGCACGTCCGGCTTATGGATGCGGATGGAGCCTGAACCAAGCTCAATGCCGTTGAGCACAACGTCATACGCCTGTGAACGGACGCGTGCCGGATCGGTCGTCAGGTACGGCAAATCCTCCTCATAGGGCATCGTGAACGGGTGGTGCATGGCGACATAGCGCTTTTCGTCCTCCGACCACTCGAATTCCGGAAAGTCCGTGACGAAGCAGAAGCGATAATCCTTCTTATCGCGCAGACCCAGCATATCGCCGACCTCGAGGCGAAGTCCGCACAGCGTCCGGCAAACCGTCTGGAACTGATCGGCGCAGAAGAGGATGAAGTCGCCATTTTCGGCATCGAGCGTGGTCAGCAAATCATGCCACTGTTCCTTCGTGAAATACTTCTGCAGGATAGAGTTGATTTCACCGTTCTCGTGAATCAGAATCCATGCCATGCCTTTTGCGCCGTAACCTAATGCATGATCCGTCAGCGTTTCGATGGTCGTCCGCGTGAATTTCTCAGCACAACCCTTGCAATTCAGCGCACGCACCTTGCCGCCGTCATCCGCAACGCGCCGGAATACGGAGAATGAGCACTGCGCAGCCAGCGGTGTCACATCACGGATTTCCATACCGAAGCGAAGATCAGGCTTATCGCAGCCGTAGCGATCCATGGATTCCTGCCACGTCAGGCGTGGAAAAGCATAGTCGATCTCGTATCCCATCACGTCACGGAAAACGGACTTAAACAGACGCTCAAGGTGCAGAAGAATGTCCTCCTGATCGACAAACGACATTTCCATATCCACCTGCGTGAACTCCGGCTGACGGTCCGCACGCAAATCCTCGTCGCGGAAGCATCGCGCAATCTGATAATACTTGTCAAGACCGCCAACCATCAGCATCTGCTTGAAAATCTGCGGCGACTGCGGCAGCGCGTAGAATTTTCCAGGATGAACGCGGCTCGGCACAAGGTAGTCGCGCGCCCCTTCAGGCGTTGATTTGCACAGCATCGGCGTTTCGATGCAGAGAAAGCCATCGTTGTTCAGGTACTTTTCCGCCGCCATCTGTACCTGATGCCGGAAACGCAGCGCGTTTTGCAGCTGCGGACGACGCAGGTCGAGATAACGGTACTTCAGTCGAAGCTCCTCGCGCACCTTCGCGTCCTCATCCATCGAGTACGGCAGCGGACGCGCCTCGCTCAGCACCGTCAGATGCTCCGCAAGCAGCTCAACCTCGCCCGTCTTCAGTCGGGGATTGTATGTTTCCTCATCACGGCGGCGGATTTCGCCTGAAACCTCGATCACACTCTGCATATGCAGCGTTTCAGCCGCGTGAAATTCCTCCTTCGGCAGCACCTGCATATTGCAGACAACCTGCGCCACGCCCTCGCGATCCTTCACATCCAGAAAGATGACGCCGCCCATGTCGCGCCGCGTCTGCACCCAGCCGCATAGTGTCGCCTTTTGCCCCATGTGCTCGCAGCGAATCGTGCCGCAATAATGCGTCCGCTTCATACGAATTCCTCCTTCAACGGGCTTTTGCCCATAAAAAAACGCCTTTCTTCCCTGCAATCAGGGACGAAAGACTTCTCTTCGCGGTACCACCCATTTTCTCCGTTTCTTCACCGGAGCACCTCATTCGCAACAGCCGTTTCAGCGATTGCTAGAAGCTGTCACGGGCTTCACCCGTCCGTGTCTACTGGGCAGCTTCTGCAAATCAACTCCTGATCATCAGAATCTGCCGTTCGAGCGGCGGCTCAGAGCTGTTTCTTCGCCGATGTCCCCCTGCCGCACTCTCACCTGTTCGCGGCTCTCTGCAAGGCGACCTTCCGGTTACTGCTGCTCTTCATAGCCTTATGAGGCTTGCGCCTCTGTGGAATTGCAGCCATCATAGCATGTTTTTATTTTTCTGTCAAGCACAATACACGGAGAAAACAATTTTTCCTTCTCAGGTTTGGCTTGTATTTTGAGCGTTTTCTGTTTCAGTTTGCTGATTTTCGGGTATATTGAGTATGTTTGACGAGCGCATGCCTTCTGTGCTATAATAAACATGGTTGGTTCAAGGAGGTGCTTTATCATGGAAAGAACGGGTGTCGTCACCGCCGTCAGCGATGATGTGATTGAAATAACCTTCTGCCGTCCGAGCGACTGCGAAAAATGCCATGCATGCATCGGCGGCGAAAAGCAGCACGTCATCCGCGTGAAGGGACAGGCGAACATCGGTGACCAGGCAGTCGTTTCTCTGCCGGAAAGCAGCATCGTCAAAGCTTCCGCTCTGGCATACCTGTTTCCTGTCGCCGGACTTTTCGCCGGCATGCTGCTCGGCACGCTGATTGCGCCTGACCGGGAGATGATAGCAAGCGCTGTCGGCGGTGTCATCGGACTGGCAATTCCGCTTTTTATCCTCGTGCTGACCGAAAAGCGCAGAAAGCAATCCGGCCGCTACGACCCGCAGCTCGTTCGCGTCATTCCGCTCAAGGAAGCCATCGCTGACAGTGCGCCGACTGCATAATTTGATTGCAAAGGAGTGTTTTTAATGATCAAGGAATTAACTGACGTCGATTTTGATGCCTTTATTGCGCAGGATCACCCTGTGTTGATTGATTTCTGGGCAACGTGGTGCGGTCCGTGCCGGATGCTTGCACCGGTTGTCGCGGAAGTTGCATCACAGTATGCTGATTCGCTGTCCGTCGGCAAGGTCGATGTCGACCATTGTCCTGACCTTGCCACTCGTTACGGCATTATGAGCATCCCGACGCTGCTGCTGTTCAAGAACGGTCAGCTGATCGACAAGGCAGTCGGGTATCAGCCCAAGAACACGCTGGAAGCCTTTGTGAAGAAGGCATTTTGACGCTGTCCTTCCTTTCTCTGCAGGGCTTTCTGCATCTTCAGCGGAAAGCCCTTTTTCGTAATTGTAAAAAAGAAGTTTCCTCGCTGTTTATGTCTTTCTTTTCCCTGCAGAAAATGGTATAATCAAAATTGAAATATCCGAAACAAAGGAGATATGGATGATGAAGCGCTTATTTTCGCTACTGCTGATGCTCTGCATGGTGCTCGCCTGCCTGCCGACAGGTGCGCTGGCAGATACGCCGCAGCCGATTGAAACCATCGATTATGACAGCATTGCAGAGCCGCGCGAGGGACTGCACCATTATCTGCTGCTTTGCTCTGACCAGTGGACAAACAAGCTCGTCAATACCGACGGCATCGTCATTGTGTCGCTCGATACCGTTTCGCACCGCATTATGCTCACATCGATTATCCGCGATGCGCTTGTCGTCCGTCCGGACGGCGTCATCGGGCGCATCAATTACATTGCCCGCAATTCCGGACCCGAGGCGCTCTGCAAGGTCATCAGCCAGCATCTCGGCATCAAAATCGAGAAGTACATCCTGCTGAATTTCCAGATGATCGCCAATATCATCGACTATCTCGGCGGCGTTGACATCACGGTCAACTCGTCCGAGGCTGCCTATCTGCGGCGCTATCCGCTTGATGCCAACCAGACGTCGCCAAGCATGGGGCAGGCCGGCACGTACCGCTTCACCGGTCGCGCAGCAGTTATTTACATGCGTATCCGCAAAGCAGGCGGCGGCGGTGACTTCATGCGCACGCAGCGTGCCCGTACGGTCATGTCCACCTTAGCTGACCAATGCCGCACCTTCACGTATGATCAGGCGCGTGACCTCGTCGATGTTATCATGAAGAACAACATGCAGACGAACATGACGCTTGACGATATGATCAGCGCCATGGAATACTGTCTCAAGCTTCGCACGTGCGTCATTGAAGAGCTGCGCATTCCGCAGGATGATGCCGTGCACGCCATTTCCTACGCCGGCATGGCCGTGCAGGAGATTGATTGGGAGATGAGCCGTGAGGACATGTCAACGTTCCTCAACAGCGGCTGGCTTGTTATCGATGACAGTGATGAGGATGATTCGCTGGACTTCTGATCTTCTCTTCCGTTGAAAGGAGTTTCCTGAATGAAATGTCCGCAATGCGGTCAATGGAACCGTGCCTCTTTGCCAAATTGCATCCGCTGCGGCGCTTCGCTCTCAGCCGACACTACGGAAAAGCCTTCCTGGCAGGAGCAGTTCAAGCGCGAGGATAAGCAGCCAAAGGTGTATGTTCATGTCGATGAGGACGGCGCAGTTGATGAATCGAACGACCGGCGCGATGAGCTTGCCACCGACATGTCCGAGCTGAAGGAACGCAAGCGGCGCGGTGCACAGCAGCTCGAGCAGCTCCGTCAGGAGACCGCATTCCGCAATACAAGCAGCGGTACGACCACCATCCACATGTATTCCTCGCCTGATTCGCCCGAGAAAGCCCATGCCGGCCGCGTCAAGGCAGTCAATGTCGATCAGGGATCTTCTGCTGCGATTGCAGATCAGGTCGTGCCTGTGCCCAAGCTCTGGCATGATACGCGTGACTATGATCCGCTCGTCGCAGCACTGCAGGAGAACACCGTACCGGTCGCGCCGCCGCGCATGAATGAAATGAAGACGTACCGGACGCGCGGCAAGGGCTTTCGCCGGATGCTGCACGTGCTGATTGTGCTGCTCGCAGCCGGCATGCTGGGCGTTTTGGGTTTCTTTATCGCCTCGAATTTGGGGCTGATTCAGACCACCTCCGCCTCAACAGCCGTCATCACTTCCAGCATCGTTGATGACCTGACGGCGCACACCATCCTCATTCCCGGCGAGGACGGTCAGCAGATTTACGTCGGATCGCCCATGCAATCGACCTATCAGGTGGTTGACGGCTTTGCAACCATTGAAATTCCGGATTATCTCTGGTACATCGATTTGCCAAGCATCACAGAAAACGAAGCCGTCATGCATGTCACGCTCAAGGCATATCTCAAGACGGCGAACGGTCGTCAGCAGGCGCTTAATCCCATTGAATACGATATCACCATTCCTGCCAGTCCTGTCTCGCTCGTTTCGCCGGAAACGCTGCGCAGTGAGGTCACAACCGCCATGTACTCCGTGAACCTCCAGGTTCGTGCAGGCTCAACCGTCACCATCAATGATGTAGACGTATCCGATACGGTCAGCGAGGACGGCTTGCTCGTTTACAACGCAACCGTGCAGCCGATCGGCGACAATAAATTCAACATCATCGTCCGTGCCCCGTATTGCCGCGAAACGAAGCTTGAGCTGATTCTCTACCGCGAGGTGCAGGAGATTCCGCTTGACCTTGCCGTTACGACGTACTCCTCGACCAGCAAATCCACCCTCGAAATGACCGCCACCACGAAGATCGGCGCTACGGTCGATGTGCTCACCAGCCATTCCGACCTTGACATCACCAAGCTTGACACGACCGGTGAATTCAGCTTTGTGGCGGTTTTCGACAAAATCGGCGACAACACCATCACCATCACCGCCTCCTACCCCGGTCTGAAGACATCGCGCGTTGACTACTCCATCTACTACGTTCCCGATCAGGATGCCTACACGCGCAAAGCATGGCCGCTGAACAGCTCTGCGGAATACTCCGAGCTCGTGTCGAATATCACGGTGCGCGCCGCAAGGCAGCAGATCTACCTTGCTGTCGGCAAAATCTCAGAAATCATCAGCACGAAGCCGCAGATGGCCATCGTCTACTGCAGCGATGACGGCACGAGCCGACCAGTCGTTCTGGAGAACAAATCCTCGACCACGTGGGAGGTCGGGCAATCCTACAACATCTACTGCGATGCATACGGCATGTACAACGGCATGCCGTGGTGCGTTGCGCGTTATACCTACACCAACTGACAGGAGGATACCATGTCTGCCTGCGACCTTCTCATCATCGGCGCCGGACCTGCTGCGTGGAGCTGCGCCATTACTGCCCGTCAGCGTGGTCTGCATACGGTTGTCGCCTGTGCACAGTCCGACACGAGCTGGCTGCTCCGTGCGGAGCGCATCGACAACTACCCCGGGCTTCCGCATGTCAGCGGCAAGGAGCTGCTGCGCATTTTCCGCGCTCAGGCGGTTGAGCTCGGTGCGGAAATCATTGAACAGCCAGCACGACAGATCATGCTCACCGACGAAGGATGCATGACGCTCATCGGCAATGACATCATCGAGAGCCGTGCGCTTGTCCTTGCAACAGGTGCTGTGCGCCCGAAGCTGCTGCCCGGCGAAAGTGAGCTGCTCGGACAGGGCGTCAGCTGGTGCGGCACGTGCGATGGCATGTTCTACCGCGGCAAGCGCATCGCCGTTCTGTCCGCATGGCACGGCGGCATTGAAGAGGCTGATTTTCTCGCAACGTTAGCGAGCGAAGTGGATTATTACATGCTTGTACGCCACGAACTGCCTGAAAAATCCACCTTCCGCCAGCGTAACGAACGCCCGTCATCGCTGCGCCGTGAAAACAACCAAATCATCCTGGAAACCGAGCACGGCGCATTCCCCTATGACGGCATATTCATCTTCCGTCCGACCGTTGCACCGGATACGTTGCTGCCCGGCGTTGCGCTTGAAGGCGCATTCATCAAGGTTAATCGGCAAATGGCAACGAATCTCCCGCATGTCTATGCCTGCGGTGATTGCACCGGACAACCGTTTCAGATTGCAAAGGCAGTCGGCGAAGGCAACATTGCCGCCATCAGCGCTTCTGCTGATTTCAAATCCGCTCAAGGAGAAAACGCATGAACAAAGCGATCCGTTTCCTGCTTCTGCTTGTATTGCTGACTTCCCTGCTGACGCTTTCCGCGCTTGCTGATGGCTATCAGTTTTCCGCTGACCTGACCGGCAAATACATCTATCCGGAAGGCGCGGACGAATCGACCGCGACCTACATCTACCGTTTCCGCTATCCTCAGCTTTTCGGTGACGATCAGGTCGCCACCATGTTCAACACGACCTATACCTATACCGCCGAGGACGCGCTCGCCTTTGAAGCGCCCATGAATGCCGGTTTGACGGATGGCGCGGAAGCGGCAACCGTTGTCGATGTGACATATGAGGTAACATGCCAGACAGCAGATTACCTGTCCATCCTGGTCACGAAGCACGTTCAGCGCCCGTCAAGCGAATCAACCACCATCACCGGACACGTGTTTGCGCTGACAGGCAGCCGTGCCGGTGAAATCATCAGTCTGCCGTATCTGCTGGGGATTCTCACGCAGGCGGACAAGACGGATACGTGGCTCGAGGAGCGTCAGACCGCCAAGGCAGATAACCTCGTGCGCAATCTCGTCTGGGAGCAGTTGACCAAGTGGATGGCGCAAGGCGAAATTGCCTTCTATGATGACCTGACGCTCGATGTGCTGGAGGCTGTTTTCTATCCGGAAGAGGATTTTTACCTTGATTCGGACGGCAATCCTATCTTCTACTTACTGGAAAACACGGTCGCCCAGCCGGAAGCCGGTATTCTCCTTGTGCCAATCTCCATGGAAACGCTGCTCGATGAGCTGTAATTTGGAGCACCTATGAAATATACCATTCAGACTGATTCCGCCGCAGACGGGCTACGCATCGATGCGTGCATCCGCCGTTTCCTGCCTGAATTGTCCGTGCGAGCCATGCAATCTGCCTTTGCGCACCGAGATGTCAAGCTTGACGGCAAGCGCGTAAAGCCGGATGTGCACGTGATTGCCGGTCAGCAAATCGATGTGTTCTGCATGGAGGAGGCTGCCGCTCCGCTTGCCGTCGTCTATGAGGATGAGAATGTGCTGCTCATCAACAAACGTGCAGGCATCAGCGTTGAGCCGGACAGCAAGGGCGGCGTGACGCTAACGGATCTGGCGACACGCTATGTACGCCGGAACAATCCGGATGCATGCGCTCCCAAAGCATGTCACCGGCTGGACAACCAGACGTGCGGACTGATTCTGTTCGCCAAGAACGCTGAAGCCTCGCGCATTCTGGAGGATGTCTTCCTGCATCGAGCGCTCGACAAGCGCTACATCTGCCTTGTCCGCGGCATGATGAAGCCGCCGAAAGCCGTCTGCCGCGCGTATCTGCGCAAGAATGCAGAGGCTGCGCATGTTACCATCCATGATACCCCCATCCCCGGCGCACGACCGATCGTCACCGAATACGAAACGCTCGAACAAGGCGGCAGCATCAGCCGCATCGAGGTGCATCTCGTCACCGGCAGGACGCACCAAATCCGCGCCCACATGGCAGCGCTTGGACATCCGCTGCTCGGTGATGACGTATACGGCGATCGTGCGCTGAATCGCCAGATGAAGATGCAGGGCAAATTATGCCTGTGCGCTTCAAAGCTGACGCTGAACACCGGCGGCAGGCTGCCAAAGCTCGATGGACGTACATTCACCGTGGACTGCCCATTTTAATCAGGAGGGATGAACACGCATGCGATACCATCTCGACACGATTCCCGTCTGGGACGCGGCGAAGCTTGACGGCGAATGCCTGCTCTGCACACTGAATCGCCAATTGGAGCTGCGGCAGATCGAGTATGCGCTGGGTGCCTCTGTCATGGAACCGGACGTGCGCATTCAGGTCAACGAGAAGGGCTTTTGCCGCTATCATCAGCAGATGCTCTTCAAGGGCGACAACAAACTCGGCCATGCGCTGATGCTCGAGTCTCACCTGACGGAGTCGCGCAAGAAAATCAAGGATGCATTCACCACCATCACAGAAGCCGCAAACGGTTCGGCGAAGACCTCGCTGCTCGGTCGGCTGTCCGGGAAGTCCGCATCACCCGAAAAGGCGCTCGATCAGGCGCTTGACAGCCTGTCTGCCATGACGGAAACGTGTGTCGTCTGCGATGCGATTGAGGACCGAATGAACCGTTTCCTGCATACATTCTTCCATCTGTATCAACACGATTCGGAATTCCGCAAACACTTCGAGCAGAGCAAGGGGGTCTGTCTCCCCCATGCTGTCGACCTGCTCCGCTTCGCAAAGACGGAGCTGAACGCGAAGGAATATGCCGACTTTGCATCGCTGCTCGCGCATCTGGAAGAGGACTCCTTCGACCGCATGCAGGAGGATATCAGCTGGTTCATCAAGAAATTTGATTACCGCTTTCAGGCAGAACCATGGAAGAACAGTCGCGATGCCGTCGAGCGTTCTGTCAACAAGCTGCGTGGCTGGTGCGTTGGAAAAGAGCCTAATCTTGACAATAAGTAAAATATTTCCTTATGCCAAATCATGCACATTTGGTCATATCGGGCAACATATTTGATATTTTTCAGTCAAATCAGACGGCTGCAGATGGCGAAAACGGTCAAAACCGTATGCATTCATCCTTGTATGCCGTCATTTCTTTGTGTACAACATATAGTATCTTTTAATTTGCCGACCCTTTTCATTAATTTAACGCGGATTTTATCTGAAATGCTGAAAAATCAAGCCTTCGCGCCTTAATGTAAGCATTTTCATCGAGTTAGGTATTTTTTTAATTTTTCGTCGGTTTCCCTCTTGCATTATACAACATGTTGTGATAGAATATTTTTGCTCTGGAATGGGGTGGCCTGTTCTTTTGATAAGGAACAGCTACATTCCAGTTAAAAGCAACATCTATCATTTCAGGAGGTCAACCATCATGTATAATTTTGAGCAGTGGAATGGCTTCAATGGTTCCATCTGGAAGGAAGAAGTCAACGTCCGTGATTTCATCCAGAAGAACTACAAGCCTTATGACGGTGACGAATCCTTCCTTGTTGGTCCGACGGAAGCAACCGACAAGCTCTGGGGTGCCCTGCAGAAGCTGCAGAAGGAAGAACGCGCAAAGGGCGGCGTTCTGGACATGGACACCGAGATTGTGTCGACCCTGACTTCCCATCAGCCTGGTTATATCAATGAAGACCTGAAGGATCTTGAGAAGATTGTCGGTCTGCAGACGGACAAGCCCCTCAAGCGTGCTTTCATGCCCTTCGGCGGCATCCGTATGGCCGAGCAGTCCTGCACGGAAAATGGCTATACGCCCGCGCCCGAGCTGCACAAGATTTTCACCGAGTATCACCTGACTCACTCCGACGCCGTCTTTATGGCGTACACTCCTGAAATGCGTGCTGCCCGTAAGTCCCACATCATCACGGGTCTGCCGGACACCTACGGCCGTGGCCGCATCGTGGGCGACTATCGCCGCGTTGCGCTGTACGGCATTGATGTGCTGATCGCCGAAAAGCAGCATGACTACGCCAACTGCGGTGACGGCACCATGACCGATGACGTCATTCGTCAGCGTCAGGAAATCACCCTGCAGATTAATGCCCTGAAGGACATGAAGGTCATGGCCGCTTCCTATGGCTACGACATCTCCAAGCCCGCGACGAACGCGCACGAGGCCTTCCAGTGGCTGTACTTCGGCTACCTCGCCGCCATCAAGACCCAGAACGGCGCCGCCATGTCTGTTGGCCGTATCTCCACCTTCCTCGACATCTATGTGGAGCGCGACATTGAGAACGGCGTTCTGACCGAGTCCGAGGCACAGGAGCTGGTTGACCACATCGTCATGAAGCTCCGTATGGTCAAGTTTGCCCGCATCACCTCCTATCAGCAGCTGTTCTCCGGCGACCCGGTCTGGGCAACCCTCGAGGTTGGCGGCACCGGCATCGACGGTCGCTCCATGGTGACGAAGAACGACTTCCGTTTCCTGCACACGCTGGAAAACATGGGACCGTCTCCGGAACCCAACATGACCATTCTGTATTCCTCCAAGCTGCCGGAAAACTTCAAGAAGTATGCTGCGCACATCTCCATCACGACTTCCTCTGTGCAGTATGAGAACGATGACGTGATGAAGCCTGTTTGGGGCGATGACTACTCCATCTGCTGCTGCGTGTCTGCAACCCAGACCGGTAAGGAGATGCAGTTCTTCGGCGCCCGCGCGAACCTGCTGAAGGCTCTGCTGTATGCCATCAACGGCGGCATGGACGAGAAGCTCCACATGCAGGTTGGTCCCTGCTATGCACCCATCACGTCTGATGTGCTGACCTGGGACATCGTCAAGCCCGCTTACGTGCGCATGCTTGACTGGCTGGCTGGTCTGTACGTCAACGTGCTGAACCTGATCCACTACATGCATGACCGCTACTACTACGAAGCGGCTGAGATGGCTCTGATCGACACCGATGTGAAGCGCTCCTTCGCAACCGGTATCGCCGGCTTCTCTCACTGCGTTGACTCCATCAGCGCGCTGAAGTACGCCAAGGTTACCGCAATTCGCGATGAATCCGGCATGGTCGTTGACTACAAGACCGAGGGCGACTTCCCGAAGTACGGCAACGATGATGACCGTGCGGACGACATCGCAAAGTGGCTGCTGAAGACCTTCATCGAGATGATCCGCAAGCATCCGACCTACCGTCATTCCGAGCCGAGCACCTCCATCCTGACCATCACCTCCAATGTCGTTTACGGCAAGGCCACCGGTGCTACGCCTGACGGCCGCAAGGCTTGGACGCCCCTCGCGCCTGGTGCGAACCCCTCCTACGGCGCAGAACAGAACGGTCTGGTTGCGTCGCTGAACTCCACCGCCAAGATCCCCTATCATTGGGCATTGGACGGCATTTCCAACACGCAGACCATCAACCCCGATGCACTGGGTCACGAAGCTTCCGAGCGTGTCAACAACCTCGTGCAGGTGCTTGACGGCTACTTCGACCAGGGTGCACATCACCTGAACGTCAACGTGTTCGGCAAGGAGAAGCTGCTGGACGCCATGGAGCATCCGGAGAAGGAAGAATACGCAAACTTCACCATCCGCGTTTCCGGCTATGCTGTGAAGTTCATCGACCTGACCCGCGAGCAGCAGCTGGACGTTATTAACCGTACCTGCCATACCCACATGTAATCCTCGTTCACTTGAGCGACCGGCGGAGACTTCTTCGCCGGTCGTTTCTAACCCGATACTCTGCTCTGCCGCCCTATTTCCTACAAGGAGTTAGAATTATGCTTCAGCCGAATCCCAATGTTCGGGGACACGTTCATTCCTTCGAGTCCTTCGCGCTCGTTGATGGACCGGGCGTCCGCTGCGCTGTTTTTCTCTACGGCTGTGCGCTGCGGTGCAAGTTCTGCCATAATCCCGATACATGGTGTCCCTCTGCCCTTGCTCAAACGCAGGAAATGACCGCTCAGCAGCTCTTTAACAAAGCCATTCGCTATAAGCCCTACTGGAAGTCAAACGGCGGCATCACCGTTTCCGGCGGCGAACCCATGCTGCAGATGGATTTCCTCATCGAGTTTCTGCGCCTGATGAAGAAGGAATACGTGCACACCTGTGTCGATACCGCCGGTCAGCCGTTCCGCCGCGACCCAAAGTGGTTGGAGCGCTTTGATGACCTGATGTCGCTGACGGATTTGTTCATGCTCGACCTCAAGCAGTTCGACAGCGAGCTGCACCGTGAGCTGACCGGCATGACGAACGAGAACATCCTCGACATGGCACGCTATCTGTCCGACCACGGCAAGGAAATGTGGATTCGTCACGTGCTTGTTCCTGGCGTGACCGATCATGATGATGACCTCATCAAGATGCGTGAGTTCATCGAGAGCCTCAAGACGGTCAGCCGTGTTGAGATTCTTCCCTATCACACGCTCGGAGTGTCCAAGTGGGAGAAGCTCGGCATCCCCTATCCGCTTAAGGGCGTTCCGACGCCGACGGCTGAGCAGATTCAGCATGCCGAAGAGCTGCTCAACGTTGCCGCATATCACAATAAAAAAATCGGATAACAAAAATGGGAAACCTGCCTACAAAGCAGGTTTCCCGTTTTTTATTCCATGTAGTCCGCTTCAAGCATCTGCTGCTGTTCAACCGGTTTTCTGCGTTTGCTTGCCGGTTCTTTAATCTTCGGACGCTCGCCTTCCATCAGCTTCGGCTTCTCCTGTCCGAGTACCGATGCCTCGGTGATTTCACAGGCATTGATATCCTTGCGACCGGGCAGATCAAACATCGTATCCAGCATGACTTCCTCGATAATTGCCCGCAGACCGCGCGCGCCGCACTTGCGTTCAATCGCCATGTGTGCAATCGCCTTGACCGCATCGGAATCAAACGTCAGCGTCACGCCGTCCATGCCCAGCAGCTTCTGATACTGCTTGCACAACGCGTTCTTCGGTTCGGTCAGGATGCGGACGAGCGCGTCCTCATCGAGCGCATCGAGCGTCACAGTAATCGGCAGACGACCGACAAATTCCGGAATCAGCCCGAATTTCGTCAGATCCTCCGGACGCATCTTCTTGAGCGCTTCTGTGCTGCCTGCGATCGTCTTGCCCGTCTGCTCCGCGCCGAAGCCGAGATTTTTCTTGCCGGTTCTGCTCTCGATGATCGGAACCAGCCCATCAAACGCGCCGCCGCAGATGAACAGGATGTTCGTTGTGTCAATCTGAATCATTTCCTGCTGCGGATGCTTGCGGCCACCCTGCGGCGGAACGGAAGCAACCGTGCCTTCGAGGATCTTCAGCAGTGCCTGCTGCACGCCTTCGCCGCTGACATCTCGCGTGATGGACGGATTCTCGCTCTTTCTCGCAATCTTATCGATCTCATCGATGTAGATGATGCCGCGCTGCGCCGCCTCGATGTTGTAATCAGCCGCCTGAATCAGCCGGAGCAGGATATTTTCGACGTCCTCTCCGACATAGCCGGCTTCCGTCAGGCTTGTTGCATCCGCAATCGTAAACGGGACATTCAGGATGCGCGCAAGCGTCTGCGCAAGGAAGGTCTTGCCGCAGCCGGTCGGACCGACCATCAGGATGTTGGACTTCTGCAGTTCCACATCATCCTGACTCGGCTGCTCACCGATGCGTTTATAGTGGTTGTACACCGCTACACACAGCGCGCGTTTCGCATGATCCTGTCCGATTACGTAATCATCAAGCACCTGCTTCATTTCCGCTGGCGATGGCAGGTGATCGAAAGGCTGTTGCACCTGCGTCTGCGGCTTCGGCATGAAAGGCTCCTGGTCGGAGACAATCTCCATGCAGAGCATCACGCAGTCGCTGCAGATGCAGACGTTGTTCGGTCCTGCGACCATCCGCTGCACCTGCCGTTCCGTCTTCCCGCAAAAGCTGCAACGCTTCAGCGGCGAACGAGTTTTATCGTTATTTGCCATTCTTTACCTCACAAGGTGTGCCGATATCGACTCACTCGGTCTTCTTTCTGGGGTCAAAGATTTTGTCGACAATGCCGTACTCCAGCGCTTCCTGCGCGGACATGAAGTGGTCGCGCTCGACATCCCTGCGGATGGTTTCGATGCTCTGACCGGTCATTTCCGCCTTCATGCGGATCATCTTTTCCTTCGTCTTCAACAGCCATTCTGCCTGAATCTGCACATCGGTCGCCTGACCTTGCGCACCGCCGAGCGGCTGATGAATCATAACCTCGCTGTTAGGCAGTGCACAGCGCTTCCCCTTCTGACCGGCCATCAGCAGGAAAGCACCCATCGATGCCGCCATGCCGATGCACACCGTGCGCACCTGCGGCTTGATGTACTGCATCGTGTCATAAATTGCCATGCCTGCCGTCACCGATCCGCCGGGGCTGTTGATATACAGACAGATATCCGCGTCAGGATCCTCCATCTCCAGAAAGAGCATCTGCGCGACAACCGTATTGGCGACATCATCGTTAATCTCGCCGCCGAGGAAGATAATACGATCCTTCAGCAGACGGGAGTAGATGTCATAGGAGCGCTCACCGCGGTTTGTTTGCTCAACAACATAAGGAATCAGGTTCATTTGCTTTCCCTCCTTGCCGTCATTTTTCCCTGATTTGAAAGACGCGGGAGGGGTCTGGGGCGATGCCGCGACCTGTCTCCCGCGCTGATTTTGTCAATGGATTACTCTGCAGTTTCCTCGGTGGACTCGGCAGCCGGCTGCTCCTCGGGCTTCTTGTCGACAACCGTTGCGCCGGCCTTCATCAGGTCGCACACCTTCTGGATGGCAGCGAGATCCTTCAGATACGTCTTGTTCTCCTCGGACAGCGACGCCTTAAAGGCCTCCAGCTCCTGACCCATGCGCTTGGCCTGCTTTTCGGTCTGCGCCTCGACTTCCTCATCAGAAGGCTCGATGGCTTCTGCCTTGCGGATGGCTTCGAGCGTCAGCTCAATCTTGACGCGCTTTTCCGCCTCGCCGCGATACTGCTGGGCGAGCTGGTCACGAGTCATATTGGTATACTTCAGGTAGTCTTCCATGCGGAGACCGCTGCGCAGCATGGAATACTCCATATCGCGCATGACGTAATTGAGCTGCTCATCGACCATCGCATCCGGAATGTCCATCTTTGCATTCTCGACAGCCTTCTCAACCAGCGCATTTTCGATTTCAACATCATAGTTGGAATCAGCGATTTCGGTCAGCTTCTTGGCAACATCGGCACGGTAGGCATCGAAGTTGTCAAAGCCGTTATCCTGCGCAAAATCATCATCAAGCTCCGGCAGCTCCGTGCGGGTGATGCTGTTCACCTTCACATGGAACACAGCCGCCTTGCCGGCGAGATTCTCCGCATGATACTTTTCGGGGAAGGTCACATTCAGGTCCTTCTCCTCGCCAACCTTCATACCGACCATCTGCTCTTCAAAGCCGGGGATAAAGGAGCCGCTGCCGATTTTGAGCGTCTGCTTTTCAGCCGTGCCGCCCTCGAACGCAACGCCGTCAACCGTGCCCATGTAGTCAAGATTCACGACATCGGTATAATCCACTTCGCCGTCGGTCACTTCGGACGTACGGGCACCCTTCTGCTGATCCTGGCTAATGCGCGCCTGAATTTCTTCCTCAGTCACGGCAGCCTTCGGCTCAACCTCAACGGTCAGCGCCTTGTATTCGCCCAGCTCAACGTCCGGACGCACAAACACCTCTGCCGTGAACTTCAGATCCTTGCCAGCGCCGATTTCCTGCACATCTACCTGCGGACGGTCAACAACCTCAACGTTGTATTCCTTTAGACCTTCGCCATACACCTCCGGGAAAATCATGTCCAGCGCATCGTCATAGAAAACGCCCTCGCCGTACATATTTTCGATCACCTTGCGCGGTGCCTTGCCCTTGCGGAAACCGGGGACATTGATCTTGCTGCGATCCTTGATATAAGCCTTCTGAACGGCTTCATCAAACTTTTCAGCGGGGACAACAAAAGTCAGCTTAACCTTATTGCTGGAAATCTTCTCGAAAGTGGTGCTCATCGGAATATGTTCCCTCCTGAACTCTCATCGGGTTTTCTAACCCGTTCATGCGTTCTTTGTTTCTATACGCACGAAGACTATTTTACCACATTTGCAAGAGCATTTCAAGACATCACCTCTCTTTTATAATGAAAAAATCGTATGTTTCCGCCGATTTTTCTTGACTTTTCGGCTGTTTCCTGCTATTGTTATGCATGGGCTTGTGTATGCATACCCGTCATTTTTTGTTGAAACCGAACAGGAGGCTGCATCCTATGACCAAGGCTTTGATTTCTGTGACCGGTCAGGACACAACCGGCATCATCGCACGCGTCGCGACCAAGCTGGCAGAGCTCAATATTAATATACTCGATATCACCCAGACCATTCTCTCCGGCTGCTTCACCATGATGATGGTGGTCGACCTGGACGGTGCACATATGGAATTTGCCGCAGTGGATGAAGCCTTCCAGCCCATCCGCGATGAAATGAAGCTGAATATTCATCTCCAGCGCATGGATATTTTCGACGCGATGCACCGCATCTAAGGAGGAAGCTGCAATGATCGAAACCGGCGAAATCCTCCAAACCATGGCAATGATTCAGGAGCAGAATTTCGATATCCGTACCATCACGCTGGGCATCAATCTGCTCGACTGCGCTCATCCATCCGCCGAGGCCTGTGCTCAGCGCGTCTATGACAAAATCTGCCGCATCGCAAAGGATCTTGTCCGCACAGGCGAAGCCATCGAGCGTGAGCTTGGTATCCCGATTGTCAACAAGCGCATTTCCGTCACGCCGGTTAGCATGATCTGCCAAGGCGATCCCAAACCGATCGCCAAAGCGCTTGACCGTGCGGCAAAGGAAATGGGCGTGAACTTTCTCGGCGGCTACTCCGCGCTGATGCAAAAGGGCGCGACACACGCCGACCAGCGCCTGCTGGAGTCCATTCCCGAAGTGCTTGCCACGACCGAACGTCTCTGTTCCTCCGTCAATATCGGCAGCACGCGCGCAGGCATTAATATGGACGCAGTCCGCGAAATGGGCGAAATCATCAAGAAGACGGCTGAACTGACCGCCGATACTGACGGTCTGGGCTGCGCGAAGCTCGTTGTGTTCTGCAATGCCGTAGAGGACAATCCATTCATGGCAGGCGCGTTCTGCGGTCCGGGCGAGCCGGAATGTGCCATCAATGTCGGCGTATCAGGTCCCGGTGTCGTCAAGCGTGCGCTCGAGAGCGTCAAGGGACAACCCTTCGATGTCGTCGCGGAGACCATCAAGAAGACGGCGTTCAAGATTACGCGTGTCGGTCAGCTGGTTGCCCGTGAGGCATCAAATCGCCTGAATATTCCCTTCGGCATCGTTGACCTTTCCCTTGCTCCCACGCCTGCCCGCGGTGACTCCGTTGCGCATGTGCTGACGGAGATGGGGCTGGAAATGGCCGGCGCACCCGGCACGACTGCTGCGCTTGCGTTGCTGAACGATGCCGTCAAGAAGGGCGGTGTCATGGCATCCAACCACGTTGGCGGACTCAGCGGCGCTTTCATCCCCGTCAGCGAGGACATTGGCATGATTGAGGCTGCCTCTGCAGGCGCACTGACGCTGGAGAAGCTCGAAGCAATGACCTGCGTCTGCTCCGTCGGTCTGGACATGATCGCCATCCCCGGTGACACGACTGCCGCGACCATTTCCGGCATCATCGCAGATGAAGCTGCCATCGGCATGGTCAACAACAAGACGACCGCAGTCCGCGTGATTCCTGCTGTCGGCAAGAAAGCCGGTGACACGGTCGAATTCGGTGGACTGCTCGGTTTCGCGCCTGTCATGCCGGTCAATCCCTATTCCAGTGAAGCATTCGTTGCGCGCGGCGGCCGCATTCCCGCACCGCTGCATTCCCTGCGCAACTAATTTCCATCCCTGATCGGAGGTTTTATGGGTAACTTTGTCGACCATGTAAAAATCACCTGCAAGGCAGGTAACGGCGGTAACGGCAGCACCTCGTTCCACCGCGAAAAATTCGTACTGAACGGCGGACCTGACGGCGGCGATGGCGGCAACGGCGGCAACATCAACTTCTACGCCGACGTGAATATGCATACGCTGCTCGACTTCCGCTTCCGGAGCAAATACACGGCAGAAAACGGCGTTGACGGCGCGGCTGGCGGCTGCACAGGTAAGCGCGGCGAGGATTTGCTCATTAAGGTGCCTGTCGGGACGGTCATCCGCGATGCCGAATCCGGCGCTGTTGTCGCGGACATGGACACGCCTGGCGAAACGCGCACCATCCTGCACGGAGGACGCGGCGGTTGGGGCAACCGCCATTTTGCCACGCCGACCCGTCAGGCGCCCAACTTTGCCAAGCCCGGCATCAAGACGGAAGTATACACCTTCCTGCTGGAGCTCAAGACCATCGCAGATGTCGGGCTTGTCGGCTATCCGAACGTCGGCAAGTCAACCATCCTGTCCATCGTCACGAGCGCCAAGCCCAAAATCGGCAACTATCATTTCACGACGATTACGCCGAATCTGGGCATTGTCCGCCGCCACGGCAAGGATATCGTCATGGCAGACATTCCCGGTCTGATTGAGGGTGCCTCGGACGGCGCCGGTCTCGGACACGACTTCCTGCGCCATGTCGAACGCACGCGGCTGCTGCTGCACGTCATCGACATCTCCGGCAGCGAAGGGCGCGACCCTCTCGATGATTTCAAGACCATCAACCATGAGCTGGCAAACTACGGTGAGCTGGCACAGCGTCCGCAGCTTGTCGTGTGCAACAAAGCGGATCTGCTCGATGCAGACACTGCCGCCGAAAACGTCAATCGCCTCAAGGCGCTGCTGGCAGAGGAGGGGCTGGATTACCCCGTGTTTGTCGTTTCTGCCGCAACGCATCAGGGCTTCGAGCCGCTGCTGGACAAGACCGAAGCGATGCTCGAGCAGCTGCCGCCGATTGTCCACTATGAGGAAGAGGTCAGCTTTGTCGATGCAGTCAGCGAAGGCGGCTTCGAGGTCGTCCGTGACAATGCAGTCTATGAGGTTGTCGGACCTTCGATGCAGCGCCTGATTGACTCCGTGAATTTCGATGATGAGGAATCGATGAACTGGTTCCACCGCACGCTCCGCAAGTGGGGTGTGATTGATGCGCTTCGTCAGGCAGGCGCTAAGGAGGGCGACACCGTTCGCATCATCGACATGGAATTTGATTTTGTTGAGTAAAGGTGAAACGAATGAACAGCAAACAGCGCGCCATGCTCCGCAGCATGGCCAATACCATGGAAACCATCCTCTATGTCGGCAAGGACGGCATCGTGCCGGGCACCATCAAGCAAGCAAGCGACGCCCTTGAAGCACGCGAGCTGATTAAGTGCGCCGTGCAGCAGGGTTGTCCGCTGACAGCTCGCGAAGCCGTCACGGAGCTGTGCCGCGAGCTGGACGCAGAACCTGTGCAATGCATCGGCCGGCGCTTCGTTATGTACCGCCCGAGCACGGAAAATCCACGCATCATTCTGGAGGATTAACGGTGCTTCATCCGTTTCCACCCGTGTTTGACGCACAGTCCGCGACACTGATTCTTGGCAGCTTTCCGTCTGTACAGAGCCGTGAAACAGGCTTCTATTATGGTCATCCGCGCAATCGCTTCTGGGCGATGCTTTCGGCTGTTTACGGTGAACCGCTGCCCATGACCAGTGCAGACAAGAGGCAGCTTCTCCTGACACACCATCTCGCCATCTGGGATGTCATTGCTTCCTGTGAAATTGACGGCTCTGCGGACGCATCCGTGCGTCATGCCGTTCCTGTCGACCTCTCGGTCATTTTCCGACATGCCGATATTCAGCGTGTCCTGTGCAACGGCAAGCTTGCCGGCTCCCTATACGCCCGTTACCTGAGGGAATCAACCGGACTTGAAGCAGCCATCCTCCCTTCTACAAGCCCCGCTAATGCTGCATGGTCACTGACGAGGCTGACAGAGGCTTGGCGGTCATACCTCGTTGCAAGCAATTAAGGCACTAACGCACATAAAGACACTCCGCATCCTCCATTTGAGGATGCGGAGTGTTTTCTATGGCTTATTCCGCCGCATTCTCCAGGAACGCGCGGTAGCACTTGTATTCTTCCCACAGGTCAACCTTGCTGATGACCTCCCACGGCGCATGCATGCTCAGCACCGGCAGACCGCAATCAATCACGTTCATGCCATACTTGGCGCAGATGTATGCAATCGTTCCGCCGCCGCCGACGTCGACCTTACCCAGCTCAGCCGTCTGCCAGCAGACATTCGCATCATCGCAGATTCGACGAACCTGCGCGACAAATTCAGCGTTAGCATCGTTCGAGCCGCTCTTGCCACGGCTGCCGGTAAACTTATTGAACGTCACGCCGTTGCCGACGATGGAGGCGTTGCGCTTCTCGAAGACACCTGCGAAATTCGGGTCAAAGCCCGCGCTGACATCGCTGGACAGCATGCGGCTGTTCTGCAGGCAGCGGCGAAGCGTCAGGGGCTTTTCTCCGCCTTCCATGCAGGCAACCATTTCCGCCATGGTGTTCTCGAAGTACATCGCCGCCATGCCCGTTGCGCCAACGCTCCCGATTTCTTCCTTATCCGTCAGCACCGCCGCAAGCGTATAATCCGGCGTACCCTCGTAATTGAGCACCGCCATCATCGACGGGTACGCGCACACGCGGTCATCATGCCCGTATGCCATAATCAGGCTGCGATCAAAGCCAAGGTCACGTGCTGCGCCAGCCGGAACAGCCTCGAGCTCTGCGGAGATGAAGTCCTCTTCTTCGATGCCGTATTCTTTTTTAAGAATCTCCAACACCGCCGCCTTGACCGGATCCTTCTCCTCATCCTTCTTCGGCTCACTGCCGATGATGATATTCAGGCTGTCACCCTCGATGACCTTTGCAGCCGTCTTGCTCATCTGGTCCCCTGCCAGGTGAATCAGCAGGTCAGAAATGTAGAAAACCGGATCAGATGCCTTTTCGCCGATGTTCAGCGTCACGGTTGAGCCGTCCTTCTTCACAACAACACCGTGAAGTGCCAGCGGCAGCGCAACCCACTGATACTTTTTGATGCCGCCATAATAATGCGTATCGAGATACGCCAGATGCTCATCTTCGTACAGCGGATTCTGCTTGATATCGATGCGCGGCGAGTCGATATGCGCACCGAGGATATTCATGCCGCTTTCGATGGGCTTCCTGCCAATGACAAACAGCATGATGTCCTTGTTCATCCATGTGCGGTACACGCGGTCGCCGGGCTTGAGTTGACGACCTTCCTTGACGACATCCATCAGGTCGACAAAGCCCTTCGCCTTTGCCTGACGAATGCCTTCCGTCACGCACTCGCGTTCCGTTTTGCCAGCATCCAGAAATGCCTTATAATCCTCAGCAAAGGCGGAAAGCTGTTCTTTCTCGCTTGCATCAAGGTTTTCCCATGCATTCTTGCGATACATTCCTTTTTCTCCTTACAGAAGCATTTTCCGTTTCTTCCGGAATAATGCTATTATACGCCTGTGAAACCCGATTCGCAACCATCGGAGTAAAAACGTTTCCCAGCAATCAAAATGCCGGACGGTCTGCTTGACTGTCCGGCAGAAGCTTACTTCGTCGGGAAACCAAAGTATGCACGCGCGTTATCGCAGGAAATGCCGCGGACGATATCGCCGAGAATGTCGTAATCCTGCGGGAAGCGACCATCCTCCACCCATTCGCCCAGCAGCCGGCACAGGATACGGCGGAAATACTCATGGCGCGGATAAGACAGGAAAGAGCGGCTGTCCGTCAGCATGCCGACAAAGCCAGCAAGATAGCCCAGATTTGCAAGGCTCGTGAGCTGATTCGTCATGCCGGTAAAGTGGTCGTTGAACCACCATGCAGAGCCGTGCTGAACCTTGCAAACCGCCTCGGAGGACTGGAAGCAGCCGCAAAGCGTGTCAATCGCCTGATCGTCTGCCGGATTGAGCGAATAGAGAATCGTGCGCGGCAGACCGGATTCCGATTCAACCGCGCCCATGAAGGCAGCAAGCTGATCGACCGGCGCATAGTTGTTGATGGTATCATAGCCGGTATCGGGACCGAGCTTTGCGAACATGACGCTGTTGTTATCGCGGCGGCAGCCGTAGTGCAGCTGCATCGTCCAGTTCAGCTTCTTGTACTGCTTTGCGAAGAAGAGCATCGCAGCCGTCTTGTACTGCGCAACTTCCTTGTCCGTCAGCGTCTCCCCTGCCGCTTTCTTCGCGAAAATGCCTTCGATGACGGCATCATCCGCCGGCTCATAGACGACATAGTTCAGACCGTGATCGGACAGGCGGCAATTATTCTCATGGAAGTAGTGCATCCGCTTTTCGAGCACAGCCTTCAGGTCGGCAAACGTGTGAATTTCCATCTCAGCAGCCTTTTCGAGCTTGCCGATGTACGCCATGAAGTCCGGCTTCTCGATGTTGACCGCCTTGTCAGGACGCCATGCCGGCAGCACGTTCGTCTTGAAGGACTTGTCCGTCAGCAGCTTCTGATGATACTCCAGCGTATCAATCGGATCATCCGTCGTGCAGATGGTCTCAACGTTGCTCATCGCAATCAGACCACGCGTGGTGTAGCCGGGCTTCTGAAGCGTCTCATTCGCAATCTTCCACACCTCGTCCGCCGTCTTTGCGCTCAGCGTGCCGTGATATCCGAAGAAACGCTGCAGCTCAAGGTGCGTCCAGTGATACAGCGGATTGCCGATGGCCTTGCCGACAACCTCTGCCCACTTGCAGAACTTCTCGTAGTCGCTCGCGCCGCCGGTGATGTAGTATTCATCCACACCTGCGCAGCGCATCAGGCGCCACTTGTAATGGTCGCCGCCCAGCCAGACCTGGGTAATGTTCTCGAAGCGATGGTCATCCCAGATCTCCTTCGGGCTGATGTGGCAGTGATAGTCGATGATCGGGCAGGATGCCGCATACTCGTGATAGAGCTTGCGTGCCGTTTCCGTGTTCAGCAGAAAATCCTCATTCATGAAAGTGGTCATTTCAATGAGCTCCCTTCAAGTAAATTTTGTTTATGCCAACCGCACCATGCGGGAAAAAGCTTCCTTTACCTGCTTGAACCTCTTCGGACGATTTCGGCGGTAAACACCGTCTTCTCCGGCATTTCTCGCCCTTCGAGCGCGCCAAGCATCGTCTCGACAATCCGGTCGCAGATGGCAGACAAACGGTTGTCCACGCTCGTCAGCTCCGGCTCTGTGCACAGGCAAACGTTGCTGTTGTTGTAGCCGACGATGCTCAAATCATCCGGCACACGTTTGCCTGTCGCCTGCGCGAATTTCATTGCTCCGACCGCCATCACATCCTCGCTCGTCAGTACCGCATCGAACTGCAATCCGTCCTTTTCCAGCGAGAGCAGATAATCGCGCACTGCGTGAATGCTGAACTTGTCGTCCTCAAAATGGCGGAAAAGCGACTCGTCAACTGTTATGCCGTGCTCGACAAGCGCATCCCTGCAGCCGGACAGTTTCCGCTGACCGGAGTTGTTCGCTGAGTGATACAGATACAGCACGCGCTTGCAGCCCGAATCAAGCAGTTGACTCATGGCTTCTTTCATCGCACGCTCGTCATCGCAGATTACGCAGTACACATTCGGGCACTGGAACGACCCGTTGAGCATCACGACCGGCAGCATCGATGCCGCCTGACGGATGTACTCATTGTTGTCCGTCTCCTCCTCGATGAAGGTCGAACCCATGAGCACCATGCCGTCGACATGACGGCTCACAAGAAGCTCAACGCCCTGCTGACGTGCCGCCAAATCGCGGTCGGTGCAGGACAGCAGACAATCATAGTGCTTTTGCCGGAATGCACGCTCCAAGTAAGCCAACGCACGTGCCACATATGGGTCGGACGCATCCGGACAGAGCAGCCCGATGGTCTTCATGGTGTTCAGCCCCAGACCGCGCGCAAACGCATTCGGCACATAACCGCAGCTTTCGATAACCTTCATGACCTTGCGGCGCGTTGCTTCGGACACGTGCGGACTGTTGTTCAGCACCCGCGACACCGTCGCGATAGAAACCCCTGCATGACGGGATATATCATAGATATTCAAGCCCATCCCGTTCCTTTCTGGGTGTGTAAACACTTCCATTTCTTTTTCAATCCACATTATACACAGTTTCAGGTTATTTGGCAAGTGCAGATTCACTTTTTTCGCCCGTTTTTCCCATGAAATGCGGCTATTTTCTATTACTTTTTCATGAAATGTCAATAAATTCAGAAAAAAGCGGCTTTCCCATTGACGGATGATGGAAAAGGGAGTACAATAAGGCTGTGCGAATTGTAATCGCTTACACGCATACTAAAATGGAGGGAATATCAATATGGAACGTCTGAATGCCGCCATGGTCAAGGCGCCGGTGCGTCCTGTGAAGGTGCTGCAGTTTGGTGAGGGCAACTTTCTTCGCGCCTTCGTCGATTACATGATTGACTTTGCCAATGAACGGAGCGATTTCAACGGTTCTGTCGTGCTGGTCAAGCCGATTTCCGTGGGCAAGCTCTTCCCCGCCTTCAAGGAGCAGGATTACCGCTACACGGTCATGCTGCGCGGACTTGTGGACGGCAAGCCGGTCGAGCAGACGCGTGTGGTCACGTGCGTGTCTGACGCAGTCGATTCCTATAACGAGTATGACCGCTATGCCGCCTATGCCAAAGTGCCGACGCTGCGCTTTGTCGTCAGCAACACGACGGAAGCCGGCATCGTGCTCGATGAGTCCGATGAATTCTCTCTCTGCCCGCCGAAGTCCTATCCCGGCAAACTGACGAAATTCCTCTACGAGCGTGCTGAAGCGTTTGACTATGCTGAAGACAAGGGACTCATCATCCTTCCTGTCGAGCTGATTGACGACAACGGTATCATTCTGCACAAGTGCGTCAAGCGCCTCGCGAAGCTGTGGAACCTCGGTGAGCGCTTCGAGCAGTGGCTCGATACTGCCTGCGTGTTCACATCAACGCTGGTTGACCGCATCGTAACCGGTTATCCGCGCGGCGAGGATCAGGCCATCTGGGAAAAGCTCGGCTATCAGGACAACCTGCTTGACACCGCTGAGCCTTTCGGTCTGTGGGTCATTGAATCGCCGCGTGACCTGTCCGATGAGCTGCCTTTGCCTCAGTGCGGCATGCCCGTCATCTTCACCGACAATCAGAAGCCCTACAAGCAGCGCAAGGTTCGCATCCTCAACGGTGCGCACACCTCTTTCGTGCCCGCTGCATTCCAGTGCGGCTACGACATCGTGCTTGATGCCATGAATGACCCGATGATTGCGACCTTCATGCAGAAAACGCTCTACGATGAGGTCATCCCAACGCTCACGCTGCCCAAGGAAGACCTGATGGCATTTGCCGAGGCAGTCACTGGGCGTTTCCGCAATCCCTACATCAAGCATGCCCTGCTGTCCATCTGCCTGAACAGCGTATCGAAGTGGCGTGCGCGCTGCATGCCGTCGCTGCTGGGCTATGTCGAGCAGACTGGCAAGCTGCCTGAGCACCTGACATTCTCTCTTGCCAGCCTGATGAGCCTGTATCGCGGCGGCAAGCTAAACGGCGACGGCCGTCTGGAATGCCAGCGCGATGGTCAGCCGTATTACCTGCAGGATGACGCGGAAGTGCTGGAATTCTTTGCAACCACCTCCGATGAGGAGCCCGAGCAGCAGGCAAAGGAGTTCCTGTCGAACGAAGCTTTCTTCGGCCCCGATCTCTGCAAGGTGCCCGGACTGGTGGAATCCGTCGGCGCATCCCTGCGTGAAATCCTTGCCAAGGGCATGCGGACCGTCATGAACGAGAAATTCGGAGTGTGAGCCATGGCTGAGCTGCTTCGCATCACCCCTGCGGATAACGTTTCCGTCGCGCTGTGCGCCCTTTCCTGCGGGCAGGAAGTGACAGTAGACGACATCACGCTGACCATCCAAGGTGACGTTCCTGCCGGACATAAGGTTGCGCTTTGCCCGATTGCCAAGGGCGAGCACGTCATCAAGTATGGCTTTCCCATCGGCTATGCCAAGGAGGACATTGCTGCCGGCGCACATGTGCATGTCCACAATCTGCACACTGGTCTTTCCGGCGAGCTGAGCTACGAGTATCATCCCACCAATCCAACGGTGCCGCAACTGCCCGTGCGAACGTTCATGGGTTATCCTCGCAAGGATGGCCGCGTCGGCGTTCGCAATGAGCTATGGATTCTGCCAACCGTCGGATGCGTCAACGATATTGCCCGTCGCCTTGAACGTGCCGCACAGTCGCTTGTCGGCGGCGGTGTCGAATGCGTCTGTGCCTTTCCTCACCCCTATGGCTGCTCGCAAATGGGCGACGATCAGGAGAACACGCGGACGATATTGGCTGATCTTGCGACCCATCCGAATGTCGGCGGCGTCCTCGTGCTCGGACTCGGCTGCGAAAATTCCAGCGCAGCCATTATCGAAGAGCACATGGGTGACTATGACAAGTCACGCGTACGCTTCCTCATCTGCCAGCAAGTCGAGGACGAATTTACCGAAGCGATGAAGCTCCTTACAGCGCTTGCCGATCAGATGCGCAATGAGCAGCGTGTTCCCTGCCCTGCCAGCAAGCTCGTCATCGGACTGAAATGCGGCGGCTCAGACGGTTTCTCCGGCATCACGGCGAACCCTGTCATCGGCGGCTTCTCCGACATGCTTTGCGGCATGGGCGGCACGACCATCCTGACCGAAGTGCCGGAGATGTTCGGCGCGGAAACCATCCTGATGGATCGTTGCGGCACACGCGAGCTGTTCGACAAGACTGTGCGCCTCATCAACGACTTCAAGCGTTATTTTGAGGAGCATCATCAGACGATTTACGAGAATCCTTCGCCGGGCAACAAGGCAGGCGGCATCTCTACGCTGGAGGACAAGGCGCTTGGCTGCACGCAGAAGAGCGGCTTCTCCCCCGTGTGCGATGTGCTGGCGTACGGCGAGCGCGTCCGGACGCCCGGGCTGAACCTGCTGTCCGCGCCGGGCAATGATCTCGTTGCTGCAACGGCACTCGCTTCGGCAGGGGCGCAGATTGTGCTGTTCTCCACCGGACGCGGCACGCCTTTTGCCTGTCCTGTGCCGACGCTCAAAATCTCCACGAACACTGCGCTTGCCACGAAAAAGCACGGCTGGATTGACTTCAACGCCGGTCAGCTCCTCTCCGACGGCAAAACGCTGCCGGAGCTTTCCGCCGCACTGATGGAGGACGTCCTCTCGACCGCCTCCGGACGTCTCGTCTGCTCTGAGCGTAACGGCTATCATGACCTCGCGATTTTCAAGACCGGCGTAACGCTGTAAGCCAACAAAACACAGCCGCGACAGAGTGATCATCCTCTGCGGCGGCTGTGTTTTTATATTCGGAGGAATCAGTATTCCTCACCCTCTTCTTCCTCCTTCGGACCGAAGGCGTGCTGATAGAGTGCGTCCGGATCAAAGCGCGGGTCATTCCTCAGCGCGTTCAGCGCATCGCGTCCGACGACGGTATTCGTCCCGAGGCAGTCATTGCAGCGATAGCCGCAGTCCGGGCAGACGCAGCCGAGATGATCGCTTTCCGCCTGAATCATGTAGGTTCCGCATTCCTTGCAGGAGCAGCGCATTAACCATGCTTCCTTTCTCATGCATGTCAGTCTATTTCAACCTGACCGCCAAGTTCCTTTATCACGCGCGTCACCTTGCGGAGCGTTGCAGCCGTATCCTCGCCGCCCATCGACAGCAGGTGCAGATTCATCGGTTCATTCCGTTCGCTCAGCACATCCCACAGTGCATCGGCATTGCCGCCGTAATACGCCGGAAGCTGCAAAAGCGTTTTCAGCATCCGATGTACCGCCTGACCATCCGGAAACTGCCGGCCGTCAATCGTCAGCGTCAATTTGCGCTCACCGTACCCTTTTCGCCATTGACCGTAACAACCGCGCCGGATTTCAGGATGAACGTTGCGTTCTTTGCGCCGATAATGACCGGAATATCAAGCGACATGCCGACAATCGCGCCGTGTCCTTCGGGGTTATCGTCCTCCAGCACGATGGCCGATGCCTTGCGCAGCATGGAGAACATTTCACTTGTCGTCTGATGGCAGACGATAACATCGCCCGACTTGAAGCTTCCTGCGTCCTTCTCATAGTCGTGAATGACGGAAAGCGGCGCAACCACCTTGCCACCGTGCAGACCAATACCCTGCGCCAGCAGATGACCAACAACATGCACCTTCATCAGGTTTGTCGTGCCGGAAATGCCCAACGGTACGCCAGCCGTCAGCACGACCAGCTCGCCGTCATGCACCAGCTGCTTCTTCACTGCGGCATCAACCGCATGCTCGAAGAGGTCATCCGTGTTGCTCTCCTCGGCAATCATCAGCGGCACCGTACCCCACGACAACACCAGCTGACGCCAGACGTGCTTTTCCATCGTGCAGCCGACAATGATGCATGCCGGACGATAGCGGCTGAGGATTCTCGCCGTTTCGCCGGACTTTGTGACCGTGATAATCGCGCTGGCGTTCAGATCATGCGCGGAAGTCACCGTTGCATGGCTGATGGCATTCGTTACGTCGGTGGATTCGCCGTCGTCGCGTGAGAAGCGGCGGATATAATCCAAATCCTTCTCTGCACGCAGTGCGATTCGCACCATCGTCTCGACTGCCTCCACCGGATACGCACCGACTGCCGATTCGCCTGACAGCATGATGGCGCTCGTGCCGTCGTAAATGGCGTTTGCCACGTCGGTCGCCTCTGCGCGGGTCGGGCGTGGATTCTTAATCATGGAATCGAGCATCTGCGTTGCCGTGATAACCGGCTTACCGGCTGCAATCGTGCGTTGAATGAGCTTCTTCTGCAGGCTCGGCACTTCCTCCAGCGGCACTTCAACGCCCAAATCGCCGCGCGCCACCATGAGTCCGTCAACCACGCGGAGGATTTCGTCGATATTCTCGACGCCCTCCATGTTCTCAATCTTCGCAATGATATTGATGCTCGTGCAGTTATTCTCCTGCAGGATATGGCGGATTTGCATGATGTCATCCGCCGAGCGCGTAAAGGATGCCGCGATAAAGTCATAGCCGTTCTTGATGGCAAACAGAATATCCTGCCGATCCTTTTCGCTGACAAACGGCATGGACAGATGACCGTTCGGGATATTAACGCCCTTGTTGTTGCTGACAACGCCGCCATTCAGCACATGACAGATAATTTCCGTATCGTTGATGGACTCCACCTGCATGCCGATCAGACCGTCATCGATCAGAATACTGCTGCCGACCGAGATATCCTTGGGCAGATCCTTATAGGTGATGGAAACGCGTGTTTCGTCACCCTCGACATCATTCGTCGTCAACGTAAATATCTGTCCGGCTTTAAGCGTCACATGACCGTCCTTGAACTTGCGGACACGGATTTCAGGTCCTTTCGTGTCCAACATGGTCGCGACCGGCAAGCCAAGCTCATCGCGAATGCGGCAGACCTCGTCGTAATAATACTGATGGCTTTCGTATGTACCGTGAGAGAAGTTGAAGCGTGCGACATCCATGCCTGCCTTCATCAGCGGTGCAATCAAATGCTTCTCGAACAGATTCGGTCCCATGGTGCAGACGATTTTCGTCTTTCTGATCGGCGTGTTCATCAGGCAACCTCCATTCATAAATTCCCATCCTCGATGGCGAAACCCATGCTATTATATCACAAGCCGCCGCTTCTGTGAATCCCTAAAGCAACTTACAATTGCACGCTGTCTGTTGCGCTTTTCACTCAACCTCGCCGACATTCTCACATTCGAGCATTGCGCCCTTATGGCCTGTGATGCTGACATCCTTCATCATGATTTTGCCCACGTTGATGGCCGTCAGCCCTTTGCGGGATACGCGCGGCACGCCGCCTGCCATCGCGGGCTGCATGGGTGACGCATTTTCATCGCAGGCAATGGACACATTCTCCATGGCAATCGCTTCAATCGGCTGCTCCGGCAAACCGAGGAAGTAGCCCGCACAGGTCACGTCCGTTGCCTTGACGTTGCGGAAGGCGATTTTTCCAATGCGCGGCGTACGCTCATCAACCGGCTGCTTTTCGCGGCTCTGTACATACTCGCTCTTGCCGTCCGGGTCACAGAAGTACATGCAATTGACAACATACGGCGTTCCCACATGCTCCATAACAACATGCTCGAATGTGATGTCATCAATCACGCCCTGTTCACCACGTCCGCGCCGCGTCTTGACACGCAGACCCCGGTCTGTGTTGCGCATCAGACAATCATGCAGATGGACATGCTCAATGCCGCCAGCCATTTCGCTGCCGCACGTCATGCCGCCGTGACCGTTTTCCATCAGGCAATGGCTGATTTCGATATTCCGGCAAGGCTTCTTATACCGATGACCCATATACAGTTTGCCGGACTTGATGGCGATGCAGTCATCGCCCAACGAGAAATGCGCTCCTGCCAGCAGAATATCGTCGCAGCTTTCCGGGTCAAAGCCATCCGTATTCGGGCTGTTCGCCGGCGCATTCACATGGATGTTCACAAAACGCAGATCAGAGGAGAAATACGGCTGCAGATGCCACGAAGGCGAGTTGCAGAACGTCACGCCCTGCACCGTCACATTGCGGCAGTGATTCAGGAACAGCATCCTCGGACGCCAGGCGCCGCGCCGCTGCTTGCAGTTTACCCACCAATCGCTCTTGTCGCCCTGACCGTCCAGCACGCCTTCACCGTACAGCACGATATCCTCGGCATCGACAGCATTCACCATCGCCGCGTACATATCCAGCGGATTGCCTTCCCACGTACCGAGGTTCAAATCGTCCGTTTCATCGTATGATAAAATCATGCCGGGCAGAATCGGAAATTTGCTGCGGTCTGTTTCGAGCTGCAGCACCGCATCCTTCGCGATTTCAAGACGCAGATGGCTCTTGAGCGTCAGCGGCAGCACGCGGTAATGACCTGCCGGAATCAGCACGCGCCCGTCTGGCGGACAATACAGGATAGCCGTCTGAATCGCCGCGGTATCGTCATGCACGCCGTCGCCGACCGCGCCAAACTGCCTGACATTGAGCGTATAGCTCTCCCGCTTTGTGCGGAAATTGCACTGCCCAACCGTGTCTTCGCCATCGCACACCGTCAGCGTGTATTCCGTATCCGGCTGCAGATGAAACAGCGATGTCACAACCGTGTCCATCGTGCAAACCTCCTGACCATTCAGGTAAATGCGATACGGCTTCATCGTCTGATACAGTCCGCCGTCTTCCATCTGAAAGGAAGCGCTGCGCGCTTCAACAACCATCATTTGAATCTTCATCGCCATACTCCTCACTTTGTCCGAATGTATTCGCTGTACGCCATCATGAACGGGCCGACACCCTTGCTGTCATCCGACTTCTTCGGTTCAGACAGGTAGTACGCAACAGACCCGTCACGCTGCGGATTCTTGTCCGGTCCGAGTCCTGCCACCCAGCAGATATCCGTCAGACGAACCACCCCGTCCTCCTCTGCCTTGAGCTTGTTGTTGACGAGGCTCTCGAACACCTGCTGACCGATGGGCAGATACTTCTCCGCATCAAGCACGCCAAGCCGAACGCCCTTGAGCAGGCTGTAGGCGATCATCGAAGAGCCGGATGTTTCCGTGTAGTTGCCTTCCGCTTCCGGATGATCAATCACCTGATAGAACAGCCCGTCTGCCGCCTGATACTGCAGCACGCCGCGCATGCTCTCGCGGAAGATGTCCACCAGTGTGCGGTAATGCTCATAAAGCTGCTCGGAGCACAGCCCAATGCAGTCAATCAGCGCCATCAGGTACCAACCGGTCGAACGCAGCCAGAAATTCTTCGACAACCCGGTTTCCTTGTCTGCCCAGAACTGCACTTTTGCCTCGTCATACGCGTGGTAATTCAAGCCCTTCTCGGCATTGTAGAGGTACTTGCGCACATTTTTGAACTGACTGACGATATCTGCAACATTCGCCATGCCGTCGAACTTCGCCTCGTACGCCATATAGAACGGCTGCGCCATATACAGCCCATCCAGCCAAATCTGGTTCGGATACAGCTGCTTATGCCAAAAATTGCCGCATGCGCACCGCGGATGCTCACGAAGTCGCTGCATATGAAACTCAATCGCCTTGCGGTAACGTTCCTCCCCCGTCTCGTCATACGCGAAGAAAAGCGCCTTGCCGCTGTTGATGGAATCAATGTTGTACTGCCGCATTTCGTAATTGATGATTTTGCCGTCCTCATCGACGTAGGCAGACACGTAGTCAATCACGAAGTCGCGGTACAGACGGTCTCCCGTCGCCTGATACAGGTCAATGCATGCCTTCAGGATACAGCCGTCCTCGTAGTTCCAATACTTCTTGTAGGGCGCATATCCTGCCAGATAATGCTGAAAGTACTGCTGAACGTCCATTCCAATTACTCCTTCTGCGGGATGACCCGCTCTTTTTTTATTTTACCGAAAATTTGCGAAAATCCCTTGTTTTTGTCATGATAGTGCTTTCATTTTGGAAAAAAAAGCTGTATAATGAATCGTTCCCTGAAGTTGAACATTCTGAGGAGGTCACGCATGAAAAACACGAAAGGAAATCCTGCGCTGATTCTGCACGGCTCGCTCGTTAAGGCCGTTTTTTCCATCGCGATTCCCGTCGTCGCCAACAGCTTCCTGCAAACGATGTATAACATGACCGACACCTTCTGGCTCGGCAAGCTCGGTGTTGATTACCTCGCGGCTATCAACCTCGTCAGCCCGGTGCAGAGCACGGTTGTCAGCTTCGGCAGCGGCGTAACCGTCGCCGGCGCAGTCATGATCAGCCAATACATCGGCGCAGGCAAAGCAGAACAGGCAAAGAAAATTGCCAATCAGATTTTCAGCGTTGCGATGCTCTTCGCCGTCTTCTGCGCCGTCGTGATGGCAATAACAACACCTGCCATTGTCAGCTGGATGGGCGCAACGCAGGATTACTACGAGCATGCCGTTATCTACATGCGCATCGTCATCCTCGATATGCCGTTCCTGTTCATGGTGAACATTTATCAGGCAATTCGGCAGTCACAAGGCGACACAGTGCGCCCGATGCTGCTGAATCTGCTCGGCATTCTGGCAAACATGGTGCTTGACCCGCTGCTGATGCTCACGTTTCATCTGAATTCCGCCGGTGCCGCGCTTGCAACCGTGCTGGCGAAGCTCATTCCAGCGAGCATTGCCTTTGTACTGCTGTGCACCCGCCGCGATGAGCCGATCTGCTTTGAACGGCAGTATCTCCGCCCTGACAAGACCTGCCTCTGCGACATCGTCCGCATCGGTCTGCCGACAGCGCTCGGCTCCAGCTTCATGCAGTTCGGCTTCATCCTGATGTCGCGCAATGTCAACTACTACGGCAAGATGGCAATGGCTGCATATGGCATTGCCAACAAGATTAACGGGTTGCTTTCCATGCCTTCCACCGGCATCGGCAGCGCCGTGAGCACCATCGTCGCGCAGAACATTGGCGCAAAGCAGCCTGAACGTGCCGAAAAGTGCTACAAGCTGAGCGTTTTCATGGCACTGGCCTTCCTGCTGGTCGGCGGACTCATCCTCTCTCGCCCGGCCGTGTCGACTGCCATTGTCAGCATCTTTACAGACGAGGCGGGTGTCATTCCACTCGCAGCAGATTACCTGTCCATCATTTCGTTCTGGTGCTGGACAAACAGCGTTCACGACGCGACGTGCGGATTGTTCCAGGGCAGCGGTCATACGGCGCTTCCGGTCGCAGTCGATGTTGCGCGTCTGTGGGTTTTCCGCTTCGCCACCATCGCCTTCTGCGAGAATGTGCTGCATCTGGGCGTTCGGAGCATCTGGTATTCCGTCGTCGTGTCGAACGGACTTGCCGCAGCGATTCTGCTTGCGCTCTACTTCACGAAAATCTGGAAGAAATCTACGCTCAAGCTTGACGACTGATTTCCTTCGACGCAGGAGAAAATCCTGCGCCTTTTTTATACCTTAACGCCCCAGAAAATGCCCTCGTAGCGGTTCGTTGCCGGATTTGAGCACTTCCTCATACGCAGGCTGATGCTGCCTTCCTTCCGGTAGCAGGCAATTTCCGCGCCGCACGGTGCATCGCCGATTTGCTGTACGCGCACGTGAAGCGCACCATCCTCCGTCAGCCCTGCGCTTGTGAGCGTCGGCACACCGTCCGACCACTGCCCGGGCGTGCATTTGCCGAAGCCTTCCCAATGCAGACGTTCCATCTTGTCCTGCCAATATAGCGTCATGCTGTCCGCAGAAAGCTCCACCTGCTGAAGCGGTGAATCGCCCTGCATCGCGTAGCGCTCTGTATCAGAAATCCATTCGCCGCCGCAGTGCTTTACCGCCAGCACCTTCAGATTGCTCAGCGCTGCCTGCAGGCGTGCATCATCCGCGGGATTGCCCTCTTCACCGACATGCGCAATGATTTCCTCGAAGAACGCATCGCATATCATTTGCACATTGCCTTGCAGGCGCGTATCGGCAATGGTACATAGCATTACGTCCTTTTCTGGACATGCAATCACGTACTGTCCACCCATGCCGTACATCGCCCAGCCGCAGCGCATCCTCCAGAACTGATAGCCGTAGCCGTATTGCTCCTCACGCGGCGTCTGCGCGTAGGTCAGAATCTGACGCGATGTCGCTTGACGGATGTAGTCCGCCGGAATCAACCCATCGCCGCCGTTCATGACGCACCGTCCCAGCTTGCCGAGATCCCGCAGCGACATGATCAGCCCTGTTCCACCCTGCGGCACGCCGGACGGATCCTTCAGCCAGCGCACTTCGTCCTCAAAGCCCAGCGGTTTAAACAGCCGTTCCTGCAGAAAATCAAGCAACGGCTGACCGCTCAGCTTCTGTACCAGCGCGGCAAGCACCTGCGAGCAGGACGTGTCGTAGTTGAACATCGTCCCCGGCTCATGCGTTGGCGGTACCTTGAAGAACGTTTTCGCCCAGTTGTCATCGACACCCTCGCGATAGGTCGTATTCGCATGACATGTCGCCATGCGCAGCATATCGCGGATGGTCAGCCGCATCAACCGCCCATCAGGCGCATCCGGCACATATTCCGGAAAGTAATCCGTGATTTTGTCCTCAAGCGACAGCTTTCCTTCACTCATCAGTATGCCGATAGCAATGGACACCACGCTCTTGCTGACGGAATACATCCGGTGCGGCTGACCCTTGCAGAACGGCTTCCAGTAGCCTTCCGCAGCGATTTTTCCGCCGACGTGCAGCTCAAAGCCATGCATGCAAACGCCTTCAAGCCGTTCCAGCATGCGGAGGATTGACGTTGACGACACATGCGTCATATATTTCCCTCCTTGTAGGCAATTTCCCGAAAGACGCCTGTTGTCGCGATGACAAATACGCCGACCATCGCGCCTGTAAAGCGCTTGCCACCCTCGACTCCCTCATCGGACAGCCATGTGACATTGTCCAGTGATGCCAGTTCATACTCCTTGTCGCCCTGCACATAGGAAAAGCTGTGCTTGAGTCCCTCCGTGCGGCACAGCAGCGTGATGCTCTTCATCTTCTCCATACCATCGACCATCAGCATTTTGTCGGCATGGTTCTGACCAATCTGTGACATCAGGCAAAGCTGATCCTTCCGGACGCCAAGCCTCACAAACGAGCGCTCATCATAATAGCAGACGATTCCACACTCGCCGTCATCCTGCGGAATGTCCATCGTTGTCTGAAATGTGAATTCAAAAGCCGTCTGCCGTCGCAGCACAATCGACCGGCAAGCTGTATCTGACATCGGTGCACTGTCGCCCCGAATCGTCAAAGCATCCTTCTGCCACGCGATTTGCCCAGCCTTTGGCGGACGCGGCGTCAGCCAATCCGTGCATTCCTCCATCGGTGCAGCTGGAAGCGGACAGACCTGCTGCACACTCGGACCTCTCCCCTGATTCATCAGCGGCCAGCCGTCTTCCGTCCATACAAACGGGTCAAGCGCCGTTTCACGTCCCATCATTGTCCATTTTCCGTCATACGCACGACCGCACAGGTAGCAGAGGAACCATCGCCCATCCGGCGTGGAAAACGGCTTTGCGTGACCGCACCGTTGCAGCAGAGCACGCTCATCCGTCTGCCGGACAAGCGGGTTATACGGGCTGGGCGTGTACGGACCGTAGATCGTTTTGCTCCGACTGACCGTTTCACGGTGACCCATGCCCGTGCCGCCTTCTGCCTGAAACAGGTAGTACCAGCCATTGTGCTTGAGCAGATGCGGTCCCTCCGGCGCTCTGCCGTAATTTCCGTAGTGGATGAGCTTCGCATCGGAGATTTTGCGCGTGCAGCTTTCATCGAGCTCGAAGATGCGTGCACCTCGGTTCAGCAGCATGTAATGCCTGCCGTCTTCGTCGTGGAAGATGCTCGGATCGATGCCGTCCTCCTCGATGAATGCCGGCTCGCTGTATGGACCTTCGGGCTTGTCCGACGTGACGACCATCTGCCGCCTGCAGACGGCCTCCCGATCATTCAGGCGAAGCGTCGCGCAGATATAGAAGCGTCCGTTGTTATACGAGATATCCGGCGCCCACCAGCCACGCCCTGCCTCGAGCCCTTCCAGATGCGACCATTCTGCCTTCTCAATGGCATGACCGATCGTCTGCCAATGGACAAGGTCGCGGCTTTGACTGATCGGGATGCACGGAAAAAACGTGAACGTGGAGTTGACCATGTAATACATGTCCCCCACCCTGACCACAGACGGATCGGGATAAAAACCGCGGCGAATCGGATTGTGATACGTATTCTCCCACGTTGCGCCGATCACATCCGCGAAGTAGGTTTCCAGCTCTGCAAACCCCTGCGCATGCGCGATATCAAACGGCGTCTCGAGCTGCAAATCGCCCCGAAGCGGACTCATGCCGCCGTACTCCACCAGATAGCGGCACTTTTCCGTGCTTCCGTACATCGCCGCATAATGCAGGAAGTCTCGTCCCTTGCTGTCCGTGTCGTTCAGATTCATGCGCGGCCCATACTCAATCAGATTCTGCAGCGTCGCCAGCGAGCATTCCTTCACCGCAAGGAACTTGATTGCTTCGCCGTCATCATTCACCTGATCAACCAATGCCGGATTAGCCGTCAGCATGGCACGGATAGCCACTCTGTCATCCGCAAGCAATGCCTCGTGCAGCGCTTGAATTGTGCTCATAATGTCTCCACCGCTTTCAGCGTCACCGGACCGAATTCCGCATAGCCGCAATCCTCCGAATCGCCGCTCAGCCGCATCGCAAACAGCGCCAGCCTCGCGCCGACCCACGTATGGCGCGCCGGCTCAAACGGCTGCCCGAACGGCTTGAATTCGTTGCCCTGCGCATATTCAAATGTCACCACTGCCGTCTTATCGGATGTCGGCAGGAGCGTCACGCGGAATGTCACGGGTGCATCGGCAATCGTCACGCGCTCCTGCACCGTTTCGTGATGGTCGCTTCCGTCGCTGGTGACATACACGAGCGACACGTTATCTTCGCTCCTGCGCACCGCCGCATAGGCGTACTGTCCGCCAATCATGCCGACGCCTGCCTGCTCACCGGCAAGCAGCCCATCGATGGACATGGTTGTCTCCGCAAAGAACGCAGGACAGGCAATCTTCTGCGTCAGCGTCTGCGGACACTGCCACAGCCTGTCGCCGCCATTCGGAAGCGTTTTGGCATTCAGGCGAAGCACACCATCACCCACCTGATAGAAATCCGGCTGCAGATTCGCCATAAACTGCCATTGCAGCCCGATCGCACTGCGGAAATCATCATCCCCGACCTCGCCAGCAATCTCTCCTGCCGTTCCCTTCGGCTTCCGATATTCTGTAACCGGGATGCCGCAGTCCGCCGCATTCGCAATCAGCGCCGCCGCCTCACAGTTGATGCCAGCCGGAATCTGTTCCGGAGGAACGGGATTTTCATCCGGCACACCGATGTACGGCCAGCCATCCTCCTGCCAATGCATCGGCTGAAGATGCATTACACGTCCGTACAGTCCCTTGCTCTGGAAGTGCATGAACCAGTCCTCGCCCTCGTCTGTCTCAACCCATGCGCCCTGATGCGGTCCATTGATCTCGCTGCTGCCCTGCTTGAGCACGACTTTTTCCTCATAAGGACCATAAATGCTCCTGCTGCGCAGACACACCTGCCAACCGGTCGCCACGCCGCCAGCCGGCGCAAAGATATAGTACCAGCCATCGCGCTTGTACGCCTTCGGACCCTCGATAGTCGGATGCTTCACCGTACCGTCGTAGAGCAGATGATCATCCGCGAGTGATGTTCTGCCGTCCGCTGAAATCGGAAAAATACCAAGCCTGCTGTTGAACCCGATGCGGCTCTTCGCGTAGCCATGAATGATATACGCGCGTCCATCATCGTCCCAAAGCGGACAGGGATCAATCAGCCCCTTCCCTTCCTTCACCAGCACCGGCGCATCCCAGTCACCCAGCGGATTTTCCGCAGTGACCATGTAGATTCCCTCGTCCGGCATGCCGTAGAAGATATAGAAGCGCCCATCCTGATAGCGAATTGCAGGCGCCCAGATGCCGTCTGCATGCTGCGGCGTGTCGTAGCGCTTCTCCTGAATGCGCTTAACCGCATAATTGCGCAGCGTCCAGTTCACCAGATCTGTGCTTGTCAAAATCGGCAGTCCGGGCACGTAATTGAAGGAAGACGCTGTCAGATAATACACGCCGTCCACGCAAATCGCGTCCGGATCCGAATAATCGCAGTGAATCACCGGATTGCGGTATGTCCCATCTCCATTGTCAGACGTCCAGAGTACGTTCAACTTTCCAATTCCTCCCTTGCTGACGGAGCTGTCGCCCCATTCATCGCCGTTTCGTTCTTCCACTGGTCGTATTCATCGCACAGCAGCGCCGCATATTCGCCGCCCAACGCATGCAGCGCATCGGCAATCAATCCGCCGAACACCATCGCGCCCATCGGCTGCAGATGCGTATTGTCCTGCTGCCCCTGCGGAAAATGCGGATAGACACCTGCCGGCAGATTCATATAATACGTTTTCTGTGCCTTTTCGCCCATCGCATCGACAAGCTCCTCGGACATTTTCGTCAGGTCAACCAGCGCGACATTCAGCCGCTTCGCTGTCCTGCGCATGCTCTCCGCCCAGCGGTCATGGGTGTAGAGTGCACCCGGTGCATTGCGATTATAGCGCGTCAGCGGCGTAATGAACACGGGAGTCGCATGCTTATTTCGTGCAACATTGACGAACTTCTCCAGATTCGCCGGAAAATCCGTGTCTGGGTCGGTGTAACGCGAAGGATCTGCCGTTTTCTCGTCATTATGACCAAACTGGATGAAGAGAAAATCTCCCACCTGAATCCGGTCATAAATCACTGCCAGCCTTCCCTCGTCGATAAACTGCTTTGAGGAGCGGCCGTTCTCGGCATAATTCTCAACCTGCACCTCATAACGCTTCGTGTAACGGTTAAACACCTGCCCGATGCCTGTCTGCGGATACGTTGCTATTGAATTCTGCTTGACAGTCGAATCTCCTGCCCAAAAAATTGTCGTCATGCTGATTTTCCTTTCACGAAAAATGGCCGCAACGGAACATTCCATCGAGGAGCGCCCCGTTGCGGCTTGTTATCATGTCATTACTCCTTCACAGCGCCAATATTGATGCCCTTGACGAAGTACTTCTGGAGGAACGGATAGAGAATCATGAACGGAAGGATGGCCACGATAACGGCTGCGTTCGTCACCGTGTTCTCCGCTGCGCCGCCGTTGGCAGCAGGCAGGTCGGAGCCCATGATGATGGAGCGAAGCTTCATCTGGAAGTTGTACAGCGTCTGATCTGTGGTGATGTAGAGCTTGTAATTCGTATAGTCGTTCCAGTAGGACACTGCGAACATCAGACCGATGGACGCGAGCGCAGCTTTCGACAGCGGCAGCACGATTTTGTAGAAGATCTGCAACGGCGTGCAGCCATCCAGCGTTGCGGACTCGAACAGCGATGTCGGGATACCCTCGAAGAAGTTGCGCATCAGCACCAGATTATAGACGTTAATGGCAGGCATCAGGATGACGACCCACAGCGTGTTGATCAAGCCGAGCGACTTCATGACGATGTAGGTCGGAATCATGCCGCCCTGGAAAATCATCGTGAAGAGGAGCATGCCGGCGAAGAAGTTGCGGCCGGGCATGTCCCACTGAATCAGCACGTATGCGCCGACTGTGGACAGCAGCAGACCGAGGAACGTGCCCGTGACCGTCGTAACAACAGAAATCATCAGCGGACGGAGCAGCGTCGGATTGCTGAATACGGACTGATAGCCTGCCAGACCGAATTTCTCAGGCCAGAGCTTCATGCCGTAGCCCGTGTTCAGGTCAAGGGAGTCAACGATAACCTTCCACAGCGGAATGAGGATAAACAGGCAGAAGATGAGGAAGAAGAGGCCGTTGACAAACGGGAAAATGGAGAACTGCTTGTGCCCCTTGCGATGCGCCTTTGTCATAGTTGTCTGCATCTTGACATCCTCCCTTCTTACACAATGCCGCGGCCGCGGACCTTCTTGCTGACCTGATTACAAATCAGAACCAGCGCCATGCCCACCAGCGAGCGGAACAGGCCAATCGCCGTCGTGTAGCCGTAATTCACGCGTGCACCGACGTTGAAGGTCTGGTAGTAGACGTACGTTTGCAGCACCTGCGAGGTCTCATAGACAGCGGCGTTCTGAAGCACGAAGACGCTCTCGAAGAGATTCATGATCTTCGCCAGATTCAGCACGAGCACCGTCACAATCGTGTTGGCAAGCGCAGGAAGCGTGATGTACCACATCTTCTTCCAGCGACCAGCGCCATCGATGGATGCCGCCTCATAGATGCCGGGATCAATGCCGGTCAGGGTTGCCATGAAGATGATCGTGCCCCAGCCGGTGTCATGCCAAATGTTGATGATATAGTAGGTCAGCCGCCACCAGTCGTTATCGCCGAGGAAGTAGATGCCTGTATCGATGACGCCCATTTTAAGCAGCAGCTGATTGACCAGGCCGGAGGTCTCAGGCGAAAAGAGCATCTGGAAGACGCCCGCCGTTACGACCCACGACATGAAATGTGGCAGATAGATAATCGTCTGCGACAGCTTCTTGAGCTTTGTGGAGATCATTTCGTTCAGCAGGAGCGAAATGAACACCGCCATAAACGTATTCAGCAGCAGCTTGACGATGGAAATCTCAAGCGTGTTGGTGAAGGACGACCAGAAGCCAGGTGTTGCAAACAGCTTCCGGAAGTTTTCAAGCCCCGTAAACTCAAGGGGGTTCGCACGGTTAATCGGTTGATAGCGGAAAAAAGCTAACGAAACGCCTGCCATTGGCAGATAGTGGAACACAATAACTGCCACCATGACCGGCAGGAACATCAGATAGAACCACTTGTAATTCCAGATTCTGACCTTAAGCGGTGCTTTCCGATGCTTGATCTGAGCTGCGCCGTTCATAGGTTCTCCCCCTTATTCGGAAATTCACGGATTGTCGCTCTGTTCATGAGAGAGAGACGGCCGACTCGTGCCGACCGTCCTCCCGATGTTCATTCATCAGACGGATGCCCGATGTTTTTGTCGTTTGCAGGGCAATGGCTCTTTTGCCTGTTCTGATTCCATCATGCTGCAGCCGCAGAGCGGCTTTATCTTTTGTAATGGATGGGTTTACTGACCAATCAGCGCGTTCAGGCTGTCGACAATCGCCTGGGACTGCGCGGCATAGCCTTCGCTCTCGAACTGCTCCATCGCCTGCTCATAGGTAATCTTGCCCATGACGACGTTGGCAATCAGCTCGTTCTTCTTCGTGGTCAGGTCAGCGCCGTACGTACCCATCTCATCGGTCGTCGGAACGATTGCGGCGAGCTTGGAGTGGCTGTTGAACATTTCAGAAGAAACGCGTGCTTCTTCCTTGACGGACTTGGGATCGTCGTAATCATCCGCGAAGGACGCAAGGCTCAGCATCGGGTCGATGTGATTCTTGGTGTAGAGCGTGCCGGCCTTCTCGAGGTTCTCGAGGAAGTGGAACTGACCCTCTTCGTAGGTCACGTCCAGCACGGTTTCCGCTGCACGGCTCCAGTGGGTGCCCTCAACGCCGTACGTCCAGAGCATCTGCATGTCGCCGCCGTCGAGCATGGTGTCAATGAAGTACTTGAACACGCCTTCAGGATTCGCGCAGGCAGTGGTAATGCACCAAACCGGCGGGACGCGGTCGAAGTATTCGCCAACCTCAGCAATCGGCTCAAGAGCAATCAGCTCGGAGTCATGGCTGTTTGCTTCCAGATTCGTCTTCAGGTTCGTTGCCCAGGTGCCCGCCCAGTAGGTGAAAACGCCGAACTTCTCGTCATAGAACTTGTTGCGGCAGTCCTTCGTGGCGTTCGTCAGCGTGGTGGGGTCGATCCAGCCCTTGTTGTAGCCTTCGATCATGCGCTCGAGGGCAGCCTTCATTTCGGGCTGGGTGAAGCCATCAACGTACTTGCCATCCTTGAGGATGAAGGACGGATACGCATCCTGATAGAATTCAGGCAGATAGTTGGTGAACGGAGCCTCGGAGCCAATGAAGCCAGCCGCAGAGGTGCCGTAGGTGTCGCCGTCAACACCGTTGCCGTCAGGATCCTTCGTCGCGAAGGCATCCAGCATTGCCGCGTATTCTTCCCAATTCGTCGGGAGCTCGGTGATGCCGACTGCGTCCAGCCAAGCCTTCTTCACATAGGTCACACAGCCGTTGCCGCGGGTGGGCGCGAAGCCGTACAGGCTGCCGTTAATCTTCAGACCTTCGATGACGTTGTCGCCGGTGAAACGGCCGGAGTTCTTCGTCTCGGAGTTCTCCCACGCTTCGGTCATGTCCCACAGGGCGCCCATGGATGCGAAGTCAGAATAATAGGTAGAAGACATGATCAGCACGTCCGGCCACTGATCCGGATCGGACATCGTCTGCTGCATCACATCATAATAAGCGGAATGGTCAGGCTGAATGATCACCAGGTCGATGCCGGTCAGCTCTTCCCAACGCGCTTCAAATGCATCGCGGCCGTTCGCCTGATTAACGAGCGTCGTATCCACCATGATGGTGATCTTTTCCGGCTTGACAACTTCGTCGGCAGATGCAACCGTCATCGGAATGATCGCGCACGTCATCATCAGTGCCAGTACCATCGCAAGGAACTTTTTCATCTTGATACCCTCCTTTTTTGCATCGGCGATACCCCACGCCTCTGCTCTGATTGTATCGTACCACGAAAAGAAAAGTCCTTCAAGGAACAATTCTTTTTTACAGCGAACATTTCTGATGGCTCAAGCGGTCAAAAATTGTACCTTCTATCGTTTTCCTACTTGAAAAAAGCCGGTTTTCCGATTATAATTGTTTCAGATGGATTATTTTACCGAGTAAACATGTTTCAAATTCACTGAAGCGAGGATGATGTCCGTGAAATCACCATCACCTTGGAAAACGCTGCGCGCCCGATTGGGACATGCGTCCGGAATTGCCCTGACCTATGCCATCTTTCTGCTGATTTGTCTTTCCCTGCTCGTCTGTATCGGACTGACGTATGACAGCCGCGTCCGCAGCGACTATTGGGAACAGCAGCGCCGCCACCTTTCGCGCGTTTCGGTCAGCATGGAAAATCAGTTTCAGCTCATGAACGACTATTCGCTGCAGCTGCGCACAGACAGCACCCTGCTCAAGCTTGCCGCCTTGACCGAGGAGACCGATGCAGATTATGTGCTGTCCGCCTATAAGCTGATGCAGACGCTGACTGCTCGGCAATACGGACTGTTTAATCTGCCCGTTCTCCGCTCCACGCTGTACCTCAAAACCTCCAATCACATCCTGACATCCAGCGAATCCGTTTCAGCCAAGCTGTATTACATCGGCACGCGCAGCTTCAAGGCATCGGAATATGACGCATGGATCGCGCTGCTGAACAGTGCCACCACTGAACCGACTTTTGCCGATTACAGCCGCTTTTCCGGACGCAGCGGCGATTTAGCCGTTCTCATCGGACTGTCTTCCACGCAGCTGTCTTCCCTGCCGGTTGTCGTCACCTTTGAGCTGGATACCGATGCCCTGTCGTCATCGCTGCTGCCGGAGGAAATCGAGGAAAGTGCCGTATTCATCCTGACAAAAGACGGAGACCCGCTTTTTTCCATCGGTGCGCTGTCCAATGAGACCTTCGCTTTTGACGCGCTGTCCTTTGACAACAATCAAAATGCCGTTTCAGGCAAATTCCGGCTCATCCGCAATCAGGCAAAATCCGGAAGGCAGTATTATCTCGTCCTGCCCAACGACCTTGCCAATGAGGTTTCCGGCTCGCTGGCCTGGATCTATCTGACCATTTTCTTCGTAGCGCTCTTTGTCGGCGCATGCATGATTGTCCTAATGCTCCGCGGCGCCATGAAGCCCATCCATCAGCTGACTACGCGCTTAGATGCCGCAGAAGACGCGAATGCTGTCCTTCAGAATCAGATTGACGCGCAGCGCCCCGCTATCAATGCCTCGTACCTTCGCAAGCTGCTTTCCGGTCATGTTGCAACAGACGATGAGTTCCAGTACATGATGGAATCGCTCCATCTGACGGGCGATCTCCACCATTACGTGCTGTTCTGTGTCGCGAATCGGCAGAACAATGACGGTACCGTTTCCCTGCAAACCGAGTATGACGCGATTGTTGATGGGCTCGAGCGCCACCTGTCCGGCGAATACCCTCTGTATTACTACGTCACGCTGTCACGCGAGTTTGTCGTGCTGGTAACCTACAGCAACGCGCAGACGGAGTCGCTCAACGACCTGCAGCAACGTATCATCGAGCTGCATGATGATTTGTCCGACCATGATGGACTGTGGTTCTATGCCGGCGTCGGCAGCCGCTGCGTCCAGCCGTCCCGCCTGTGGGAAAGCTACGAGCAGGCGCGCTCCGCCTCGCGCTATACCGGCAAGCACCACATCTTCCTCCCCTACGACTTCATCCTCAAGGACACGCAAAGCTGGTATTACCCGGTTGAAATTTCCTCAAAGCTCTACCACTTCATCACCTCCGGCAACAAGAGTCAGACGACGGACATGTTCGCGCTCATTCACCGCGAGAATGTCGAGGAGCGCAGTCTTTCGATGCCGTTGCTGAACATGCTGCTCGCCGACCTTAAAAACACACTGTTTAAGGCTCGCTTCCAGATTCTGCCGCCGCAGTCGGATGAGCTCGCCGCAAAGCTCCATGTGCTTGACGTGCAGCTGAACAGCACCTCGCTCAGCTTCGCGCAGCTGGAGGACATTGCGCTGTCCATGTGCGATTTCTTCGTCCGCGTGACAACGCCGACTGCCGTCATTCATGACATTGAGCATTATTTGCAGGAAAATTACAGCGACCCGAGCCTCTGCCTGAGCAAGGTCGGGGAATGCTTCAACATGAGTGAAACGTACCTGAGCCACCTGTTCAAGGAAAAGACCGGCGAGAACTTCAGCGTCTACCTCGAGCGTTTGCGCATGAATGAAGCAGCGAAACGGCTCACACGCGGCTCATGCAGCCTGACAACGCTCTATGCTGACCTTGGCTACACAAACGCCGCCAGCTTCCGCCGCGCTTTCAAGAAATATTTCGGCATCACACCCAGCGAAATGCGCGACGGTCAGCCGCAGCAATCCGGCGAATGATTGCAATCAAAAACGGACGAAGCCCACACACAAGCTTCGTCCGTTTTGTTGATGTCATAAGGATTACAGAATCTTTTCCATGCCGATTTTCTGCACACGCAGGTCGAGACGTTCGTAGAACTTTCGCGCATTAACATTGTCCGCCCATACATTCAGCGTCACATTGTAATAGCCATGCGCACGCGCGAAATCCACCACATAGTCGTAAAGCTGATGCCCGATGTGTTGTCCGCGGGCGTTCTCATCAACGCACAGATCATCAATGTAGAGCGTCTTGATGTCCGTGAGGTTGTTGTCATTCACGTGCTGCTGATGGATGCAGAACGCGTAGCCGAGCACCGTTCCATCCTTCTCCGCGACAAACACCGGCGTAAGATCATTCGTTAGAATCTGGCGAAGCTCCTCGTCCGTGTACTTCTTTGTGCCATCGCGGAACAGATCGGGACGCACCTGATGATGTACATCATGCACCTGCATCAGCAGTTTGTCAAGCACCGGTATATCCTTCTCTTCGGCGCGGCGAATGGCGATATTTTCCATATCAATATTTCTCCTCATATTTGATTGTAAAAAGAAAACTTCTGCCTGAATGATCAAAGCAGAAGAAAATGAGCCCGGCGGGATTCGAACCCACGACCTTTTGATTCGTAGTCAAACACTCTATCCAGCTGAGCTACGAGCCCATGATGTCAGGGATGCAGAGAAGAATGAGCCCGGCGGGATTCGAACCCACGACCTTTTGATTCGTAGTCAAACACTCTATCCAGCTGAGCTACGAGCCCATGATGTCAGGGATGCAGAGAAGAATGAGCCCGGCGGGATTCGAACCCACGACCTTTTGATTCGTAGTCAAACACTCT